>JBGUQN010000001.1:0-3047 GCA_045131085.1 Fibrobacter sp.
AAGACCGAGCTGCTTGGCAACGACTTCCTGGAGGTAGTCCTTGACAGAGAGCTTCTTCGGGTTCTTTTCGGACATGAAGAATTCCTGATCTTCGAGAACGATTTCCTTGAGGACCTTAGCCACGCGGCCATCGATCTGGCGCTGCATGAACTCAGGCTTGGTCTGCTTGCCGGAAGCTTCGATCTGAGCCTTGGCAATTTCCTTTTCCTTTTCAATCGTTTCGGCCGGGACGGAAGCATCGTTCAGGGCAACCGGAGCAAATGCGGCAGCCTGCATAGCGATGTCCTTGGCGGCAGCCTTGAGGGCGGCTTCGTCGGCAGAGCCTTCGAAAGTGAGTTCGGTGATGACACCGATCTTGCCCTTCATGTGGCTGTAAACACCGAACACGGAGTTCGGGGCCTTCTTGAGCTCGCCGAACTTGCGGAAGTCGATGTTTTCCTGAATCTTCACAAGGACGTCCTGGAGACGGTCGTTGATCTTCACGCCGTCAACGACAGCGTTCTTGAGATCTTCGACGGAAGAGATAGCCTGCGTTTCCACGGCCTTGATGGCGAGGTTGGCAAGAGCGACGAAGTCTTCGTTGTTGGAAACCGGTTCGGTTTCGCAAGAGAGTTCGAACGCAGCAGCCTTGTCGGCAGTTTCCACGAGGTAGATGCGGCCTTCCTTGGCAGCCTTGTCGGCGCGCTTTGCAGCGACGGCGGCACCCTGCTTGCGGAGGAGTTCGACGGCCTTGTCCATGTCACCGTCAGTTTCGGTGAGGGCCTTCTTGCACTGCATCATGCCCACGCCAGTCTTCTGGCGGAGTTCGTTAACGAGGGAAGCGGTAATCTGCATAATTACTTGTCCTCACCGTTGTCGAACTTCTTGGCTTCTTCCTTAGATTCCTTCTTGTCATTGGCAACGCGTGCCTTGACGTTGGCGGCGATGTAGTCCACAATGAGCTTGATGGACTTCACGGCGTCGTCGTTAGCCGGCACGGGGTAATCCACGAGGGTCGGATCGACGTTCGTGTCGCAGATGCCGATGATAGGAATGTGGAGACGGCGAGCTTCGGCCACGGCAATCTTTTCGTGAGCGAGGTCGGTCACGACGAGGAGGCCCGGGAGGTTCACCATTTCGCGGATGCCACCGAACACGGAGAGCAGCTTTTCGCGTTCACGGTTCTTGTCGAGCACTTCCTTCTTGGAGAGAGCCTGGAACGTACCGTCATTTTCCATGGCGTCGATCTTGTCGATCTTCTTGATGGACTTGCGAACCGTCTGGAAGTTCGTGAGCATACCACCGAGCCAGCGGTTGGTAACAGAGAACTGGTTGCAGGCGGCAGCGGCGTCGAGCACGCACTGACGAGCAGTCGGCTTGGTGCCAACGAAGAGCACGGTCTTGCCAGATTCAGAAATCTTGGCAGCGGCCTTGGCGGCTTCTTCGAGGAGGTCGCGAGTCTTGGACAGGTTGAGAACGTAGATGCCGTTCTTTTCCGCCAGGATGTAGGGTTTCATTTTCGGGTTCCAGCGCTGAGTCTGGTGACCAAAGTGGGAGCCTGCAGCGAGCAGGTCTTCAACAGAAGGCAGATTTGCCATAATGTATTCCTTTTCGGTTGTTACTACCCGGTATGCAAATAAGCCGCGAAGCGAAGCCCGAACCTAGGGTTGTGGACCGCGCCACCGAAGCGACTCTCGCAAGCCGGTGATTGGTTTTACTTGGGCGAAATTGCCCGAGCGCGCGTAAATGTAGAAAATTTCTAAATTTGTGTCCATGCCTGAAAAGAAGAAAGTCTTAATCATGGTCGCAAGCCCCAAAAAAGAGCGCAGCGGGACGCTTATCCCCACCAAGGCGTTCGTGGAAGGGCTCGAAGAAGGCGGCCTGTACGAGTCGGAATACCTTTTTATCGATAATCTGAACATCAAGCCCTGCCGCGGGTGCCTCAGCTGCTGGGGCCGCGAAGACGGCAGTTGCTTCATGAAAGACGACGACGTGCCCTGGGTGCGCGAAAAGCTCATCAATGCGGACATCGTCATCTGGAGTTTCCCCCTGTACCTGTTCGGCGTTCCCGGCCAGATGAAGGTACTCATGGACCGCATCGTGGGCATGGTCCACCCCTACATGGGCCAGAAACTTAAGGAAGGCGCCACCGCCATGAACTCGCACTTGCACGGCTTGCAGTTCCAGAAAGAAGGCCAGAAAATCATTCTGCTTTCGAGTTGCGCCTGGATGGACCTGGACGTAGTCTACGAGCCCATCCGCAAGCAGTTCGACATCATCTTGGGGCACGAGGGATACACGCTCGTCGCCGCCCCGCAGATGCGAGCGCTGGACCACCGCGGAGGCCCGCGCCGCCTCAACATGCTGCGCGAAAAGTTCCGCAAGGGCGGCGCAGAACTTGCAAGCACTGGCGCCCTCTCGCAAGAGACAATCGACCTGATGCAGAAGCCCATCTTCAGCGATGAAGCCTACGTGACGCTCGTGACCGAGTTCGTCACGCACATGTTCGACAGGCCGGACAACTTCTAAAGCGCGAAGCACCAGAAAAATACTTTGTACAGAACGCTCGCCAATGCGAGCGTTTTTTTTTTGAACATTCCCAGACGTAAAAAAGAAAAACCCCGGCAGAGCCAGGGTTTTCCGTAAAAGCGATTCGCAGATTAGCGCTTGCTGAACTGGAAGTGCTTACGAGCCTTCTTGCGGCCGAACTTCTTACGTTCAACGGCACGGGCGTCACGAGTCATGAGGCCTTCCTTCTTGAGGGCGGGCTTCACTTCGGCGTCGTTGGCCACGAGAGCGCGGGAGATGCCCAGGCGGACAGCACCCATCTGGCCGGCGATTCCACCGCCACGAGCGGTGACTTCGACGTCCCATTCTTCCGCGTTGCCGAGGATGGCGAACGGAAGGTTGGCGATCATGTTCTGCACTTCAGAATGGAAGTAATCCTTGAAATCACGACCATTGATAGTGCGCTTGCCGGTACCCGGCTTCAGGATCACAGCGGCGATGGCGTTCTTGCGGCGGCCCGTGCCACGGTAGATCTTCTTGTTCTTTGCGGTAGCGATAGA
>JBGUQN010000002.1:0-23074 GCA_045131085.1 Fibrobacter sp.
CAACGGCCTCTGCTCCGAAGACGGCCGCGCCCTCGTGATGATGCCGCACCCCGAACGCGTGTTCCGTACTTGCCAGTACTCCTGGCATCCGGCTGAATGGGGTGAAGACGGCCCGTGGATGCAGTTGTTCCGCAACGGCCGCATCTTTGTTGGCTAATAGTTTCTGTTCGTCGGCTAAAAAGTTCGTTTAGTCGCCAACCTGTAAATAAAAAGAATCGTTCCTCGTGCAGATTATCTATTTTATCTGCATGAGGATTTTTCTTTTTGCGCTCCTTTGTTTGTGCATGAACTCTTTTGCCGCATTTGTTGCGGTTCTTGAAACTATTTCTATTGACAGTGCAATTACCCCCTCTGAATGCCATTTTTTAACGGATGAACTCCGTGCGCAGGCGGGGGCGGCGCTCCCTCCGGCCATGAATTATACCATCATGACCCGCGAGAACATCAACGTGATGTTGCCGCCGGGCAAGGCGCTCGAGGATTGCGAAGGCACATGCCTTGCCGAAACCGGCAGGAATATCGCCGCAGACTATATTGCGCAGGCACGCGTCGGCAAGTTTGAGGATAAACTCACTTTGACAGTCGAACTTTACGAAACGGGCAGCGCAAAACTCCTAGGCAGTTATACTGCGTTGCAATCGACGGCTGTTGACTTGTGGAACGATATTAAGAAAAATTCTAAATCCCTTTTTGCGCGCGTGCAAGACATGACACGCAATTTGGGTGGCTTTAGTGCCGAAAACAACAAGTCCGGTTGGGATGTATCGCCTTTTGATGCTGCTGCCAAAATGAAAAAGGCTGAACAGCAAAAAGCGCCAAAAAAATCTTCTAGAGCAAACTACATTATTGACCATCGTGATGGTCAACAGTACAAGATTGTCATGATTGGCAAGAAAGTCTGGATGGCAGAAAACCTCAGGTATGACCTAAAGGGCTCTGATTGCTATGAAGACAAGTATTCGAATTGCCCCCTATACGGGCGCTATTACACTTGGGCGCAGGCTTTGGCTATCGATGGTAATTGCAATTCAAAGTCTTGCAGGTTGGTCGATGAAGGCCAGACTCGCGGTGTTTGCCCGGAAGGTTGGCATGTTCCTTCGAATGCAGATTGGAGGCACTTGGTCACATACGTGAACCACAAGGCGAAAGGTCGCGCTGCACAGGTCTTGAAGGCTACATTCGGTTGGAAAGAGAATGATGGAACGAATGAAGCCGGTTTGAACGTGTTACCTTCGGGCTACAGGTTCATGAGCGGCAACTTCATGAATGCCGGCAAAATGGCTCGCTTCTGGAGTGCATCACAATCGAACGAAGTTCAGGCATACAGTTGGGAACTCGAAGAGGGTAGGCGTGGTTTCATAGAAATCAATGACTACAAATCAAATGAGATGCCCTTACGCTGTGTTGAAAATGATTGACAAATATAAAACAACACGCAAACATCATCACACAACTTTAGTTAGTAATTCTACAGAACTCTGTATTGCCGGCAAATATTTTGCTGGCAATTTTAGTAAAATTTTATTTTCTGTTAATTTGTTAGAAATATACTAGAAATATACTACATTAAGTTGTACTAAATATAGTACACATAAATTCATATTTACTTTAAAAGGAGATTGTAGTATATGAGTAATATTAATCGTTTGCACCTTACTGTTTCAGGTGGATATATGTATCTTGCAAAAGTCGATTATAAACTTCCGGGCAAAAAAGAGTGGAAACGAAGTGGTAATCTCGGAACCGTTTCCGCAGGTTTTTCCAAGGATGTTAATCTGGAAAAAGTTTCTGGAATTGTGGATGGTGCAGCTGTAAAATTTGTCATGGACATCGTAGGCGGCAAGACTGTGGTTGCTACCGAGATATTCACTTATAGAAAGAATAGCGAATGTTGTGCTTCGTACAATGGTACTGGTACAACCTTTATCGGGGCTAAGGCTAATTTTAAGGGATTAACTAAAACTCTTGTTTATTCAGGCGAAGCTTCGGCCTTTTTCTTGAAAGTGACTGGACTTTATGCCTTCAATACAAAAGTTCAATATCGCAAGCCGAACGCTACGGAATGGAAAACGACAGGGCACGTAGCTAATGTTACGATGGGAATCCCAGAAATGGTGCACATTAGCGAAATGAAAGGTATTAGTGAAGGTGACCATTTCCGTTTTGTGATGGATGTCGCTGCCGGAACCGGTAATGTTGTCGCCAACGAGTACTTTGTCTATAAAAAGGATATAACAAAAATCGCAAATTACACTTGCAAAGGAACCGTGCGTCAAGCGACTATTAAATATGACGGCATTACGGCTTACTCCCCGGCAGATTTTGATTGCGAAGGCTTGGATCGTTCAAAGTGCTTTAGGAATTACAGTATCCATTCAGCAAACACGACGGGCTTGTTGCCGGATAAGTGCGTGAGAATTAAGGGCCAAGCCCTTTCCGATGTCATGAAATTCAAGAATGACGGCCGTATAGCTTCGATTGTCTCCGGAAAGAAGGGTAGTAAAACTCGAATCACCACCTATGCGTCGGGGCCAGATAATACAGGAATTGGCCACATCTGGTTCATGGACAAAGATTACAATGCCTATGAAGAAGACGTTTTCCTCCATGGAGATCGTTCCAAATCGCAGACGACCGATTACAGTAGCAAGAACCCCAATATCACTTACATCTCTTGGAACGACAAACTTCTCGCCGGTGACCCGATTCTGAAGAAAATCACGGTAAAGGGAGAGTGCAAAGATTTTTTCGAGGCTTTGGGCTTCAAAAGAGTTAAAGAGGACGGTAAGTTCTTTTACCACACCATGGTAGATTGCATTCAAAAGCAATTTGGTTACTGCGATTTATACGATGAAGTATTCGATTACGCCACAACAATGAAACGGGAAAAGTTTGAATTCACCTCAGGAGGTAGGAGATACATATTTTGGGCCTGGAAAGGGCACTACTTAAATCTGGGCGCAGGTGCGGAAATGGGCTTTTACAGGTATAAGGGGCGTTACGGCTTTGAACAGATGAAAAATATGGTTTTTGATGCAATTCATGTATTCTTCAAGGAATATAAAAAATACCTTTTCATTAGAGGTGTCGTGATACCCATTACGGAAGAAGCCGCTAAGGATGCCGTTCTCGTTGCGATGAATCTGTGCAAAAAGTCGTACTACGATTTCTATGAGGCGGTCGACCGTGATTTATTCTTGCCCATGAAGCTTACGCTACGTGGCAAAGGCAGGCTCCCTTCAAAAATCCATACTTATGCGCCTAATGATAAACAATGGTGGATTACCACCTTTGCGCCGTACCTGCAGGGCGTTAATCCCAAGGATTTGGTTCCGGAATATACGATCATGTTCAAAGGGTTTGAACGTCTATTTGATGACTTCGTTAAGGCTCATTCCAAGAGTGATTGGAAATTCGATAAAAATAAGCTCACCGCAGAATACAAATTTGATTCGTAATTAAATTAAAAAGCCTTTTGGATGAGTTCCAAAAGGCTTTTTTGTTAGGTGAAATTTTATTCCCACTCGATGGTTCCGGGCGGCTTGTGCGTCACGTCGTACCACAGGCTGCCGGCACCTTCGGCTTCGAACTTGCGCCAGAGACCGGCGAGCATTCCCTGGTCAATTTCGGCGAAGTTTGCGGTCATGGCTTCGGTGGAGTTCACCGGGCGCATCACGATGCAGGGCTTGTTTGCCGTGCGGAGCGGGACGAGCACGACCGGCATCTGCCAAATCTTTTCGTACAGGTCGTTTGCCTGCAGGAATTCGGTGCAGATGTTGTCGAACTTGCGGAGCGTATCGAAGTTTTCGCGGGTGGCGAACTGTTCGACGAGCTTCGGATCTTCGTCGGCGACGCTGCCGATCTGGTAAATCACGCGGTTGATAGCCTTGAAGCGGTTTGCAAGTTCGGTCGAGAACTTTTCGCAGTCCTTCCAGCTTAAGCCTGGAGTGGTGATGAGGAACGGCTGCGCGTAGGTGCGGCCATCGCCCTGGACGCCCACGCTCTTGATGGGGAGCAGGCGGCCAGCAATGTTGTTCGCCTTTAGGTAGTCGGCGAGGGACTGGCCCGACGTGTCGTGAACGTCTTCGAACTTCACCATATCATCGGAGAGCACGCCGTCGCTGCAGAGCAGGCGCACGCCGAGGCCCGGACCCGGGAACGGGTGGCGCCACACGAGGTTGTGCGGGATGCCGAGTTCTTCGCCGAGGGCGCGGACTTCGTCCTTGTACAGGTCGGCGAGGGGTTCCAGCACGAGTCCCTTTTCCATGAGGTCCAAGACTTCTTGCACGCGGTTGTGGTGCGTCTTGATCTTGTCGGCGTTCTTGGTGCCGCCGCTTTCGATGGTGTCGGGGTAGATGGTGCCCTGCGCCATCATCCACTGGTTCGGATCGAGGTTGAGTTTAGCCATTTCCTCGTCCTTCACCGTCAGGAATTCCTTACCGATGATTCCGCGCTTGGTTTCCGGCGCAGTCACGCCCTTGAGCTTCGCGAGGAAGTGCTCGCTAGCATCGCGCACCTTCAAGTTGTTCATGCCTTCCTTCGTGAGGAAGTCCATAATCTTCTGGGATTCGCCGAGGCGCATCATGCCGTTGTCCACGTGCAGGCCCAAGACCTTTTCGGGGCCGAGCACGCGGTTCAAAAGAACGAATGCCACGGTGGAGTCCACGCCGCCAGACACGAGCAAGAAGACCTTGCGGTCCTTGACCTGGTCCTTGATGCGCTGCGTGATGAGCGGCAGGTAGCTCTTCATGTTCCAAGTCTTCTTTGCGCCGGTGAAGTCGATGAAGTTTTCGAGCAGCTTCATTCCGAACTTACTGTGCGTGACTTCGGGGTGGAACTGGATGCCAAAAATCTGGCGTTCGGGACTCACGCTATCGAAGGCGACGGCGGCGATTTCGCAGTCCTTGGTGCTGGCCACAATCTTGTAGCCCTCGGGGAGCTTGGTGACCTGGTCGCCGTGGCTCATCCACATCGGGGATGCCTTCGGGAGGTCCTTCAAAATCGGACACTTTTCGTCGCCCACAATGAGGTCGGCGATGCCGTATTCCTTCACCTTGCCCGGTTCTACGTGACCGCCCAACTGCTGGGCGATGAGCTGGTGACCGTAGCAGATGCCGAGTTTCGGCACCGGGAGGTTCAAAATTTCAGGATTGTATTCCGGGGCGTCGGCCGCATATACGCTGGAGGGGCCGCCACTGTAGATGATTCCCTTCACACCTTCGAGTTCGCTGACGGGAGCGGCAGGGGAGTGGATTTCGGTAAATACGCCCAAGCGGCGCACGCGGTTAGCAATCAGGTGGGCGTACTGCCCGCCGAAGTCTAAAACGGCAATAGTATCAACGTTCTTCATATTCTTTCTGTTATCCCCGTGAAAACGGGAATCTTTTTAGCAAAAGATAGAAATTTTGATGGGGGTTGCCTGCGTCCATAGAATGCAAAACGGATGCAATCGGCTGTACAATCGCTGTTGGTGCGGGAATTTTGCTTTTTTGCAGGGAGAGCGATTTTGGATATGAAAAAGTCCCGTATGGGTCTTAATTTTTTCTTAAAAAAATATTAGTTGCGAAATAAAGATGGCGGAGTCGTTTTTTTATACGAAATGCAAATGTATTACAAACAAAATAAATGTTTGGTGATTGAATTACAATGTGTGTTGTATGTGTTTCTTTTGCTTCTTTTTAATTTGTATGTGACATAATTTTGTATAAATTAAATACGTTGACTACTGAAATTAGTTTGTATACATTTGGAGAACTCTTTTAAAAAAAAGGAAGGAAAAATGAAAAAAACATTACCATTATTCATTTCGCTTTGCTGCATAGGAGCAGGTGCGACAGCAAATAATTACGACCTTCTCGGTCGTCGTGGAAGTCAGATGAATTCCCCGATGGTCTACAAGAATGTGGATTATTTGAAAACGAAAAATCAACAGCAACAACAGGAAATTGGTGCTCCGGTGGAAACCCATTCTTTGCAGAAAACGGGTATGCCGAGCGATGTCAAGGCTATTACAGGTGCTTACAGGTCGCTTCACTCCAGTAGCAATAATATTTTGGGTGGTGGCCACGTTGATGATGCGCATTACTTCTTGAAGCGTTACTATACAAATAACACCGATGCTTGTGGAACATTCCTTTGCAATTACAACTGGAATTACTATAAAAACCGTCTGAACCAGGTGTTTATTCCTATCAACACCGTTCGTCAGAATGATCCCGCCAACTACGCTGGCTTTATGTATTCGAACTATGAGCCTACGACCAGCCCGAACGTACCTGGTTGGACAAATGCTGATGGCCATGGGTATACGGTTTACTTCGATTATGCTAACGGCAATATGTCCCAGACTTCGCCGTATAATTCCAACCAGAGCATTACCTACAGACAGTTTGACTATGTAAGGAATACTCTTTCTAAGGCTTCCAAGGTGCCTAACTGGTATGATGGCAAGGCCTATGATGTCGGTATTTATATGGGTGCCGATGCACTTCCTGTTCAGCTTGGCTATAACAGGTTTGTGGGGTATATCAGGAATAATTCTTCGGAATCGTTCGCTGTCGCTCCGGGTTATGAAATGAGGGATGCTAGGACTTATGCGTTGCTGAAACATGCTTCTAACCACCCTGTGATTTATGTGGGCAGGTCTGGTAATCCTGATAATCCGTCTAGCAAGACTCCGCAGGTTTACATTGGTGTGCGTAATAATGGCATCTCTAAATCTACGGGTTATTCTGCTAACGCCAAGGCTTTGGATAACTTCATCTACCAGAACCGTACAATCGAATTCGTTCCTGCCGGTAACTATGGGCAAGATAATTCGAATCCTGGCTACGTGACTACAAAGGGTTACGCCGCTAACGCAATTACGGTGGGTGCTCTTGAGTCGGTCAACGGCGCTGTCACACCCTACACTTCTACGAAGGTGTGCACTAATTGCTCTCAGAAGCCGGAAATCTACAACTACTCTCACATGATGATGGATGATCTTGCCAGAACTTATGTGCAGACGAATGGCAGACAGTATAATTACCAGCCGTTCTATGACGGTACCGAAATGGCCGCTGCATACACCGCTGGTATGGTTTCCAACCTTCTGTCTATCAACCCGTTCTATCGTTGGCATCCGGAAGTTGTCAAGGCTTTGCTCTTGACGTCTAATACGCTTTCCTTTAATGCTTCGACGAAAAAGGCTCCGACCTACAAGTACCTCGTGTTTGATGATGTGGGTGACAAGCCTGATTACGACTTTGATTCTCGTTTCTGGAATGGCAATATTAACAAGCTGAGGACCCGCGTGAATAGCAACGGCCAGTCTGAAATTTGGTTCGTTGCTCGTAACCCGGGAAGCGTTAATTACCCTGCTACCGCAGCAATTTCTTGGCTGAGCAGCGGTAATGATATCGCAACCATCGGCAAGATTCCGCAGAACTTTGACCTTCAGGTTTGGGGCGTAAATAATTCGAACTACATCTATCTGGACAACCCGCATTTGGATCTGAGCCAGCCCTACACGCCGAATTCGTCGGTTGGACCGCTGAGCATTAACTTCAACAGCCCGGGTGTGTTTATCGGTGGTTCTTACAGCAAGACCAATTCGTTTGAAAAGGTCACTATTGCTTCGAATTACGAATACTTGATATTCAAGATTCTCCTCAAGGAAGAAGATAGCCGTAGCGAAAACAAGGGTGAAATTGTCCTTGGCTTCAACATGACTTCTGCTGAATATCGTCCGAACAGGTAAGTTCTAAGGAATACGTCATATTCCAAGCGGCCGGGAAATTTTTCCCGGCTGTTTTTGTTTGTATTACAAATAATTAAGAAAAGAATACATTGTGCTGAATAATTGTTGTATAGGTAAATCTGTTTAAAAAAAGATTATTTTGTTTGTTACATATAAAATAAAAATTATTATATTAAATCCATTCATTCACAAAAAAGGATTGGGGAAATGAAAAAAATAATACCTATAGCATTATCTCTCGGCTGTATCGGTGTTGGTGCGGCTACAAATAACTTCGACCTCTTGGGCCGTAAGGGGAGTACGATGAACTCTCCGATGGTTTACAAGAATGTTGACTACACAAAGGTCAAAAAGGATGAAGAACAGAAAGTTGCTCCGTCCTTGGAAACGCATTCTTTGAAAAAATTGGGAATGCCTAATAATATCAAGGCTATTGAAGGTGCTTTCAGTACGACACGAGGTACTAAGCCGTATTATTTTAGAAAGCATACTGTGAGTAGTTCGGAGAATTGTTTTGCCGCTAATTCGCAGTTTTGTACGTATAATTGGGAAAAATATAAAGAGCTTTCTAATGAAAATTTTATTGATATCAACGAAGATCGTTATTTTACACCATCTTATGTGGAGGCAGGATGGACTAATTCGAGTGGGGTTTCATACCAGTATCCCACTTATGGCAATTTTATCCAGAACAACCCCTATATATCGGGACAAACAATTCAATATAAAGATTTTTATGATGTACTTTGGGACGCTGGTTATTCGCAGGCAGGTTTGGTTACCGATTGGTTCTTGAGTAAAGCTTCGGATGTTGGCGTCTTTATGGGTGTTGACGCACTTCCGGTACAACTTCGAAACAGAATCCCCGTCAGATATATTAGAACGAATAGTAATGAATCCTTTAATCCAACTCCTGATTATGAAATGAAAGCTTCTAGAACATTTCGCTTAGTAAGTGGAACCGCTAGAAGTTTTATTCCTTACGTAGGGAAAAACCACCCGAATAATCCGGCTGGTCAAACGCCCCAAGTCTATATGGGCGTTCGAAATGACAGATTAAGTCGAACATCTAGTTATAGTTCGCTTGCAAAGTCGCTGGACAACTATATCTATCAGTATCGTACACTGGAATTTGTCCCTGTTGGCAATTATGGACAACAGAATGTCGGGCAGTTGAATTCTATGGCGCATGCGGCGAATGCCATTGCCGTCGGCGGAATTGATCCCACGAATATGACGACCCCTGCTTATTCGTCTTACCGTACTGAAAATCAAGGTTTTGCGAAACCGGAAATAAGGAATTTTACGCAGCTTTATAGTAGAGATGATAACTATGTGGAGTATGCGAGACGTTATGGTAATAGTAGTTATTGGTATCAGCCGTTTTATGATGGGACGGAAATATCTGCTGCATATACGGCAGGTATGGTCTCTAATTTGTTGGCGACTAACCCGTTCTATCGTTGGCATCCTGAAGTTGTGAAAGCGATGCTCCTTACTACGGAAACTTGGTATCCTACATACGATTTCTTGGTCTTTGACAATAATACGAGTGGTAATAACAATAGGTATTATTATGACTCTCGTTATTGGAATGGTGATATTACTAGGTTGAAAACGCGTACCGATAACAACAAACATGAAATATGGCTTGTTACGAACAATTTGAGCAGCTCGGGTGGTAATTTGGTACATGCTGCAATTTCGTGGCTTAGTAGTGGTAACGATGTCGCAAGGACTGGAAAAATTCCTCAGAATTTTGATTTGTATGTTTATGGTACCAATAAAAATTATTCTTGCCTAGCCAATCCTAATATCAATTTGATGAATAATTCATGTAGTGTGAAGTTCAATCTCTCTGATCTATCTTTTGTTAGATCGTCAACGAGTCTTAATAATGCGTATGAAAAAGTTGCTTTTACTACGCGTTATAAATATCTTGTGTTCAAAATTGTGTTGACTTCTGATGATCCTGCGAGTGAAAATTATGGCCAGGCTGTTTTGGGCTTTAATATTTCAGGCCTATATGGAAATTGATTTTATTTATGAATAATAAAGCGGCCGGGAAATTTTTCCCGGCTGTTTTTTTGTGCGTTTTAAAATTCTCCGAGCATGATGATTTCGCGCTGGAGTTCTACGCCGAATTTTGCGGCGACAGTAGCCTTGACGTGTTCACTTAGGTCGAGGATGTCCTTTGCCGTCGCGCCGCCCGCGTTTACGATGAAGTTCGCATGGAGCGTGCTGACTTCGGCGCCACCGATGCGGTAACCCTTGAGGCCCGCCTGCTCGATGTAGTAGCCGGGGGCGACTTGTTGCGGCATGTCGGCGGAACCGCGTTCCATGCGTTTGAAGGTGGAACCCGCATTCGGCATGTTCAGCGGCTGCGTCGCCTTGCGTTTGGCCATGCATTCCTGCAGTTCGGCTTCGAGGCGGGCGACGGTTTGCTCTTGCGATTCGCCTTCGGCATTGTTGCGTTCCAGCTGGAACGTAGCCGAAAGGATTGTCTCGGCCTGCGGGGCATTTGCTGAATGTGTGGCATCAGCCTTCTGGAAAGCGCTCCGCCTGTACTCGAAGGCGCATTCGTCGTTTGAATATTCGCGGATGTTCCCGTTTGCATCCAGGGCGGCAACCTGCGTGCAGTGCGTGCCGATTTCTTGCCCGTACGCGCCTGCGTTCATGTAGATGGCACCTCCGAGGGTTCCCGGGATTCCTGCAAGCTTGTGGATGCCTGCGTAGCCCTGCTTGAGTGCCATGCGGGCGAAGCGCCCGAGCGGGACTGCCGCACCGACTTTGAATGCGCCTGCGCCCATGTCATCAATTTGTGAAAATTCGCCGGCGAGTGTGATGACTACGCCTTCATAGCCCTTGTCGGCGACGAGCAGGTTGGTGCCGTTCCCGAGGGTAAAGTAGGGTAGGCCCTTCTCTGCAGCGAACTTGAACGCCAGCTTTAGCTCGCCGATGCTTTCGGCTTTTACGAGAAAACGTGCCGGTCCACCGACCCTGAAGGAGGTGTGCTTGCTCATCGGCTCGTTTTCTAGAATCTGCATACCCCAAAAATATTAAAAATTCTATAATTCTCGCAAATGACAGACGAAGAACTCAAACAATTCAAGGCATCGCTTTCGATAACCGCCGTGGCGCAGGCTCTCGGTATCGATGTCGAGCGCGGGAAGTTCAAGTGTTTCTACCCGCAACGCCATGTGCATGGCGACCGTACTCCGTCTGTCTCTATTTCTGAAGAACGAGGCTTGTTCCGTTGTTGGGTCTGCGACGATGTTCGCGGCGATGTGATTAGCCTTGTTCAGCTTTGCAATGGGTGCAGTTTTTTAGAGGCGCTCAACTGGCTCAAGGATACTTACCCGTTTCTTGTTCCTGGCAAAGGGGGGAACCGCCCGATATCGGAATCCAAGGCTGCCGCCCTCGAAGACAAACTTGTAGAAAAACTTGTTGAACCGAAACCTGCAAAGGAACTCATTCCCGAGGACGAGCGCAAGAAGGTCATACTGGCATTCCTCAAGATGCTTTCGCCTGTAGACGGTACGCCTGCTGCCGCATACCTTGCACGCCGCCGCATTTTCAAGCCTGTGTGGGATAGGATGCTCTTGCGCACCATCACGGATTACGATGCGCTCAACCGCAAGTTGAAAGAAACTTATAGCATGGAAGTGCTGCAGTATGTGGGGCTGTTCAATGACAAGGGCAACCTGCGCTACTACAAGCACCCGTTGATTTTCCCGTATCTAGATTCTCAGATGCGTGCGTCGCATTTCCAGGCCAGGGCGCTAGAGCGCTCGACTGAGCCGAAGGAACTTCACCTGCGCGGAACGGTGCCGTTCCCGTACAACGTATCGGCCCTGAACCAGAAGATGGGCTGGATTTACCTTTGCGAAGGGGTTGTCGATACGCTTACGATGTTGCAGCAGAATATCGATGCGGTGGGCATTCCCGGTGTACGCAGTTTCAAGGCAGATTGGGTCCCGCTTTTCAAGAACAAGAACGTTGTACTTTGTCTGGACCACGACGAAGCGGGCCGTAAGGGCATGGAATACCTGCAGGAGGTGTTCGGCAACGCGGGAATCCGAACGATTATCCTGGGCGACGGCCTTGAAAACCTTCCTTCGGGCATGAAGGACGGTCAAGATGTGAACGAATGGTTCGGCGGCCGCAAATAATTTGTATCTTTCCATAGCTATGTTGCAGAAGATCCAGATTGTCGCTCGAATTTTTGTCATCGTCCTGTTTATCTATTCAGTGCTTTTTACTTTGGTAGGAACAATATTCCTCGTAAAGGCGCACTCGTATGTTTTCGGACAACTTGATGAAATTCAGGCGATGCGCGATACTCCGCCTGCAATGAGCCGGTTCATGCTCGACCTCGTGGATTCAAACCCGAAGGTCAACATTCAGCACCGCTTTGTACCGCTTGATTCCATCAGCATTAACTTGCGCAAGGCGGTTATTGCCGTAGAAGACCCCGCATTCTACATGCATCCGGGCTTTGACGTGCGCAGCATGGCGAAGGCGATGGATGCAAACGTGACCAAGGGGGAACTCCGCTATGGCGGTTCCACGATCACGCAGCAACTGGCAAAGAACCTGTTCTTGACGGGTGAGCGTACATGGGAACGTAAACTGAAGGAACTTATCTATGCCGTCGTCATGGAGCGCAACCTCGGGAAGGACCGCATTCTGGAACTTTACCTGAATTACGCGCAGTGGGGCAGGAATGTTTTTGGGTGCGAGGCCGCAAGCCAGATTTACTACAAGGTACACTGCTCGGAACTTTCGCTTAAGCAGGCGGTTAATCTTGCGGCGATGCTTTCGAGCCCCGGCAACAGCGAGCCAGATGAAGAATCCGATTTGATGCAGCGCAGGCGTGCTGTCATCGAGCAGAACATGAAGGATGGCACAATCCTGCCTTAGTCTATTTACCCGAGAACGCGCTCGACTTCGCGCATGTCGGTAATGCCCGCATTTACGAGCCCGCAGGCGTATTCCCTGAGGTTTCCCTGAACGTAACCGCCTTCGGGCGTGTAGATTTCTACAGCCGCAATCCTGCCGGAATATGTTTCGTTGGCGGTGGTCGCGTAGCCGTCGGTTCCATTGCCACGGTTCGTGCTGCCCGCAACTTTCCGCAGAAGCCTCTGTGCTGCCACCCCGAGTAGGCAATCTTTTAAGACCGCGGGCGAAATCCCGAGGTCTTGTAGCCTTTCGGTAGCAGCCTTCGCGCTGTTCGTATGCAGGGTCGAAAGTACCAGGTGGCCTGTCTGGGCCGCCTGTATCGCGATGCGTGCAGTCTCTTCGTCGCGTATTTCCCCGACGAGAATCACATCCGGGTCTTGTCGCAGTATGGAACGCATGGCGGCTGCGAACGTGAGCCCGCATTTCTCGTTCACTTGCACCTGGTTCGCTCCCTTTAGGGGATATTCCACCGGATCTTCGATGGTCGTCACGTTGATTTTCTTCTGCAAAATTTCGCGCAGCCCTGCGTAGAGCGTGGTGGTCTTCCCGCTTCCTGTGGGCCCGGTGATGAGGAAGAGCCCCTGCGGCTTGTTGAAGATGCAGCGGAATTCCTGCAGTATCGCTGGCGAGAATTCAAGCGAGTCAAGCGTCTGCTCGCGGTCTTCTGCGGGGAGCAATCTCAGTACGCACTTCTCGCCCCCTTGTATAGGGAGGGTACTCAGGCGAATGTTCGCGTTTTCGCGCAATCCTTGGAACGCAAAACTCCCGTCATGGGGGAGGCGTCGCTCTGTAATGTCGGCCTTCGCCAGCAACTTTAAGCGCACAATAACGGGCTCGGAAAGCCATCCGGGGAGTTCGCGGTAGGTTTCGAGTATTCCGTCTATGCGGAACCGCACCGTAAAATTGCTGCCCGACGGTTCCAGGTGTATATCCGTTGCTCCCTTTTCAAGCGCTTCGTCGATGAGAGCGTCAACTAAGTTTATCACGGGCTCGGATTCCCAAGAATTTGCCTTGTTCTCGGCACTTCTTGTGGCGTCGAGGGCAGCGATGTCGTTGCCTGCAAACTTCTGCGTGCGTTCGCGGATTATCTGCCGGATTTCTTTTTCGGAACGCTCCTCGGGAACGATCTTGCAGCCAGTTTCCAGCCGGATGCGTTCCAACGACAGTTCGTCGTAAATGTCCGTCACGGCCACGCGGAGCGTGTTGCCTTCATGCGCGATGGTGCTGTAGATAAAATTTTCCATGCAGAATAAACTACAAATCTACCCTGCCGCAGACCAATACCGGGACAATCAAAAATCCCCCGCCCGGAGGCAGGGGATTCTAACAAGGAGATATTAAACTTATGCGCTGTGGTGACGTTGCATCTTTTTGCCGACCTTCTTCACTCCACTCTTGACCTTGTGGAACAAGGCGTTCGGGAGCCAGAATGCTGTCGGGATGAGGTACATCGTGAGGAACGCGGAGACGGCGAGGCCGCCCACACATGCGATACCCATAGGCTGGTTCATCTTGGCCACGTCACCACCGACGGCAAATGCGAGCGGCAACTGGGCCACGATGGAGGCGAATGTCGCAAGCACGATGGCCTGGAACTTTTCCTTCGCGGCGGTCAGGATGGCGCTGCGCCTTCCCATGGCTCCGCTTCGGAGTAGTCGGTTCGCTTCGTCAAGTAGCAAGATGGCGTTGTTCACCACCACACCGATAAGCATCACGATGGCCATGAGGGAAATCATGGAGAGCGACTGGCCTGTCAAAATCAAGGCGAGCGCCACGCCGATGGCACCCATCGGAATGGTGAACATGATGATGAACGGCTGCATGAAGCTTTCGAGCAATGCCACGAGCAAGATGTAGGTGAGGAGGATTGCCATGAGGATGGCCGCGATAAATTCCTCCACCATGTCGTTTTGCATGTCGGCGTTACCACCGAAGGTAAACGTGATTCCCTCGGGAACGTCATCTTTCACGGAATTGGTGATTTCAGTGATCTTGCCCATGATTTCACCGGTCGTGTGGCCCGGGAGCAGGTTCATAGAAACGTCAACGTGGTTGCGCTTACGCTTGCGGTCGAGCTGCGTGGGGGCTGCACCGTCGTAGATGTCGAAGAGGACGTTGGCCGGGACAATTCCCTTAGGAGTAAGCATCGGCAGGTTTTCGATATCGGCGTGTTCCTGACGGTCCTTCTCCTGCATGCGGAAGTAAATCTTGTATTCTTCACCACCTTCGGTGTAGGTACCCGTTTCGAGGCCGTTCACGGCGATGTAGTTCATCACGGCGACGGACTGCAGCGCGACACCGTAGTCGGCGAGCGCCTGGCGGTTGGGGACCATCTTGATTTCCGGCTTTCCGGCCTCGTAGCTGCGCTTCACTTCGACAACGCCCGGAATATCACGGATCTTGTCGAGTACGATGTCAGCAGCCTTGGCTGCGGTATCGATATTGAGGTGGTTCACTTCAAGCACCACGTCGCCTCCGGCACCATTGCTCATTTCGGTCACGGATGCCATCTTGATGGATATGTAGGCGTCAGGAATGTCGGCGAGGTAGGGGCGCAGGGAGTCGACTACATCTTCGGAACTGCGGGTACGGCCTTCTTCGCGCTTGATGAGCTTCATACGGACTTTGGCCTTGTTCGTGCCGGTAAATCCGTCTTCGCCACCGACTGTCGCGTTGTAACGTTCCAGGTCGGGGACATCCTTGATGCGGTTCTCGATAACCTTTGTTACGCTGTCGGTAGTTTCAATGTTCGTACCCACGGGCATTTCGATAGAGATGAGAATCTGGCCCTGGTCCTGCTTTGGCATGATTTCGAAACTCAGGAAGTTTATGCTGAGGATGATGACGCCTGCAACCAGGACGATCATGCCTATGAACTGCACGATGAATCCGGGCACAGAAAGGCAGAAGCTGAGGGTCTTCAAGTAAACGAAGCGGATGCCGTTCAAAATCATCGGGAAGAAGCTGGTAAGGCGTTCCACGATGCCGGGCTTCGTTTCGATGATGTTGCCGTTTTCGTCTTTCTTCTTGCCCTTGAACAGGTAGGCCGCCATGAGCGGGGTAAGGGTAAAGGTGACGAGCAACGACACGACTGTTGCGAACACCATGGTCATGCCGAAGGTTCTAAAGAAGATACCCACGATGGACTTCATGAATGCAATAGGCACGAACACGCACACGTTGGTGAGGGTAGACGCCATGATGGCGACCATGATTTCGGTTGTACCCTTGTAGGCGGCTTCCTTGGGTTCGAGCCCGTCCTGCAATTTTGAGTTGATGTTCTCTAGCACCACGATGGAGTTCGTGACCAATAGACCCACCGCCGAAGACAGCGCCATGAGCGACATCATGTTGATGCCAAAGTCGGCGAAGTACATGAACGTGAATGCACCGATGACCGAGATAGGCATCGTGATGGATGCGATAAGCGTGGTAGAAAGCTTGCCCAAGAAGAGGAGCAAAAGAATGGAAGTAAGGGCGATAGCGAGGAGGATGTTCTGGATAACGTTTTCGACGGACTCCTGGATGGCTTCGGACTTGTCGTAAATCAGGTGCAGTTCGAACCCTTCGGGGAGAGTCTTATTAATCTGTTCCACGCGGGCGAGAGTTCCCTTGGTCACGTCGACCACGTTCGCATCGGAACGCTTCTTGATGTCGAGGGAGACGGAGTTGATACCGTTGTAGCGCGAAGCGGAAGTAATCGTCTTGACGGTGTCCTTGACCTGTGCAATTTCTCCGAGTTTGATGACGCCGTTTGCGGTCATGACATCCATATCGCGCATCTGGTCGAGGTTTTCGAATTTACCTGCGGTACGCACCACGGTGTTCTTGCGGGTGCCGCGCACCTGGCCTACCGGGTAGTTGATGTTCGAAGCCTTGAATGTGCCCATGATGGTCGAAATGTCGACCCCGCGGGCCATGAGCTGTTCCTTGTCGAGTTCGATGGAAATTTCGCGTGTCGTACCGCCGAAAATATCCACGCTGGCCACGCCCGTGACGGAGGTGAGCAACGGTTCGATATCGTCTTCGGCTTTTTTACGCAGTTCGGTAGAGCTGACCGGGCCGGTGAGCGAGAAACTCATGATGGCCTGGGCGTTAATGTCGAGCTTGGAAATAATTGGGGCTTCGACGGCGTCGGGGAAGGTGGAAGCCGTCTGTTCGATTTTTGCACGCACGTCGTTTGCAGCCACGTCCACGTCGACGCCCATGTTGAACAGGGCGACGATGATGCCGTAGTTTTCCATACAGATGGACTGCACGTAGTCGATACCGTCCACGAGTTCGACGGCTTCTTCGATGGGCTTGATGACCGTGGTCTCGATTTCTTCAGGGGTGGCTCCCGAATACACCAACATGCCTGTTACGACCGGCACTTCGAATTTCGGCAACAAGTCCACCACCATCATGCG
The DNA here is from genome assembly GCA_045131085.1 of Fibrobacter sp. Taxonomy (GTDB): domain Bacteria; phylum Fibrobacterota; class Fibrobacteria; order Fibrobacterales; family Fibrobacteraceae; genus Fibrobacter. The sequence continues at coordinate 17,113 of JBGUQN010000002.1, forward strand.
GTAGGTGTAGATACCGAAAACCACCACGGTCAAGATGACCATGAGCATGGTAATCGGTTTGTAGATACTGGCCTTGATCATTCAGACTTCTCTCCGTCTTTACTTGCTTTCTTCCTTGACGACAAGAACCTTGTCGCCATCGTTCATGCGGAACTGGCCTGTGACCATGACTTCATCGCCTTCTTCGAGGCCGTCGAGAATCTGCACTTCAGTCTTGGTCTGCACGCCGACCTGCACGACCTTGCGCTTGGCCTTGCCGTCCTTGGTTACGGTCCAGACGGTGTTCACGCCGTTGCGGTAGACAATGGCTTCGATCGGGACGATAATGCCCTTGACCTTGCGGGCTTCAAGTTCGGCAGTCACGTACATGCCGGGGAGGAGCTTCTTGTTCTTGTTGTTGAACGTGATTTCGACGGGGAAGAAACGCGTTTGCGGGTTGGCGGCGAGCGGAATGAGAGTCACCTTGCCCTGAATTTTTTCGCCGGCGACGTCAACAGTGGCGGTAGCGCCCTTCTTGATGTAGCCGATATCCTTGCTGGTGATGCTCAGCTTGAGAATAACCTGGTCGAGTTTTGCGATGGTGCAGAAGGGGTTCTGTCCGGGAACCTGGCCGACCTTGAAGTTCATCTCGGTCACGATGCCGCTAGAAGGGGCGAGAATCTTGGTGGCACGGCGGACTGTCTCGAGGTTCATCTTTGCTATCTTGAGCTGCATTTCCTGCGTGTCCATGTCCTGCTGGCTGATGCCGCCCTTGGCGTGCAGTTCGCGCATGCGTTCCGTTGCTTTCTGGAGGATGGCAACTTGTTCCTGCGCCTGCTGGTACTGAGTGTTATCGCCGGTAAAGACGTATTCGGCGAGAACCTGGTCTTTTTTGACGCTGGAACCGACCTGCACGTAGATTTTTGCGAGCGGGTCGCTCATTTTCGAGATGGCAAAGGTCTGCTGCATGCCCTCAATGGAACCACTGAACTTGCGCACGTCAGTAATCTCTGCGGTGGTAGCCTTCACGGTGTAGGCGGGCTTGCCCTTTTCAGCCTGGATTTCTTCGATGGTCGTCGCCTTCTGGACTGCGGCGTCATCTTTTTTCTTGAGGTCGCAACCGACGAGAAGAAGCGAGGTTGCGGTAACGGTAATGATTGCTTTGGTGAACTGGTTCATATCTTCTTCCTATTAATATTCTCCGGTGGCCTGCAGAAGGGCATTGTATGCCTTGTTCCATTCGACGATGGCGGACATGTAGTCAAGCTTTGCGGTACGCAGGCTGTTTTCGGCGCTGAGCAAGTTCAACTGTGTTTCGCGTCCGAGCTTGTACGCTTCGTTTGTGAGGTCGTAGTTCTTCTGCGCAAGGTCAATCTGTCTCTTTGCAATTTCAATCTGAACGTTTGCGTCTTCGAGGGTGTTCGCGCACGATTCAATCTGCAGGCGGAACCCGCGTTCGGCGGTTTCTTTCTGGATCTGCGTGCTGCGCAGGCTAGACTTTGCCTGGGTCACGCTTTCGCGGGTCTTCATGCCGTTGAACAGGTTCATCGACACGTTCAGCGCGACATACTTGTTGAGTTTTTCCCACTTGGGGGCATCCCATTCGGTAATCTTGTTGTGGTTGTTTGCGTATTTGATTCCGCCAAGGAGCACGACCGTAGGCTTGTATCCACCGGATTCGATATCGACGTTGAGCGTCTTCATGGTTTCCGTCTCTTCGAGCATCACAAGTTCCTTGCGGCGCTTCTTGACGTTTGCCATGCTGGTGTCGGGGTAGGTGAACCCTTCCGCGGGGTCGCGAAGTTCTCCCTGGAACTGCACGTCGGTTTCCCATTCAAGGCCCATCGTGTTGAGGAGGGCGTTGCGGGCGAGCACGCGCTTCTTTTCGGTGCTCGCGATATTGGAGGTCAGCTGGTCCATCGAGAGTTGCACGCGGATAAGGTCGAGTTCGGTGGCGAGGCCGCTCTTGAGCGACTGATCCACAAAGTTCAGGTTTTCCTGGAGCAGGTCGCGGCCGGCGTACATGATCTGGATTGCGGAATCCAGGTAAATGAGCTGGTCAAAGGCGTTCTCGACATCGTAGCGGACCTGTGCCTTCTTGTTCTCGAGGTTTACTTCGCTGATGCGCTTGTAGGCCTTGGCAATTTCGATACCGGTGCCCACCTTGCCTTCGGCGTAAAGGACCTGCGTTGCGGTGATGCCCACGCTGGACTGCCAGCGGTAAGCCTGCGATTTCATGCCGTTTACGACGCCGTTGACGGCACCAAGCGCCATCGCATCCCACGGGGAGGGATTGCCTAAGCCCATTTCCTGGCCCTTGGAAATCAATTGCATTGCCAGCGAAGAGTCATGCGGGTCGACATCGTCCAGGCCAAAAATACGCGTGACGGTTGCGTTCAGGTCGATACTGGGGAGTGCGTTGCCGTAGCCGGCCTTAACCTGCGATGCAGCCGATTTGAGGTCTTCTTCTGCAGACTGCACGTCCGACGACTTTTCGAGGGCTATTTGGACGGCTTCTTCGCGGGTATACGTCTTTCCCGCCCAGCTCGGGACAATAAGGCCAAGAGAGATGATGGTGAGGATTGCTAGCTGCCTGGACATTCGTTCTCCACGATGATATTCGGCGCCAAATGTAAAAATATATTATATAATGTTAAAGGTATTATGTCCGTTTTTTGGACGAAATGCACAATTTAGCCGACAAAAGGAACAAAAAAACGCGCACCAAGTGCGCGTCTGTGTTTTATCTCACATCCTGCCGTTTGGGCTCGGATTGTCTGCTTTACATCAGGCCGGGGATTTTCATGCCGCCGGTGATGTTGTTGAGGCTCGACTGGGCTGCTTCGTCCTTCTTCTTGATGGCGGAGTTTACGGCGGCCATGACCAGGTCTTCGAGGGCTTCCACGTCGTCCTTGTCGACGGCGTCGGGGTTGATCTTGATCATGGTGAGCACGCCCTGGCCGTTGATGGCGACTTTAACCATGCCGCCGCCGGCTTCGGCGTCAAAACTCTGTGCCTTGAGGTCACTCTGCGCCTTCAGCATCTTGCTCTGCATCTTCTGAAGGTCCTTCAGCATTTTACTCATGTCCATAACGGTATTCCTCTTAGTTTTCGTTAAGTTCGTCTGTGGATTCGACTGGCATCGAGTCCGTTTGTTTTCCAATCGGCCTAGAATATACCAATTCGCCGCCGAAAATTCTTACGAGTTCCTTCAAGCAGGCCTCCTTTTCGAGGTCCTTTTCGTAGGGGCTCATCTGTGCGTTGCGCCGGGAGGCGCGCTCTTCCTCGGTGTAGGCGCGGGCCTTGAGCGAAAGCGTAATTTTTGTCTGGAGCTTGTCTTCCAGGATTTCGCGGGTGCGCTTCACGAATTCCGGGTGGTCGAGCATCTGCTGGTAGCCCCAGGGGATGCTCTGGTCGGATTCCCCTGTGTAGGTGAGCGAAAGCGGGAAGGGGTCGGCCTTGAGGTCATCCGCCTCGAGCACGGAGCCGTTTATCGCCGCCGAGAACTGCAGGTCGCCGCAGTCGGCAAGGCTTGCCACAATAGAGGGCCATGCCGCCGTAATTTCGTAGCGGGAATAGGTACTTTCCTTTCCGGAATCGCCGCTAAAGGCCGAGTCGGGAGCGCTGTTCGCGGATTCCTGCTCGGCAAGCATCGCTTGGATGTCACTTACTTTTTTTTTTAGCGCCTCGTCGGCGGCGGATTTGGGGGCGTTTATGGCGGCAAGCGCACGTCGTAGGTCGGTGAGCCTGTCGAGCCATGCCATGCGGGCGAATGTCGTTTCGACCAGTAGCCTCGGGTTAGAACTGTAGCGGATTTGCGCCTGCAGGTCGATAAGCATCTTGGAGATGCGCAGCAGGTCGCCATTGCTTAGCGCGGGCGCTGTTTCCTTGAGTTTCGCGTAGTGTTCTGCGGAAATGTTCAGCGCGTCGGGCGTGAAGGCGTCGATGCGGCTGTAGATGAGGTTGCGCAGGAACTTGCCAAAACCGTCGAGCAGCGGTGCGAATTCGATACCGCGGTTCACCGACTTGTCGACCATCACGAAGCAGCCCTTGAGGTTGTGGCTTTCGATGGCCTGGATGAGCTCGAAGAAGAGTTCGGTGGGCGGAATGCCGAGTACGGAGCGCACGGAATCGGCGTCCATCTCGCTGCCCGTGAATGCGTAGGCCTGGTCGAAATAGGTAAGGCCGTCGCGCATGGAACCGTCCGCCTTTTCGGCGAAAATGTTCAGGGCCTCGTCGCTTGCGTTGATGCCTTCCTGGTCACAGATGTAGCGCAGGCGCGAGATAATCTGGTTGATGGTTAAGCGCTTGAAGTCGAACCTCTGGACGCGGCTGAGGATTGTCGGCAGCACCTTGTTGACTTCGGTTGTCGCGAAAATGAAGATGACATGCGGAGGGGGTTCTTCCAAGGTCTTGAGCAGGGCGTTAAACGCGCTGTTCGAAAGCATGTGGACTTCGTCGATGATGAATATCTTGTACTTGCCGATAACGGGCGGGTACTGGATGCGGTCGACGATGATTTCGCGGATGTTTTCGACGCTCGTGTTGGAGGCGGCGTCTATTTCAAAAATGTCCATCGGGTGGCCGCCGGCGATATCCTTGCAGCTTTCGCACTTGCCGCAGGGGTGCAGCGGGTCGCCGCCGGAGCAGTTCAGCGTGCGGGCGAGGATACGGGCACTGGTGGTCTTGCCTACACCGCGGGTGCCGGTAAAAAGGAATGCATGATGGAGACGACCCCCTTCGATTGCGTTCTTGAGGGTCTTTGCGATATGTTCCTGCCCGACCATGTCGTCAAAAGACTGCGGGCGCCATTTGCGGGCCATTGCTACGTATGCCATGCGCGGGAATATAGTAAAAAAGTGTGAAGTGTGTGGTGAGGCAAATGTGGGGTGGGGAATGTGCGGAGGTAAGTGTGTTGTGGCTAATGAGAAATGGGTAATTTAATGTTCATCATTTTACATTCGCGAAATTTTTAGTATTATTTGGGACTATAGTGACGAGGTTGTTTATGAGCGAAGAAATGGCCCTTTTGATTCTCTCCTGGCAAGTGGCATGCCTGTTCCACGAGACGGAGACCGAAAAACTCCTGCCCGGTTCCACATCGGCGACCGAGGCCGAGAGCGATACGCTCGACCTGATTCACGACGAACTTACGCCCGAGCTCTCTTGGGACGATTTTAACGACACCTACGCAAGTTTCAAGTCGGCAAAGGACCGCACTACGGCCTGTGTCGATGCCCTCAAGGACTCGACGCCGGAATTCCACAGCAAGGTGCTCGAATCCATGCTCCGCGTGGCAAATGCCTCCCGCGAAGACGACAACGAAAGCAACGTGTCTCCCGAGGAGATGGACTTCATCCAACAGGTGAGGACGGCGCTGGAATAAGGCGTTCTTAACTCTCGAATGTTGCGAGAACGGTCGCCCGTGAGCCGGAGGCGGCTTGTATTAACAAGCCGTCGTAGGCGAGAGTGAGCGCTTGCCGGAGTAATTTAACTCCCGGATGTAGCGCGAACGGTCGCCCGTGAGCCGGAGGCGGCTTGTAAAAACAAGCCGTCGGAGGTGAGAGTGAGCGCATGCCGGAGTAATTTAACTCCCGGATGTAGCGCGAACGGTCGCATAAGGAGAAGGCCCCCGCAGTGAGCGGAGGCCTTCGTGTTGAGTAGTTATAAGCCGGGTTCTGTACCCCTTGCGGGGCGATGACCATCTCTCTGGACGAATCGTTACCGACCGCCTCAAGCGACCTACCCGAATTCCAACTGTCGCGGGCCGCTCCAGGCTCGCTTGCGCGAGCGGAATTCTGCTTGGTCTTGCACCGGATGAGGTTTACCGTGCCGTCCCTGTCGCCAGGAACGCGGTGAGCTCTTACCTCGCCATTTCACCCTTACCTTGCCCGGACTTGCGCCCGAACCTGGCGGTTTGCTTTCTGTTGCACTGTCTGTCGCGTTTCCGCGCCTGGACGTTATCCAGCATCCTGCCCTGTGG
>JBGUQN010000003.1:0-21352 GCA_045131085.1 Fibrobacter sp.
TTGGGACCCGGGCATGTTCAGCCTGAACCGCGTGTACGCCCAGTCCATTCTCCCGGAAGGCAAGGACTACACGTTCTGGGGCAAGGGCGTTAGCCAGGGCCACAGCGACGCTGTCCGCCGCATCAAGGGCGTGAAGAACGCCAAGCAGTACACCTGCCCGGTGGAATCTGCTCTCGAAGCCGTGCGCAGCGGTTCTATGCCGGAACTCACGACTCGCCAGAAGCACACTCGCCTGGTGTACGTCGTTGCCGAAGAAGGTGCCGACAAGGCTTACATCGAAAACGCCATCAAGACGATGCCGAATTACTTCGATGAATACGACACTACGGTCAACTTCATCAGCGAAGAAGAATTCAACAAGAATCACAGCGGCCTCGCTCACGGTGGTTTCGTGATTCGTACCGGCAAGACCGGCATGAATAAGGAACACACTCACGTGATCGAATACAGCCTCAAGCTCGATTCCAACCCGGAATTCACGACGAGCGTTCTCGTGGCTTATGCCCGTGCCGCTCTGCGCATGAAGGCTAAGGACGGCAAGACCGGTTGCTTCACCGTGCTCGACGTGCCGCCTGCTTACCTCAGTACTTTGAGCGACGACGACCTGCGCGCCCATTGCTTGTAAGAGTTTGTTAAAAAAATGCAAAACCAGCCGTTATATAGCGGCTGGTTTTTATGTATTTTTGGGGAAATGCTAAAGAGTCGATTGTTTTTTTTGTTTGCTTTTGTTTTATCTCTGCTTGTTGTAAGCGGCTGCTCAAGTGATGTTGAATATGGTGAATTGGTGGATTCTCGCGATGGGCAAGTATATAAGACCGTTGTCATTGGCGAGCAAACTTGGATGGCGGAAAACTTAAATTTTATGCCAGCTTCTGATTCTAGTCGATCTGATTTATCATTCTTCTATCCGCGGACATCTTGCTATGCAGGAAAGGATTCTAACTGCACTAAATATGGACGGCTTTATAGATGGTCGAGTGCAATGGATTCTATCGGGGAGTATTCCACGGATGGAAAAAGTTGTGGCTATCGGCATTATTGCGAAAGTTCTGGGCGTATTCGCGGAATTTGTCCAGAGGGCTGGCATCTCCCAAGCGAAGATGAGTTCACGGTTCTTCTCAAAAGAGTTGCGCCTTATGGGCGTTCAAATGTTGGGGTCCCTGATTGGAGGGACGCAGGCTTTCCGTTGATGGTCAAAGGTGCATGGAAAGAAAAAGAAGCGACGAATTCAACAGGATTTTCTGCGTTGCCTGCTGGCCTTCGAAATTTTTATGGTCATTATCGTCATGCCGGTGAACAAGCTTTTTTTTGGACTTCTACGGAAAGCAATGGGTGGGCGGCAACAATGTTAATTTTTTATCCAGGTGGAACGCTTCTTTTGGAACGAGCTGGTGAAAAGAGGCTAGGCCTTTCCGTTCGTTGCATCAAAGACTAAGAGCTTGGCTTATCATTCAAATTTTTTTGCTCACTGCTTGTAGTGTAAGCGTCATCCTGAGGCCACGAAGTGACCGAAGGATCCAGGCTTGCTGACGATGGAAATGTCCCGCCGTTTGGTGTGCTTTTTTCATTTGAAATTCTTTGAAAATGCGTTCTTTACGGACTAAATGCGTGGGGGTGCGAATTTAGTCCGTAAGATTTTAATTTCTATGTAAGGTTTTTGCTGATTTAGAGCGCATTCAAGGTGAAAAATGCTTAAAAAGACGTGTTTGAGCGCCTTTAGGTGTGTTTTTTTACCATTTTGCACTTAGTTTGTGTGTAAAATTACGGACTAAATGATGTGGGGTGGTGATTTAGTCTGTTTGTTTGCAAAAAAATGGCCGTTTTCTGACACGTAAAGTCTTGAAAAAATCTATTTTGTTTGAAAGAGGGTGTTTTTGTGCCATACCTTGTGAAGTATATATTCGTCGCTTTGACGGTTGTTGCCTTCGCCAGTTGTGCAGGGCAGGATTCTGCTACGTCTAGGCCGCATGATGGCACTTTCAAGAGTAATTATCCCGATGGTACGCTGGAACTCGAAGTATCGTACAAGGGAGGCACGCGCGCCATAAGGTATTTCTATCCGTCGGGCAAGTTGCATACAGAGGTCGACACCGCCGGAAACTACCACCAGTATTTTGAAGACGGCACCCTCGCGATGGAATTTACCGAGAAAGACGGCAAGAAAATCGGCGAAGAGAAGATTTACTACTCCAACGGGAAACTGAATTCTGTGCTCAAGTACAACGATGGCGTGTGCTATCACCGTGACGCTTACTATGGCGATGGCGTGCTTATGTCTGCGTGCGATATTGTGCGGCAGCCCAAGCGGCGCGAAATATGCCAGTCTTTTTATAAGTCGGGCAAGCCGCAGAGGGTGACCGACGCCGACGGGCATTATACTCTGTTCCACGAGAATGGGGTTGTTAAGCAGGATTTCCTCTATCGCGGTGACACCCTGGTAGAGAAGCGCGAGTTTTATGCTACGGGTTCTCCGAAAAATATCACCAGGTACAACGGAATCCAGATAAAGGAATGCGGGCTTTGCAATCTGCAAGAAGACCTCACGTACTATGCCGATGGTGTTGTCAAGGATTCCTGCTATACAGTAAAGCCGCCCGACTGGGATGGCGAAACGCGCCGCGGCGTGGTGAAGGCCTGCAAACAATTCTATGAGGATGGCGCGCTAAAGTCAGAACCGATTTACCGCAATGGCGAATTGTCGGAAACCAAGATGTATTACCCGTCGGGGAAACTGAAAGAACATAAGGTATACCAAGGTGCCGGAGGCGAGCAGAAGGTTGTATCTGAGACCCGCTATAACGCCGAAGGCCTTGTGTCGCATTCCTGTTTTATGAGTGTTGTGAATCGGAAAGTCTGCAATCGGTTTGGTTCCGAAGGCCAGCCCGTCATGCTTTATTCGGAACGCGATGGAAAACTGGAAGAAAAAACGTTCTTCGCCAACGGGAACGTGAAATCGGTCCAGATAGACAGTTCCATCGGAAAGCTCTCTTATACACTTTATGACATGGAAGGTGCGGTACTCAGATCGTGCACGACGCTGCATCGTGGTGAAAAGAGTTACGATGTATGCAACACTTACGGAAAGGACGGCTCTCCGCAGGAATTGCGAACGGTGAAGGGCGATACCATCTTTGAACAGAGATTTTTTAAAGAGAAACTGCTTACCCAGTGCGCAATCTTGTGGTACGGCGACAGCTCGGCCCAGTATTGCAAATCTTTCCGCCCTGACGGAGCTTTAAGGGATTCAACGGTGGAAGTTCGCCAGAAAGGTTACTATTCGAGACATGGATATACTTGCGACGAGAAGGGAAACTTTATCCATTATGTCGAGGATGTCGTTATACAGAAGGGAGATCTGTATATTGAAGATGCCAAGTATTGCAAGGTTGTGGAGGGCGAAATTGTCGACTGCAAGGAAGAACATTTCCGGAGGGGCGAAGAATGAAACGATTTTTCCTCTTGCTTGTGATGGCCTTGCTTGCCGCATGTTCTTCTGCCGAAAAGAGAATGGTAGATCCGAACGATGCGCTTATCAAGAATACGGTGCGTGACGGTCTGCAGTGCCGGACGGTATATATCTTGAAGGAACATGGTGGCGTGATGACCTGCCGGGATTCTAGCGGGACAATCCGGTTGATGCGTGACGCCTCTTTTGTGACGCCCTGGGGCCGCGAGGTGGCCTATTATCCAGATGGAAAAATCGCATCGGAAGTATTCTACGAATCGATGTCGGTCATGCCTGCATACAAGAAGGATTATTATAAAAACGGAAACTTGAAGTACGCTGAAAATGCGGCGGGAAAGCGCTCCTACAGGGAAGACGGAACTTTGCTCGAAGTCGATAGCATGGCGGGCGAATGGCACTATACTTACAAGCGGCATAATGCGGGTGAATTTGAAATGGACGGCGGCGCTGTCAAAGAAGAAAAAATACACAAGGGAAGTGATTCGGTTTTTGTGACCACCTATACGCATGCGGGCGAGAAAATAACCGAGTCATTCTATTGCCGCAACGATATGTGGAAAAAGCATTATGATGCTGATGGAAATCTCGAATACTTTATGTCGAAAGGCGATTCTTCTAAGGTCGAGACGGACTATTACCCCGATGGCAAGGTATGGATGGAAAAGACCTTTACGACGATAGACCTCAGCTGGCGTCCCGAAACGGTTGTCTTGACGCGTTTCAGGGAATTTGCCGTGAACGGGGTCGCGCTGCGCGAATACGATTTGGATGTGCGCGACCCGCAGGCAAAACCGGTTTGCCGTTTTAAGAACGAAGCGGGTGAGTTGCTGGAAAGGCCTGCACAGCGCATGGCGATGCCGTACAGCATGCAGGATCACTGCAAGACGTGCGTGTATATTCAGGCTCCCGATCTTCCGGATTATTCTTTCGTAGATAGATGCGCTGTACGGCAGCGTTTGTAGCGACAACTCTCGGCTGTAGTTGTGCGGTTCGTTAGCGGCTGAGTTCCAGCACGTAATCGGCGTCGTTCACGAAATCCGGCGCGTGCTCGATGGCGATGACGGTGTGGCCCGCATCGGTGAGCCCGTGGATAAGCGCAAGCAGGTGCTCGATGTCTTTCTTGTGCAGGCCGCGTGCAGGCTCGTCGAAGAGGAACAGCGTGTTGGGCGCTTTTGCACGGGCGAGCGCGATGGAAAGGCGCAGGCGGGCGCGTTCGCCTCCGGAGAGGTGTGCGGTGGTCTGCCCGAGTCGCAGGTACCCGAGCCCCGTGTCGGCAAGTGGCTTTAGTTTGTCTACAAAAGGCTTGAGGTTCGCGAAAATCTTGCAGGCTTCCGAGATTTCCAAGTCGAGGACGTCGGCGATGGAAAGCGACTTGAAGCGCACTTCCAGGATTTCGTCCTTGAAACGGCGCCCGAGGCATACAGGGCATTCGGTTTCTTCGTAGCCTGCGCCGTCATACAGTACACCTTCGCCCTTGCAGTTCTCGCAACGGCCGCCGGGAGCGTGCGTTGCGAATTTGCTGGCGGTGTAGCCGCGCACCTTGCTTTCGGGGAGCTTTGCGAACAAATCGCGGAGCGGCGTGTTCAGGTTGATGGCGGACGCGACCGTACTGCGGCGGTTGCCGTGGAAGTCGCCAGTCGAAAGTATGGAAAGCGCCTGGATGCCGAGGTGTTCGAAATCACCGGCGCTTGCGCGGGTGGCGATGTTCCTGAACAGGAGCGTTGATTTGCCACTGCCGCTCTGGCCCGTGATGACGCTGAACTTTTGCACCGGGAAATCTGCCGAGACGGGCTGCATGTCGAACATCGAAAAGTCTTTGACGGAAATGGAGTTGTGACGTGCGGCAGCGGTTTTGGATCCTTTGCCGCTTCGCGTCTTAGGAGGGCGCGGTTGCCCTGCGTCCAGCCCCTTGATCCACGTTCCCGTCGGCGATTGCGGATTCTCGAGAACGTCCTTTGCGGTTCCCTGGAAAAGAATTTCGCCGCCCTTCTCGCCGGCGCCTGGCCCCATTTCGATAATCCAGTCCGCCTTCTTGATGATGAGCGGGTTGTGCTCGATGAGCACGAGCGTGTTCCCGCGTGCTTGCACCTTTTTCAATACTTTCCAGAGGGCTTCCACATCGCAGGCGTGTAGCCCGCTGGCAGGTTCGTCGAGGACAATCAGGAGCCCGTTCAGGTGGCCGGTCGAAAGGCTCGAAAGCCTAAGCCTCTGGATTTCTCCGCCCGAGAGGCTGTAGCCGGCGCGGCCTGCAGTGAGGTAGCCGATGCCGAGTTCGTTGATGGCCTGAATGCGGTCGACAAGTGCGTTGAATGCGGGCTTCTGGTTGGCGAGGATTCTCTCGCCGAACAGGTTGCGGACCTTCTTTTCGAGGGAGGCGAACGGCGTGCAGAGCAAATCTTTCCAGGTGGTGCCGTCGATGACCGCATTCAAGATATTCTGCTTGAGGCGTAGCCCGTTGCATGCAGGGCATTCTTCTTCGCTGCGGTCACCTTGCGGATCACGACCGGTACCTTCGGGCTCGATGCTCCCAGTGCCGCCGCATTCAGGGCATGCGCAAGCCCGCGAGTAGGGCGAAAGGTCTTCGGGTTCGAGCGGTCTTGTTTGCCCCGCCCCGTGGTCGGGGCAACGCGGCACCGTGCTGTAAAGCGTGCGCTTGCCGCCGTTATCGAGAATGAGTTCCCCGTGCGTGAGCTTCAAGACGCCATCGACGGCCTCGGCGATGCGGGTGCGCGTGTTCTCGCGGACAATCACGCGGTCCACGACGATGAAAAATTCCTGCGGGACAATCTTGCGCTCGGCATCCGTGAGGTCGGCGAGCGAGTAGGCCACGCCGTCGGCCATCGCGCGGGTGAATCCCTGCGCCAGGAACACCGCCGACAACTTGTCGAGGCTGGCGCAGTTAGTGGGGAGAGAAGCAAAAAATTGCAGCTTGCTCCCTTGCGGCAGCCCTGCAATTTCCCGGATAATTTCTTCGCGGCTCGTGCTTTCCATCGGCTTGCCGCACACAGGGCAGGCGGGCTTTGCGAACCGGGCGAACAAAGCGCGCAACGTGCTGTCGCATTCCGAAAGGCTCAGTGCATACGATTTCGCAGGAGTTTCCCCGTGGCTTGCTCCGATGGCAAGGCTTGCCGGCAACCCTTCCGCACTATCCAGCGGGACAATCCTGCGGCCGCCGAGCAGTTCGGCTGCGAAGGGGGAGAGTGTTTCCAGGTAGCGCCGCTTCGATTCTCCGTGCAGGGTGTCGAGCACCAGCGTAGACTTGCCGCAGCCGGAAGGCCCGCAAACGACAGTAACACCCCCTAGCGGGAACTGTGCGTCCACGTTCTTGAGGTTGTGCAGTCTGCACCCGCGAATTTTTATAAAGCGGTCCATCTACGAAAAATTACGAAGGGGTGGCGAGCAACGGAGTGCGAACCAGGGGAAGGCTTTCCCCTACTCCCTCACAGTAAATCTCAGTTCCCCGAACGGGGTGCAGAAGTCCAGGTTCTCGAGGTTGTTGGCTTCGATGCCGGCGAACATGCGGTAGCCGCCGCCGATAGAAACTTCGAGCATCTTCGTGATGCGGTAGTTAAAATGCACTGCCATGTCGGCGATAAAGAAGTAGTCTTCGGATTCGTAGGCCTCGTCATCGGGTTCGAGCGCGCTGACAGCGCCGCCACCGACCTGGATGGGCACGGAAAGGGAGAAGTTTTCGATGCGCAGCGGGAACAGTTCCACAAAGCCGCCGAAGGCCTTGTAGTTCAGCATCTGCTGTTGCTTCACGTTGTGGTTCTTTACGTCGCTCATGATGGACGACACCCACATGCCGCTAGAAAGCAGCGGCAGGAAGTCGATACCGATGCGGAGGTTCATGAAGATGGTCCCGTCGTCGGTAATCATGGAGTTACCACCGGAAATACCGAACAGGGCCTTGATGCCGCTGCTCGATTCCTCGCTCTTGGCGGCGGCGTTTTCGCCCATGCCGGCGAGTTCGGCAAAACTGGACGTTGCCGCGAAGAGCATGATGGTTGCCGCGATGGCGAACCTTTTCACCATGCTAATTGTTTTTTTCGGTGCGTTCTGCATTGTGGACATCCTCCAGGGTTGCGGTCCAGTTCCATTTCTTTTGCGAAGATTCCGGCCAGTAGCAGATGGTCCATACCAGGCTGTTTGCGCACAGGATGATGGACCACACGCCAAAGAGCAAGAACAGGAACAGCGGGATAAAGGCTAGCGATCCGTAGAAGATGGACATGCGGGTGACCATCGCCGTCTGGATGAGCATGAGAATTTTCACGTAGATGTTGATGCAAATCCATGCGATGATGGTCGCCATGAGGGATACCGCGAAAAGACGGCCCTTGGTGTAAGGTGGCACCTTGCCGGTCTCGCGCTGCCGGAGGCTCCTGGCGGGGAGCGCGTGGAGCATCAGGAATATGAGCAACATCGACGCTCCGTGGAAGGCTACGTACCAGAATGCTGTAATGAGGATTTTCAGGAGCTCGGGCGAAAAGTGGAACCCGTCCACGATAATCAGTGAGAGCACGTTCTGCACGTGGTTCACGAACCCGGCGAACATCCCGATGAAACCTGCGAATATGACCAGGAACGGGGTGTAGACCTGGATCTGGCGGATGAGCGTCCTGGAGGTCTTGACTTCCCAGACCACGTTGAAGTTCGTCTCGAGGCTACCGAAGGCGAGGATGAACGTGACGAAAAGGCCGAGGGCGCCGATGAATCCGAGCTTGCCGATGGGGATGTGCTCGGCGTTCTTGACGATGGCCTGCACCTGGTCGGTGGGCCAGTCGAGACCCAGCATGTCGAGGACGATGGGCAGGTAATCGCTCATGAAGTTGCCGAAACCGACGGCGAGTGTGATGGACGTCAACAAAATAAGCAGGGGAACGATGGCCACCAGGGTCGTATAGGTGAGCGATGCCGCACGGGTCATTCCGTGGTAATACAGGAACGACTTGCCGGTAACGACAGCGATTTTCACTACCTTGGGCGAACGGTCGGCGAGGGCGTCGAAGAGTCGTTCCCAAGAAAAATTCTTCCACCAATCGGGCATAACTAGCCAAAATTTAGAAAAAGGGGCAACATTTCGGGCGATGCGGCCGGAATATGTCCACATTTTTGTGAAAAATTGTGCAAAATGTGGACGTTTTATTTTTATTACAATTCAAAAATGGTTTAAAAATGTAAAAAATAATATAAAAGCGTAGACTTTTTATAAAAAATGAGATATATTTATGTCGTAGGCTACGGATTGGTGTGCCGTTTGCCCGCATTTGGAATTAGATTATCTAAGAATAGGGATGGATAGAATTATGGGAATGATTATGAGTCCAAAAACAGTTTCGTTCAAGGCAGTCGTTGGGATGGCGCTTGCCTTTGGGCTGTCGACCGCGGCATTTGCGGCGGATCGCCAGATGGAAAGGCTTACTCGCGGCGTTACGGTTGCGAACGTGGGTTCCGGCGTACTCGTGAGCTGGCGCTTGCTGGGTACGGATGCCCCTGATGTCGAATTCAACCTGTACCGCGATGGCGAAAAGATTGCCACCATCGGCAAGACTGCCGGCACGAATTACCTCGATAAGGACGGCAAGGCTACGTCCAAGTACACGGTGGCTGCCGTGGTGAATGGCAAGGAAGGTGAAAAGTCCGCTGCGGAAATCGTCTTTACCGATGCGAAAAAGGAAGGCAATGTCAATTTCCCCTACAAGGTCTTGAAGCTCGATGTCCCGGCGTCGCAGAAAATGCCGGACGGCTCCACATGTACCTACACGCCGAACGACATGAGCGTGGGCGACCTCGATGGCGATGGCCAACTTGACCTTGTCCTCAAGTGGGATCCGAGTAACGCGCAGGACAACTCGAAGGACGGCTATACGGGCTCTGTCTTTGTCGACGGCATGAAGCTGGATGGCACCCGCCTTTGGAGAATCGACCTCGGCAAGAACATCCGCGCCGGTGCGCACTACACGCAGTTCATGGTCTACGACCTCGACGGCGACGGGATTGCCGAAATCGTGATGAAGACTTCTGACGGCACGGTCGACGGCAAGGGCAAGGTGATTGGCGACGCGAGCAAGGACTACAGGACATCTGCAGGCCGCATCATGAGCGGCAATGAGTACTTGACTGTATTCAACGGACGTACGGGCGAAGAAATATCCACTATCGACTACTGGCCCAAGCGCAATGTTACGAATTCTTGGGGTGACACCTACGGTAACCGCTGCGACCGATTCCTGGCGGCGGTGGCTTATCTTGACGGAGTGCATCCGAGCGTCGTGATGATGCGCGGCTACTACACGATGGCCTACCTCGTGGCCTACGATTTTGACGGCAAGAACCTCAAGGAACGCTGGAAGCATACTTCTGACAAGTCCGGCCAAGGGCTTTATGGCGAAGGCAACCACAACGTTTCTGTGGGCGACCTCGACGGCGACGGCAAGGACGAGATTGTCTTTGGTTCTGCCGCCCTCAAGTCCGATGGCACGCTCCTTTACCGCACCGGATTCGGCCATGGCGACGCCATGCACCTTTCGGACATGGATCCGGACCATCCGGGCCTGGAACTTTTCGATGTACACGAAGACAAGCAGAACAAGTATAGCGAGGAATTCCGCGACAAGGACGGCAAGGTCATTTGGGGAACGACCCAGACTGAGGCCGGCAACGTGGACAACGGTCGTGGCATGGCGGCCGATATCGATTCTACGAATCGCGGTTTCGAAATGTGGTCCGGCACCAGTAAGGGCGCACGCTCCGTCAAGGGGGCTGTTGTTACCACGACTGGCCTTTCGCAGAATTTCCGCATCTACTTTGATGGCGACTTGCAGGACGAACTGATGGATGCTACCGGTAGCCCGACAGTGGAAAACGGCGGTGCCACTGGCGGAAAGATCGAGAAGTACAATTCCAGCAAGAAGACTTTGGACCGCCTCTTCAGTTTCTATAACGTGGAAGGCGCTTCGCTCAACAACTGGACCAAGGCGAACCCCTGCATCGTGGCCGACCTCTTTGGCGACTGGCGCGAGGAATTTATCGTGCGCTCTGGTTCCGACCCTTCGAAGGTCATTATCTTTACGACTCCGTTTACTTCGCCTTACCGCGTGTACACGCTGATGCACGATTCGCATTACCGAGTCTCGATTGCCTGGCAGAACGTGGCCTACAACCAGCCGCCTCACTTGGGCTACTACCTGCCCGACATGGTCAAGTCGCTTAAGCAGCCGAACGTGTACTTGGCAGGCGAGGAACCGGCCCCTGCCGATACGACCCCGGTGGTGAACAACGGCAAGTCCGAATTGGATGCGTCTACCCCGAAGGAGGGCGAGGGCGCTACGGAATCGTCTAACGAAGGCTTCCTCAAGAACGGCTACTACAACTTTACGAATTCGATTACGAGTTACGGCATTTGGGAAATCTTCTCCAAGACCACGGCCAAGACGACTCTTACCATCCGCTTCACCAACGGCGGCAATTCCGGCCGCAGCATGACGCTGAGCGTGAACGGGACTTCTGTCGGGACGGTCAGCTTCCCCTCGACGGATGCCTCCTGGACTACGTATTCCGAAGCGAAGGTTGATGTGAAGCTTGAAGCCGGCGTGAATACGTTCAAGTTCAGTTCGCTCACGAGTGACGGCGGTCCGAATTTTGACATGTTCACCTTCGGTATCGATGGCGTGGAACTCTACGACGGAACGCAGAAGATAGACGACACGACGTCGATTGCCTTGCAGGGCACCCCCTTCAGGGGAGGCGTGAAGTTCAACCCCTCTACGGGAATGCTGTTCACGCCGCATGCGGGCTTCGCCGAAGTCTACCTCTACGATATGTCGGGTGCGATGCGCATGGGCGTTTCTGGGAACGTGACGGCGGGTGCGACCTCGATGGCGCTTGACCGCGAACTGCTCCCGAAGGGCTTGTACGTCGTGAAGGTCAAACTTGACGGAAAATTGATGCAGAAGAGTGTGTTTAAGAATTAAAAACGCGCAAAAATAGTATTATTACTTAAGGTAAGGATGTTTTGGAACTTAACCAATAAATGTAAGGCATAGTTATGGCTAAACATCCTTATTTCGCTATCCTTGCGCTAATTATTGCGCTCCCGCTCCAATCCTTCGCACTTCCCCGCCAGATGGAGGCGATAAACCGCGGCCTTCTCGTTTCGAACGTAGGCAAGTCCGGTATGCTCGTCTCGTGGCGCCTGCTCGGTACAGAAGATTCCGGCACAGAGTTCAACCTCTACCGCGATGGTGAAAAGATTGCGACCATCGGGAGCGACGCTGGAACCAACTACCTGGATGCCGCCGGCAAAGTTACTTCCAAGTACGCAGTCGCTGCCGTGGTGGGCGGCAAGGAAGGGCCGAAACTGGAGCCCTCCATCGTTCTGGATTCGACGGTGGTGGACAAGGGTAAATCCGTTCCGTACAAGGTTCTCAAGCTGGACCGCCCCGCAAGCCAGGTAATGCCTGATTCCGATAATACGGTCTGCAATTACTATCCAGACGACATGAGTGTCGGTGACCTGGATGGCGATGGTGAATACGAACTGGTCGTAAAGTGGATTCCGGACAACTACAAGGACAACTCCCAGTCCATGGTTGGTTCGTACACGGGAACGGTCTTTATCGATGCCTACGAACTTGACGGTACTAAGCTCTGGCGAATAAGCCTTGGCAGGAATATCCGTGCGGGTGCGCACTACACGCAATTCCAGGTTTTTGACTACGATGGCGATGGCAAGGCCGAAATGATTGTGAAGACCGGTGACGGAACTATCGACGGCAAGGGCAAGGTTATCGGGGATTCTACCAAGGATTACCGCAATGAATCGGGAATTATTATTGAAGGTCCTGAATACTTGACGGTGTTCAGGGGTTCTGACGGTGCCGAGATTACGACGATTGATTACGTTCCGTCGCGCGATATCAGGGCGTTTGGCCCCTATGATTCCTTGGGCCTCAACTGGGGTGACAAGTACGGTAACCGCTGCGACCGTTTTTTGGCGGCGACCGCCTACCTCGATGGCGTACACCCGAGCCTGATTACTGCCCGCGGCTACTATACGGCGGCCTACGTGGTGGCTTTCGACTTTGACGGCAAAAACTTGAAGCAGCGCTGGTTCCACAAGTCCGAAACTCCGGGCGAGGGGCTTTTCCGTCAGGGCAACCTCAATATAGTTGTCGGCGACCTCGATGACGATGGCAAGGATGAAATTGTCTATGGTGGTGCTGCCCTGAATAGCGATGGGACCCTCCGTTACTCGACCGGTCTCGGTTACGGCTACGCCGCCTATGTTGGCGATTTTGACCCAGACCACGCTGGCCGCGAAGTATGGGCAATCCATTCGGATTATGACAGTGCCGAGTACATCGCCGAATTCCGCGATGACAAGGGCAATATCATTTTTGGTGACAAACCTACATTGATTAAGGAAAATGGCCGTGCCATGGTTGCCGACATCGATTCTGCTTCCCGCGGCTACGAGATGTGGTCTTACATTGTAAACGACATCCATTCTGCCAAGGGAACCCCGATCAAGCTTGATTCGTCTCTCGTACCGGACGGTGAAGAGTTTAGATATTTAGGATCTTTGGTTCCGACGAGTTTCAGGATTTATTTCGACGGCGACTTGCAGGATGAACTTCTGGATGGCCCTGCTGTTTACAAGTTCAATTCAGTAAAGAGAACGATCGAAACTTATTTTCAAGGAGATTCGACGCTCGGCCTGATCGGAAATCAGAGTACCAAGAATTTCCCGGGCCTTGTGGCAGACCTTTTCGGCGATTGGCGCGAAGAAATGATTTTCCGTTCGGAACGCGATTCGTCCAAGATTTATATACTCTCCACTCCGGTGACGACTCCGCACCGCCTTTACACGCTGATGCACGACGCCCAGTACCGCCAGGCAGTCGCATGGCAGAACACGGCGTACAACTTGCCGCCGCACCCGAGCTACTACCTGCCCGACATGGTCAAGAATCTCGCGAAGCCCAATGTCTACACGGTGGGTGAAAATGATTTTGTCGTGGATCCCGATGCTATCCTTATCAAGATCGGTGGCGGAAAGCAAAAGCAGACTATCACTTTGGGCGAAAAGATAAAGTCCTTTGGTTTCGACTACCTGTTCTGTACCGGTGTCAAGGTAGAAGGCCTTCCGTCGGGAGTCACTGCCACGGTCGATTCTGCGGCGCAGATGGTCAAGATATCCGGCAAGCCGAAGAAGGCTGGAACCTTCAAGTACACGGTGACGACTGTGGGCAGCAAGGCGGAAAATGTATCGACCAAGGGTGAAATCGTCGTGAAGGAACCGGATTCGTCCGGTTCGGGTAAGGAGGCTATCGCGCAGGCTCGCCTTAGGGGAGGGCTCTTCTACCGCCCAGCAACGGGAGCGCTTTTCACTCCGGTCCCTGGCTTTGTTGAGGTCCTGTTCTACGATGTTTCCGGCACTGTGCGCGGTTCTGTTTCCGATTATGTGCAGGCGGGTGAGAGCAAGCTTGCTCTTGACCGTGGTGTACTCCCGGAGGGAATGTACGTCGTGAAGGTGAAACGTGACGGGGCAATCCAGCAGAAGGGACTTTTCAGGATAAAAAAATAAGTAACTAAAAATGGGAAATGGGATGTTATGAACTGTTTTACTAGAATCTGGCAGTCTGCCGTAATCGCATCGATGTTGGCCGCCCCGCTTGCGCTGGCGAAGGTGACCATCTATATGTGTGGCGACTCCACCATGCAGGACTGGAATGCCGGCTATTGCCCCAAGCAGGGCCAGGGCCAGGATTTCCATTTCTGGTTCGATGAGTCCAAGGCGGCGGTGGTGAACCGCGGCCAGGGCGGCATGGCGGCCGACGGTTACTACGACATGTTCTGGAAGCATGGCTGCTCCAACGGCAACTGCATTGTAGACAAGTTGCAGGCGGGCGACTATGCCGTAATTCAGTTCGGCATCAACGATGTGAGCAAGAGCGACGAGGCGAAGTTTACCGTCGCGATGAGCACGATGGCCAAGGAGGCCCAGGCGAAGGGCGCTTACCCGATTATCATGAGCCCGATACGCCGCTGCTATTACGATTCTCCGACGGCGATTCACAACAGTTACCGTGGCTACCCGGCGCGTGCGAAGGCGATTGCGGATTCCCTGAAGATTCCGTTTATCGACATGAGCGAGATGGTGGCGAACTACATGATTTCTGTCGGTGAATATTATGCGCAGCAGTTTATTTTCAACTATGCGACGAGCGCAGAGTATTCTAACCTCAAGGACAATCAGGCCGACCAGGTTCATTTGCAGATGAACGGTGCGAACGCTTTCGGGCGCATTATTACCGAACAGATGCGTGCGCATTCCGACCCGATGGTGAAAAAGCTTGGCGACTACATGGCGCCCATGTACCAGGTGAGCGTGAAGGTTTCGCCGGAAGGTGCTGCCGAAGCGACTTCGATAAACGCCTACTACCCGCAGGGTATGACCGTCATGCTCAAGACTGTCCCGAAGAGCGGCAAAAAATTCCTCGGCTGGTACGACGGCAACGGCAACAAGGTGAGCGGCCAGGCGGTATCTACCGTAAAGTCGCAGTACATTTACACGTTTGCCATGAAGGGTGCCGCGACGCAGTATACGGCCGTGTATGAAGGCGGTACGGCGCAAAAATACGATGGCGATGGCAAGGCCTTGACGGCTTTCCCGACGACGACTCCGAAGAGCCTCGACGATGTGACCTTTGTTCCGTTTACCCCGATGGAAGGCAGTACTGAAGACAGTGTTGAGGTGGATAAGAACATCAAGAAGTTCTTCGATGCCTACAAGCCGGATACGGGAATCGGGTTCTCCGAAGACAACTGGGCACATACGGGCCTTGGCTTCTTCAACATGGCGAACGAGAAGAATTCCTTTGCAAGTTACAAGATGAAGTTCCCCGGTGCGGGCTATGTGACACTTGCTGTGCGCTATGCGAACGGAGGCAGTTCTAACCGCATGTTCAACGCGTACCTTGATCACGATTACTACGTGCAAGCGCCGCCGACGGGTAGTTGGGAAAACTGGGATACCGCCTATGTGGTGATGGATGCGCCGCTTGGCGAGGCCGAACTCAAGTTTATTTCGCTTACGACTGACGGTGCTCCGAATATCGATGCTTTTGGTTTTAGTATGGATGATGTGTGCCGCGTGAGCGAAGGCTGCCCTGAGGTAAGCGATACTACGGATACGACGATTGCCTTGCATGCTGTTGCTGCAAATGCGGGCGTTAAACTCCGCGGCGATATGCTTTCGCTGGTGCGCGATGCCGAGGTTAATGTGTTTGACATGCGTGGCCGCCTGGTGGCTCGCGAAACTGCTGCGGGCGAGGTGAATCTCTCGACGCTCGTGCGTGCGAACGGCCTGTACCGCGTTGTGGTCCGTGATGGTAGTTCCAAGTTTGTCGCTACATGGGCGAAGGTGAGGTAAGGATGCGTAGCGCTATTAAATTCCTTCTCATTGCCGCCGTGTTTGTGGGTATCGCCGTGAGCGATTCTACGAACTTCACCATCCATGTGGTGGGCGATTCAACGGTACAGACCTACAAGGATAATGCCTACCCGCAGACGGGTTGGGGCCAGGTTCTCGGGTACTTCTTTGACGGTGCCCGCGTGAAGGTCAATAATGCCGCACTCGGTGGCCGTAGTTCCCGCACGTTTATAGAGGAAGGCCGCTTGGACGACGTGATGAAGGCTGCACAGGCGGGTGATTACCTGTTTGTCCAGTTCGGACATAACGACCGCGATTACAGCAAGGAAGCCCGCTATGTGGAACCTTCGCAGTTCCCGGGTTACATCCAGAAGTATGTGGATGCGGGCAAGGCGAAAGGCGTGAACGTCATTCTGGTTTCGCCGATGAACCTGAATGGTAGCCGCAATGTGTTCTCGACGGGTAGCAACAACTACGATGCCCGCGGTATGATGCAGACGGTCGCGAAGAACAACAAGATTCCGTTTGTCGATTTGAACATGAAGTCGTACAACACGTACAATACGACTTACAGGAACATCCCGGATTATGTGACGCGCTACCTGTACAAGAAACTGGAAAAGGGCGAGTACCCGAACTTCCCAGATGGCGTGAACGACGGGACGACGCACTTCCAGGAAATGGGCTCGATGGGCCATGCACAGATGATTTGCGAAGAACTTGAAGAAAATCTCAAGAGCAATACGAATATATCTGCTGAAGCGAAGGCCGCGCTTACGACACTAGTTTCTGCCATCAAGCCGCGCTACACCATCAAGGTGCAGACGAACCTTTCAAATTACAACGGGCTCATTACGCAGACGCAGTACTTCCCGGCGGGTTCCCCGATGACGCTTCGCGTAACGCCCAACGGCCAGACTTTTGAAAAGTGGGTAGATGACGACTGCAACGAACTTTCGACAAAGCAAATCTATTACGGCTTCAAGACGAAGGCTCGTGATATTACTTATACGGCCATGTTCAAGGGTGGTTCCGCTTGCCAGAAGATTCCCCACGGCGAAGAAGGGCAGGGTGGTGACGGTCCGAACTCTTCGAGTTCTGATGGCCCGCAGTCTTCCAGTTCCATCGATCAGAAACTCTGCTTTGACGGTATAGCCGATACCGTGTGGCGTTCTCCGATAGACATGTCGAGCCCGGAAGTGGGGGATGGTTTCTCGGAATCTAACCACGAAGGCTATACGGGCCAGGGATTTTTCAACCTCGAAAACAGCGCCTATAGTACGGCTACTTACAACATAACGTCTGACCAGTCGGCCTCCAATGCGCGCGTGATGGTGCGTTACGCCTTTGACGGCACTACCAATCGAGACATGAAGATTACGATAGATAACGGTACCTACGATGTGGCCTTCCCGCCAACGGGCAGCTGGACGAAGTGGGATACGGTTTATATCGAGGACGTGTGGGTGGATGCGCTTGATTTCAAGGTGAAACTCGCTTCGACGACGTCTGATGGCGGCCCGAATATCGACATGATTGCTTTTGACATCAAGGGCGTGTACCGCACCGGATGCAAGCCTGCGAAGGTGGCAAACGATTCTGTTCCGCCGGTGCGCATTGCGCCTGTCCGCGAAATGCAACTGCAACCCAAGGTGGGCAAGTCGTTCAATGCCCTCGGGCGAGAAGTCCCGGCATCGGCGAAGGCGCGCAAGTACCCCGCAATAAGGACTTTTAACCGCTAAGCACCGTGAGTGTATGTGCGCAGGCTTACAGGATTCTCGGTGTGGACTTTTTTATTGTACGGTTTGTGGACTAAAATTGCTATATTCCTTTAAAACAACGAAACAGACGAATTTTACACTATGATTAATCTTTTTGAATATTTGAATTATCGAGACTTTTTAAGGGATGCCTACGAGGAACGCCATGCTAGCGACTGGCGTTTTAGCCACCGGTATATCGCCGACAGGGCGGGTTTCGATTCTTCGATGTTCAACAAGATTCTGCAGGGCAAGCGCAACCTCACCGAACGCATGGTGAGTGTGTTTGCCGATATTTTCTGCAACGATGCGCGCGAAAAGTCGTACTTTGCAAACATGGTGGCTTTCAACCAGGCGAAGAACCATTCCGAGAGCCGCAAGTATCTCGAAAAGCTGGTCGCGACGAAGGAATGCAAGGTCGAGGACCTGGCGAAGGACCAGTTCGAATATTTCGATCACTGGTACCATGCCGTTATCCGCGAACTGGTGACGTTCTACCCCTACGTGGGTGACGATGCCGCCCTCGGGCTCATGGTGCGCCCGCCGATTACGGCTTCGCAGGTGCGTTCCTCGATTGCGCTTCTGGAACGCCTCTCGATGATCAAGAAGAATCCCGAGACCGGTTTTTACGAGCAGACGCAGGGACTCATTTCGAGCGGTTCCGAATCGTTCAGCACGGCGGTGAATTCGTATATCCAGCAGAACCTGGATGTAGCCCAGACGGCGATGGACCGCTTTGACAAGACGGAGCGCAACCTTTCGACGCTCGCGTTTGCCTGCGACGAGACGACGTATAGCGAACTGGTAGAAATGGTCCGCCGTTTCCGCCGTGAGGTTCTTGCGAAGGTTTCGCAGTGCGAAAAGCCTAATCGAGTTTTCCAGCTGGGGATGCAGTTGTTCCCGCTTTCGGACCCGTATCCGCCCCCGCAGAGGCGAGGCCGCAAGAGGCGTATCCGCGGGCAGGAGGCTCTGGACCAGAAACAGCCCGAAGGCGGCAAGGATACCGGGGAGGTGGATCATGTCTAGGCATGCTTTTATTCCGGCGTCAATCGCCATGCTGCTTGCGCTTGCCGCGTGCAGTAACGACGGCAAGGTGGCCGGCGGTACCGAGGCCGAATCGACGATTGCCCTGCAGGTGCAGCTTGCGGACGGCACTCCGGCGGCAAATGCCCGCGTGCGCGTGCTCCCCGGCGATTACCTGAGCGATGGCGTAAATGATGCAGAGTGGACAGCTTCCGACGGGAACGGCTTTGTAGAAATGACGGCAGAACCGGGTGACTACGCGGTGGAAGTCCGTAACGTGGAGGGCTCCGTTGCCTCGGGCGCGGTGCTGAACATTACGCTCGATACGAATTCCTCGAAGGTCGATACCGTGAAACTCGGTGAACTTTCTTCCATAGAGGGCTTCGTTTTCTTGGGCAAGAGCGCTCCCGTGATTCGCGTTGCCGGGCTTGACCGCTATGTGGTTCCCGACAGCACGGGGCACTTTGTTATCGATTCGCTCCCGCTGGGCAATTTCAATATCAATTTCGCCGATACGCTGGTAGACAATTCTGTCACGTTGCGCTTTGCTCCGGGTGATACTTTGTATGTAGATTGCACGGACCCGGATTCGGAAATCAAGGTGTTCAAGCAGCGCGAAGCGGATTCGAGTGAGTATCCTGAAAAGGACTGGAACGAACATGCCGCACTGCTCTCGCAGATAGAGGGCTATGCCGTCGGTACTCTCGGAGCTGCGGGCGTTACCGATAGCCTGGGCAACATCTCCGAGGCGGAAGGTGAAATCTGCATCGTGACGACGACGGAAGACTACCTGATTGTCGAAGACACGACGGAAGTGGATTCCGCGGGTGTCGCAGCGACGAAGGCGGTTATCGCTCCGGGTTCGCTGCGTGACTGCGCCTACCGCGATGGCCCCACGTGGGTGCTTTTCGAGAAGAGCGGCACGTACAACCTGCAGTCCCCGCTCCGCCTCAAGAAAGACAAGACCTTTGACGGCCGTGGCCGCGATGTGCGCATTGCGGGCATGGGCGTGCTGACCGATGGCTCTAGCAACCTCATATTCGAGAACATCACGTTTACTGCCCCCGCGATTACGGTGCTGGATACGAGTTCCCGCAGGGCGCTCTCTATCCATAACGGCACGCACAACGTGTGGGTGGACCACTGCACCTTCGAGGAATATCCGCTGGTGGAACTCGACGTGAAGCGCGGCTCCTACGGGGTGACCATCTCCTGGTCGCGCTTCGAGAACGCGCAGACGGGCGTGCTCTTTGGGCTTGCGGGCGATATCATCAAGGATACCGCGCAGAACCTTACGGCGCATCACAATTACTTCGCCGGCCTGAGCGATGACGGTATCCTCTCGCATGGGGGAGATCTGCATGCCTACAACAACTTCTTCGACGAGGTCGAGAAGTCGGGCGTGGTCTGCTCGGATTCGGCCCGCTGCCTTGTTGAAGGCAACATCTTCAACAACGAGATGCCCGTGACGCTCTACCGCTGGTACAACGAGGACGGCTCTCCGGTGGACTCGACGGTCGGTTTTGTCTCGATGAAGGATAACCTGCTTACGGCAGGCGGCGATGCCATTGACGGAGACGCCCTTGGCTACAAGCCCGATTACAAGTACAGCGCCGATATCGCCGATGCGGACAATGCCTGGTTCGTAAAAATTGATAGCGGGGCCCGTTAGCCGGTCGTCTTCGCTCGCGTTTAGCTTTTTTTACTATATTTGGGCGGTACAAAATCCCAAGGAGTAGCTAAATGCTCAAATCTACACTGCAACAGACAGATCCGGAAATCTACAACATCATTCAGGAAGAAGCCGAACGCCAGGAATACGGCATCGAGCTCATCGCTTCTGAAAACTACACCTCCAAGGCCGTCATGGAAGCCATGGGCTCCGTGCTGACCAACAAGTACAGTGAAGGTTACGTGGGCAAGCGCAACTACGGCGGTAACGAAGTCATCGACAAGATGGAAGCCCTCGCTATCGACCGCTGCAAGAAGCTCTTTGGTTGCGACCACGTGAACATTCAGCCGCTGTCCGGTTCTCCGGCCAACGCTGCCGTTTATTTCGCCGTTCTCAAGCCGGGTGACAAGGTCCTCGGCCTCAAGCTCGACCACGGTGGACACCTTTCTCACGGCCATCCGGTGAACTTCTCCGGTATGCTCTACAACTTCGTGCAGTACGAAGTCGATAAGGAAACTGGCCGCATCGACATGGACAAGGTCCGCGAAATCGCTCTCAAGGAAAAGCCGAAGATGATTCTCGCCGGCTTCTCCGCCTACAGCCGTAACCTCGACTGGAAGCGTTTCAAGGAAATCGCCGACGAAGTTGGCGCCCTCACCATGGCTGACATTTCTCACGTCGCTGGCCTCATCGCCGGTAAGGCTATCGATTCTCCGGTGCCGTACTTCGACATCGTGACCACCACCACCCACAAGACTCTCCGTGGCCCCCGTTCTGCTATCATCATGTGCAAGGACCGCACCATCCAGAAGATGGTCAAGGGTGAACTCAAGGAAGTTTCCCTCGCCAAGGAAATCGACAAGGGCGTGTTCCCGGGCATGCAGGGTGGTCCGCACGACCACGTGAACGCCGGTAAGGCCGTTGCATTCCTCGAAGCTTTGCAGCCGGAATTCCAGACCTACGCCAAGAACATCATCAAGAACGCCCAGGCT
>JBGUQN010000004.1:0-83365 GCA_045131085.1 Fibrobacter sp.
TAAAAGGAATGAGTCCGGTACAATACCGGACTCATAACGCTGTTTTATCCTAACTTTAAACTGTCCAACTTTTTGGGTTCAGTTCAATGCCGACGGCTTTTTTATTTTAATTGCTCACATTTAATTAGTAAAAATTAATGTTGAACCAGGCCTTGGTGCCGTCTTCGCTATAAGCGATTCCGCAGGCGACCGAGGTGTACCGCGTATTCTTCATGTTCAGGTAATGCCCGATGTAAGAATAATCGGAATCCTTGTTCGGGTCGCGTTCCCCGCTGGTCACGAGCTTTTTCTCGTCGTCCCACATCATGTTCACGTAAGCGTCCACGATTTCCTTTTCGGTCTTGTACCACTTGGGATTGATGTTTGGGCCGGAGTTCTGCGCGGACTCCTTGCAGTTGCCGAAGTTTCCGTGACCCTTGTTCATGGCCATGTCGGCAGCAGCCTGCTCCGTTGCACAAGTTTCGCGTTCTTTGCTCGCCCGTGCGAGCGGCGCAAGGTCTTCGGTAGCGCGTTTGGCGTTTATCACCTCAAGGCAATAATCATGCCAGTCTTCCGAAGCGGCAGTGCTTTCGGGAGCAGAAGAACTCTCGGGAGCCTTTGCGCTGGAACTAGACGCCGGTTCTTTTGCGCTAGAACTGCTAGCGGGTTTGTCAGCGCTCGATGAGGGCTTGTCCACGTTCGAACTACTGAGCACATCTCCCGGGCCGGAATTGCCGTCCGGAATCGTGATTTCAATTTCGTCACCGTGGTCGACACCACCCGTTCCAACCGAGGAGTCGTCAGAACAACCTGCGGCAAAGAATGCTGCAACGGCAACAGCCGCGCACATTTTAATCAATCCTAGTTTTTTGTTCATCAGTTCAGCTCCGTTACACAACGTACATAAAGGCCTTTCTGGACATTCTGGTCAGTGCGGTCAATACTTTTGGCTTGGCGGCGGAATTCCCAGGAGCGACCGGTATTCTTCATAATGGAAGTCGAGGACCAGTAATGCCCGGTCATCTCGCTGTTGCAGTAACCGTCCCAGTCCTTGCAACCACCGCGTCCGAGGTTATCCCAGTTGAGTTTTGAGCGATCTTTCTGAAAGTCACGCCAGTCGCCATCATCGGGCAGGTGCCAGCCATCGGGGCACGCCTTCTTGGCTTCGGTATAGGTGTAGAAGCGTCCGAACTTTTTGCAGAACGTAGAATCCTCGAGCAGGCACTGCTTCGCGCTGGAAAGGCTGTACTTGAGGTTCGAGAGCATCCACAACCTGTCTTCGCGCTGTTCTACCTTGTAAATCTGATTGTCACGCGGGTCGGTGAGTTTCATGTCCTTGCGGTTGACGAACTTTTCCGCATAAAGGTCGCGTTCTGCGACACAGCGGAGAGTCACCACGGCCTCGGGCGGGAGGTTCACCATCTTCGCGTTGCCGCGCTTCACGTCGAGCATCATGGCACGCACGGCGTTAGGGTCTTTCACTGCGAAATATGCAGCATCTTTACCCTGGATTTTCCTTGAGGCATCGGCAAGGTCGTAAAAGCCGCGTGTTTTGCCGGCAAAAGATTTTACGTTTGAGACCTTGCGCGGGCCAGTAAAGCGGTCCTTCGCAAAAGCGGTCCATTCTTGAATGTCGGGGACATGCGTACCGGCAGGGCAAGACTCAGCCCATTCAGCCTGCTTGTAGTAAGCATTTTTTCCTTTGTCTCGGAAAGCAACTTTTTTCTGGAAAGAAAGATTGTCAGTAAACCAGTTTAGGTTACCCGAAGGCATTGCCTTGTATATTTTTCCATCGCGAGAATCGCGAATCGTGGTGTCTGCATAAGAAACTTCTGCTACAATAAATAAGGCCACAGCCAGACGGCCAACAAAACTGAACATTCCACACCTCTGAGGGTTTAACTTTTTTCTGTAATATATATACGCTTTTAGAAAAAAGGAACGCTAAAAAAATTTTTGCATTTATTTTCGAAATAATGCGGGAAAGGCCCAATTAGAACGCAAATGTCGCTGAAGCGGAACCAGGGCCTGCCCATAGGCCGGCAAGGGAAACCGGGCCAATTCGTACCGATTTTTTGTGGATTTTGATGACGGCAAGGCTAATTCCCGTACCCGCGAGGGCACCCACGACGACATCGGTCGGGTAATGCTTGCCCGCTGCAATGCGTAGAGCCCCGACAAAGCCCGCCAGGGAAAGCGACGTAGCCCAGACAAGGGGCTTGTAGGCCGAATTCGGGTAGAACTCGGAGAACCATTCGCCGGTAAAGACGGCTATCGTAAATGCGGCAGAGGCGTGCCCGCTAAAGAAACTGCCGTACGCCTCGCCCTCCGCGGCAGATGCCGCCGCCGCGCCATCGCCCTCGGTCGCGTACATGTAGGGGCGCGGCCAGAACGACATGGAGCGCACAACCAGGTTCAGGCCGTTCTGGAGGGCGAGCGCCTGCGCAAACATCAGGGAATATGCCGCAAGGTCTGCCCCCAAAGCATCGCCCCTGTACCAGGAGGCTGCTCCCAAGGCAAGTGGAGCCACCCCGAGGGCGGCAGCCCAGGTGCTCACATCGCCCGCAGTCTTGTTGTAACGGCCGACCACAGGGCGGTCCCACGGCAGCAGGTCCGAGACATCCTTCATTTCGGAGGCGCTCTGCACATGCATCTTTCCGAGCCGGTAATTCCCGTAAATGCTCGCAAACGCCGACGCAAACGTCAGCGGCAAATCCTTTTCGAGCGATACGCTGTAATGGCGCTGCGGTTCTAAAACCGGGGCGGCAGACTCTGCCAGCTGCGCGCACGCCACCCCCGCAAGGAAGGCGACAAAAAAACACATTTTCAAGGACCTAGGCATTACCCGTCAAAGTTAATTAATTATATTGGAATGCAGTATGCAACGCGAACCGATTACCTCGACGATGGATTTTTTCAGTGCCGTATCCGACGAAATGCGGCTCAAGATTTTAATGCTCCTCGACCTCGCGGAATTCACCGTGAACGAGATCAAGGACATCCTGGACATACACCAGAGTAACGCCAGCCGACACCTCGCCAAGCTTTCTGCCTGCGGGCTCTTAAAAGACCGCCGCGACGGTATCAAAGCCTACTACCGCCTGAGCGAAGAACTCCTGATGAGCAACCGAGTACTTTCCGTAATCCGCGATGCATACGGGGAACTCCCCGACAAGGACGTACTCCGCTGCCGTGCCGACCAGGTACTGCAAGAACGCACCGACAAGACCAAGGGGCAAATCCACAAGCTGGACCAGGCCGGCGGAAGCCTCAAGGCGCAGATTAGCCTGTTCAGCAAGCTCATGCAGCCCTTCGAAAACGCCGTAGATATCGGTTGTGGCGAAGGCGGAGACCTCTCGCTGATGCTTGCCAACCGCTGCAAGGAAGTCACCTCGCTTGACTGCGACCCGAAAGTGATTAGCGGCCTGCAGAAAATCCTGAAGCAGAAGAACATCAAGAACATCACGCCCAAGGTAGCCGACATGACGAAGACGGGACTCCCCGACAACTTCGCCGACCTCGTGCTCATGAGCCAGGTGCTCCACCATGCGACCGACCCGCGACTCGCTCTCAAAGAAGCCATCCGCATCCTGAAACCGGGTGGAACGCTGGCACTCCTCGACTTGGCCCAGCATAAAGAAGAATCCTTCCGCACGACCCACGGGCATATATGGCTTGGGTTCGACCAGAGCCAGCTCGAATTCTTCGTGAAGGAATTCAATTGCAAGGTCATCGAGAGCGAAATCATCCCGAGCGAAAACGAGGTAGACAAGAAGCTCCCCGTCATTTGCATGATTCTCACAAAAAATTAACAACAAATGTAAAAAAGACTTGTTTTTTCAGGAAAAAACAGATATCTTTAGAAAAGACGATTTAAGGAGTTTACCATGGGAAAGATTATCAAGTTTATCGTAATCGCTGCCGTGTGCATCATTTCTGCCTTCGGCATCTACAGTCTCATCCAGTACAACAAGACCGACGAGAACACCGCCGACTAGCCAAAGTGCGCCCGGCACGGTCGAACCCCAGGTTCGACGTTTTTTGCCATACCGCAAGGCATATGCGCCTGCGGTATTTTTATATTTCCAAGCATGAACTTTTTAAACAAAAAGCCCGTTTTCTTCGCGGCGATGGCCGCGCTTTTCTTTGCAATCCTCCTCATCGTTTTCCGCGGGTTCGCATTCGACGACTCACAGCTGATGCTCAACAGCGACCAGCTGAACGGCATCGGAAGCCGCATTCTGCGTGCTGAAAATGCCATCGTGACCGAATGGGACGATAGCCGCCTTGGTGGCGTGCCCACGATTGACGCACTGTTCGCCGACGCCTACCACCCGCTGGTATGGACTCAGTTCCTGATGGACCCGGCCCGCGCCGTGGGCTTCAAGTTCATGCTCACCGTATGGGTCGCCTTCATGAGCGCAATGCTTTTGGCCTGGAACCTTACGGGCAACCGCTGGTGGGGAGCCCTCCTCGGGTTCCTCTACGCGTTCTCGCCGGAATACTTCACCTACATTTATGGCGGCCATGACGGCAAGATGATGGTTTTCGCCATCGCCCCGCTCGCCCTCCTCGCCATCCGCAAGGTTGTCCGTAACGGAAGCCTCCCCTACCTGATTGTACTCGCGCTTTCCATCGCATGGATGATTCTCGGAAGCCACCTGCAGCTCACCTACCTCTTCTTGTGGGGTGCAGGGTTCTACACGTTGTACGAAGCCGCCTTCCACTGCGAAACGTTCAAGACCCGCGGCAAGCGCGTCGGGCTCGCCGCCGCTGGCCTCGCCTTCGGGCTTGCACTTGCCTGCTTCCAGCTGGTACCGCCTTACCTGTACACGACAACGCAGTCCGTGCGCGGCGAAGGCGACCACACCAACTACGGGCACGCCGTCAGCTGGTCCTTGCACCAGGAAGAACTTGCACAGATGCTCCTGCCGGGATTTATCGGCGTGGACGTGTACGAGCAAGACGAAAAGACGGGAGACCTCGTGGGCAGTTCGTTCGTGAACGTCACGATGGACGAATACCGCAAGATGGCTTCTTCCGGAAGCCCGTTCTACTGGGGCCACAACAGCTTCAAGCTCGACCACAACAATGCGGGCGCGCTCCTCACCTTCCTCGGATTCCTCTGCCTGTTCTTGCCGGGCAAGCGCCGCTGGGCAACCTTCTGGGCCGTGGGCGCCGTTGTCGCCCTCAGTTACGGCATGGGCGCGCATTCACCGCTCTTCAAGCTCTGGTATGCCATTCTCCCCGGCGTCAAGAACTTCCGCGCACCGGGCATGGCACTGTTCTGGCTGCCGCTGTTGCTCGTGATGATGGCGGGTCCCGTACTCCGCGCCATTTCCGATGAAGCCGCCGACCGCGTTCGCAACATGCGCGCCCTTACACACGGCGCCGTGATGTTCGCCATCCTCCTGCTGCTCGTCGTCATTGCTCGCTACAACTGGACCACGTTCATCGGACCTGTCGGGCTTGTCGCCTGCATCGTGTACGGCATCGCCTGCATCGGCGTGATGAACCTCGACGACCAGGGCAAGGCGCTTACGGTTTCGAACCTGCTGGACGCCTACAAGGCCAAGTTGCCCGGTTCGAACCGCATTGTAGAAGCCTGCGTCGTACTCGGGTTTACCGCCATCGGCGCCTTCCTCATGAGCGGGCAGGACCTGCTCTCCGACCCTGTCGCCGGCCCGTACTTCAAGCCCCTCAACGAAATCGTCATGAATGCGACTGCGGGCACGGTGATTCCTGGATTCATACTCATCCTCGTCATCGTAGCGCTTTCGCTGTTCATCTTCCGCTGGAACGGATCCATCGCCTACAAAGCAGGCATCCTCGCCGTTGCCGCCGCGGTAGAGCTGTTCTTCATCAACGGCGCGTTCATCCAGAACGTCCCTGCAAACGAATACCTGCAGCCGAACAACCCCGTCGTAAGCGCGTTCAAGGCGCCGTACAAGGCGGATTCCCTCAATACGCCGCGCGTGCTTTCGCTTTCGCGCAACAAGGCGCTCGGGGCTAACGCCTTCCCGCAGTTCCACCTGCGCAACGCCGACGGTTTCCACGATAACGAACTTGCAAGCTACCGCGAGTTCCGCGGCGGCCAGCAGAACGCAAACTACCTCTTGAACATCAACAACCCCGATGCCGCCCATCCGTTCCTCGACCTGATGAACATTGGCGCCATCATCTTCGACAGCCGCCAGGGAACGACGTTCATGCCTATCCCGACGGCCATGGGCGAAGCCTACATCTACGGGCAGTCGGTAACGATGGACGATGCAAATGCCATCAGGACGCTCCGTGAAAAGGCCGCCATCCGCAAACCCAAGGCCGAAGAACCGACACCTGCCGCCGCAGAGGATTCTACTGCCGCAGGCGATTCCGCAACTGCAGAAGCCGCAGCAGACAGCACTGCAAGCGAGGCTACCGCAGAACAGGCTGCCGCCGCACAACCGCAGGCCGAACCTGTAGACGACAACTTCTACTACCGCGAAACGGTAATCCTTTCGGAAAAGCCCGAACATGAAGCCGAAGGCGGCGTTGCGAACGGTTATGCAAAACTGGTCGCAAGCCCCAAGATGGACACGCAGGTGTTCGAAGTCGAAAGCGACCGCGCAGGCTTCATGGTCGTCGCCGGCAACTACCACCCCTACTGGCATGCAACCGTGAACGGAGCCCCCGCAAAGGTCTACAAGGCTTTCGGCACGCTCCGCGCCGTAGAAATTCCGAAGGGCAAGTCCGAAGTGCGCATGGAATACCGCAGCAAGCCGCTGCACGCCTGCATCAAGGTGAGCGTATTTGCGGCATTGCTCCTCTTTGCACTCGGAGCCTTTGCCGCCATCAGGCGTAAAAAGTCTTAATGGAGTTAAATCTTCCCGGCGAAGAAGCTATCGAAATCGATATCCTTGACGCTTTCTACGATAAACTCGGGCTTGGTCTCGAGTTTTTCTACATCTTCGCGCTTTGTCTCGCCGCATAGCGGGAGCACAAAGCGGCAACCCGCACGTTTGGCGAGTTCGAAATCCGTATAGAGGCGGTCGCCCACAAAGAGCACTTCTTCGGGTTCAAACTGGGCAAGGATATTCGCAAGCATCGCCGGGTTCGGCTTGCCGAAACTGCGCTGCGGTTCAACGCCATACGCCGTCTTGAGTAGCGCCATGAAGCTCCCGATATCGGGCACGGGCCCGTTCGCATCGGGGCAAACGAAATCGGTATGTGTCACCCAGAACGGGATTCCTCGCTGCACGCGAAAACTGAGTTCGCAGAGTTCCCGGTAATCAAAGCTATTGTGGTAGGCAACCAAGACAAGTTCCGTATTTTCTACTGAAGGGTTCAAATTCAGGCTCGGGTCCTGCGCCGCAAACCATTCGTACACCTCGGGATTCGCGAAGAAGAACACGTTCTTTATGCCCTTCGCATGAATCGCGTCGAGCGCGAGGTACAAGGCAGAGATGATGGAATCGTCGCGCAACGGGAGCCCCATCACCTTCAGGCGGTTCTCGTAAAAAACGGGAGACTTGCTCGTGTTGTTGCTCAAGTAATAGACCGGTACCTGCTTCGAGACGCGCTTTACCGTTTCCACGGCACCCGGGTACGGGCGACCGCTCAAGTACAGCGTTCCGTCTAAATCGAAAACTACGGCTTTTACCGGTTTGTGTTGCATATGCCCCAATGTAGAAAAATTTCTACTTTATAGCACATGAGAACACCCGACAGCCGTTTTTACTGCCCCCAAATCGACGTGGGCGAATTTTCCCTGGACGAAAACGAAAGCAGCCATGCCGTCCGGGTATGCCGCGCCACCGTGGGCGACATACTGCAGCTTTCTGACGGAAACGGCCGATTCGCCGATGCCACCATCGTAAAGGCCGATCCGAAATCCTGCACGGTCCGCATCGATTCCTTTGAAACGGTATCTAAGCAGCGCCCGCTCCTGAGCCTTGCCATCGCCTGCCTCAAGGACGACGCTCTCGAAGAAGTCGTATTCCATGCAGCACAGACAGAAATCGATACCATCTATTTTTTACGGACGGATTTTTCACAGGAGCCAAAAAACTCCGACCTGCACAAGCTCGTGCGCCGTGCCGAACTCAAGAGCCTGGTGAGCCTCAAGCAATCCCGCAAACCGTGGCTTACCCGCATAGAAGGCCCCATTGAATTTAGCAAGTGGCTCGAATCTTACGAAGGCGACCTTATCCTCTGCGATATCGATGGCGAAAAAGTGGCCCCGCCACTGGAACGCCCAAGCACGCTCCTCATCGGGCCGGAAGGCGGTTTTTCGCCCAAGGAAATCGAATCCGTAAAAAATTACAGCCGAGGAAAGTCCACTCTCATCAATCTCGGGAATACGCGCCTCAGGGCAAGGACTGCAGCGATTATCGCTCTCGGAAAATTCTTCTGACCCTTAAAAATGCATTTCATTCGCTGTTTTGCACGTCAAATCACAAAAAAATAAGATTTCCCCTTTTTTGACTTGACTTTGACTTCTCTTTAAAATATTTTTGCATACAGACTTCACATAAGCCCCCAAGGGGAAAACAATAAAAACAAGGAGTTTTTTATGAAGAAGTTAATCGTCGCTCTCGTCGCCGCTTTCCTCATGATTGGCTGCAGTTCTACCCCGCAGGAAAAGGCTGCCAGCAAGCTCGTTGAAATGCAGATGCTCAAGAAAAAATACTTGAAGGACCACATCCCGGCCGGCATGGGTATCGGTGTTTCTACCGACGAACAGATGGCCCTGGAAAAGGCAGACCAGAACGCACGTGTTGACCTCGCCAAGGAAATCGACGCTCAGACGAAGGCCCTCATCAAGAACTTCAAGGAAGACGTGAACGACCAGGTTGCCGAACACTTCCAGTCCACCTCCAAGACCGTCGTGAACACACACATGACTGGCGCCACCCTCACCGACGTGAACGTTGAACCGACCGATGACGGCCACTTCAAAGTCTACGGCATCATGACCCTCGACGCAAACCTCGTCGATGAACTCATCAAGAGCCTCCAGGCTGCCGGCCAGTATGACGACGCCGTCGCCAACAAGATCCGCGCTGCCGCCAACAAGGCCTACGCCGAACTCGACGAAGAAATCGCAAAGCAGCAGTAATCCTTGTTCCCATACAGTTGTAAGGGTCCCGGCTTCAAGTCGGGACTTTTTTTACATAAAAATCCCTCCTCCCCGCCACATTTTATTATATTTGCATATATCAAAATATTTGCATAGACTAGACATGACGGTCTGCCGTCAAAAATTTTAAGCGCCCAAGAGGTTGTATGAAAATCGTCGATATACTGAAACAAGACAAGATGAGCCTTTCTTTCGAAGTGTTCCCGCCCAAGAAGGAAACCAGTTTCGAGAGCGTGAAGGCCGCCACCGAATCGATTGCAGCCCTCGGCCCCGCATTCATGAGCGTCACCTACGGCGCAGGCGGCGGCGTGAGCCACTACACCCTCGACATCGCAAAAAACCTCAAGCAGAAATTCAACATCCCGATGCTTGCGCACCTCACCTGCGTTTCTAGCAGCAAGGACACCGTGCACCAGCGCATCGAAGAAATGAAGGCCGCGGGCATCAAGAACGTGATGGCCCTGCGCGGCGACCTCACGCCGGAACTCATCGAGAAGGGGCGTGAAAACTGCGACTACCATTACGCCGTGGAACTCATCCGCGAACTCAAGGAAAGCGATTCTGACTTCTGCATCGGCGCGGCATGCTACCCCGAAAAGCACCCCGAAAGCGCAAACCAGGCCGAAGACATCAAGCACCTCAAGGAAAAGGTCGACGCAGGCGCCGACTTCCTCACCACGCAGATGGTATTCGACAACAACCTGTTTTTCAGCTTCCTCTACAAGCTGCGCGATGCGGGCGTGAACTGCCCCGTGCTCCCCGGCATCATGCCCATCACGAACGCGAACCAGGTGGAACGCGCCATCAAGCTTTCGGGCTCATTCATGCCGCAGCGCTTTAAGTCGCTCGTCGACAAGTTCGGCAGCGACCCCGAGGCCATGAAGCAGGCGGGCATCATCTATGCGACCGACCAGATCATTGACCTGTACGCCAACGGCATCACGAACGTGCACGTTTACTCGATGAACAAGCCCGACGTTGCTGAAGGCATCTTGAAGAACGTTACCGCCATTCTCGGCAAAAAGTTCTAACAACTGCGGAATTTTTACGTATAAAAAAAACACCCCAGAGGGGTGTTTTTTTTGCAACTTTATTCTGACTAGCGGTCGTGGATATCGACGCATTCACGAACGTTGCGAGCCGCAAACATACGGCCACGACGCGGGTCAAGGCAATCCACGCGACCCGGACGGTTGCGACGGAAGTCGACTGTCATCCAACGGGTACCGTCATTGCAGAAGTAATCCCAGCGGCCTTCGGCATCGCCACGATCACAATAGCCTTCGATCATCGGACGGCGGTTGCGGTAATCGACACGGTAGTGACGGTCGCGCGGGCGGCAATCCGGCTTTTCGAAGCGGCATTGCAGGCGTTCGCGCGGAGGAGGAGGAGGGGGCGGAGGAGGCGGATTATGCCTTTCAGCCTTCTTATTGTTTTCAACATGAACAGTAAAACCAGCCCATGCCCCAGAACTGAGCAGAAGAGATGCAGCCAAGACTGCAAGAAGGGTTCGTTTCATTCTTTCTCCTTATTATTAAATAAAAGGTTTAGAAAAAGTTTATGGTGTAAATATAACCTTTTTTCCAAACATCATACAACGTCCGGAAAAAAAAAATATGACAAAATAAAGTTTTCCGCCGACGAAAACTAAATGAGTTCCTCGGGCGGAAGATGATCCGCGCTTTCCGGTTCCTGGTAGAACGATTCCGGAACCTGCACCTGGTTCTGGAAGTAGGCCCTGTGCGCTGCAATCACGCGCTCGCGGGCAAACTGAGCATCCTTCCATTCGCCAATCTGCACATCCTTGCCTTCCAGTTCCTTGTAGTTCTGGAAGAAGTTCTTCGTAATGCGGAGGAACATCTGGTCGACATCACCTATGTCCTTGATGGGCCTAGGGTTAAATACAGGCACGCCCAGGACCTTGTAGTCCTTTTTGCCACCGTCGGTCATGTCGAGAGCGCCGATAACGCGGCAGGTGCAGACCGAACCAGTCATCATGGAAGCGGGGCTATAGATGAGCATGTCAAGAGCATCGCCGTCATCGGCCTTGGTGCTCGGGATAAATCCGTAGGTGCAAGGGTAACTCATGGAGCTGAGCAGGCAGCGGTCCAGGCGGAACACGTGCAGGCGTTCATCGTACTCGTATTTGAGGTTTGTATCCTTGCCGATTTCCACGACGCAGTCGACTTCGTAGGGGTACTTGCGTCCGATGGGGAGATCCAGGTAGTTAATTGCCATTTATACTCCAAGAGGCCACCTTTGGCCTAAGTCTTTATTTTTCAATACGTTAACGTAAATTTAACTTTTTTATAACAAATAGTCAAGGAGGGTACGTCTGGTGCGGCAGGCTCCGTGAGCCGACTCACCGGCTACGCCAGCGGGAAGATGTAACCTTGTCGAACAGCCCGAAATAGAACACCGGTTCCCCCCTGTCGGGGCTGTACCCTACTTCGAAACGCACACGGTCGAGCGCCGGAATCACCAGGTGGATGCCGCCATAGATGGCACCTTCGTAATTATCCCAGCCGGGGCGGCCCTTGTCCCAGAGCAAGCTACCGTCAAGACCGGCAACTAGCTGGATTCCATAAAAGAAGTTTATGCCCCAGAGGCTCGCGGCATGCCTTTCCATAAGCACAAAGCGTTCCTCGAGCGTGAGCAAAGCCTCGTGAACCCCGAGAGAGCCCGAATCGGCCTCGTGCCCGCGAAACGTATTGGCACCGCCGTGGTAGTAATAGTCGTAAAACTTCACTTCGCCCGGGCGGTAACGCACAAGCGCCGTCGCACCCGTCACAAAGCGACCGAAGGTCTTGTAGGCACGCGCATCAGTCAAGAGTTCCCAGTAATTCTCGCCGCAGGATTTCCCGCAGCAGTTTTTCGGATTGTCTTCTGGTCCGTCCCAAGGGTCATCCCAGGATCCTGCAAACTCGTAATCCGCGGCACAGAAGGCGACAACCTCTTCGCCCACGCCCACGTGCGTGAGCATGTATTCGAAGTAGACGCCGTTACGCGTATCGAGCTTGCTGTCGCGATAGTCGAACGCAAAACCGAGACCAAATTCGGGGAGGTTCGCCATGCCATCCAAATAGCGATAGGCCGCGGTCCCCAACAGGGAAAGATTCGGCAGGAACTTGTAGTCGAAATCCAGGTCCAGCAAGATGCTGTTCTCCTGGAATCCGCGGATGTTGTCATAGCTGTCGGTCACGAGGAACTCGAAGTTCCACCCGAGCGGAATTCCGAACAGGTAGGGAGAACTCAAATAGAGGGCATACTCGTTCTTGTCGAAGAACGGGTCCACCGTCGTACGGTACTGCACCTCGGCACGGATGTCCTCGCCCGCCACGTTCAGGTTCGCGAGCGCGGCCCCGAGCATCAGGCCGTCGCGGTCGGTTTTTTTGCCCGCGGGTGCGGGAATCCAGCGGAAAATTTCCTTGAAATGGTAGGTAAGTTTTGTACCCTCGCACGAAACCGAAATCTCGGTGAACAGGTCAAGGTCCTGCAGGCGGCGCTTTTCGGCCTCGAACTTTTCTTGCGAGAACGGCTCCCCCACGCGGTTCAGGAGTTCACGCTCCACCACGCGGGACTTGGTATGCTTGAGGCCATCAAAACTCAGCTGGGCAATTGTCGCCCCGTCTGCGCACTCCGAAGCCGCCTTGAGAGAATCCGGAGAAGCAACTTCTGCCAGCGAAAACGAGGCAAAGAGCAGGCCAAAGCAAAGAATCTTCCGGGTAAGCATCATTTACTTTGTCCTCAGCTTTTTAAATTCGGCGCGAGCCTTCTGCATGTCTGCCATAAAGGTCGGGTCGGCATGGAGCCTTGCAAAAGCCGCAGACACAATCACCTTGGACGCATCGACGTCGCTCTGCCAGTGGAAACCCGCAATGACGCGACTCTGGCCCCATTCATAAGCGTACTTCAGTACGGCATCGGCGGAGTCCGGGTTGATTTCTACTAGTACCAGCGCAAATGTCCAGGCGCGGACGGTATGCCCCGAAGGGTACGAACCGTTATTCCGCAGCACATCTTCTTCCGCAGGGACCAAGGTAGGCTCCTTGAAGCGGTCGTACGGGCGCTGGCGCTTGTAATGGTTCTTGAACTTGCTGCTCTTTATGGTCTGGATGGAGCGTTCCAGGATATTCATGATGGCGGGCGTACGCTTGGCCGAAATTTCCATGCCGAAGGGTTCGCTGAACATCTTGGCCATGCTTGCCGGGTCCGAGACCGCCTGTGCAATGGCCTGGGCCGCCCGAGCAGAATCCGCACGCATGGACTTGCCCCACTTATACTGCGATACATCGTACATAAACTGGGCCGAGGCAGTATCGGGCGGAGGCGGGTAAAACGCGAGCGCATTGGGCATTTTATCGATGTCGATATAGGGCTTTACATCCTTTGCCTGTGCAAAGGCCAGCGCAAGGACAAGGATTAACGGAATAATTCTAAAGCGGGACATATTCACAAAATAAAAAAATTCTATATTTGCGGCGTCGCAAATTAGCTTTTTTTGAGGTTTGTCATGTTAGACTTTCTCGCAAACTACTGGCCCTGGCTCATCGCTGTCGTCGTCATCGTTTTGGCCGTTTTCGCATTCCGCGGACTGCGCAAGGCGCTCAAGGAAGGCGGTGGCGCGTTCAATCTTGAAACCATCAAGAAGAACACGGACCCGAACTTCGCCGCCCTGAAGCAGAAGTCCAAGGCCCTCCTCGCCGATGCCGACATGATCTGCGAGACCAAGGAAGGCAGCAACATCGTCATGCCCAAGAAAGAGGACATGATGTTCTTCCGCCGCGCCGTGAAGCAGAAATACAAGCTCGCCATGTTCCTCGTGCCGGGCACCAACAAGGTCGTCTACTTCTTCTGCAAAACGGAACAGGGCCTGCGCCGCCGTATCGAGAACCTGGTCATCAACCAGAAGTTCCGCGAAGGCAAGCCGCCTTACATGGACGCGGCCACTGGCGAAAAGCTGAAGTACCCGAGGTAGTAGTAGGGGAAAGCCTTCCCCTGCCTCGCACAGCGCTAGCGCTGTTGCTCGCCACCCCTTCTAGCGGGGACACCCCGCAACTCCCCGGTTCCATATAATGACTTACGGTGATTTAGCCCTCGCGGAAGAAGAAGACAAACTGGAGACTGCGATTGCGCAGTCCAGTAATCTGCTTATCGAGGCGCCCACGGGGTCGGGCAAGTCGCTATTCATTCCCTACTTTTTGAGCAAGCACTGCAAGGGGCGCGTTGTCGTATTGCAGCCCCGCCGTATTGCAGCACTTGCACTCGCACAATTCTCGGCAAAACTCCACAACGAGCCCTGCGGCAAGACCGTCGGTTACCAGTTCAGGCAAGACAGCTGCAAGAGCGCCGGCACGCGCATCCTGTTCCAGACATACGGAAACTTTCTGCAGGAACTTTTGCACGGCAAATGCGATGCCGACTGGATTGTATTCGATGAATACCACGAGCGCAAGGCCGACATGGATTTGCTGTTCGCGTATTTTAATAGGATGACGGCGCCGACACAGGCTCCTCGTGTTGCTGTCATGTCGGCGGCGCTGAACCGCGAGGAACTCGAAACGGTTCTCGGCGTCAAGTGCCTTGAGCTCGGCCACCCGCTGTACCCTGTACAAATTATCAACCAGACTCCCGCCACAGGCAACTCGCTCGTTTCGGGCGTGGGCCTTGACGCCGAAGTGGTGCGGGCGCTAAAGACGCTCTACCGCAACAACATCTGGCAGACGACCCTTGTATTTTTGCCGGGCAAGGCTGAAATCGCCCGCTGCCACAGCGCCGCCTCCGAAGCGCTGGGAACAAACTGCGCCGAATTTCTGGAACTCTACGGCGGGCAAGACCGCGAAACGCAGGACCGCATCTTTGAAATCACCGAACGCCCGCGGGTCATATTCACCACGAACATCGCGGAGACATCGATTACCGTCCCGAACGTTACGGGCGTGGTCGACAGCGGCATCGAGCGCGTGAGCCTCTACGACGACAGCGAGAAGGTGAACGTGTTGCGCACGCTCCCCATCTCGATGCAGAACGCCATCCAGCGCAGCGGCCGTAGCGGCCGTACGCAGAACGGCTGCGCCATCCGCCTCTGGAGCGAAGAATCCGAAAAGCGCATGCCGCAAGGAATCGTTCCGGAAGTGCTGCAGATTGAGCCGTCGGAACTGCTGCTGCAGAAGGCTGCGTTGGAAGTCCGCGACCTCCCGACAGCTATTCCCGAAGCACGCGAAAAGACCGCGACAAAAATGCTGGAAGACTTCGGGATGATGAGCGAAGGCCGCATTACCGAACTCGGCCTGAAGGCCATTCGCACGCCCGTCTCTAGCATCCCGCTCGCGCTGCTCCTCGCCACGGCAAACGGCCCGCAAGACCTCCCCGACCTGCTCCTCGCAGCGCTCGCCTGGATACATTCCGGCACGGAACAACTCCAGAAGGCAAAATACCCGCAAGACGTTCTGATGCTTGCAAAAGACACGTTGGACAAGGCCGTCAACATTCCGAGAGAAGTGAGCTTTACACTCCGGCAGTTGCGCGATTACAGGGACCAGATAAAGCAGGGAACTGCGGGCATGGCAAACGCGGACGAGACTTTCGTCTGCAAGCAACTGCTGAAAGCCTTCCCGGACAGGCTCGCCGTCCCGAGCGGGAGCGCCTACAAGTTGCCCAACCAGAATACGGTACGCCTGCAGGTCCCAGAACCGCCCTACGCTATCCTTGCCCTCACGATGCTACGCACCGGAGGCGGCAGCAAGTCCGAACTGAAAGTCAGCCTGTACGCCCCGATTGCCCGCGAGATGATCGAGACCGACAATGCCGCCGTACACTATGAACTCCTGTGGCGCAGCGGGCAAGAACGCTTTATCGGCGTCGAAGTCTGCGAACTTTCGCGCAAGGAAATACCCACGCAGGAGGCTTCGCCCAAAGTTCTCGAAGAGCTGAAGAAACTCACCGTCGATGCATGGCGCGAAAAAATCGAGAAGGAAAACTGGAGCGGGAAATACCTTACCGAACAGGTGCAGACCCTGCTCACCAAGATGCGACTCGCCGCAAAGCTTTATCCAGAATACGGCCTGCCCGAATTCAACGACGAGGACATGGAAATCATCTTTGACGAATTCGCAAGCGGCAAGTTCCTGCTGCGCGACATCAACGAAGACCGCTACCGGAGTATCGTGGAAGACTACTTCGGCAAATCCATGCTCTCCTGGCTGGGCAAGACCTTCCCCGACCATTACATGCTCCCGAACGGCAAGCGCGCCCGCTACAGCTACCAGGAAGTCGCTACCGATGAAACTCTCGGCGGGCAGACTGTACAGAGCACCGAAGGCGTACTGGTGGAAATTTCCGCACGCATCGAAGACTTCATGCAGTTACGCGGCGAGCACAAAATTGCCGACGGGAAACTGAAAGTCCGCTACGACATCCTCGCGCCGAACTTCCGCACCATCCAGAAAACATGGGATTTAACTGGCTTCTGGCAGAACACATACGCCGAGGTGCGCAAGGAACTGCGCGGGCGTTACCCCAAGCATCCCTGGCCCGAAAAAGTCGAATAAGCGCACTATTTGTCCGCTACCGCACAGCAATTTTCTGAACAGAAACATTATCCCGGCCCTGCGCACGAACGATGTACAGACCCGCAGGAAGATGTTCTGTCGGAACCCGCATTATTTACAAGCCAGAAGCATCCACCGTAACGGAGACTCCCGCGAAGGCATCCGCAAAAGCGAACAGTGCCGCCAGGCTAAAAATGCACGAACATTTTTTCATAGCAGAACCTTAACAAATAATCGAATTACTGGTCTGCATAAGCGGCACATGCCCCAAGACTGCCTATTTGCATAATCCTAAATTCACTTGAAAAAGTAGCATATCCCTCAAAAGTCAATCTAATCATTGCTGTTTTCCTAAGAACATCCTCCTGCGAGACAATCTTTCCCCAGCCACGACCCTGCCTAAATTTATCCCATGGTAGAGAGACAACGTTCGGTCCCTCAGACGCGCTAACGCTAGCTCTGTAATTGTTAGACTCAGTCACAGACGAATCGTTTTCAACAACCAACTCAACATAAAAAGACTTCATTGAGACATATTCTAAGCAGAGTCCCTTCCAAAGAGAAATATCTGCGCCCTCCTTATTCGCGCTCCAGACATCGAATTCAAGGCCCGCATACGGATAATCATACCCATCTCCAAGAGAAGCCTCTCCCTCAATACCACCGTATGCGCAAATGAGTGGGCCAAAGAAATTTCCATACTCATCGGGTTTAACATCATACGGAAAAATGATGCGGGATGTTCCACCATAAGCAGAGTCATTGAAAGTACGCCACAAACCGGACGATTTTTCCGTAGAACCG
Source organism: Fibrobacter sp. (assembly GCA_045131085.1). Classification (GTDB taxonomy): domain Bacteria; phylum Fibrobacterota; class Fibrobacteria; order Fibrobacterales; family Fibrobacteraceae; genus Fibrobacter. The sequence continues at coordinate 17,455 of JBGUQN010000004.1, forward strand.
GTTACAACCTTTCCTTCTGTATCCAACATGCCATCCCACAAAAAAGACCTACCTACACATTTCTCTGTACATTCCTCAAGCGACGAGCTGGAATTTGCAGAGCTACTGGATTTCGGCACTATACTAGAAGAAGCAGGGCTCGCCTGCGGCCCTGCCGGAGAAGACTCGCTATCGCCGCATGCAGTGAAAAAGAGTACGGCCAGAAAGGCCGCAGCAAAACACATATCGATTTTTCGCATACCCCTAATCTAATCAAAAAAAGAATGGCTCGGCACATTTTTCGCCAAAACTCGTATTTTTTGAGGACTTTGGGCAAGGATTTTTGCCGCTTTTGGTAAAATCTATCGCAGGCACTCGAAATACAGCGCCGTCACCAGCGGCGCGTTCCAGTTTATCGCCGTCTCGTTGCTCGCGAAGGAAACTCGCTCGTCGGTATACGAGAATCCCGGCTGCGCGCCCGGATAATGCGGGAATCGATGCAGGTCCTGCCTGTCGGCGTTGATGCCACCTGCGACAAGCCCCGGAATGGGTTCGTCTATACCATCGGAGTGGCTAATCCTATGGTGCAAGAATTTCGGCGAACTCCAGGCGGCACCAGATACAAAGCAGCGTTCCACAGGGTTCTTGCCGAAAACAAAGTCAAGCATCTTTTTCGCGCTATCTACATAGGCAACAGAAGGGCTCCAGGTATTCACCAAAAATAGCGTGAGCGCATGGTTTGCGATTTCGCCATTCGAGCCCCAGATAAACCGGCGGAGAGCAAGCCCATAGGCGTCCTCGCCAGCAAGGCGTACGATTTCGTCGGCAACGACCTTCAACGTATTGCGGGCACGTACCTGCAAGTCGAGGTTGCGCGACTGCAATGCAAGGGCAATCCAGCCCAGGTTCTGCGTATCGCGCCAGTCCAGACCAAGCGATGGTGGGCACTTTTCCATATCGCGAAGGAGCAAGTCCATCAAGTTTCCGGACAGCGAGAGAACACAATCGGAATCCTTCTCGCAATCCGAGCAAGGTTTTACGCCAATGCACACTTCGCGGAAAAGCATGGCCCTCGCCCAGAAAAATTCATCGTCATAGCGTTCATCGCCATAGCCGCCACTGCCTTCAGTATTGTGCGGATAGGTGACATCGGGGTTCTTTACCGCCCAGCCATACGCCCGGATAGCTGCCGAAAGGCACTGCTGCGCAAGGGCCGGGTCTACACTTTCAAACACACGATGTGCCTGGGCAAGCGCACCTGCAAAATTAAGCGTCGAGGTAGTCGACTTGCCCAAAATCTGGCGCTTCTGCGATTCATCGGACTCCGTCGGCGTTACAAAGCCATCCCAGCGGATTGGCGAAACCTTGAAGAACACGCCGCCGTCCGTATCTTGCATTCGCAAAAAGAATTCCAGCTCAAAACGGATTTCATCGAGGAGGTCTGCACGGAAAGAAGGCACGGCATTTTCGCCAAGCGATGCTCCGGACTTACCCGTAAATTCTGCCGCCAACAGGAGCGTGGCAATCGAAACACCGCCATTCACGATATACTTGCCATAGTCGCCGGCATCGTACCAGCCGCCATGAGCATTCCACGTACCTTCGCGATTCATGCTCGGGTGGAATTCAATGCAATCGTCCAAATGAGCCGCAGGCCTCGCCCATTTCCCCGCCTTATCGGCAGGCAATTCCACACCACTGCGCTGGAAATAAAAAGACTTGAGCGTAAGGTGCAACAGTTCCGGGACAATATCATCCGAAACATCAAACAAATGCGATTCCGAAAGAACATTCCCGCCATCCGTCACACGGACTTTGTAACGGCCGGGCTTTTTCACAGCAGAAAAATCGCCTTTCCAGATAAATTCATCAGTATAGTCGCAGACCTTTTGCCCAGACATCGCTGCCGTATACACCACTGAGCCGGATTCCGTAACTACTTCAAAAGCGGGTGCGAATCCTTTTCCAGGAACACAGGCGGGTTCTGCCGCCAGCAAAAATTCCTTCGGCGAAACTGGAGCATACCCGACATGGTTATAGCACACCTTAAAACCCATGGTACAAGAATAGGTTTTTTATGGTGTAAACGTACAACTGTAAACACCAATTTCGTATACAGGAATAAACAGGAAGGGGCTAAATCAAGTCCCTGGTAAGGAGTTCGCCATGGTCCAAAACCAAGCGGCGGAACGGGCTATTCAAGTAAAAATCCGGGTTATGCGTTGCCATCACGACAGTCGTACCGCGGGCGTTGATTTCCTTGAAAATACTAAAAACTTCTTCGGCGTTTTTCGGGTCAAGGTTACCTGTCGGTTCATCGGCCAGGAGCACATAAGGGTTGTGCACCATCGCACGGGCAATTGCCACACGCTGCTGTTCACCGCCCGAAAGCGTGTAGGGCATGGCAAAACGCTTCTGGCTAATCCCCACCAACGCCAGCGCGTCAAAGACGGCCGCATTGATCTTGTTGCCCGGAGTCCCCACAATACGCAGTGCAAGCGCCACGTTTTCAAAGACGTTCCTGTCGGGCAGCAGTTTAAAATCCTGGAAGATAATGCCCATCTTGCGGCGGAAAGCCTGAATTTTGTTATCGGGCGTGCTCTTGCTGTCGTACACGCAATCGCCAGTAAACTTCACCATCACCTGGCCACCGCGTTCCTCGTCCGGACGTTCGTCCATATAAATTAACTTGAGGACCGTCGACTTACCGGCACCGGAATGCCCGGTAAGGAATACGAATTCACCCTTGTTGATACGGAAGGTGATGTTGTTCAGCGCCTTCCAGTTGTCCTCGTAGGACTTCGTAACATGGGTGAAATGGATCATGGCAATCGCCTTCCGGAACTACTCCGTCATGCGGATTTCGATGTGGACTTCTTCGCGCCATTTCTTGATAAGCGCGTTCAGTTTTTCATTTTCGAGGTGCGTTGCCGCCATCGCTTCGATCTTGCCGTAATCTTCTTCAAGCGTGAATTCGCGAATCTGGCGAGAATCATCAAGGCGGAACAAGTGATAGGAGCCGTCAATTTCTACAGGTTCGGAAACCTCGCCCACGTTCAGGTTCGCCACCGGATCGACGTATGCAGGTTCCATCTCGTTCTTCTGGAACCAGCCCAGCAGGCCACCCGCAAAGTTGCTCGACTTGTCGGTACTGAACTTCTTCGCAGCAGCGGAGAAATCTTCCTTCGTCTTGATGGCCGCACGGAGAGAATCCGCAATGTGCAATACGCGAGCAGAATCCGCCGCCGTCGGGATGGTACGGAGCAGAATGTGCGCAGAACGCACGCCGTCTTCCTTACGGCCAATCACGCGGACAATATGCCAGCCGCGGTCCGTCTTCACAGGTGTCGACGCATACTGGCCGTTCTTAAGCTGGTCCAGAGTACGTTCGAATGCAGGGTCCAAGAGGCCGCGCCTGAAATAGCCGAGGTCGCCGCCATTTGCAGCAGAAGAATCCTGCGAATGGTTCTTGGCAAGGAGTTCGAACTTGATGCCGAGATTGAGGCTGTCGACAAGAGCTTCGGCAATGCGCTTCACGGAATCCACAATAACGCTGTCCGGTTCAATCTTCAACTGGATATGGCTCAACTGCACGCAGTTGTACTGGCGCGGGAGCGAATCCTTGTAAGCCTTGTAGAAAGCATCCACTTCTTTCTTAGTCGGGCTCACTGCACCCACATGGCGCTGGCGAACGCGCTGGAGTTCCACGTGGCTGCGGATTTGCTTTGCAAGCTGGTCACGGTACTGAGCCATGCTCACCCCGAGCTGCGAACGGATTGCCTTTTCGAGAGTCGCAAGGTTCACGTTCTGGCTAGCCGCCAGCTGAGTCAAGTGGGCTGTTACGCGCTGGTCGATTTCAGCATCGCTAACCACGATGGAATCACGGTCAATGCGGCTGAGCAAGACCTTTTCTTCGATAAGTTTGTCGAGCACGTACTGCTTCTGCTGCTCTTCGCTCATCGCGGAGCCTTCGGGGGTCTCCTGGAAATGGTAAAGGTTATTCAGGAATTCCGAACGCATGATAGGCTTGCCATCGACAATCGCGGCAATGCCTTCCATAAGCACCGGCGCAGCGAATGCCGTAGATGCAAGCAAACCCAGAGCAAAATACAACAGACCAAACTTCTTCATTAGTTTTCCTTTTCAGTAAACACGGGCGACTTAGAGAAAATGGGGCGTTTCATCTTCCATTCCTTCTTGAGTCGTTCCATAACCATTTTCTTATGTTCGAGCCAAACTAGATTCGAAACGTCTTCAGCGACTTCCACATAGGGGCGCACCTCAGCAGAATCAAGCCTTTCCGTAACCACGGCCATCTTCAGGCCACCCTTGCAATAGCGCATGGCCGAAAGTTTGCCTACAGGGAACGTGAGAATATCGTGAATAAGGCATGTATCCGGAGATACATCCATAGAATCAAACGGCAAAATCTCGGAAATCAAGGGGTGTTCTGCAGGGACCTTGTTAAACGCACGGGACTTCATTTCACGGTAATAGGCATCCGCATTCGCCCAGCTCTTGAAACTGAGCACCGCACCCGAAACGGTAGTCTTCCCGCGAAGGTAGGAATCCTGGTGCTGCTGGTAATAAGCGAGTTTTTCCGCATCACCGACCATCATGGTATCGGCAAAAGTCTGCAAGTAGTAATCCACAATCATCTTGCGGACAGTACTTTCAATTTGCGAGGCAAGGATGGTATCGTTCGTAATTTTTGCATCCATCGCTTCCTGGTAAATGACTTCCTCTTCCATCCAGTGTTCCAGGAACGCGAGCTTGGCCCGGTCATCCAGGGAATCCCACTGCGGGACATACTTATGCACCAGCGACTGGGTGAGCTTGGTAGACCCGACCGAGACGATTACGGGATCTTCATTGCCAAAAAAGGGAACGTTACACGCAACTAGGAAAAGGAGCGATAACGAGCACAATATGCGGACTAGCGAATTCATCGCCCCATAATTTAGAAAATTTGCAACAGGCAGCCCACAAAAATCCCCGAAAAACGGGCGGGAGCGCCTAGCGCAGGCGGCCGAAACGCCCTTTGAGCTTCGCCAGGGAATCTTCCTCGATAATCTCTTCGGCATCGTCGCCCTTGCGCTTGAACTTGAGAATTTCGAAGTCCTCGAGCATGGCCGAGGCCTGCAAGTAGAGTTCCGGATATTCAGAATCGTCCTGCTGCATGCGCTCCATTTTCGAGAGGATATCTCGGGCATTTTTGAGTTCGTGATCCTTCATGAAGCGCGCCTTGAGGAAGGAGCGAAACTTTTCGCGGAGGTCCTTGACCGAGAGGTCTATTTTGTCGCCAATTGGGGACGCAAGTAGCTTATCGCGGGTATCAAGTGCGCCGCCGAGCACGGCAAGCCTTTCGAACAAAGTATTTTCCTTACGGTCGGGCAGGTAAAGCGCCACAATCTTCGAGATGGACTTGTTCTTCGCCATAAGCGCGGCGATGGCATCGCGGGCATGATCATCGCCCTGGCGCATGGCAAGCGAGAACTCGCGAAGGATATCCCAAAGTTGCACAAAGGCATCGGCACCGAGAAGCGCCGATTCGTAAGTAGCGCGCACTAGCGCAAGGCGCATTTCTTCATCTTCGCTGCGGGTGCTTGCAGCAAGGTTCCTGAAGTCGCGAATCTTTTTACCGCGGGAAAACTCGAGACCAGAAAAACGCACGCAGCGGTTCGCATCCAGGTTGTCGGCAGTAAGCGACTTCAAGACCCACGACTTGAGCGCCGTCTTGAAGCCATCGGAATAAAGGCCGCCCGTCTCAAGCATATTCAGACGGTCCATAATCATCGTCATGGCGGACTCCGATCCGCCATCTCGCAACGATTTGACTTCTACGCGTTTGCGGAAATCTTGCCAGAAGGCAGATTCTGCCGGGGTCATGAGCGCCGATTCCCCGAGACGCCAGCCGAAGCGCATGTCGCCAAGCGCAAAGTCGATACCGAACGTCACGAGGACGGGTCGCACCGCTGCAAACAGCCGGAAACTCCCCCACTCGGGATTAATCTCGCAGGGAAACTTCTCCGCAAAACCCTGCTTGAAGATTCGCGCATGAATCCGCAGGTGGTTTTCCTTTTCGGGCGTGACCGTCGGGATATTGCAATCGAGCTGCTTGATTTCGGAGAACACCTCGTAGAGGCTGAAAAGCGGGGCCTTGTGCGGGTTAGCCTTGAGTTTGTCGCAGAAAGCGTCATCGATAAACGTGCGTTTGCCTTCCAGTTGTTTTTTTGCGGCCTTCGGCATCTCGCGAATAATGGATTCCGCCATCCACTCGCGCCATTGGTGAATCGAGAGCGCAAGAACCGCGGGCGTCACCTGCGGAAGCATGTCATAAGGCAGGTCGAGCGTGATGCCGTCACAGTCGCGCATCGCATCGAAGACCATCTCGCCCACCACCATGCGGCTGGAACCGTCGAGCCCTTCGATGCGGAACTGTTCGAGGGAGCCGCCGAGAGATGGGCTTAACGTCATAGCGGATCTAGATCCGCCATCTAGGTTCCGGGTCGAGCCCGGAATGACGTTTTTCCCACCCTTCGCCAAAACATCGAAAGCGCGGTTGCTAAATCCAGAATCCGTGTAGCTTATGCCCGTTTCACTCTGGTCCAGCCAGAACTTCGCATCGAATTTCAGGAACTGGTCCGTATGTTCACGGATATAATCCTTGAGCGTCTTGATGGAATTCACCTCATGCGCAATGCGCACGTAATAATCCACCAGGGCATCTTCGCTCGGGGCAAGCCCAAATTGGCGTTTGCGGGCTTCAAGTGCATGCAAATCCTCAACGACGCGTTCGTTGTGTGTCATGAAGGCAAACGGACGCGCCATCTGGCCAAGCACTACGGCTTCGCGCCAGAAAATGGCGGCACATTCTTCAGGATTCACGCGGGCATAATCCACGCGATGCCCGCGGCTAATCACAAGCCCGCGGAAGCTGACTTCTTCTACCGCTTCCACGAAACCGCGTTCCTGGTTCCATGTGGGCGCAAACCAGCGGCGCGTGCAGAACGGTTCCGCCACCTGCATAATCCATTCGGGCTTGATTTCGGCGCCCTTGTTCAAGAATATGCGGCTCGTCTCGCGGACTTCAGCGCTAAACATCCATTCTACGCTCTTGCCGTAAAGGTCACTGCCCGGGAACACGTGCGTCTCGCGGCCACTCACCAGGCGGTAGCAGCCGTTCTCGATATCGCGGAGAGCAATGCCGCCCAGGAATCCCGAAAGCAAGGCGATGTGCAGGTTGTCGCGGTGGAAACTGTCAAGCGGGCACACGCGATTCTCGAATTTCACGTCGAGGATACGCCCGAACTGTTCGTACAGATCAATCCATTCGCGGCAACGCAAAAAGTGAAGGCTGTTCTTATCGCAGAACTTGCGCAACTTGTTCCAGGTCTTGCCATCCCATTCGGCACAGAAGGCGTTCCACATGCAGATGAACGTGAGGAAATCGCTCTTGTGGCCCGCGAACTTGCGGTGCAACTGGCGAATGCGGGTGCGTTCCGGTTCTTCGCTCGGCACCACGCGCGGGTCCTGGATGCTCAAGGCCGAGCAGACAATCAACGCGGGCTGCAATACGCCGGCATCGCGCGCCCGCAGGAGCACTGCCGAGAGCGCCACGTCCATCGGGAGGCGCGTCATTTCGCGGCCAAGTTTGGTCACATGTCCGCTGGCGTTATCGGCGGTCAACGCGCCGAGTTCAAAAAGCGTCTTGTACGCGCCGCGGAACGCCGAATGTGGCGGCGACTGCAGGAACGGGAAATTCTCGAGTTCCAACCCGAGACTACGCAGTTGCAAGACAACATTCGCGAGATTACTCCGCCGGATTTCCGGCTCCGTAAACTCGTCTCGCTTCTCGAAATCTTCGGGAGAATAAAGGCGAATGCAAACACCGGGCTTTACGCGCCCCGCACGCCCTGTGCGCTGCCGGGCACTCGCCTTCGAAATGTCCTCGACGGGCAACCCCTGAATTCGGGACTGCGCGTTGTACCGCGAAATGCGGGCTGTACCGGTATCTACCACGTAGGCGATTCCTGGAATCGTAAGCGAAGTTTCGGCGATGTTCGTCGCGAGTACCACGCGGGTCTTTTCCGTATGCCTGAAGATGCGACGCTGTTCGTCGGGGCTCATGCGCCCGTAAAGCGGCAAGATGTCGAAAGTCGCAGAATCCAGTTCGTGCGAGAGCTCGCCCGCCAAGTCCTGGATGTCGCGTTCCGTCGGCAAAAAACAAAGCAGGTGGTCGCGATGGCGCGTTTCCAAATCGAGAATCGCATCGCGCGCCTCGTCCAGCAGGCCGGAATCGCCCTTGCCAGAGGCGTCTCGTTTCGAAGCATCGTCATTCCGGCCTTGAGCCGGAATCCCAAAATCAGACAAGATTCCGGGTCGGAGCCCGGAATGACGATTACCCATTCCCCCGTCAAAGTAATACTCGACTTCAACCGGGAACGTTCTTCCCTCGGCTTCGAGCACGCAGCTGTTGTCGTAAAATTCCTCGAAGAGCTTGGCATCGAGCGTCGCGGAGGCCACAATCAGCTTGAATTCCGGACGTTCATGCAATACCGTCTTGAAAATGCCGAGCAAAATGTCGATGTTCAGCGAGCGTTCATGCGCCTCGTCAATCACGATGGCCGAATACTGTTTAAAAAGCCTGTCGCGGCGGAATTCCTGCAACAGGATGCCGTCCGTCATCACCTTGATAGGGGCATCGCTCTGGCCCTGTTCCCAGAAGCGGATTTTCGTGGAGACAAGCGTCTCGTCATTCAACTCTTCGCGCAGGCGGTCCGCAATAGAAATCGCCGCCAAACGCCGCGGTTCCGTCACGCCAATCTTGAAACCAGCCTTGTCATCCCCGCGGAGGCGGGGATCTTGCTCACCCGCGGTCTTACCATCGAACCACTCGAGCAAAAACTTCGGCAGCTGCGTCGACTTGCCGGAACCGGTGTCCGCCTTGACAATCACCACCTGATGCTTCTCGAGCATCTCGAAGAACTCTTCCCGATGTTCAACGACAGGAAGCTCTGGGTAAGCAATTTTCAAGTTCTCGTAAGACATGCTAAATGTGAAATGTGTGATGTGAGATGTGGAATGATTCACTTCACATTCCACACTTCACATTACTCACTCTTTTATGTGCCCGCACTTGTCGCAGGTAAGTTTGTAGCTGTTGTCGGGATCGACGACCATCACGCCGTCGCATTCCGGCACTTCGCACGGGAGTTCGCCCGGCATCACTTCGCGGTAAGTCTGTTTTTCTTCCATGAACCCAATTATAGAAAATCAATCCCTTACGCATCGCACAGAAAGTGCAACGCGTTTTGATTGTCCCCCATAACTCATATAAGACGTAGAAAGAGAAATCTGTACGGCAAGCGTATCGTCCTCATCGGCAGCCCAAAAATGGTCATTGCCATTCGATCCAGAGCTTCCGTCTAAATTATAGGAACGATGCGCCACGTCGTCAAATCCCAACGTGTTGACTTCACTGTCGTTATGAAGGGACACGAACATATTTACTAAGGCTCTCCATTCCGTAGTATCAGGCAAATGCCACCCTTCAGGGCATACGCTCACCGCATCATTCCAAAAATAGTACCAATTAGATGAATCGCACATACCAAGTGCGTTCGTATTGCATATTACCGATTCCGTCTTGTACCGCAGATTTTCGTCAAGCCATTCCTGATCCTTCGTAACCAGGGTCTTGTAAACCTCGTTATCGCGGCTATCCGTCATCTCACTAAAGGAATACGGAGCCTCACTCGAGCTGGATGCTACCGAAGAACTGGACAGATACATGAAAGAACTAGACCATCCCGTCCAAAGAGGGCCTAGCGACACACCGCCAAATTTCACGCAACGCACCGAAGCGGCGACATCCTTCTTCACAGAAGCAGTCTTGAAGTTATTGTCGTCATAGGCGTAAATAACGACAGTGTGTTCATTTGAAGAATTTTCCTCTCTCCATTCCTGGCCTTTAAGGTAGTCTTTGGAAGAGCCTAGCCACAAAGTTCCCGAGAATCCGCCGTTAATAAATTCTCCATTCGCCCTTAATCCTGCAGGCAAAACTGCAAAACCGGCCTCGTCCGAACCGTTTCCGCCTTTATTCCAGCCCGCAGTAGATTTAAACCTATACCCAATAAGGCCATCTCCGTTAAACCCAAGGTAAGTCTGCCAAAAGAGGTACCACCCCTCGGGGCAAACCTTTTGTGCTGCAGAATACGTGTAAAGGCGTCCACCCTTCTCGCAGTTCTCGGGAATATCGTCATAGCACCAGGAATTGCCTTTCAGTTCCGGGACCATCTCGCTATCCGCGAATGCCAAATTCTGAGCCATGATTGTATCTTTCATAAACTCGATGGTCTTATACACACGGCCGTCGCGTTCATCCTTGAATTCGCCATAGGCGAAATTCGGATTCAAGTAATCTGCAGCAAGTTTATCGCTATCGTAAAGGCCATCCTTTTCAAAATCAGCAGCCGTCGAAAGCTGGCCCGGATCGTCTTCGGCACACGCAAGAAGGCACAAAAGCGCAGGCGCCCAAATCAAGGATTTTCTAATCATGTTCATAGTCATTCATCCTTGAGGCAGCGAATATTCGCACCAACATCTGCATTCAGGAAATTCAATTCAAATCCCGAAGTAGAATCCGCATAGAACCCCATGTTCACGCTATTTATCCGAGAGTTTGCATTCCATGACCAGAAATGCGCAACATTACCCTTTTGATGGACAGTACTATCAGCGGCAAACCAATAACCCGAAGGAATAGCATTCCAGCCATAGGCATCAACACCTGCGTTTTTCGACCAGCCCTCCGACGACTTTAGCGATGTCCACGCTACAGACGCTCCACCGACAACACCAAAGAGTTTTTCCCAATCAAGCATCGACGGGATATGCCAACCTTCGGGGCAAATCCCGCGCACAGGCTCTTTCAAATCGCAGTCACTCCAGCGCGCGCACCCCTTCGCATTTTCGCTAAACACACCCGCCGTATCGACTGCCGTACTCCAGAAATAGAACCCAGGTTCAAGCGAGCCTTCACTTGCAAATTCCAGATTTTCGGCCATCCATGTCTGCGTCCCGATTTGCACAGTCTTGTAGACATGTTCGTCACGTTCATCTTTCAGTGTGCCATAAGTGCATTTATCCTTGTTTCCTGTACGGCAAGCGGGAGCGAGGCTTATGTAAGGTTCCTGAAGTTCAACCGCTTCCGATACCAGAGCGGAATCCTTGAGGCAGCGAATAGGCAGGCGCGTCGATTTTGCATGGGGCATCAATTTGACCAAGGCATAATTATCGCCACCAAAGGCAATCGCGCTGCCAGCAAAACGAGTCGCTTCTGTACGCGCCCAGTAATACGCAGTTTTTTCTCTTTGTGTAGAATAGCGGTCACCAGGATTGAATCCCCCGGGCACGGCATCAAAGCCATACGTATCAAAGCCGTTTTCTACCTGCCATCCAGTTTTCGACTTGAGCATGCGATTTGCCGAAAGCGAATCACCAACCGTTTCGATAAGTTCACGCCATTCTTCTTCAGAAGGCAAGTGCCAGCCCTTCGGGCACATACCGCGACGCACCTCATTGTGCCGGCAGTAGTAATCATCGACCGAGGTAAAAACACTACTTAAATCCATCGCCTCGTTCCACGTGTAATACATGCCCAGCGAATCGCACACGTCGTCATCATTTTTGTAGCACGTGGCGTTATACCCCTCAATGGCAGAGTTCAGATTTTCGGCCATCCAGGTTTGCTTGCCGATAGTCACTACCTTGTAGAACTTGTTGTCACGCATGTCCTGCAAGTAGCCGCCCTCGGTAACCGAGGAATCTGTTCCCGTATACGATGGGCGCTTGTAATCTAACGTATCGATAGGGCATTCATAAAAGACAGCCTTTTCGCCCTGGATACACCTGACACTGGCCAGTCCTTTTTCACCCCGGCCATTATATTTCGTTCCATAATTTTGATTGTCAAAATCAAGAGTGTAATAATACCCATTACCATCATCATAAACCCAAAGATGAGCATTTTCACCCCTGTTGAAGAAGGAGTCGACTTCAGCACCGATTACACCCCTTCCCGCAGCCAACACATCAAAACCATACAAGTCAAGGCCACTCGCGTCGTGAGCCTCTCCCCCTCTACGATAATCGACCCATGTTTCCTTACCCTTCAAAGTAAGGGCTGAAACATCGATATGGTAAATACCAACCACACCATCGAGCCCCGTCAACTTTTTCAGCACCTCATAATTTGCCTTTGTAGGCAGGTGCCAGCCTTCGGGGCACACAGAATCCCGAGCAAATTCATACGTGTACAAGCGTCCGTATATTTCACAAAGGGAATCCTCGCGGGCATAGCAAGCCGAAACGGAATCGTTTGCAAGATAATCCATATTTTCGGCCATCCATGTATCGTCCCCAATCTTTACGGTACGGTATTCGCGATTGTCACGCGGGTCAACAAAAGTTCCCCTTACCACCTTGGCTGTATCATAGAGTTCGCCGGCAAGTTTCAGTTCTTCCATCTTGCTCACGCTATCTTCGCGGGCAATCCTTATAACCGAAGTATCTTTCACGCAGCGAACTGAATAGCCAAATTCCTTCTTTCTGCCGACAAGGGAAACCTCTTCGCTATCATACGCGAACTTCACCACATTGGCTTCCGAAGACGAAAGGTAATAGTCTTCCGACGTCGTCCAGAAGCCTCCTTCAAAACCGGCATTGTAGAACCCACTCTTCGCATAGAAACCCGTCGGCAATGCGGTAAAGCCGATAGAATCTAGGCCATTGCTATTGAGGCCTCGCCAACCCTTAGTAGACTTGAGAATATCACCTGCAACAGAGTATTTACCATTACCCGCACTCGCGGTCAAGCCCCAATATTCACTTTTATTCGGGATAACCCAACCTTCGGGGCAAATACCACGCCTCATTGCTGATGTCACGACATACTGTCCCCAGCCCTTATTCAACATATCCGAAGAAAGGTTCAAAGCAGCGGCCCATGTATAAAGGCGTCCGCCCACCTTGCAGAAGTCCGGTTCGTCGTTATAGCACCAGTTGGCATCCTTGATATTGGGCAAAAGTTCCGAGTCAGAAAAGTCCAGGTTTTCGGCCATCCACTCAAGGCTATCGATAATTATCGTCCTGTAGACATGCCCGTCGCGCGGGTCGGTCATCTTGCCGTATTTCACCTTGGAATTCTTGTAATCACCGGAACTCTTGGCCTGGGTATAGACATCTATGTCGTGTATGGCCGGGTCTTCCATATCGACCGGGCCTGAAGATTCTTCGTCGGTACACGCCGCTAAAAACAACACAGACACGGCAATAAATGCCGCACCGAACAAGTTCATTTTTTCCTTCCTATTGCAAATCATCGTTTTCCCCTAAAAAAGTCAACTTTGCAGTACAAACTTCTCAATAACCTCGGTAATTCCCGAATGGTTGTTATCGCTTACGGTCACGTAGTCGGCAATGTCCTTCGCCACCTGCGAAGCGTTCGCCATTGCGACACCGACACCTGCCGCCTCTATCATCGGGCAATCGTTTTCCTCGTCACCCACCGCAATCGTATCGGCAACCGGCACATTGTAGAAGTCGGCCATGAACCGCACCGCATCGCCCTTGTTGCTCTGCATGTGCGAAAACTCGAGCATCTCAGGCTTGCTGAAAACATCAAAGAGTTTGCCCTCGGTAGTCTTCCGCATCTCGGCGCGGAAATCCACGAGGCCCGAATGTTCGAAAGGCGTAATGATGTTCACCTTGATGGGCGGCTTCACCACGACATTGACGAACTCGCCGTAATACTCGCGGATGTCCTTCACCACCACATAATCCATCTTCATCAGGCGGCAATACGTCTTGAGCTGTTCCGTCTCGTATTCCGAAACAACGAGGTCGCCCGAGTAGGTGTGCGCGTGCATCCCGCGGGCGTGTGCGGCATCCATGATGGCCTTGACCTCGTCGACGGGAATGTAGCGCGTGAGAATCGGCTTCTTTTCGCCGCAATCGTAGATGAGCCCGCCGTTGAAACTCACGAGAAAAAATCCCGGTTCCAGGAACCCGTACTGCTCCGCCAATTGCTTCACGCTCGTGAGCGGCCGGCCCGTAGTCATCACGAACTTGTGGCCTGCATCAATCATCGCGCGGATAGAACGCATGTCGGTTTCCGAAATGCGCTTGTCGTCGGTCAATAGCGTGCCGTCAAGGTCTGTGAACAGAATTTTCATCTTTCCCTAATATAGTATTCAAATAGGGACAAAATAGCGGTATAACGCAAAATACCGCCCAGCGGGCGATATCAGGCGATAAAGTGCAGGATTATGGAATTAGTCCTGGGTTGTCTTCGAAGCAAACATATTAGTAAGACGAAGACATTGTTACAGATTAGAAGAATATATTCCCGAAGCGGACGATGACGCCGGCGAACACGACGCTCACCATAGTCATGAGCTTGATGAGGATGTTGAGCGAGGGGCCCGCGGTATCCTTGAACGGGTCGCCCACGGTATCGCCCACCACGGCAGCCTTGTGCGTATCGGAGCCCTTGCCGCCATGGTGACCCTTCTCGACATATTTCTTCGCGTTATCCCAGGCGCCGCCCGCATTATTGAGCATAGTGGCAAGTGCAAACCCGCAGGCAAGCCCACCGGCCAACAGGCCGAACACGCCAGCGACACCCATAAAGAGGCCAACCAACACAGGCACGATTACCGCAAGGAGCGAAGGAATAATCATTTCGTGTTGGGCTCCCGTAGTCGAAATGTCTACGCAACGGGCATAATCCGGGTCGTGTGTTCCTTCCATAATTCCAGGAATCTCGCGGAACTGGCGGCGGACTTCCTCGACCATGGCGCTTGCGGCTCGTCCGACAGCCTTGATAGTGAGGGCACAGAACACGAAAGCCATCATCGCGCCGATAAAGAGCCCGCCAAGCAACATGGGATTCATCAGGTTGAGGTTATAAATCTGCATAAAGTCGGTGTAATCGGCGCGGCTAGCCACCATGCCCACGAGGCTACCATTCTCGGCGATGGCTCGCGTACCTTCATCGAGTAGTTTTACACCGCTTATATCCGACACCGCAGCAGCAAGGTCACTAGCCTTGTTCACGAAGGCAACGGAGCCCACCTTCCACACACCTTCCGCAGACGTGGCAAGGTGGCCAATCCATATCTTGACTTCTTCCACATACGAGGCAAGCAAAGCCATCGCCGTAAGTGCCGCCGACCCGATGGCAAAGCCCTTGCCGGTCGCCGCCGTCGTGTTCCCGAGCATGTCGAGTTCGTCGGTACGGGAACGCACCTCCGGATCGAGGCCCGCCATTTCGGCGTTGCCGCCCGCATTGTCGGCAATAGGCCCGAACGCATCGGTCGCAAGCGTAATGCCAAGGGTACTCAGCATGCCGACAGCAGCAAAGCCCACGCCATAAAGGCCCATCGCCATGTTGCTAAATCCACCCGCACACCCGAAGGCGGCGACAATGCCTGCGACAATCGTAATCACGGGGAGCCCTGTCGAGAACATGCCCACAGAAATGCCATCAATAATCGTCGTCGCGGCCCCGAGTTTTGCCTGGCCCGCAATGCCACGCGTAGGCTTGTACGCATCAGACGTGTAGTATTCAGTAAACTGGCCAATCATCACGCCGGCAGCGAGGCCCGAAAGCACCGAGCCGAAAATACCCATCGAAATAAAGTCGAGCCGCACCAGCGCATAGATAGCCACAAGGATAAGCACAGAAGAGCCTAGCGTCCCTGTCAATAGCGAGCGCAGCAGGGACTTGGTATTCGCATCTTCGTGGGTTCGCACCATAAAGATACCGAACACCGAAAGTACAATCCCGATGGCAGCAACAATCATCGGTGCAATCACGAGCTTGAGCCCGCCCATCGGGAGGGCCGCGCCTAACGCCGCCGTAGAAAGGATAGACCCGCAATAGGATTCGTAAAGGTCCGCGCCCATGCCGGCAACGTCGCCGACGTTATCGCCCACGTTGTCCGCGATGGTCGCCGGGTTGCGCGGGTCGTCTTCGGGGATGCCCGCTTCCACCTTGCCCACGAGATCGGCACCGACATCGGCAGCCTTCGTATAAATGCCTCCGCCCACACGAGCAAACAGGGCCTGCAGGGATGCACCCATCCCGAAGGTAAGCATAGTCGTAGTGATTTCCACCATCTTCGCATGGGCCCATTCAGCGTTATTCACCATGTCGGCAGTCCAGGCCCCAAGCGAAACCTTGGCTGCGACGTCGGCCCCGAAATTCCACACGTTATGATCGTAAATGTAGTTGAGCAAAAAGAACCAGGCCGAAATATCGAGCAGGCCAAAGCCCACGACCACAAGCCCCATCACCGCACCGCTGCGGAAAGCGATGACAAGCCCGCGGTTCAGGCTGCTGATGGCGCCGTTCGCCGTACGGGAACTCGCATAAGTCGCAGTCTTCATGCCGAGGAACCCGCACAAGCCGCTGAAGAAACCGCCCGTCAAGAACGCCACCGGCACGAACGGGTTCTGGATGCCCATTATGGCAAGCACCACGAAAACTAAGAAAAGGACGGCAAAAACGATGGAAACCGTCTTGTACTGCCGCCGGAGGTAGGCAAACGCCCCAACGCGCACAAAATGCGCAATAGCCTTCATCTTGCGGTTGCCGTCGGGTTGTCGCTTCATGAATCGGTAAAAGAACAGAGCCATTCCCAGCGCAAACAATGCTGCAACCGGGACCAAATACCAATAAGCTGGAATCGTAAGCATAGAGGCCTCTCTTTGCTAGATTTTGGCCGGCGTCCGACGACCTTATAAAGAAATCTATAACGAAAATCGTAGAAAGGAACCTAATTTTTGTTTAAATTTACACTCCATGTTGGAAAGTCTCAATTTCCATTTTGAATTCTACGACTGGCTGCTCGTTTTTATGGTCACGGCACTCGGTGTTTTCAGCGCCTATACCCGCGACCCCCAGCTCAAGGCAGTCGCCGCCACGATTCCCATCCCCTGCGGATTCGCCTATATCGCCGTCGGGCTCCCCATGGGTACCGCGAACGCCATTTCGGGGTTCATGTGCCTCCTATACGTGCATATCGTGAGAATTTTGCACTACAAAGTAAAAATCCCGATTATCCCCTCCATTGCCGCGGGGCTAGCCTTCTTTGTGGCACTCGGGACATTCCTTATGCCCAGAATCCCGGACGGGGAACCCTACTTTATCGGGGCGTGCGTTTTTGACTTTGCCGTAGGCGTAATCCTGTTCCAGACGCAAAAGTACAAGTCCGGCGTACGCTACAAGACACCGCTCCCCGTCTACATCAAGGCACCGGCCATCGCCGGCGTCGTTTCGGGCCTCATGGTCATCAAGCGCCTCATGGGCGGGTTCTGCACGAGTTTCCCGATGATGAACTCCATCGTAAGCTACGAAAGCCGCTATTCGCTGGGCGACCAGTGCAGGCAGCTCCCTCTGTTCCTCATTGCCGGGCCGTTCATGTTCGCCGAGATGCGCTACCTGGAGATTTTGCTGCACCTGAACCACTGGATTGTACTGCTTTGCGGCTACGCCCTGTTCGCATGCATCTACTGGCCGCTGAACCAGGAACTCAAGCGCAGGAATGCCCGCGCCAGCGAGAAATATTCTGCAGAAAACGCGCCTCACACCCCCCATTAGCACCCAAACAGGTGTTTTGGGGCATTATTTGCCAAAGTTTTACTTGTAAATTGGCCGTCAAATAATTACATATTCAAGAAAGAATGGTAGCACCACGAGGAGCCCTATGAAAAAATTTGCATTACTTCCGATTTCCCTGTTTGCCGCCCTCGCCATCACAGCCTGCGGCGATGACAAATCCAGTAGCCCTGTCGGCCCCGAAGGCGGCAGCCAACCCGCCCTTTCTTCGGAAGCGCTTCCCGGTTCCTCGGAATCGGTTCCGGCTTCATCTACAATCGAGCCGACCTCCTCGGAAACTCTGCCCCCCTCTTCCGCTGTCGAACCGGGTTCCTCCGCCAGCGTGCCGCCGGTATCTTCCGCTGTAGACACGACTCCGGTTGAATTCACGACTGACGCCGTCGCCGTCCCCGACATGGGATGCACTACCGAACCCCTCACTGTCGCTTCGGGCGTCAAGGTTACCTGCGACGGGAAATTCGCCGGCAACGTCCAGGATGACGAAGACCCGACCCCGTTTGACCCGAACGCAGCCGCCTACACAAGCTTCGTCGGCATCCAGAAAATCTACGAGTCCCTCGAGGCCACCGACAAGGTCGTGTTCCTCCTGCGCCACGCCCACCGTACCGCCTCCACCGACTCGACGGGCGTCCTCACCGGCAAGGGATACGTTCAGGCCGACCGCGTTGGCCAGCACATCGCCGGAACCGAAGAAATCAAGTACTGGCATTCCGAAATTGCTCGCACACTGCAGACCTGCATGGCCATTGCACAGGGCCGCGGCCAAACAGAAATCACGCATACCGCTCTCAAGGACCTGAACGGCGGCTGGTTCGAAAAAGACCACGCCAAGATCGAGGAGTTCTACGCCAACGAGCCCACCAGCTATGACGTCGTTTCGCGCTGGGCATACAACGACTACCTTGACCCCGCCACGACCTACAATGAAGGCTACTACGACCTGATGGAACGCGGCGCCCAGTTCATGAACGATATCGTCATTGCAAAGATTGCCCCGCAGAGCCGTATCAGCATCGTCGTTTCGCACGACCAGATGCTCTACCCGCTCACCATTTTCGCAACCAACAGGGCGCTGGAAATGAAGCACCACGAAGACAAGAGCTGGCTGAACTTCCTCGCCGGTGTCGCCGTGATTATCAAGGCCGACGGTACCGTCAAGTACGTGCCGGTCAAGGGCCTCGACGAAGGCACAATGTCTAGCTAGTTCAGGGCATGCACAACCTGAATCGCTAACGAATGGATTCCTACAACTTCAAGGTCATCGCCCGCATAAAAAGCGACTTCCCCGAAAAATTCGGGATACCCCGCCAAAGCGGGCTTGTTCCTTCTTTGCGTGCAGCCATAAAGTTTGAACCCGAATTCAGGAACGCCGATGCACTGCGCGGGCTAGAAGGGTTCAGCCACCTGTGGCTCATCTGGATATTCTCCGAAAACGTGCGGGACACGTGGCACCCGACCGTGCGCCCCCCGAGGCTAGGCGGGAACACCAGGCTCGGGGTTTTTGCCACAAGGAGCAGTTTTCGCCCGAACCCCATCGCGATGAGTTGCGTGAAGATAGAAGAGGTGCGCTTGGATGGGCCCGAGGGGCCGGAAATTATCGTGAGCGGAGCCGACCTTATGGACGGCACTCCCATCATCGATATCAAGCCCTACCTGCCTTATGCGGACAGTGTTCCCGATGCGAAGGGCGGGTTTGCGGAAGCGCGCCGGTACGACTGTCTGCAGGTGGAAATCGCACCCGAGATTGCACGCCTAGTACCGAAAGGCAAGTTCGATGCCCTCGTCGAGATTTTGCGGCAGGACCCGCGCCCGCACTACCAGGACGATCCCGAAAGGATTTATGGGCTATCCTTCGCCGGTAAGAACTTCAAGTTCAAGGTTGCCGGCGAAACGCTCACCGTCATCGCCGTAGAATAAAAAATACCCGGGGCAACCACCCCGGGCACATACTCATCCAGATATCATTCTGGTTTATTTAACTTGCACCTTCTGTACAGAGCGTTCAGACCCTACCTGAACAGACACCATGTAGTTCCCTTGCGGGAGCCTTGACGCATCGAAGCCAAGTTCACCTGCAGAATAGCTATTGCTGAAATCGAGCAACATTTTGCCCTGCATGCTGAACACCCTTGCAGACACGGTACTGCCGCTCAACTTGACCGGGATAGAAACACGGCCAGCGTTCAAGACGGCCTTGCCGATAACGGAACCGGCGGCGGAAACGGTACCAATGGCTTCCGTAGAAGACGCTGGGCCCACGACGCTGGAACTAGATTCCGGAACGGATTCGCTAGAGCTGGATTCTTCGACAGAACTGCTCGACGGAGTCGTCGTAACGGGCTTAAGGTCATCACCCAGGATTTCCATCACCTTTTCGGCATAACGCTTGCCGAAGTCGCGGTAGCCCTGCGAAGAGAAGTGGATGCGCATCATATCCAGGTCGTTGAGGCCCTCGGCAGAAACGAGGTAGAAGTTCTTGGACTGCTGCGGAAGTTTCCGGATATTGTTGTTCGTGCCCTTGGAGCTTCCTTGATACGGGACCTCGCCCGCAAAGAACGGAATGTTCTCGTCGAGGCCGATGTCCCTGACCAGACGGTCGTAGACTTTCTTGACCTTGTTAGGCCAATCGCTGTCGCCCTCGTCGGTTTCGCCCTGGTGGAAGATGATACCCTTGATGACGCCATCTTCCTTGGCCTTCTTGGCCATATCCACCAAACGCTGGTACGGATCGCCACCATAATCATTGACGATGTCCTTGAACCAGCCGGCCTGGGTAGACATATAGCCCTGGTCAAGAGGCGAATCGAACGCCACGATACTGCAACCCGCGATAGCCACGACAACGACACCAACCTTGATTTGCGGGTCGAGCTTTTCGACAAGCGTGCGTCCGAAGTAATCCGTCGGGCCAAGACCACCATGATTGTTCGCCAAAGGCGGAATCGCGTCGTTCCACGTGCCCAGCTTCCGTCCCTTGAAATTGTCGATTGTCGAAAGCATCTGGAAACGGGGGTCAACCGTCTTATCCTGACTTTCGATAGTACCCTGGCCCTCCATGTTGGACTGGCCAAAGGCGAGATAAATATGGAAATTGGGATCGGGTTCAGCAAAAGCAGAAGCTGTTGCCATAAGTGCCAACCCAAACAACGGTCCCATTAGGCTCATTTTTTTCATGATTCCTCCCAAGGTGGACCAAACATATCCCACATGCAACCATAATATACCCCCAAAAGGGGGCATTTTGCACCACGTAAACTTATTTTCATTGTAAAAGAGTGCAACACCACAAAAAAAGGCCCCCGAAGTAATTCGGGAAGCCTGATAGCGGTTTTTAAGCCCTATTTTACAAAGACCTTCTGCACAGAGTGTTCGGAACCGACCTGGACAGACACCATATAGCTTCCTTGCGGGAGCCTTGACGCATCGAAGCCGAGCGCACCCATGGAGTAGCTGTTGCTGAAATCGAGCAGCATTTTACCCTGCATGCTGAACACTTTGGCCACTACCGCATCGCCGTTCACATGGACAGGCACGGACACGCGACCATTGTTGAGGGAAACCTTGCCGATTACAGCAGAAACGCTGGCAGTCTTGGCGATAGCGATTGTCGAAGAACTGGAAGTGCCAACCTCAGAAGAAGATAAGTGATGGTGATGGCTAGAGCTGGACTGGGCGACAGACGAGCTAGACACAGCACTCGAAGAACTTTCAGGTTCGGTGCTGGAACTGGAAGCCGTTGCCACGGGGTTAATCTTGTCACCGAGGACCTCGATCATCTTTTCGGCGTAGCGCTTGCCGAAATCGCGATATTCCTGCGGGGTGAAGTGGACGTTCTGGCCATCGCCCAGAGCTTGGTTATAGCCTTCGGAAGAAACGACGTAGAAGTTCTTGGACTGCTGCGGGAGCTTCGCGATGTTCTGGTTCGCACCGGAACTCACACCGCTGCGCAGCACTTCGCCCGCGAGGAACGGGATATCGCTGCCGAGTCCCAGGTCCTTGATGATGTTGTCGTAGACCTTCTTGACCGCAGAAGGCCACTGGCTGTTGCCGGCGTCGGTTTCACCCTGGTGGAAGATGATGCCCTTGATGACGCCGTCTCCCTGGGCCTTCTTCGCCATCTCGATCAAGCGGCCATAGGGATTGCCACCATAGTCATTGATGCGCTGGGTCATCCAGCTCTGCTGCGTCCTCGCGTAATTCGCGTAGTTGTCCTTGTCGAACAGCTGGATACTGCAGCCCGCAACTG
The DNA here is from genome assembly GCA_045131085.1 of Fibrobacter sp. Taxonomy (GTDB): domain Bacteria; phylum Fibrobacterota; class Fibrobacteria; order Fibrobacterales; family Fibrobacteraceae; genus Fibrobacter. Next base: position 39,366 of record JBGUQN010000004.1, read on the forward strand.
CGACCACGATGACACCCACCTTGATCTGGGGATCCGTCTTCTCTACCATAGTACGGCCGAAGTAGTCCGTAGGTCCGAGCTTAGCCCCCTGACAATGCGCCAGCGGGGGCGTCGCCTTGGACCACTGTCCCTTCGTCTTGCCGGAACAGGAACCGTTATCGGCAGCCCATAGCACCTGGAAACGTTCGTCAACGGTCCTGTCTTCGTTGCCGATATCGCCCTGACCTTCCATGTTGGACTGGCCGAAAGCGAGATAGATGTGGAAGTTTGGATCCGGGGCCGCATATACGGCCGATGCGGCACAAGCCGCCAAGATCAATTTTCTGATTGTCATTTTATTCACTCCATAATCAACCGCAGAACTAACCCAATCCTGCTTGTTTGTTAATATAGATAATTTTTTTCGATTTTTACTGATTTTTCTCAGTCTACTGTACCGCAAAAACAAACATTTATTTATATTCCCAATGTAATTACCGGAGGAATCCAATGAAAAAGATTATTTTGATGACTATCGCCGCCGCCAGCATTTGCCTTCTCTCTGCCTGCGGCAGCGAAGAATCCAAGCCTTCCCGCGCCGAAATGTGCGCCAAGGGCCTGAACGAGGACTGCCTTGTCGGCAAATGGAATCTGCAGACCATCCAGTCGAAGGACGGCAACCAAATAGTCACCGACTTTTCATCCAACCCGAGCACGCTCGAATTCACGGACGACGGCAAGTTCCATTTCGTGTACACTACGGACGCAAGTCTTTCCGAAATGGCAGCCAACGGCTGTGGCGGCACAAGCAACTATGGCACCTGGACCATTACCGGCAACCTGCTCAAGATCAAGATTGGTCGTACAGACTGCCTGGTAACCGGCCAAAGCTACGACATTATGCCGACAATTACCGACCGTAACCTGAACTTCAACACGACCCTTTTCCACGCCAACGACATGACCGACCAGTTGACCAAGGACCTTGCGGCCGAATTCTACGTTCGCGTGGGCGAATAATCAAAGCAACCCGTCAACTTGACTGGCGCTTCCAGCGAACGCTTTCGTATTCGTCAAAAACTTCCAGGGCACGATGCAACCGCATCTGCCCTTTTTTCGTTTTGGGCGTGAACGAGCGGCACCGGCCAGCGAACGCAGCAACCGTTTCACCGGGAAGGCGACACAGGCCAAGCGGCACCAGCGATTTTTCTGCAATATCTAGTTTGCGGACCAAGAGCCTAAGGGAGCGCGCATAACCGGGACGTTCTCTACGGCGATACGCCCTCACGAGCAAGATTCCGAGAATGGCCACCGCTATAAGCGCAAGGAATGCATAGAAGGCAGGGCTCGAGAACACGTTGCGACCAGTGTCTTGCCATGCGCTCAAGGCAATCCTCCAATCGCCATCCTTGATTATATGGAACAGCCGCGCCGTACGCCCGCGGAAGGCCTCCCACTTCTGCCCAAACCAGGAGGGGCGTTCCACCTTCACCACGAACAGCGGAGGCGTCGGATCAAACGTTGCCCAGGTTCCCATGTTACGCATTTCTACCCATGCATGCGACGAGTTGCGGCGGAATATGGCGTACGGGCGCCCCGGCTCAACTTCCGGGCGGGCAAAACCCGTCACATAACGCGCCTTGATCCCAGCGCGGCGCAACAGGAGTACAGACAACGTTGCATAATACTCGCAATAGCCGGAGCGGGTCGTCCAGAATACACGCAACGGGTCAGATTTCGCTCCCAATATGGAAACATCCACCCTGGATTCGTCTACGCGCAGGGAATAGGCAAAATGGTGCAAGAAGTAATCGCTTATTGCGCGAGAGTATCTATACGGTCTTAATATAGCCGGATTGTCGGGAATCGTATCGAGTCCCATTTCCATCGCGACCGTATCGAGGAAGCCTGTAAGAGGCGCAAAGACATGCAGGTACGAACTATCCGGCGTATCATCATAATACGTACCCGCGACGTACGGCCCCGTGGGGCCGCTCGGCAACGGCATATAGTAGAACCAGTCGCCACGGCGAGTTTCACCCTGCTTGAATATATTCGACCTGAAATATTCCACGGAATCCGCATTCTTCATAGCAACCGCAACGGCATCGTAGGGGGCGAAAATAAATCCGAAATTATCAATCGTAGACTGCACCCACACCGGGCGCGTACTATCGGCAGACGACACGGAATCGCGGGTTTCGAACACGGCGTAATCCACCTTGTAGCGGGCCGAATAAAGCATGCGGTCGTGATGTGCCGGGAGTTTCCAGATGCCGCCCACGTATTTTTCGTACACGGCAGCACGCATGTATGTCGGAGCGAGCGTGTCCCATACGCGCAGAACAACCTCGCGATTGTACTTGCCCGCAAAGTTAGATTCGAACGACCCGAGCTTTACCACAGGGTCAAAACCCATCAAGTGGCGTTTGGCATAATAGTCCGCCGCACGCCCGCTGCGATAGCCTTGACTGCGCCAGTAGTTGAGTCCGGCAAACGATATGGCGGTAAAACACGCCAACAGCAAAAGAAACAGCACGTGTTTCCACCACCGCACATGCGGCCTTCCGTAGGCATGCACCAGAAGTATGAGCGCCACCAAATTCAGCACGACCCCCACACGGTGTGCTTCGTAGCAACTCAACAGCAATAACGCAAGCCCATTGAACAACACAAAGACATCGTAACCGCCGTTCCCGCGACACATACGCTGGTAAAAAGCAAGGAACATAAAGAAATACGCCGGGATGTAAACCAAAAAGGGCGACACCCCGTATTCGTATTCTGGGCTAAGTACCCAGACAACAGCAGCAACGCCAAGCACCGCATAGACCACGGACTTTCTGTATTTATACGGGCCTACATGCTGTTCAACAAAATGCAGGGCAATAAAAGCAAGCGCCCCCATAACGGCAAGCAAGACCGAGCCCACAGAAAGCCCCAGATTCGCACTTGCCACCGCAAGCATGAACGTCTGGGCGATATCACGGAAGGAGTGTTTCCTCATAGCGAGACTCCTTCCCCATCGAGGGCTTCTACAGGAACAAACAACGTATCATCTTGCGCATCAGGCGCACTGCTGCAAACAACCACATGCTTGTTCACCAGCGGTTCGCTTGCTACGTGCAGGCCAAGGCGAAGCACCGGCCCCATCGGGCGCGCCGCGGGCGACCAAGTTTTACCCGCAGGCAATTTTGTAGACGAGCCTCGCGCCCACCTTTCGAAAGCTTCTGCACGCGGGATGCGGGCAAGCGCCTCGAGAACAGCCGGCATCATGTTCCCCGGCGGGAGCGACACCTCATCGTCGTTCACGAAGAAGCGCCCGAGGATACCGCGATCTACAAGCCAATGCGAAACGCCGGCGGCAAGCCGGATTAAACTTTCTTGCAGGGACTTTTCGCGAAGGCCGTTTGCATTCACGTCCAGCAAAAGCACGACGCCTGCGCCGCGTTCTGTTTCGAATTCCTTCGTGAACGGCTTGCCATAGCGGGCATATGCCCTGTGGTGAAGGTCTCGCAGGGAATCGCCTTCGCGATACTCGCGTACGCCCGCAAAATCGAGTCCGCGCACAAATCCCGACATCAGGAGCGGCGCAAACACCTGCCCGCTTGCGCCCGAAGTAAGGAACCGGAAAGCGAGTATCCTCAAGACCCGCGGGTACACGAGAAGTTCTACCTCGCCCGCAGGGAAAGGATACCGGAGCATTCCCTTGATTTCTGGTACCGCAAGGGCCACCTTCGGGATTTTATACGCCCCGCGGAACCGGGTTGCAACACCGCATTCCAGCACGCCGTTCGCCCCCGCAGGGAGCGATTCTAATGCCGGCGATTCTATGCATTCTAGCGAAGGGTCCATGCGCATGCACAACAGGCTTACGGAATCTACCGGGTTTACCGCCTGGAAACGCACGGAGAGAAGCGCCTTTTCACCCTCGGTCGCATGGCGCACTTCGATGGCATGTATCAAAAACTTCGTCTTCCTCGCCGTCATAAACAGCGAAGGCACAAGTGCAAGCATGAACAGGAATATAAAGCCCGAAAGCACCCATGCCGCCCAGAACCCGGCAATTGCACCGCAGGCTATCGAAAACGGAAACAACGCCGCACACACATGGCCTGCATAGGTAAAGCATTCGTTCCACAAGTAATAAATGCGCATCAGGAGCCCCGCACGCCTAGGGGCGCGGGGTATCGCATTCATAAGCCATAAAAGGAACCGAGCCATAGCCTGAAAATGCATGCAGGTTTACGCAGGAGAGCGAAGTGCCCTATTTCGGGATTTTCACTTCACGCAAAATGCCTTCAAGTATCCGCCGGCTTGCGCCGACGCCCGCATCCTTTGCGAACACACGGTGTTCCATCACCGGGAAAAACACCTTCTGGATGTCGTCCGGGTTCACGAAGTCCCTGCCAGCGACAAACGCGCTCGCCTGCGCCATCTTAATAAGGTTTATGCCTGCACGCGGACTCGCCGCCAGCCTCACTCCGGCATCTGCACGCGTCGCCTGCACTAGCGAAACCGCATAGCGTTCGAGGGCTTCGTCCACATGGATTTTGCGCACGCTGTCGCGGGCTGCAAGAATTTCGTCGACACTCGTTACCGCGGTCACGTGGTCCAGAGGCTTGCCTTCACGGTGACTGCGCAAGATTTCAAGTTCAGTATCGAGCGTAGGGTACCCGAGCGAAATACGCACCATGAAGCGGTCCATCTGCGCTTCGGGCAGCGGGAACACTCCATGGAACTCTACCGGGTTCTCGGTCGCAAGCACCATGAAAAGTTTCGGGAGCACGTGGCGCTCGCCTTCCAGGCTCACCTGGCGTTCTTCCATCGCTTCGAGCAGGGCGCTCTGCGTGCGTGGCGACGCACGGTTGATTTCGTCCGCCAAGAGCACCTGCGTGAACACAGGCCCCTTCCGGATTTCAAAGTCACCGGTATTCGCCTTGAAAACCGCCCCACCGGTCACATCGGCAGGCAGCAAGTCGGGCGTAAATTGTATGCGGGCGAAATCAGCGCCGATGGCTGCCGCAAGCGCTTTCGCGAGCGTCGTCTTGCCTGTCCCGGGCACATCCTCAATAAGCACATGGCCATCGGCGAGGAGCGCCATCACGAGCATTTCTACAGATTCATGCTTGCCAAGCAGCACAGAATCAAGTGTATCAAGGAGTCTTTTTATCATAGTTTCCCGGGGTTGATTGTACTAGCCCTGACTTTCGGTGTATTCGCCACCGAAAGCGCTCCCGCTCACCGAGAGGATAGGCGGGAACTGGATGCGTTTTGCAAGCGCAAGCCCGCGGAAACGCCTGTGCCATGCACGCATGTCTTCGAGCGCTTCGGCCTTGTTCTTGAAAAGTTTCTTGAAGTACTTCGTATCGGCACCGATGACCTTGCAGAGCGTTCCATTTTCAAGGAGTTGTTCTGTTTCGTCCAGGCCATGGTTCTCGTCTACCCAGTAGGCAAAAAGCTTGTCGTGGTACGGGTACTTGATCGGGTCGCCCTTGCCTTCGTCAACGTTCATCGCCTCGCTGAGTTCTGCACTCGCCGGCACATCGATGGATGCCTTCGGGATAATTTCTTTTTTGCGGTTGATGTAACGGGCCAGTTCGTACACCTGCGTTTTCCACAGGTCACCAAGTGCGCACATCACGCCGCAGGTATCGCCGTAGAGAGTGCAGTAGCCGGCAGTAGCCTCGCTCTTGTTGCCGTTGCAGGTAATGCCAGCACCGAGCACGGATGCAATCGAAAGCAGCACAGAAGAAGAACGTGTGCGCGCCTGCAGGTTCTCGTAAGCCAGCCCTTCGATATTGATTTTCTTGTCGCTGCGTTCGAACTTGCACTTGGAGAGGCTCCCGCGTACGGCATCGAGCATGTCAGAAATCGGAGCGACCATGTAGGGCGTCTTCAGGTTCTTCGCGAGGTCGCGGGCCGCATTCTTCGTAGTATCGGAATTGAAGCGCGTCGGCATGTTCACGAGGTACACGTTCTTCGCGCCAATCGCCTCCACGTACAAGGCCGCCGAAACGGCGCTATCGATACCGCCGCTCGCACCGATGACCATGCGTTCGATATGGAACTTCTTCAGGTTCTCGCGAATCATGTACACGAGCGCATCATGGAGCTGTGCAATCGGCTCGGCAGGCTTCACGGACTTCTCGCCCGAAATAAACTTCACGCGACCCTTCGTAATATCCAACAAGGCCTCGCATTCGCGGAACTGCGGCATACGGTAAACAATCTTCCCCGTTTTGTCGTACACGCGGCAACCGCCATCGAGCGCGTAGATGTTCTTGCTGGAATTTTCCGTCCCGACGGCGCCCATGTAGACAATCGCCTTCTTGTTTTCCTTCACGAAATCCGTGCAGAACTCGTCGACGTATTCTTCCTTGACAATCGAGAACTCCTGGTAATCCGAAACGACCTCAAAATCGTTTTTCCAGTCATCGGCACAGCCATTTACATAATGGTTGTACATGAATTCTTCGAGCATCGCACTCGTGCCTGCAAGGATCTCGATACCCTTCGATATTTTTTCGAGTTCCACTTCCGCATCGCGGCACCTTATCTGGAAGCCGATTTCGTCTTGTCTGGAGCCGAGCCTGCTGAAATCGCCGGATACCGAAAACTCTGGGAACAGCACCACCTCGGCACCCGCCTTCTTGGCGCGGGCAACGGCAGCCTTCATCTTCTTGAGATTTTCTTCCGGACATCCCGGCAAGACTTCCATTTGAACCAAATAAACTTTCATAAAAACCTCTCAATAACTTAAACATAAAAAACGCTGCAGGCACCGAACCCACAACGTTTTTAAAAATCAGGTATGTCTAGCCATGTTACTCATACATGGGCACTTCCCATTGCGTCGGGATATTCGGCTCGTCCTTGTCGGAATGCGCATACTTGAATCCCTTCTTCGGGTCGAATTTAGTGACCTTGCCCTTGACCGCTGTAGTGCAGCCCTTGTGCAGGCAGCCAGTGACCTTGAGCATGAGGTTGTCCCCATACACGTCCCAGATACCCTTCTTCAGTTCTACACCTTCGGAGCCCTTGTAGGCCTTCAGTTCGAAACTAGTATCGTCACCGAGTGTGAACGTCCAATCGACACCGTCAACCGAGGCGTCCCATTCCTGAGCCAACTTACTCTCAGAAATCTTCCCGTATTCCAGTTCCGACATGTCGCAAGTGAGGGACTTGCCCGTAGTAAATTCAATACCGAAATCCTTGTTCACCGTAGCTGTAAACAGCGAGTAAATGCGGGCCGTGTAGAACAGCGGGCGCATCAACAGCTTACCGCGATGAATATCGTAGTAACCGGCAGACCAGCCGCCGTCTTCGCCGGATTCGTTTTCGACAATGTAACGGCCATCATAGAAGTAATAGGTCTCTTCTGCACCATCGCCATCCGTGCATTCGAGTTTCTTGGAGGCAAGGCTATCGCCCTTCGAAATGATGCCTGAAGAAGTCTTGACCGTCGTAGACTTCACATCCTTGTACTTCTTGCCATCGAGCGTATACTGCAGCTGGTCATCTTCGTTCACGATAAACCGGATAGTCCTGGTAGAATTCTCGGCGGCAAGTGCCTGCACGGAATCCGTAACGCCCTTAATATTGATGGTCGCAGCAGATGCGAGCGAGAAGTCAATGACGCCATCTTCGAAATCAGAAGGAGCGGCAATCCATGCCGTATCGGGGACCCAGATGGAGAAGAGCCCGAGCTTCGTTCCCGTAGCGAGGTAAGCCTTGGTGCCGAAGAAATCGGTAAGTTCCATGTTCCTTTCCAGGTCGTCGAGCGTTGCCGCACGGGCACCTTCAGGAATATCTTCGGAAACAGACGAAGACGATTCGGCACCCTTGGAAGAAGAAGACTTCGTGGAGTGGCCACCAGAAGAAAGAATGTCGTCAGAATCGGTGGGCGACTTGCTATCGCCACAGGCACCGAGAGTAAGCGCGAGAGCCGCGCAACCGGCAAGAGTCAATAAACGTTTCATAACTAGTCCTTTTTTAAGGGAATATAATTCCTTTCTACGCAAAAAACTACGAAAAAAGCAAAAAAACGACTATAAAGCGCTTTCAGGGTGATAATTGAGGTCTTTTTCTGCATTTTCGATGCCCGGAACGGCATCGTAGAGGAATCCGGCAAGCGCCTGTTCGGCCGAAACTCGCCTCCCGCCTATGCGATTCTTGAACACGGCAAGCAAACGGGCAAGCCACCAGGGCAACGGGACCATCCAGTGTCTGAGCCCCGCCTGCCTGAGCACGCGGCGCGCCATTTCGGCCATCGTCATCACCTCGGGGCCGGCAAGCGCATACGTCTTGCCCACCGCATCGCGAGTAAGCCCCGCGGCGGCAATGCCCTTCACCAAATCGACACTCCGGACCGGGCGTTTTTTGGAGACGCCGCCACCGGGCATCGGGTATAACGGGAACCGGCACACGAAATCCGCAAACATCCGAAATTCCACGCCGCCGCCATCGCCTATCACGAGGGTCGGCCGCACAATGGTCCATTCGAGTCCGGAATTTTTCACCGCCTCTTCGCCGGCGAGTTTACTTTCACCGTAAGGCGTCCGCACCGGATAAGTTACCGAAATGCTCGAGACATAGAGCAAGCGGCGGACACCGGCATCCTGGCACGCCGAAACTACGTTCCGCGTACCGCCCGCATTTATCTTTTCAAAAGCCCTGGCATCGTTCGAAAGGAGAATCGCCGCCAGGTGGAACACGCAGTCCACGCCGTCAAAAGCGGGGCGAATGGATTTATAATCCGCGACATTGCCATAAGCCACTTCTACACCGGGAGGAAGCGATTCCACAAGAGTGTCGCCCGGGAGCGAAAGAACGCGCACACACACACCGCGGTTCAATAGTTCCCGGCAGAGCGCCCTCCCTACGACGCCTGCACCTCCCGTTACAAGCACCTTCATCAGGTCTCCAGCATGTAACGGATATCCCTGACGCGCCTTGCAAGGGCTGCATCCTTGTCCATCATGTCGATCAGGGAACGAATGGCGGCGATCACCGTGGAGTAATCGCGATTGAAAATCTTTCCCACTTCCTGTTCTGTTTCCGTCGTGAGTTCACGGCAGAGGAACATGGCAATCTTGCGCGGGATAGAAGCGCCCTTGTCCTGGCGCTTGGAGGAAAGCACTACAGCATCGATATTGAACGATGCGGCAACAGTCTCGCTGATGCACTTGAGCGTAAGCGTTGCGCCATCGTTCTGCGGGGAAACCAGCAACTGCTTGATGCAGCGCAGGTTCAGTTCCACACCGTTCAGGCTGTGCATCGCATCGAGCCAGTTGAGGAGACCTTCAATAAGGCGGAAGTTTGCACGCGGCGGAATAGAGAGGAACCTGCAAATTTCTTCGCGGTCGTCGCTTGCAAACGGCAGGCGTTCGGACTTCATGCGAATAACGCCCATACGCGTATTCAAATCGGGTTCATCCATGCCCACGGCCACGCAGTCTTCCAGGTACTTCAAAAGGACAGATGTCAGCTGCGGAACGGCGGCATCCTTAGAAGGCTTTTCACCCTCATCAAGCTTCTTGAACGAAGCCGGATGGCGGTCGCACGAAAGGATAACCTGCTTGCCGTCGTTGCGCAGGTTGTTAATCATCCTGGCAAGAATCTTCTGGCTATAGACGCTGCTCTTGAGCAACTGGATATCATCTATAAGAAGGACATCGCATTCAGAATAGAGCTGCCTGAAGTTTTCCTTGCGTTCGGCCTGCTTTTCCCACTGCTTTGCCTGCCCCGCTTCGACAATCGACACCGTATCGCGCAAGAAGTCGTAGGCCTGCCTATATACAATCTTAAGTTCCGGCTTTTCGGACAAAAGCTTTGCCGCCACCGCATGGAGCAAGTGAGTCTTGCCGAGGCCCGAAGCGCCATAAACGAGGAGCGGGTTCATCGCGCGGTCACCCGGTTTTTCGACAACTGAAATGCATGCCTTGTACGCAAGGGAATTGCACGAACCTTCCACAAAGTTTTCGAACGTGTAGCGCGCATACATCGGGGACCCTAGAAGGGTCTTTTTCTTCACGCGCTTTACCTGTGCCGCCTGCTTTGCGGCCTGCTTCACTACAGCCGGGACCGGATTGGCAAGCTTCATTTCAGGTACCGGAGCAGACATTTCACGCAAACGTACACGGTAATCTACAAACGTGCTCCCGACAACGGAAGCGAACGCCTCGCGCAAAAGTTCACCATAATGACTATTGAGCCATGTTTCGCGGAACTTGTCCGGAACGGAAATCCATGCGATTCCGTCGTTCATTCCTTCGAACTCGATCGTTTCGAAGAATTGCATTCCAAAAGCGTTGAATTCTCCCTTGGACATCATATAGTCCTTCACGGACTGCCAGGGCGAAGTCGACAAATTCAATAAAGCAATCGTATTATCCACAATAAACCAAAAACAAGAGGGGCTAAAAAATCGTTAGGTCTAAAAATTAGATAAAGGAGCCATAGCGAAATCGATGGCGAAATTTTTTTTGGAGAAAGGTCCCAAAATGCTACAAAAAAGGTATTTTCCGCGAAAAAAAATTTTATACCCGATTCTATCCCCATTTTTGGGGTGTTTAATCACGCAGGAATCAAACTGTCATCCCAATCAAAAGCACAACATATCAACAGAAAAATTTTGAATCATCCCTTGACAGCGAAAATAATGAACAAAAAAGCACTATTTACAACAAAATTGGCGTTTTTACGCCATTTCGGGGCATTTTTTGTCATTTAAAAAACGTAACTCGTTGATATTACAATAGTTATGTAAGGTTTAAATATTATTTTCTCGCGAAAACAATAAAGTATGCATCAACATAGGCTGTTGACCAATCCGGGGACTTTTTGAGGGCATTTATGACCCCTCCCCAGCGGGCATAGAAACGCAGGGGGAAAAGCGCCCGATCGACCCCTAGGGAATCGGCATCGGAAAGGAACAGCGACGGCTCGGCGGAATAGCGCAGGTAGCGCTCGAAAAAGTCTGCCGTCTTGAGTATGAAACGCCCGTCGATATAGATGGAATCAGACGGATTCATGAACGCAAGGTAGCCGCCGGCACGGTCATCGTTGAAAAGCCTGCCCTCATGAGGGTGAGCCTTCATCCAGGCGGCAGCACCCACAGGCACACGCTGGTAGGCGACCATATGCTTATCGTACGCAGCAAGCGACTTCGCCCAGAACCCAAGCAAACAGGCGACAAGGACAACGGGAGACACGCGCACCACAGGCCCCATCGCTGCAAAATCCGGCAAACGTAGAATCTCTTGCCGCGGAGAACAAAGTACCGCAATAAACAACGGGAACAACAGCACAAAGTTCCGCTCGGCAACAAGCGCAAGAATCGATGTTACAAACAAACTCACATTCAAGACTAAATCGCGACGATACTTGAACAGGTTTACCAAGGAATATGCCAGCGAAAAAAACACAACAGCGAGCATAAACGCCGACGCAAGCAAGTTCTCGCCCGCCATAAGAAGCGTAATCGGGCTACGGTTCTCCGCAATCTCGCTTGCAAAAATTGCTGCAGAAGGAGAAATGCCTAGCAGCCTGTCCAGGAGCCCGAACGGGTAAAGGAACAGGCACACGCCTTCACCGTGTAAAAGGGGCATCGCAAAAAGTAGCGTCACAAATACGATAGGCGCAACCATCTGGAACTTTCGTTGCACGGGCCGATTCCTGTACAACGCGTGCGCAAGGCACAACAGCGCAAAAAGTGGACCCAAGATGTATAACCCCTGGAACTTGCACCAGAGCCACTGCAGCAAAAGCAGGGCAATCGCCACAAGGCAGGTCTTTACCCGGTCTGTAGCATGCTTATCGCCCGAAGAAAACCGCGCAAGCAACCATGGCACGACATTCCAGTACACTCCGAGGAATAGGAGCGTAAATACAACCGGGCGCATTTCCAGCTGGAAGCGGAGCACAAACAAATAAAATACTGCGACCGCCACTACAATAGGTTTAGCACGGCTACGCAAACCCGCAGGGTACAAGAACAGCGCAAACACGGAGCCCCACAGGAGAGCCTTGAAAACCACAAGCAGCGGCGCTCCGCCTATGCAATACACCGCATACACAACCTGCTGGAAATATTCATGGATATTCGGGAGCCCTTCACGGACGGGACTCCACGTCACCACCCACTCTCGTGCGCACGCCAGATGCCACCAAATGTCCGTATCCGTCAGCGGAAACAGCGCAAACAGGAACGCGAACAGAGCTACAAAGAACTTCATTTCGAATTGTATGTCTTTAGCAGTGTATTCAGTTTGAGCGTAAGGGCACGGGAGCCAAAAAGATTCAGATGGTCATCGTCTGCAGCCATCTCGGGCGTGTAATCATGCTTGCCCATCTTGTTTTCGTCCATCAGATGGAAATTCTTGTATTTCTTTTCCAATGCAGAAATTTCCTTGATAAGTTTCGGGGCCTCGCTCCGCCTAATACCGTAACGCCCGAAAGACCCTGTTTTGGCATAAGCAGGATTCTGCGGGAAAATAACACCGATTACCTGGATCTTGTTTTTCGCAGCGAGTTCAATAATTTCTTTCAAGACTTCCAGGTTGTCATCGAAACTTTTGCGATCCTCGCTGACCCAGTTGCTATCGTACAACACCGTAGGCTTTTCGTCCCAACCTGCCAAAGCGTTAGAGGTATACAGCCCACGGTGGAACTTCATCTTCTCGCCTTCCTCCGTCCCCACGGAAGCCATCGTGTACTGATAAATTTTAGCATCCCGGTCATCTTTCCAGTAGTTATGGTTTTCATCATAGACAAACCCCGGGTACAACTTATAGCGTTCATAGAACACATTGTCTTCTTCCGCTTTTTTCCACCAGAAATCAATGTCGAGAGAAATGACAAGATACCGCAAGTTTAAAACATTGCCAAGAACATAGCGTTCAAACATTTCCTTCGTAATGACAATGGAATTCGGCGTCTGCGCCAAATTTATCGCGAAGAAGGCCTTCAAGAACGATGGGTCCACACCAGAAAGGGGGCGTGACGACCCGAGAATCACCACGTCGGCAGAATCGCGGTAGCGCCACAGCAGTTCAAACTTATAGCGGTACAGCGACATTTCCATACTGCCGCCAGAGAGCATGTACACGCCAGCACTATCTATCGAAAGCGCGTTTTCATCATCAAGAGGGATAGATTCACCCAGCCAGATGTCCGGATACGTGATATCGGAACCTTCGGCGATTTCCGTCACCGAAGAATCCTTCAAACTAATCGTGATAATCTTGTGGTGAGCCCCGTTCCTGTCGACAAGAGTCCCTACCGCCATATCCTTGCGGCTCATCCATTCCGTATTATCGAAGCTATAGCCATTAGGCGACGGTATTCCCTGAACAAGTTGCCCGAGGCTATCGGCCACAAGGAGCATCTCGTGCGTACCATAATCCTGATTTGCAAACTTCCGCCCAGTCTTTCCACCGAAATCTAAGAACATGGTACGCTTGCTTCCATCTAGCGAGAGGCTCGCGTTACAAGCCTGTTCACCATTGTACCAAATTTCATCACGGACTTCGTCCATCAGGGTCATGCCCGAATCAGCACTTTTTGAACGCAACAGGCGGGCACCCGATACTGCCAGGCGCCTGTCTTCGCTGATGCCGCCATTGTAAGCGCCATTAGCAATCTTGGTCAATTCCCTGAAATTTCCATTGGCAAAACCAACCTGCCAAGTACTCGCCGACTGGAACGCAGCTTCGTCCTTATTGTTTCCGCTGTAATCGACAAAGACAATAACCGTATCTCCGTTATCAAGCACGCGCCACCTTGGAATTGCGCCCTGAACCTGCGTGAGTTCCCTGAGAACAGTACTCGTGACATCGAGCGGCCGCACATAGATATGCGATTTGCCCGAAACACCCTCTGGCGACGTGCAGAAAGCGACATACTTGCCGTCGGGCGATACAACCGGATGGTAGACATCCAGAGTATCGATAAATTCGTGCATAATCGGATTGCCAGTGATAAAATTGACGTACATGAGGTTGCCGGAAGATTCCTTCCTAAAAACAAGCTTGCCGTTCATTGTTCCGAACAAGGCACGGAAAGCATCCGAAGAAATGGATATATCAACATCGTCTTCGATGACAAAGCCCATGTAGTCCGTCATTGTCGGGTGCGGAATCGCTCCATATACAACGCGAAATCCGACATAGGCCGACTTCATGTCAGCAGTTATAGGATACACGTCGGTCCTGTCGTAAATATGGACATTAGAAGGGTCATCCCACATCGAGCCGCCCTTCAGGATTCTCGTATTAAGGTAACCGCCGCTATTTGTGCCGACATAATTTTCATAAGTCGTTTTCCTATAGGCACCGAGCCAGTCGTTCACCCACTCCTTGACTCCACCGATAAAGTCGCAAGGACGATCCAGGGTATCGGTAGCACAAGACACCTTCCAGTTTTTCTTGGCGATATACATCCATTCCGCCTCGGTCGGGAGCCTAAACGCGTCGACATCGAAATGCGTCACAAAATCAAGCAGCGCGACACATTTGCCTTCGGCATCAAATACCGCATCCGTATAGGTGTACACCGTATCGAGATCGTTCTTTTTGCTCAACTCGTTCGCATACAAGACCGCATCGTAAAACGTCACGTCTACAACCGGATTATCTAGAATATCGGGATCATAATTTTTTCCGAAAACTTCGCCATACTCCCTGTAGGTGACTTCGCGCTTGCCAATATAATAGTCGTAAGTAAACTTGACCTTCATCGACGGGCGCACCGACGGAATTTCCTTAGCATCGTCGGTCCCGAGAGTAACCTTTTTCCCGGTGGCATGGACAAGGACCATCCCGTCATCAAGTTCGAAATGCTCGTATTTTTCAATCAAATACGGCAACTCGGAATTCGAGCATCCTACAAAAAAGAGAAGAGCTATAAAAAGAAGAAATCGTATCATGTGCGTCCGTATACCAAATTTATAAAAACGGACGGAAGCTTTTTTGGAGGGAGCCTTTACATTCTATCCGGGAGGCGGTTCTTCGCTATTTCCTGGTTCACCCGGATTCCTGGATATTCCGGAAAAAGGTCTTCGGCGAGTCTGTACCAGCGGAGCGAACGGCTTACATCGGCTTCTAGATAGAGATTTCCGATATCGAAAGCGGCCAGGCCCATAAATTGCGCCGGCGTAAGCGGTTTGAATTCAAGGCCGGTCCAATGCCCTTCCCTATACTTATGGCGATATTCCTCATCCGTATAGCTATAACCGCGCCGGTTGGGTTCCAGGTTCACCGTCTTTGGCGCAAAACCTGCCTGCGCCCGCCCGTCATCCTTGCCATAGCGCAAATACACGTGCCCCGGCAGGAGAATCACCTCGAGCGGAATTCCGCGGGCTTCGGCGACCATCATCGCAAGCCACGAAAGCCCCATGCAACCCGACTTCCGGGTTTCAAGCACCCGCAGCGGGAGGATTGCCTCCGCAGAAACAGCCGCCTCGCCCGCACCTGCAAATTCGATATTCCAATAATCCCACAAGAGCAACTTCAACGAGGCTAGCGGATCGCGCGTTACCGTTAAACTGCTATCATAAAACGCAAGGCCTTCACGCCAGTCGCGAACGCTATCAATGCATGCGGGGTCACGATTCTCAAAGGTACACGCCATCTCGGCGTACTTCGCGTTTTCGGGGCGCCCCGTCCACAGCACAAGCGTAAGCGAGGCCGCCAGCAGGATTAGCAGCAGCGGCCAAAAGAACCGGGTAAATATCGACGAGAGTCGCGAAAACATTTATCGCAAAGCGTCCCATTCCATCGGAGATTGCCAGAAGTCGCGCGCCGTCATCATGTAGATTACCAGGCGCTTGCTCTGCATATCCTTTTTCATCTTCATCATGCGGCTGCGCACGCCGGGGCCACCGCCCCAACTCGTTACCACCTGAACGTCAAGGCCGGTCGCATATGCCAGCAGGGAACCCGGGCCGCCGCTCTTCTGGTCAACAGATTCAAACACACCCGTAAAGGAATCGCCCATCAGGAGTATCGGAGCATTCTTCCCGCCCTTGTAGGCATTTTCGCCCTTGTAAATCTTCATGCCCGCAAGTGTATCGGCAGTGTACTTAGCCTTTTCGGCATCGGGCAAATGCGCCACCAGGTCGCCTTCGCGCAACACCATCGTATCCCTCATCACGAGGCTTCCGGGCTGAGCGCCAGATTCCGCATACCAACTGTATTGCGTCACGCGCGTTGCAATCTGTTCCAGTGCGGCAAGCATACCGGGCAAGGCCCAGTGCGTGTCATAGCGCTGGTAACTAAAGTGCGGGGGTTCATCACTTGCGCGCGCCGCCTTCAAAGCGGGGTATAAATCCATCACGTCAATCCCTGCCTCGAGCATCTGGCGAATGAACTTCTGGCCGTTCACGTTCACGCAGGCATCCGCAGGCGTTCCAGGGATTAACTTATCCGCATAAACTTCTTCTTTCACGGGGACAGGGATAACCAGCAGCTGGATATTCAAGGAATCTAGGTACTGTTTGAGTTCCTGCATGCGCGGGAGCGGATTGTGCAGGGAATCCTGCGCAGCGATATCGCCGGAGACAAGGTAATTTGCATTACGGCGGAACCACAGGAAGTTTTCTTCGGGCTTTACTCCGGCATTGGACCAGGCATTCTGTTCCTTCGGGAGTTTAGCAAGTTTCTTCTCGAGTTCTGCGCGGAACTTGCGCGTTACATCTGTTTCCGGGCAAGCATTCTGCATGGAGGCAAGCGTCTGCAGGCGCGCATCCGATGTCGTATCGAGATGGCGGTCCACAGGGATTACCTCACCCGCTGCCGCAAGCGAATCGGCAACGGCCTTGGCGCGCAGCTGTTCTGCACTCAAGCGGAACGCGGGCACTTCAAATGCAACCCACATCGGTTTGCCCATCGGGTTTCCGCGCATCACGGCAAACGGCTGATTTCGGGAGCCCTCAGGCCAGAAATCACCCGGAGCATGTTGTTCCAAATCGGTATTGAGCGTCGGGTACCAATAAGAAGAAAGCGTGCGAGCCCAGTTCATGACTTCTTCCGCATTCATCTCGGCCGTCAAATAAAAATTCAAGATTTCTGCGGATTCTCCCGAAGACACATACTTGAGCTTAGCAAAGAAGGGTGCACGGCCAGTCCATACGGCGGGCATGATTTCGGCCCACCACTGCACAACTCTGCCAGCAGAAGATTCTACAGGCACACCCCAGAGACGGCTCACGCTCTGGAAGGCACGGAATACTTGCGGCTCGTTCCATTTGACGGCTTCCACCGCGTTCAATACCTGAGCAAGCGAATCATCACCAATCTGCGCATAGAGCAACTTGGAGAAGGGCTCCCAGGCGATAGGCGCTACACCTGCAACAGCCGCAGGCTCGTATTCAGAAAGCGAATCGAGCATCGGGAACGGATAACCAGAGAGTTTTGCATCGGCCATCGTTCCCGCATAGTTTTCGGGCTTTTCTTCTTTGCCGGCGAGGCGTATCGGGTTTGCAAAATAGGCGGCAAAGTCAAGTGCCGCAAGAGTCGGCTTTTCGACAACGCGCACTTCGCGATTTTCGTCGACAATTCGCATTTCGAATACCGTCACAGGCGCGCTCGGGGCAGAAACCTTTGTTACCACCGAACCCGACTGTACAGCCGTTTCGCCCTGCTGTGCAGGCGCAGAAGCGCAAGCGCTCAACAAGAGCGACGCCGTTAAGGCGCAAAATCCTGAAACGAGCATCGCGGGAGCGACGCGTGAAAGAGAAATTTTTTTCGAGGAATTGTTCATAAAAAAATCCACTAGAACGCTAATCGTGTTTCTAGTGGAAATATAACTTTATATAGAGCACAAGGGATTTTTATGCTGCCCCCTGAGAAGAATCCGACCCAGAATCCCTTGATTTAAGCGATTCTATGCGATGTTCCAGCAATTCGTTCACCTGCGGAATCAGCGAATCCTTGATGCGTTCCAGGTAAAGGCACTGCAACTGAATCATACGATCGCGATGCCTACCCGCATGTTCCTGAATCCAGTTGCTCACGGCCGCTTGCCTGTTTTCGAGTTGGCTACGTAATGTCTGTTGTATGAACGTTCGCTGTACTTCCATATAACGATGCATGTTAAATGGAAGACGATATGTGCGAATAAACTGCTTTAATAGTTCCAAAAGCGACAGGTTTGCATCCTTTCGGGAATCCATGAACTTCTTCAAATCGTCCAAGTGTTCCTTAAAAAAAGGTACAATAGCCTTATCGTCTATTTGGTAAAGCTCCAACTCGTCTTGCTTTTTTGTTGCTTCATCAACCGCCATGCTACAAATCTATGAATTTGAAGCTTTTTATGCAGTGATTTTCCTTACAAGGAAGCCAAATTCGGCGTTTCCTGTGTTTCTAAGCACATCACCTTGCACAATAACACGGCCTTCAGTGCCGGGGTTCAATCGATCAGCAGCTGCACCGCGAAAATCGAGGAGCCCAGAAACTTCACAAGGCACCATTCCCGAAGGCGTCATGAGTTCCAGCGAATCATCCATCGAGAAAGGATTTTTCACATTCACGCGGAAGGAATTCGACGCCGAATCAAAATCGAGAACCTGCGCAGCAACGCACCCGCCTTGAGCAGCCACATGAGTAGACTCGTAATTTTGCGGCAGGGGGCCCTTGAGGAACCCAGGCATGAACCCGCGACCATCCACAAAGTTTATCGCCCTGCGGGATTCCTGCGGAATGAGTTCCGGAGAACACTCCGCACCCGATTCCAGCCCCTGCACAGAAGCATCGATAGCCATGCGATAAGCGCGTACCACCTGACTCAAGTAGTAAACGGAACGCGTACGGCCCTCAATTTTAAACGAATCTAGCCCACCTTGAACAAGCGAAGGTATGACATCGAGTGCACAAAGGTCACGGCTACTCATAAAGTATGTGCCCCAGGTATCTTCGTCTAAAGCGACCGGCGGAAGCTCAGGGCGATCAGTACGCTGCAAGCTAAATTCACCCTCGTGTTCGCGATAATCTTCAGCCTGCGGGCCATAATTCGCATAGAGGCGGTAAGGCATACGGCAGCTGTTATCGCAGGCGCCCTGGTTCGCATCGCGGTGCGTAACCCAGTTGCTAAGCATACAACGTCCCGACATAGCCATACAAACTGCACCATGGACGAACACCTCTAGTTCGAGGTCCGGCAATTGTTCCTTTATCTCTAAAATTTCAGACAAACGAAGTTCACGGCTCAAAATAATGCGCCGTACTCCTAGGTCGTACCAGAACTTTGCCGCAAGGTAGTTCGTTGTATTCGCTTGTACAGACAAGTGAATTTCTACATCAGGGCAAGTCTTACGGAGCCAGCCTACAAAACCCGGATCTGCAACAATAAGGGCATCGGGCTTGAGTTCTATCGCCTGCAAAAGCGCCTTCTGGAACGCCTCCACCTTCACATTACGGGGAATCACGTTGCTTGTAAGGTAAAACTTTTTCCCGAGGGCATGTGCATACGCGATACCTTCGGCAAGGTCATCCAGGTTCTTGAACCCGTTTTCGCGCGAACGCAAACTGAACGCGGGCTGCCCCGCATATACGGCATCTGCGCCGTAGGCATACGCATACTTCATGCGGGTCAAATCACCCGCAGGCGCTAAAAGTTCAGGTTTCTTCATACAAGTTACCACTTAAAGCCGGCGCGGATATACGCCTTGCGGTCATCAATGAAGGTTATCTCACCCATGAAACTCACATACTGCCCTTCATAGCTAATTGCGGGCGTAAGCGAGTACTGCATCTTCGCTCCATCAAGGAACTTCTTTGAAATCTTCATGTGGTTATGGGCCGGAGTTGTATCGTTCACGGCGCTCCCATAATCCTTACCCTTCCAGAACCAGGTATTGCGAAGCGAAGCATAAATGTGCTTGTCCAGGCGCGCATAAACATTCCAGTCGATTGTCTGGCTGTTGGGGCCACCCTGGTTCCCAAGCGGGTAACCGAGATGCGCTATCTGCGCCGTATTCTTCACGAAATGCGAATACACATAGGGTTCTACGCGCGCATATTCTGCAAGGGAGCCCACCTCCAGCAAATGCCCCTTCACAATAAAGTCATGGCCCACCTGCGCACCAACCATCCATGCCCACTTGGCTTCGATGTTATCGTTTTTCACCAGGCTTATGGGAGATTCCATGTCGTCAAGGAAAAATTCCGTATAGATTCTCGCCATGTTGAACAGGCGGTAGTTAAAGTCAAACGCAAGGGAACCGTTATTAGAATTTTCGCTATAGTTACCCTTTTCCATGAACAGCGGCACCGTCGGCACAAAAAGCCAAGGCTTCAGATTATCAAAGAGAATCGTGAGTTCACTGATACCGAACGTTCCGTTCCCTATTGCAAGTTCATAGCGGTGGCCAAAAACGTTACGTTCTTCCTTGTTGCTCATGCTCATGCTGTTCTTGTCGATTCGCAAGTCTCCATAGAAGCTGAATACGCGAAGCGGTCCAAACTGCAAGTCCACCGAAAGCATGTTGTACGGGAGCGCAAACTGGTTCAAGCTCAGGTTGTTGTAGTAGCCCGGACCCCAGTGCAACACATCGCGGGCAAGGTCAACACGAATCCAGTCGTAGTTGAAAGCGAAGTGCGTACGGTAGCGCGCATAGCTCGTGTATTCAACGCCAGAATTATTTTCTTCGCGTTGGACCTCCAAAAACTCGCGGTCCCAAGACCTCGGCTTTTTCGCAGAGTGGCCTTCATCGTATATGCGGGCGTCGAGCACGAACTCCAGCGAATCCGCATAGCCTCGCAGGTAAATGCCTCCATCGACACTCGGCCAGATGGTATCACCAATCGACTTGTCTCCACGGCGGTCAATGTCGTTGACATGTTCTCCGGCGCGGTAATCAATGCCACCAACCACGCTCGTCGCAATACCAAATTTCGGGAGGCGCCCTGCACCAAGAGCTTCTTGATTCTTGACGCAAACGCTATCACCCTCATGACACTTAAGTTCAAGCCCTCGCCCGGCAATCGCTCCGCCACGCAGATTATCGTAATAAAGCAGCGCATTGCCTTCTGTTTCGGTAAAGTGCCGGATAAACGAAGTATCGCGCCTCGGGTAGGTAAAGAACTGGCGTTCGCTGCCCACAGTCTGCCTGTGGTATTCAAAGAGCATCGGAGCCATTTCGAGCGTGCGCAAGTTATGCGTGCGTTCCACGCCCACAACAGGAGATGCGGCAAGTGCCTGCAACGGGAGTAGCGACACGAAGGCCGTCGCCAAAGCCAGAGTGCGTGATTTTACAAGAATCATAACCTCAATGTAGTTTTTTTTGATTGCAGAAAATGTTGTCAATTTCGCAACAGGATTGTTTTCGTCCGCTTTCGTTCCAAACGGAACAAATCCGCCCATTTATCGATGAATCTTTTTCCAAAAAAAACAAAAAATAACCAGAAAGCGCAACTGTCACTTGGTAACTTTTTGAGTAGAAACGAACCCATTCCGGGTTGTTGTTTGGCAAAAGGGATGTTTATCATGAAAACAAAAACTCAAAAAATACTCACATTATCTTCCATTCTTGCGTTCGGCCTTTTGGCAGCATGTTCCGACGATTCTACGGGCGTGCAGGCCCCTGCCAGTGACGGCGCCACCACAGGCAACGAAACGGCAGCCAACATCTGCATCGCCGAAGGCTACACCGGCTACTACGCAGCGGATGGTGTTACCGTATTGTGTCTCGACGCAAGCGGAAATCTTGCCTTCTGGATTAACTCGGACGGTTCCATCGTCATGCCCGAAAGCGAAAACAAGCCGGACGTTCCCGCCATCGAAACGCCGGCAGACACAGGCGCCACAACTGTTCCTCCAATTGAGCAATCTTCGAGTTCGGCAATCGAAACAGCTAGTTGCGATGCTACCAGCGCCACACAGCTCTACTCCCTGGGCGGTACAACCTACTACCGCGACGGTGAGAAAGGCACAACCTTCTACTTCGACGAAAACTGCAAAAAAGTTTTCTTGACAGAAGCAGCCACGTCTTCTTCTAGCGAAGTTCCTGCCGCATCGTCCGCAGACACCGGCAACGAGCCCGCGGCAAGTTCTTCTTCCGAAGTCTCTCCGGCCAGCAGCGCAGCCACAAGCGCTACAAGCACGGTTTCGAACGGGAACACTCCCGCCATTACTTACGCATCAAACAGCGCGACCATTACCAACAACAACGGCTGCGTACAAGTGAACGGTGGCGAAGTCGTGATTACCTGCGCGGGCGACTACGACTTCAGCGGAAGCTACACCGGTAACGACGCCCAGATACGCGTGTACTCCCCCAAGAGCGATAGCGGCGTGTACCTCAACCTGCGCGGGCTTACGCTTACGAACAACGCAGATGCCGTCATCTACGTGCAGATGGCAAGCAAGGCTTTCGTCGTCGCCAAGAGCGGCACCGAGAACACGCTCTCCGATGCAAGCAACCGCACCAAGACATTCACCTACGTGAACGCAAGCAACGAGACCAAGGTAGATACCACAGGCGCCTGCATCTACGCGAAAGACGACCTCACCATCAAGGGCGATGGTTCTCTCACCGTGAAAGGCAACTACAACAACGGCATCCACTCTAGCAACGACCTGCGCTTCCGCGGAGAAACCACCGTGAATGTTACCGCAAAGAACCACGGCCTCAAAGGTAAGGAACTTGTCGATGTAGAAAAAGGCAACATCACCATCAGCACAACTAGCGGTGACGGCATCCACGGCGACCTGAACGTAATCCTGACCGGCGGCAATATCAAGGTCAATGCGGGCGACGACGGCATCCATGCGGATTCCGCGCTGTACCTCTCGGGTTCTACCGTAAACGTCGAGAAGGCGGGCGAAGGTATGGAAGCTTTCTACATCTTTGCCGAAGGCGGCATCACCGCGACCTACGGCACCGACGACGGCTGGAATGCCGCCGGCGGTTCTGCAGACGGTTCTACCAGCACGGGCAGCAGCCAGGGCGGCTGGAGCATGGGTGGCGGCATGGGCGGCGGCATGCAGAGCAGCAGCAAGGGCTATATCGCCATCACTGGCGGCTACCACTACATTAGTGCCTCGGGTAACGACATCGACGTACTCGATGCGAACGGCACAGCAAAGCAGAGCGGCGGCGTAGTCATCCTTGAAATCCCCAACAGCAGCTCGGGCGGCATGGGCGGCGGTAGCAGACCCGGCCAGAGCAGCAGTAACGGCAGCTGCGGCACCAACATGGCTGGCGGCCTGATCGATACCGACCAAGGATTCACCATCACGGGCGGCGTACTACTCGGATTCGGAAGCCAGACCGAAGAATACCCGAACTGCACGGCCACCAGCTACACGGCGAATACAGCCTACGGCAACGCGAATGCAGCATTCGCCCCGAAAGGCTCCGGCAGCATGATTCTCTACGGCGGCTCCGTCACATCTGTCAGCCAGGTTTCTACAGCCGGAATGAACACGGTAGAGTTTCCCAACGGGCTCAAATACTACTACAAGTAGGGGGTACTTTTGGGGAAAGTGACCCGTATCACACGCGAAAACTTTTTTAGCCAAAAGTTCGTCCACCCCCCAATTAAATTTCTATAGTTATAAGTACTCCAAACCAACCCCAAAAGCCAGGCAGCGAAAATGCTCGCATTTTCATTGCCTGGCTCCTTTTTTTTCATGCGTTCAAAGTGGGCTCATTCACGCGGAAACGGCTTATTTAGTGCGATAAAGCACTTATTTCTATATAAAGTCAGCAACAGGCAATCCCACCTACGTAAAAAAAAGGTAATTTAAAGGTGTATGGTACCCCGAACGAGGTTTCAATGTCTTTTGTGCGCTCTTTTTTAACGATTCTATGCTCAACAGCCCTGTTCGCCTACGCCCAGGTGGAATTCCCCATGGGCTCAGAAGTCGTCAATGTCAAGGAAGAACCTTATAATGCCAAAGGCGATGGCAAGACAGACGATACCGAAGCTATCCAGCGGGCTTTAAACGACCACCCGGATGGCGACTACATCATTTACCTCCCGCACGGCATCTACAAGATTACCTCGGCCCTCATGTGGCCCTCGGCCAACAAGCCCGAAAAGGACTACCGGCGTACTATTCTCCAGGGCGAAAGCATGGGCGGAACCATCATCGCGCTGCAAGACGACGTTCCAGGATTCGAGAACCCGGATTTCCCGCAGGCAGTCATCTACACGGGTGACGGCCCCAACCCGAGGCAGAGAAACTCCATCCGCGACCTCACGCTCCGTACAGGTAAAAAGAACCCGGGCGCCATCGGTATCCGCTTCAACGCCGCAATACAGGGCACCATCAACAACGTGAAGGTTTACTCGGGCGACAGCGCGGGCGTCTACGGTATCGACCTGGGCTTTACTGACAATATCGGCCCCCTGCTCCTCAAGAACGTGGAAGTGGACGGCTTCGACGTAGGTATCTATACCGCGGGCAACTCCAACAACATGACTTTCGAGCACGTGACCCTCGGCGGCCAGAAGAAATTCGGCCTCGACAACGACGGCCAGATGCTCTCCGTACGCGCCATGCGCTTCAAGGGCGGTTCTACCGCAGTCTATAACCACGGCGAAGGCGCCTCAATAGTATTCGTAGACGGAACCCTCGAATACGACCCGGGCAAAAAAGCCGCAAAGCCGATTACCGCCATTGTGAACGAAGGCCAGTTGTTCGCACGTTCCGTCGTGGTGAGCAAGTTCAAGTCCAAGATCAAGAGCACCAAGAAGGCCTACAACGAATCGATTTCCAATACCGAAATCATCGAGTTCTCCACGCAGGCGAACCACCAGCTCTGCCACAGCCCCAAGACGTCCATGAAGCTCTCCGTCAACGAGACGCCGAACAACCCCGAGCAGAAGTCCATGTACTGGACCTCCATCACCGGTGAATACGGCGGCAAATCCAGTGACGGCTCGGACGACTCCAAGGCCATCCAGGACGCCATTGACGACGGTGCAGAAACAATCTTCTTCCCGCCGGGAGGCCGCTGGACCATCAACCGCGACATCTATCTCAGGAACCGCATCCACAGGCTTATCGGTACCGAAGGCAAGATCGACGGCAAGGGCAAGTTCATCATCGAAGACGGCGCATTCGTAGACATCACCATTGAGCGATTCTCCACGTTCGCAAGCGGCATCACGAACCGTTCCAAGCGCACGGTAATCCTCAAGAACATGTACCTCAAGTCCTACGAATCCAGCGATTTCTCCACGGGAGACATTTTCATGGAAGACGTCTCCGTAGGTACGATACAGACGAACATTCAGCGCCTGTGGGGCCGCCAGATTACCATGGTCGGCGACACCAAGGGCCCCAAAATCATGAACAATGGCGGTACCCTCTGGATTCTGGGCCTTACCGCAAAAGACGGAAACACAATCCTCCATAACTTCAACAAGGGCTCGGCCGAACTCCTGGGCGTGAACGTTATCGCCAGCGACAAGGCAAAGAACAGCCCGATGTTCATCAACGACAACGCGAACATTTCCATTGTCGGGCTCAAGGAGACCCTTAGCCGCGGCAACCCCTACGTAAAAATTGTTGAAGATTCCCGCCAGGGCTCGAAGGTCTACACCCTCAAGAACACCGACTTGCCCCACAACGAATCCGGCGGCGTGATGATGGCACTCTATACAGGCTACGCCCCCAAGCAGGGCCAGAACGAACCGCCCAAGGCTAGCGTAACACGCGAAAACATTCTGGTGCAGCCCAACAAGTTGCACCTCACCGGCACGGTCGAAGACGATGGCCGTGGCGATGGGCTGTGCCGCGTCCCCGTAGTCTGGAGGAAGGGCGCAGGTCCCGGAAAGGTATCCTTCTCTGACTCCCTCGAATACGAGACCGACGTGACGTTCACAGCAAGCGGGCGCTACAACATCCTCTTCAAGGCGAACGACGGCTACACCGAAGGCACGGACACCGGCAAGGTATACGTGTTTGACAAGCGTTACACCACGCTTGACCACAGCGGTGACAACATTCCGAGCGGCCGCGGTGCCGACGCCTGGATTTCGCAGTTCGACAACTACACGCCGCATGCGACCGACGAGAACCTGAGGGTCGCGCACGACAAGAACGACGCCGGAAAGATTTACCTGAAGTTCGACCTGTCTGCACTCCCGGGCCCGCTCTTCGACGCCGCCCTCAAGCTCGACTTCGATACCGATTCCATCAAGAAGCCCGTACAGTTCAACATATTCGGCCTCAAGGAATCCGCAAAGGACGCCTCCTTCGGCGAAGACAAGCTGGGCATCGACTGGAAGAGCGATGAACTCACCTGGGAAAACGCTCCGGCAAACATAGACCAACCGGGCGGGCAGTTCAACATCCGCAAGAATTCTGGCGGCGGCGTCGACACCAAGTACGCCGACTACCTCGGGATTATCACCATCAACCCGAAGGCCCCGCTCGGCGCCTTCCTGCGCACACCCACGCTCACCGAGTTCTTCAAGCGCAAGCACGCCTCCGGCCTCTACACGCTTATCCTCACTGCGGTCGAACCCGGCGAAACGTTCATCAAGTCCAGGAACGCGGGCAAGAACTCTGCGCCGTCGCTCTACGTCGGGTACTATGACAACTCCCGTTCCGTGGGTGGCGAAGCGATGGACGGCGGCTACACGCTCTCGAAGGTGAACATCGACATCGTGAACCTGGAATGCAACTTCGACCTGACCGTGGGCTACCCCCAGTTCGTGCAGATTGAAATCGTGAACGAATCGGGCAAGCGCATGCTCACTGTGGCCGCCCGCGAACTCGCCGGCGAAAAGAAGACCAACTTCAAGTTCAAGGCGAAGGCGTTCCCCACAGGTAAGTACACCCTCAAGATTATCGGCGAGGCATTCACCGCCGAACAGAAGTTCTTCATCCTCAACTAACGCATTTTGACCGGTACGATTATGAATACGAAATTCCTTGCACTGTTCGCCGCGATTCCCATGCTCTTCGCCTGTAGCGAACCGACGCACACCAATTCTTCGTCCGTAACCGACGGGAACGGCAGTTATGCCGAGGACTCGTTCAGTTCCAGTTCATCGATTAGCGAGAGACTCGATATCCACTACCGCGATACGCTCTCTGCCGGCGACACGATGAACTTCTACATGGAACTTGCAACCTGGGATACCGTAAAAGTCAAGGTCCCGAAAGATTCTACGGGCAAGAAAACCAAGGATTCGACCTACGTCGAAAAGGTCTGCCACGATGATATCGTGTGCATTGACAGCGTCAATTCAACAATTTCGTTCTTCCTCGGGGATCTCCCGAAGGGGACCCGCGTCAGCGTGATTGCCTCCACCAGCGGCATGGAAAAAGACACCATCCGCATCCGTGGAGAAAAGGGATCCGACGCCCAGACTCTCCTGCCCATACAGGACCCGCAGAAAAAAGATTCCACCCGTGACGACGTCTATGGCAACTACATGCTGCCCGGTAGTGGCGCCGACATGCTGTCGAACCAGTTCGTGCTCTTCGACGACGACTTCTGCTACCTCGACCTCAAGGCGAAATTCGATACCGCCTCGCACCTGCGCATAAAAGTCGACATAGACACGGCCTACTACAACTACATCGGCGATTCCGCCCACATCGACATCGACCTGCGCGACACCATCCGCGGCATCCTCGTCATCGGCCAATCCCCGAAAAAAATTGACGTCGCCTTCAAGGTAGAAACCGGTTTCAGCGTGAACCTCTCCGTGAGCGGCTACAGCATCAACAAGTACGAACTGAGAGACAAGAACAAGAACGTATACTCCCCCGCCTCCGACACGCTCGACACCCTGCTCGTCACCAACGATTCCTCCGAATGGACTCTCTCGCTGTACCCGAGCAATGTCGTGAGCTTCCTTGACGGGCCGTTTGCCACCTTCGAAGCGGCAACCCGTTTCCGCAGACTGAACCAGGGCGAATACCTCGCAAAACCCGACTCCATTATTTATCCGGGCGACACGCTTACCATCGTAAGGCCCGCGAACGACTCCACCAAGTACTACCTGCGCCAGGACCACTACGTGTGGCTCGCCGACCTCAAGAAGGGAGACTCGCTCGTAGTGTACCACGACATGGAAGGCTACTGCAAGTACATGGAATGTAAGGGCACCCCAAGGGCACAGTACTGGCTCATCAACGACAAGGGCGATTCCGTGGGCACCATCAACAGCCTCGAACACAGCTTCAAGGCCAAGAAGGACGGCCCCGTGTACCTGCGCTACCTGCAACTCAACTCGAAGGCCCTCACCGACTCGAACCTCACCCTGAGGACGTTCATCCAGAGGCCCGGGTCACTCGATTCCCTCAAGTTCTACAACGAGGCAAAGGATGTCACCTACTCCACCAAGCGCGTGGCCCCCGGCGACACCGTGAAGCTCTCGGAATTCGCCTTCCAGACCGTCCCCTACAAGACGAGTTACAACGTCAAGTGGTTCGTGCCCTGCGAAGACCTGACCACCCTCGGTAACGCCGCCTACATAAGCCAGCTCGAAAACTGCAAGGGCGAACAGGAGATATCTTCGTTCTACCTGATAGCGCAGTCCGACGCCACCGACAAGGACGCAAGGCTCATCGCCCAGAGCATGGCGGACCCCCTCATGAGGGACACTTTGACCATAAACGTGCGCTAAATCGCCCAAGAAAAGGGCAAAAGCCTTGAAATTCGCCCCGGAATTGCTATTTTTGGGGCCTAATCTTGCAAGTCGCGCCAAGCTCTGCCAATTTGCAAGCTGAACCAAAGAGCTTCCTCAAAGAGGTATAATATGTCCTCCTTCCGTGGACCGAAAGGCAAGGTCGCCCGCTCCCTGGGCATTGCCGTTTCTCAGAAGACTCAGAAGGCGCTTGACCGCCGTAACTTCGCTCCTGGCCAGCATGGCCAGAACCGCAAGAAGTCTGCTTCCGTTTACAAGCAGCAGTTGGTCGAAAAGCAGCGTCTTCGTTTCACCTACAACATTTCCGAAGCTCAGCTTGCCAAGGCATACAAGGAAGCTAACCGTCGTGAAGGTTCTGCCGGTGATAACCTGATGATTCTTCTTGAAACCCGTCTTGACGCTCTCGTCTACCGCATGGGTTTCGCCCGTACAATCTTTGCTGCCCGTCAGTACGTTACGCACGGTCACTTCACCGTGAACGGCGTCCGTAGCTTCTCTCCGGCTCGTCAGATCAAGGCCGGTGACGTGATCGCTATCCGCGAGCAGTCCAAGGAACACGTTCAGATCAAGGAAGCCGCTGCCAACGCTCCGGCCGCCCCTGAATACCTGACTGTCGACACGAACAAGATCGAAGGCACGCTCGTGAAGCTCCCGCTCCGCGAACAGATCCCGGTCAAGCTCGAAGAACAGCTCGTCGTGGAATACTACTCCAGGTAGTAGACCTTACAAACGCAAGTTTGAACACCCTGCTCCGGCAGGGTGTTTTTTTATCGCTTTTCTTCTATATCTATAACGTGCTCTAACTTATTCCACGGGTCTCTAGCGACCATCCAATAGTCACAGACATAGTGAATATCAATTTGTTCCGTGAAGTTCTTTTTGTCAATGCACCTGAAATCTCCATCGAGGTTGTATGTTATGACGGAGCCGGCGCACTCGACATTGCTCTTGGTCGAATCACTTTTATAGTTTGCACATAATCTAGCCAGTTTTGCCTTGCCGCACTTGGGGTGGCTTTCACGTATTGTCGCAACACCATCGTTCAGGACCATATCGAATTCACCTGGCTGGCGGTACGTAACCCTTATTTGGACGGTATCGCCATAAACCTTAAGGTCGCAGAAAGCCTGGAAGCCTTTATAGCATTGCAACGAATCGTTTGCGAGGGGCACGGCGTTATCCATACCTTTCCAGAATCGCCCCCATTGTACAGCAGCATCTTCTGCACGGCACCCTGCAGCATCGCAAGCGGCAGAGAGCGCAAGGGTAATCGAGAATAATGCGTCAAGGAATCTCATAAGGCTTTATATTGAATATATAAAAAACATCTCGTTCCACCGTACAAAAAAAACACCTACCGGACGGCAGGTGCTTTCTGTACAAACTAAACTGAACCAGGAGGGCTTACAGCAGGCCCTTCTTGGCACTCTTCATCAGGTTCTTCACCTGCTTGCTCGTGAGCTGCGGGACTTCGGCGTCCTTCTGCGCACGCGACTTGGGAGCGCAATCTTCGCAGTAATGCTTGATGACGGTTCCGAAGCTTGCCGCGCCATCGGTCCTGTCGGTCTGGCGGCTACGGAATGCACGGACGAGCGTCTCCTTGTGGCACTTGTCGCAGACACCCATCTTGGGTTCCGCCGGCTGTCTGGGGCCGCGGTCCTTTTTCGCCTGGTCGTGGGTCATGTTCCAGGCCCTGCTCTGGGCCGCAATCTTTTGCGCAAAATGATCGTCTAAGAGGCTCATACTATCTCCTTATTATTCTTTAATCTCTTTCAATATACAATCTTCAAGGAACAGCGACTGCAAGGTTATGCACAAAGAGGTGGGTTTGGCATCTTCCGAATACAGGCTGCGGGCGAACTTGCCCCTTTCGAGCTGTTTTTCCTTAAAGATTTCCGCATGGGCGGCAAAATCGAGAACCTTCACGCGGTCGGGGTACTGGCCCTCGAACGCCTTTATGGCCTCGTTTATGATACCGATGTCCTTTTCGGCACCGGGCAAAAAGTCGACAGGTATGGTCTCCACCATTATCACGGACTGCGTCTTGTTCACGAGTTCGCGCATGAGGCATGCGTAATTCTCGGCGGTCTTCGCGCCGTCGCCGGTATCCTTCCTCAGGTCACGGAGGCCAAGGCCAAGCACTATACGCCCGGCCTTCTTGCCGATGATGTCGGACGCCGCACGCTGGATGAGCTGCGGTATGGAAAGCGGCGTAGGGGCGTTTATGGAAAACTGCATGGGACGGCTGGGCGCCCTGCACAGGAGCATCTCGGCACAGCGCGAGGCCACCTCGCCCTGCTCTCCGAAAAGTTCGTCACCTAATATAAGTATCCTGTTTTCCATGCCCTTAATTTACTTTCTTATTATCGGGTTTGACCACGAAAATAGCCCAATAATTCTGTTTTTTTTCACGGGAGACAATGCTACAGCCGTCCGCGACCAGCGCTCCGGGGACGTTTTCGACGGGCGATCCCTCGTCGAGCCATATTTCCAGGACCCTGCCGAGCGGGTACCCCGCCATCACGAGCCTGGAACGCACGGCATTCCCGGGGCAGACGACCCCCCGCAGGTCCAGCACGTCGGGGAAATCCGCAGACAGACCCTCGGGCAGCGGTCCGGACTTCGCGTTCTCGCAGAAGGCGGCAATCGGGGCGCAGTTCGCCTGCGGGTCTTCGAGCCACTGCCCCAGCGGGCATTCCGGGAGGCGGGATGCCACCATCCTGGAGAGGGCTTCCTCGGGTGCAAGAACAACCCCGATTGCCCTGCGAAAGCATTCCACGCAGGCATACGAAACTAGTCTCCGGAGGGCGTCTTCAAACCCCGGTTCACCCCGATGGGCATCCATCCACCGGCGAAGTGTAGTCTCGCTATCCGTTTCCCTTTTATCCATACTTTTTACCCGAATTTACAATTTAGCAACGCTTTGTCAGAAAAAGCGCAAAATCGGACATTTTTGTAAAAAATGTCTTTTTTATCAACATTTTTCGCATAAAATTCGCATAAAAAATAGCAACGAAATATGGCAAAGTAGCTCAATGGTTTCTATATTTGGCGCCAAGCATTCAATTATGCAAAGGTTTTTGAAACGATGAGTACTTTCCTTCTCTACGCAATGTTCGTAGTCTATGTCATCGCCGGCGTGGGATTGGTGATTTACGGGTTCAGCTGCTACTATAGCATATACCTATTCCTAAAGAATAGTCGACACACGCGACTCTCCGACCGCAAGAAGATTCTCAAGTTCTACCGCGAGCATTCTATAAATGACCTCCCGCAGGTCACAACCCAGCTCCCCGTGTTCAACGAGGCGAACTGCGTCGAGCGACTCCTCGAAGCCGTCTGCGCCATTGACTACCCCAAGGACAAGCACGAAATCCAGGTTCTGGACGACTCCACCGACGAATGCTACGAAGTGGCGAAGAAGAAGGTGGAAGAACTTGCCGCGAAGGGTTACGACATCAAGCTTATCCACCGCACGAACCGTCAGGAATTCAAGGCCGGCGCCCTCAAGGAAGCCATGGCCGTTGCAAAGGGCGAATTCCTCGCGATTTTCGACGCGGACTTCGTGCCGGAGAAGGACTTCCTCCTGAAGACCATCCCCTACCTGGTGATGGACGATCAGATTGGCCTGGTCCAGGGCCGCTGGGGCCACCTGAACCGCACCGAATCCGGTCTTACGCTCGCCCAGTCCATCGGTATCGACGGTCACTTCGTTATTGAACAGTCCGCACGTAGCTGGGGCAAGTTGTTCATGAACTTCAACGGTACCGCAGGTGTGTGGCGCAAGCAGGCCATCTACGGCGGTGGCGGCTGGGAAGGCGACACGCTGACCGAAGACATGGACCTTTCTTACCGTTCTCAGCTCGCTGGTTGGAAGATGAAGTTCGTGTTCGACGTGATCGTTCCGGCCGAACTCCCGAACGACATCAACGCCTACAAGGCACAGCAGTTCCGCTGGGCCCGCGGTTCCATCCAGACTGCCATCAAGATTCTGCCGCGCGTGTGGAAGGCAAAGGTTCCGCTCCGCATCAAGATTGGCGCATTCCTGCACACGACGCACTACTCCATCCACCCCTGCATGTTGTTTACCGCACTCTGCGCATGGCCGCTGCTTGCGTTCTTTGAACCGGTCGCACACCTGCCGAGCTGGGCATACACTGTCGGCTTCAGCTTTATCTTCCTCGCCGCTATTGCTCCCTCTGTTCTTTACTTTGTGGCACAGCGCTGCTCCGGCTACACCGGCTGGAAGATCCGCATGCTCTCCCTCCCCATCCTGATGGCGCTTGGCGTGGGCATTGCCGTGAACAACACGCGCGCCGTATTCGGTGCCGTTACCGGCGTGAAGGGCAGCTTCGTCCGCACCCCGAAGAGCGGCGGATCCAAGAAGAAGGCCAAGAGCCACTACGCACAGAAGTTCCCCTGGATGGCTGTCCTCGAACTCGGCGTGGGCGTCTACTGCATCTTCGGTCTTTTGGAATACATCGGTGCCCAGAAATTTATCATCGGACCGTTCCTCGCCCTCTATGCCGTAGGATTCCTCTCCGTGGGCGTGCTCAGCTTTATGCACTTTATCGGAAACATCTTCGAAGTGCGCAAGGCCCGCAAGGAAAATGGCAACGTCGAAGAACAGGAAAGCTAAGCCTCGGGCTACAACCTATTTGCATTTGAGCATTCGCGCAGGTCGCGAATGCTTTTTTGCATCTGGAGGAAGCGTTCGGACGATTCGGTGACGTAGGCATCACGGCTCACGATGTACCCGCGGTAGAACGAGCCGTATAGCCCGAGGGCGACGGACACGAGTATGCCGGCGACAGCGAGCGCCACCATGAGTTCCATCAGCGTGAAGCCTTTGCGCATCGCACAAGCCTCCTCAACGTGAAGTTACCTGAATGGACCTCGACCCACTGGAGGGCGTGAGGCCCTGGAATCGGTGTATAGACCGCGCGAATTTTAAAAGGAGAAACAACATGGTGAGGCCCTTGGGTCAGGAAGGTTTCTGCACGCATTAGGACTGTGTCGGCGCAGGGCGGGAGCGATACGGCGATGGAATCGAGGTAAGCTACAGCGGCAACAGCGGAGTCGGCATGGGCGATTTCGGCGGAGGAGATGCGGTTGAAGGCACCGGCATAGTGCCCGAGCGCCACCGCGCCGGCCGCGAGGACGGCGAGCGCGACGAGGACCTCCAGGAGGGTAAAGCCCTTGCGCTTATCGCTGGGCACGAAATGCTTATTGCAGGGGGCGGAATGCTTGTTGCAGGTCATTGCTGTGCGGCCCTCCGGAAAACGACGCTCTCCCCGTCGAAGAACGCGGGCAAGAGAGCAAGAGCCGAGTCGCGCACGGTTCCGGGGAACGCGGCACCGGCGAGGCTGTCGGGAGTATCCACCACAACGTTACCGCCCGGTGCCGCGAGCACGCCCGCAAACGCGGCGTGCCCTGCAAGCGTCACGCTGCAGTCCCCGGAACCGACGGCAACCGCCACACTCGGGAACACGGCGCGTACATGGTCGCGTAACAGGATTTCCCGGCGCGCCGCAAGCATTCCCGAAAAACGGAAGCAGGAAAAGACCTCGATGGACCCGCCGGAATACACCTCCAGGCGGGTAGCGGAAACTTCCCCGCCAAGGCGGATGTCGCCATCCGCAAAGATGCGCAAGGTATCGAAGCGGGCCCTGCCCTTCACGTTCACGGAGCCATCGACAATGAAGGCCCCAGAAGGGACATGCGTATCGAAATCAAGCGTGAGGTCGCCATCGCTTACATGCAACGCGACGGAGGAATCGAGCCGGAAGAAGCGCCTGTTGCCGGAAACATCGCGGAATCTGGGCGAACCGCCGATGCGTTCCCGCAAGTCGCTGCGGTATGCGGAAAGCGCCGTAAACCATTCATCAAAGCGCCTGCGCGTATACCGCGTTCCGTATTCTGCACAAAGGCCAAAAGCACACATGCGCCCCCAGACGCCATCAGCTTCGGTACTCACATGCGGGAGCCCCACAAAATAACCATCCGGGAATCCCGAGAGGGCCGCAATGATTGCCGATTCTGCATCGTAGACCGCCTGCACGTCTGCAACATAGCGCGCCGTCTGGCGTGAAAGCCCTCCGGGAATGCGCAACAATCCCACATAAAGGATTGTCAGCGCAAGGATAATCATAAGAATGAAGGTTAGGGCAAAACCCCGCTTATCGCCCATTGTACACCTCCATGCGATTTTCTCCACACACAAATACCGCATTGTCCTTGCCAATGTCTGCCACCTTGTAATTGCCGGCAGAATCGCCCATGCGAAGCCATGCGCGTTCTCCCCCGCCAATACTCGCCTGCACCAGGCGCCCTTCGACCACGCCATACAACTTTATAACAGGCGCAGTGCAATGTAGAACCGTATCGGTTTCCGCTGTTCCCTGCTCAGCGGGTTCCGCATTTATGCGGATCTTTTTCGCACGGAGTTTTTCTCCATCAAATTTTTCCTCTACTTCCGTTTCGTACGGGTCTTCGCCGCCAACACCAAAGACATACTCCGGTACCGGCGATAAATCCGGAACCGGCCTCGTATATGCAATACCATTGTCAAAGAAGGTTACACCGCCCGCAAACGCGAAAGCCATCCCGGCCAGAGCTGCCAAGACAATTTTCCTTTTCGCACGGGGTTTCAGGCCTGTGCATTCATCAAGGTCCACCGCCGTCCAGAACGGATCTTTGCGGGCACGTCGCCACCATTCGCGATGTTCCCGTTCTCCGGCACCGTCGACGCAGACAAGCCGCTTGCACCAGGTTTCCGCTCTCGAGAACAGGTCGTCGCGCCTCAAGAATTCGTCAAAGCGATCAAGCCTCTCCCCCGCCGCTGCCGCGTCGCAATCGGGTTCGCAAGTCCAGTGGCAAAGCCGGCCTTCGAAAAAGACGAGAATGTAGAGTGAGCCATTATCTAGGAAAGCGAAGCGGCAGTTCCCGCAACTTTCGCGCAGGCTACTCCCGCAACAAGCACTTTCGCCACCGGCACACTCCCCTTCACGCATTAGTTTATCTGCACATCCGTAAAATTCGGCCACTCGCGGGAGAACGCGATCAAAATCTTTCCGGTAAGCACCCAGGGCCACGTCGGGGCGCATCACGAGATACCGGTGTTTTCGCCCATCCGTGCTGTTGAAACTCACCATTTCGCAGAACACGGGCGCCGCGCACTCCCCACCCGAACCGCGTGCCACAACTGATGGGAAATCCTCGGCGAAACGCGCGTGCAAGGTCTTTGAATCGAGAACCCCGTCAAAGCCCGTCACGACCTCCCACGTCCAGAGGTGCGCATCGACAGCAGCCACACGCGTCCACATCAGCGCTTTACCTCTGGCGTAATGAATATGGCCAACTCGCTTTCTTCTTCGACTTCGCTCACATAACTGAAAAGCCTGCCGATAAACGGGATGCTCCCGAGGAAGGGCACCGCCGTGCGCACCTCCGATTTGCTCCGGCGGACAAGCCCGCCCAAGCAAAGCGTTTCGCCATCGTTCAGCACCACTGTCGTCTTGAGGTTGCGCGTGCTGATATCCCGCGGGCCATCCCCGCTCGAACGCCCCGCCGTCTTGATTTCGGGTGCAACATTCAGCGTAATGCTCCCGCCCTGCGCCACCGTCGGGGTGAGCTCCAGCGAAATGCCGTCGTTAAAAGAGCGGTAATCCGTAATCGGGTAGCCGTCGGCAGAAACCTGGCTCACCAGATAATAGACCGTATTCGTCACGTTGAGTTCCGCCTTGTTCCCGTTCAGTGTCGTGAGCCGCGGGCGTGCAAGCACCTCCGCCTTGTTGCTCTCTTCCATTGCGGCAAGCTCCATCTCGAAGCGCGCAGGCAGAATGCCGATTTTCCCGAAGGCACCGGAACCCGAAACATCCTTCCCGAGGAACTCCATGAACCCGCGCAATCCCAGGTCGTTTTCCGCCGTCTTGCGGGTAGCGCCACTATGGAGCCCGATTTCAAAATTCTTCCCTCGCTTGAGTTCCACAATCACACACGAAATGGTCACCTGCAACGCGGCTTTGTCCAGCCGGCTAAGGATTTCACGCGCCTCCGCAATTTCAGCAGGAGACCCGCGAAGCATGAGCGCGTTCTGTTCCTTCGCCTCCGAAACGACAAGCCCCGCGCCCGGCATGAGCGCCCCGAGCCGCGGAATAAGCGCATCCGGGCTAGCATACTTGAGCGGGTACAGTTCCGTCACCGAAAGCGCATTCTTCGCCCCACGTTCTGCCACAAAAAGCGTATTGGAATCTAGGGTGAACGTGTATCGGCTCCCGCGGAACAATGACTGCAAAAGGTGCGCCAGCGGGGCGCGTTCCAGCCGCATCTGCGAAGTTTCATGCACATCGCCGTACATGACCAGATTGAGGTTTGCCACCCGCGCAAACTCCTTGAGGAAAACGTCCAGCGGCGTGCCATCCAGTTCCACAAAATAGAGGGAATCGTCTACAGCGATATCGGGCACAGAACCTGTGCCGCTCGCACCCGCGCCGTTTGTACCCGCGCCTCCCACAGGCGAATTGCGAGAGCGCTCCACACGGTAACAATCCGCATCACGCCGCACGCGGAAGCCATGTATTTCAAGGATTGTCCGAAGCGCCGTTACTGCGGGTACAGCCGAAAGCCTCCCGGAAATCTCTCCCGAGACATCGGGCGCGGCAAGCACATTCAAGCCCGTATTCGCAGAAAAATCCCGAATGAAGTCCCGCACATCACGCCGTTCCACCGCCAGCGTGACTAGCGAATCCGCAATCCGGAAGTAATTTTCGCCATGGTCCACCCGCTTGCGAATGCGCAACACCGAGCCATCGCGAAAAACCTCCAGCCCGAGGGTAGAACACAGCGACGTGAGCCCCTCCAGGAGCCCCACGCCATCGAGATGGAACGTGACCTTGTTTTCGATTCCGCCATCAACAAGAACGGGCACACCATACGCCAGCGAAACCGAACGCGCCACCTCCTGGATATTCGCGTCCACGAAATCGAGCGAAACCTTGCCTGGCAACGAGCGCTCTTCGCTCCATGCGCGCCCAAGACATAACAGAAGGAACAGGACAATACTCGCAACCGCCGGCATAAAGCAGCCGCGGCTTCCATCCATATTTTTGCGAGGCACAAAGGCCTCCTAGATTTTTATGATATATAAATAAAGGGCGTCACTCAACAGCCAACACAACCCGAAAAACCGGATTGAAAACAATCTACAAAAAATGTTTTCTGGAAAACCAGTCCCTATAGAATTTTTTCAAATTCTTTCAGGATGGCGCGGCCCTCTTCCCACTCGCCGATGTTCGAAAGCGCGTTGATATGCCCCTTGCAGCCCACGTCAAAGAACATGGAGCCCCATGAATCCGCAAACAGGCACGCACGTTCGATAGTCACGTACTCGTCGTTCTCGCTTGCGACAACGCACGAGGGCACCGGCAACTTCTCTAGAGGCATCGGCGCAAAGTCCTCGACAATGTCGATCGTTTCAACATCCGCAGGCGCAACGAGGAACACACCCTTGACACAGCCGGGCAGGCGCTTTTCGGCCGCCACCTTCTGCAGCCAAATGACCGTCGTCGCAACCCCCAGGCTATGCGAGACAATAATCGTATCGGACTTGAGCGAAGATACCGCCTTATCGAGCGTATCGACCCACTCCGCCTTCTTGGGGCTCTCCCAGCTATGCTGCTGGACGCGGTTTGCATCGGGCAGGCTCTTTTCCCAATAAGTCTGCCAGTGAGTGGGGCCAGAATTGCTGTAACCGGGAACGATAAGGTAGTGCATGAGAGACCTATCTTACATGCTCGCAAACTTGCGCATGCAGACAAACGACGTAAAGGCGCACACCGCGACAGATACCACCAGGACCGCCGCCGGAACGGCAACGCCCTGCAAGAAAGCCTCGTAACTGAGCTGCACCAACAAAAGGAGCGGCACGATAAAGAACAGCGAGAACTGCGTCGCCGCACGCACCGTCTTCATGCGCAGGGAAAGTACCAGCGAGAACGACGTCGTGAGAAGCACCGCGGAGACTGCCCCGAGAATCGAGGCGATTGCCGCCGTCGATGGAATCTCGGGATGCGCAAACCAGTAGGCAACCTGCGCCAGAATAGCGAACAAAACCGGGAACGGGAGAATCGCCAGGAGCTTGCCCCAAAAGAGGCTCGTCGGCGCAATCGGCGAAAGCTGCAAAAGTTCAAGCGAGTTGCGCTCGCGCTCGCCCGCAAAACTGTCCGCCGCAAGGGGCGCGCCCATCGGCGCCATCAGGCAACCGAGCAGGAGCATCATGTAGCCTTCCATGCCCTGCATAATCTCGCCACCGTAACGCGAAACCGCAATCGCCTGGCTCGCCGCGAGAATCACCGGCGGGATGATGAACGGAATCCAGAAACGCGGTTCCCGGAAAATCAGGCGAAGTTCGTGTCTAAAAACGTGGAGCATGGGTGTAGCAGGGAAAAGATAATTTAATATAGGCCCTAACATTCGTGTTACGATATTTTTTTCCCTAAAAAAGCATATATTAAGAGAAAAGCAAATCCAGGAAGTAAAGCCATGAAGAAAATTCTCATTATCCTTATTATTGCGGCTGTCGCTTTTGTTGCAAAAAACGAACTGGGCAAGAAAAAATTCAGCGAAACCATGACGGACACTCGCGATGGCAAAGTTTACGGAATAGCAAGGATTGGGAACCAGGTATGGATGGCCGAGAACCTGAATTACGAAATAACAGAGAAACTCTGCCATGGGGGAACAGCGATCTGTAACTGTTGCCTGGATGACAAGAAAAGAAACTGTGACAAGTACGGACGCACATATGCCTGGAACGAAGCCATGAAGGCATGCCCAACCGGCTGGCATCTGCCGGCAAAATGGGAATGGGACAAGCTGGTTGAGACGGCTGGGGGCGAGCTGGAGGCAGGCAAGGCACTCAAGTCAACAAGTGGCTGGCGTTTTAGGGGGGATGGCGAGGATACCTACGGTTTCTCCGCTCTCCCATCAGACGGCCGCGGCCAATGGGCGGTGTTCTGGACTTCTTCCGAAATCAACAGCGATGTTGCCCAAAGCGTGGCCATAGGCCATGACTTCGATGGAATGGGAGAAGGAGAAAGCGACAAGAACTTTCTCTTTTCCATCCGTTGCATCAAGGACTAGTTTCGGCACATACACAAAAAAGGCGACCCCGGCACTGTGGCCGGGGTGACACCGGGGCTACAAAACTTTTTATATTTCCCTATATGAAATTTTTTGCAGTCCTGATTTTGAGTCTTTCTTTGTTAGCGACAAGCTCTTTTGCGGTGTCACTTACTCCACCGCTTGTTCTAAAAATGCAAGAAGACCGAAGCATGGCAACAGACATAGACACTACTGCAAAAAAACACCCTATCCGCGACATACTTATAGTCAGTATAGCCGTTCCGTTAGTTTTTAGCGGATTACTTATGACACTTATTGGCTCCGTTCAAATCGGAAATGTCGACTACAACCAATCCGATGCAAAATTGAGCATCGGGGTTGGCACCGGCATGGCCGTCTTAGGAGCGGGCGGATTATTTTTTATTAGTTACTTCTAAAATTTGTAGTTGTCATAATTTGACACTCTAAAATTTTATATTACTCGATGATGTTATACAAAACTGTTTATGCGGTTAGGCAGGGGTCTTGTGTAAACAATTTTGCCATTGAAACTGCGGAAATAAACATTGAAGTAAAACATCATCCACAAAATATATGCAAATCAAACGTCAAAAAAATGTCAACAACACCAAAGTATTCCAAAAAGGTCATAACGCCATGAGCCAATCCATTTTTCGCACAAAACCGCTTGCGAAACTGCTAGAAAAAGGGTATATTAAGGAAACCAAAAAAAAGGACCTTCAAATGAATCCGTTTATCGCCTGCTGTGGGCTTGACTGCGAAAAATGCGAAGCAAGGCTTGCCACCATCAATAACGACGACTCCCTTCGCAAAAAAGTCGCCAGGGAATGGTCCGAACTCAACAAAGTGGAAATCACGCCGCAGATGATCA
The DNA here is from genome assembly GCA_045131085.1 of Fibrobacter sp. GTDB lineage: Bacteria > Fibrobacterota > Fibrobacteria > Fibrobacterales > Fibrobacteraceae > Fibrobacter. Next base: position 79,980 of record JBGUQN010000004.1, read on the forward strand.
ACTGCACTGGTTGCCGCATCGAAGGCGCCAAGACTCCCTTCTGCCAATCACTTTGCCCTATTCGAAAATGCGCAAACAGCAAAGGCTACGAAACTTGCGGCAACTGCAGCGAAATGGAACATTGCGACAAACTCAGCATGGTAACCTCAAGCAACAAGCAGGCACTCTGCAATTTGAGGGCTAAATAACAAGAAGCATGAAAATCAAAAATAAGAATTATCCGGGATGACACAATGGAATGCGCGACAATCACATATGAGCCTCAGAAAAAGCCATTAAGCCGACATACGATTGTCTGGAAACTTATAGCCAGCCTGTTGTCCTTTTTATTTTCTTTAGCCATTCTTGGCCTTATTATTTTTTCTAAAATAAACGGCACGTGGGCATGGATCGTAGCCATCATCCTTTTTTGTGCATCCATTTTAGGGTTTCTTGATATCTTTAGTGCGACGAAAAGAGTACAAAAAATAAAGTGCTACAAGGACAAATTCGTACTCTATTCCTGCTTTGACGAAATGACTTTGTCATATGACAAATCAGAACTTAGCGCCATAAAGCATACTCACCCCTATTTCCACAACTTTGGCATGATAGGTTTTTGCAAAGAAGGGAAAGAATTCTTTGTTGACGGCAACGACTTCCCCGAATTTGTTAAAGAAATTAAGAGTGTTTTCAAAAATTTGGACGAGCCCCAAAAACTCTAAAATAACGTATATTTCAAAAATAGAGAGAACCATGCTAAACGTTAGAGATATTTTGTTCGGGATTTTCGCCATTTCAATCGCCGCATCGTCGGCGGTTGCGGCACAGACTTTCGGAACATCGGAGGGTGCCGCAAAGGCATTCGCGGAAGAGACCCGAGTAGAAAAGAGCGCCCCATCTGAAAATTCTTCGTTCACGGAATCGAAGCGACAGGTTTTCATGGAGAAATGCACCAGCATCGCCGACCCACAGCTTTGCGGCTGTTCGCTCAAAAAGGCGGAAATATATCTCGCCAAGAAGGCAATGCCGGGGGCATACCTCCTGAAGGAAAACCTCATCCCCCTTGAACGCTACGTTACTATCGCCGTCAGCGAATGTGAAGAAGAGAGTGAACTCGACGAGAGCGAACTCGAAGAAGGGCTTGACGAAATCGAACTCAAGGAAAAGCGTTCGGCCTCGGAGATCATGAAAATTGTCAAAAAAAGGAACGAGCGCCTCAAAAAAATCTACAACCGATACCTGAGCGTGAGACCCGGAACACAGGGAAAAATAACCCTGAAGTTTACCATCGACCCTGAAGGCAAGGTAATCTCCATTTCAATTGTTTCCTCAACAACCGGCAACGAAAAATTTGACCAGAAAATCAAGGCAGATGTCGCCAAGTGGAAATTCGGCAAAGTAACATCTGGGAACACGACCGTGACCATCCCGTTCACGTTCTCGGAATAATTTCTTAACCATTACTGATTCGAGTTCAATAAATAATTATCAATCAGAACTTGACGAAGACTGTAGTGCCAGCGCACTCGATAGCATCTCCCTAACACTCATCGAACTTGAAGATTCAGGCATGGGCGGCTTGCCCGGATCCGGTTCATGCACAACTTCGTAAGTACTGTGCTTGGCATAAGACGCCGAGTAATCGATATACTTGATATTTTCAAGCTCAGATCCATAACTTATCGCGAAATCAGACCAGCAGAGACAATAGGTACTCGCCTCCACATCAACAAATTTCATGACCAGGGTGTCGCCAGACATCGTCTTGGACAGGGTGCCACCCAGCCTATTACAGTTATCTACAACATAATACAGCGTGCCCGAGTATCTTCCGCTCGAATCCGGCTGCATATACGCCTTAGTAGTAAGCGTCGGAACATCCCCAATCGGATAATTCGCAAAACAATTTATTGACACCTGGACATCCAATTCCTGCAGCCCCGAAGACGAAGAGACATCTTCCGTAGACGAACTGGAGTTCACTATAGTATTATCGGCCGGCTCCGAACTAGATGACTCCTCAACGGCTTCCGAAGATGACTGAACTTTTTCCGACGAAGAACTTTCTTGTTCAGCCGAGGAACTTTCCTGTTCTACAGAAGAAGAGGATTCGGAGACTTTATTGGACGAAGAAGAGTCCTTACTTTTCTTTGATGACGAAGAAGATTTTTCCGACGAAGAAGACGGAGTTTCTTCTACAGAGCTCGAGCTATCGAATTCCGGATCTGCAGAATTTGAGGATGAAGGCGAATCATCGCCACAAGCTGCGAGTGCCAAAGCAAATGCTGCGCCAAGGACAAACGATTTTTTCATAAGTATCTCCTTCCGTTTTACCCGTCCCTTAATTAAATAATATAGACATTTTTTCAGCGCATTCTTCGTAAAAAAAACGACACGGAGCGAAATTAATTATATTCACTTGCATGAAGTTCCTAGCCGCATTTGTTTTAAGCCTCTCTTTGCTTGTTTCCAGTTCCTTTGCCGTGTCCCTTACGCCACCGATGGTTCTTGCTATGGAGGAAGACAGGTCAATGGGATCCGCAGACTTTGAATCAAACGACGCTGAGCCCGATTTTACTCCGTTTCGATATTTAGTTGGAGGATTGTCTATAGGCGCCGGCCTTACAGGATTCGTGCTAATGGTAATGGGATGCGCCACAATTGATCATGAAGACGAAAACCGTACTGAAAATAAAATAACCATTGGCGCAGGAATCGGATTAATGGTCCTGGGCGGCGTTGGCATTTACTGGGCGTTCTAAAAACAGTAATGGCGGCTCGATGGCCGCCTTTTTTATTACTGTCTCGTCAAGGTCTTGTACCTGATGGGCTTCGGATTGTCGGCATCTTCGCCGAGGCGCTTCTTGCGGTCGGCTTCGTACTCGCTCCAGTTGCCTTCGAACCACACGACCTTGGAATCGCCTTCGTAAGCGAGGATGTGCGTAGCGATGCGGTCCAGGAACCAGCGGTCATGCGAGATAATCACGGCGCAGCCTGCGAACTTGAGGATAGCCTGTTCCAGGGCCTGCAACGTTTCGATGTCCAAGTCGTTCGTCGGTTCGTCAAGGAACAAGAGGTTGCCCGGCTTCTGCAGGTTCTTCGCCATGAGCACGCGGTTGCGTTCACCGCCCGAAAGCGTGGTAAGCTTCTTCTGCTGGGCGGCACCCGTGAAGTTGAAGAGTCCGCAGTAGGCGCGGCCGTTCATCTTGCGGTCGCCCACCATAATCTCGTCGTTACCGCCGGTGATTTCTTCCCACACGGTCTTGGAGTCGTCGAGGCTGTCGCGGCCCTGTTCCATGCTGATGATTTCCACGGTCTCGCCAATCTTGAGCGTACCGCCATCGGGCTTTTCCTGGCCCATAATCATCTTGAACAACGTTGTCTTACCTGCACCGTTCGGGCCG
>JBGUQN010000005.1:0-7014 GCA_045131085.1 Fibrobacter sp.
ACGAGGTTGCCGCCGCCAATCACAAGCGCGACCTGCACGCCCTGCTTGACGATGGAGGCGATTTCGCTTGCCATGTCGGAGAGAATCTGGTTATCGATACCGTGGCCCTTTTCGCCTGCGAGGGCTTCGCCACTGAGCTTCAAGAGAATTCTTTTAAATTTCATAGCGGAAAATGTAATAAAAAACAAAATGCATGGAAACCGTTTACATTCCTTCAACACAAAAACTGCATGCCAGAGGGCCTATTGCCTTCAAAAGAATATATAATTAGAGCAGGATTGTTTTCGGTAATGGGATTGGTTATGAAAAACAAGTTTCAGCTTTTTAGCCTTATACTATTTGCGCTCCCCACGATGCTCTTTGCCGACATCGTGTACCAAGGGAAAAGAGTCACCTCCTGGCCTATAGAGGCCATGCCCACATTTAATAATCCGCACGGACTGTTAAAGACCGTCGCGACACAGGCAAAGAGTCACTATGCCGCCCCCAAAGGGAAAATCTACAGCCTGACTCTGCTCGTAGACTTTTCAGACAAAATAGCGCCAGTCACCGTAAGCGAAGTCGAAGACTGGCTCAACAAGGAAGGCTTCAACAGGGATGGCTGTAACGGTTCCGTGCGCGACTACTACCTCGACGTGTCCAACGGGCAACTGGACCTCACCAACGAAGTCTACGGCTGGTACCGCGCAAAACACCCTAAATCCTGGTACGAAGGTTTGCAAGGATACTCGGGGTCGGATTCCCTCATGAAAGAGGTCTTCGACTACTTCGATTCGCAAGTCGATTTTTCACGCTACGATAACGACAAGGACGGCACCACCGAAGCCATCAACATCGTCTATGCCGGAGCCGGAGAAGTATGGGGGCAGGGCCTGTGGCCGCATTCCGGATGGTCCAGCGAAAGGCGCGACGGAGTAAAACTCACCCACCACCAGATGACGGACATGCCGGGCACCTTTTCGATATACGTGTTCGTGCACGAAAGCGGGCACATGATCTTTGGCTGGCCCGACCTTTACTGGTACGGGGACTACTGCACCATGGGCAACAGGCCAAACGACAAGAACCCCGTCGCCATCAACGACTTTTTCCGTGCAGACCAAGGCTGGATTCCGTTTGTGGATATTACAAGCGAAGACGTGAACAACGCAACTGCTCTTGAAGTTTCCAAGCCAGGCGAATTCTGTTACCGCTACAAGAACCCCGAAAGGCCCGAAAAAGAAGGGCTCGTCTGGTCGTACGTGCAAAATACGGGCCGAAACAAGGTTCTCAAAGGTAGCGGGCTCCTGATGCAGCATTACGATTTTTCCATTGACGGAAATTCCGCCTCGGACAAACTCGGCTTGAGAATCGTTCACGCAAGTTCTCAGGGCAAGTCAAGCGACATCGAGCCCAACCAGTGGCCGGATCCAGGAAGCACGGCGAACACCTTCTTCAAGAGCGGAACGTATCCCGAATTTTCAGACGACAAGTACCCCGCAATACGCTGGTACAACGGTTCCAAGACGGGATTGAAAATCACCGACATCGGGACTCCTGGAGAAACGCTCACGTTCTGCATAGGCGAAAACTGCTCCGAACCGGTTTCAAGTTCGTCTAGCGAACCGGAACAGTTCTCGTCAAGTTCTGTGGCCCCAGAAACATCGTCTAGTTCCAGCGCACCAGAAATTTCCAGCAGTTCCAGCAGCACAGCCCGCATCGTCATTTCGAACATTGAAAAAGCGGGGCACGGCAAGCCCGGAAGCAGAATTTTCAACGTCCTCGGCAAACCGGTGGGGCAAAGAAACGAATCTGGCGACATGCCTAGTAACCTGCCCAAGGGCATTTACGTGGAAATAAAATAGCGGAAAGATAATATAAGATAAAATTATGTTCAGCCAGTCCAATTTACGGACTGGCCTTTATTGCGCATACGCAAAAGAACTTTATTACAAAAACGCGTCAATTTTCTTATGTAGAGATGACGTAGGAAAGACTGCAACTCGAGGTCAGGGCAGCGCACCTGATAATTTCTATCTTGTAGCCAGCAAAACACTAAACGTAAATTCAACAGTTAAGGATATATGAGTCTTAAAATCGTTGTGCTTGCTAAGCAAGTACCTGATACACGAAACGTAGGCCCGGACGCCATGACGCCGCAGGGTACTATCAATCGTGCCGCTTTGCCCGCGGTCTTCAACCCCGAAGACCTGAACGCCCTGGAGCAAGCCCTTCGCCTGAAGGACCAGTTCCCCGGTTCCACCATTACCGTGCTGACGATGGGTCTCCCAAAGTCTGCCGAAGTTATCCGCGAAGCTCTGTACCGCGGTGCCGACTGCGGTTACGTGATTACGGACCGTTCCCTCGGTGGCGCTGACACGCTCGCTACAAGCTACACGCTCGCCCAGGCCGTCAAGAAGGTCGGCGACTATGACATTATCCTCGGTGGCCGCCAGGCTATCGACGGCGACACCGCACAGGTCGGTCCGCAGATTGCGGAAAAGCTCGGCCTCACCCAGGTGACCTACGCCGAAGAAATCTTGAGCCTCGACGAGAAGGCCCGCAAGGTCGTGATCCGCCGCCACATTGACGGTGGCGTGGAAACGGTGGAAGCACCGCTCCCGCTGGTCGTGACCGTGAACGGCAGTGCCGCTCCGTGCCGCCCGCGCAACGCGAAGCGCATCATGAAGTACAAGAACGCTACCGCCGTTGCCGAACGCGCTCCGGAAGCCGCCGAGAAGTACGCCGCCCTCATCGCGAAGAAGCCCTACCTCGACATCCCGCAGTGGGGTGCCGCGGACATCGACGCCGACCCGACGCAGATCGGTAAGGCCGGTTCTCCGACGAACGTGAAGGCTGTCAAGAACATCGTGTTCAAGGCGAAGGAAAGCCGCACGCTTACCGCGAGCGACGCCGACGTTGAAGGACTTATCAAGGAACTTTTAGACGAGAAGATTATTGGCTAGCCTATGAATAACGTATTTGTATATTGCGAAATTGAGGGCACGACCATTGTCGATGTTTCCCTCGAACTTTTGTCCAAGGGTCGCAAGCTGGCCAACACGCTCGGCGTTCAGCTCGAGTGCATCTGCGCCGGCAAGGGCCTCGATGGCATTGAAAAGCAGGTGTTCCCGTACGGTGTCGACAAGGTTCATGTGTTCGATGCCGAAGGCCTGTTCCCCTACACCACCAACCCGCATGCAGCCCTCGTGGTGAACCTCTTCAAGGAAGAGCAGCCGCAGATTTGCTTACTCGGTGCAACGGTGATTGGCCGTGACCTCGGCCCGCGCATTTCTAGCGCCATGCACAGCGGCCTTACCGCCGACTGTACCGAACTCGAAATCGACAGCTTCGAAATGAGCATCGGTGGCGTGAAGAAGGCTTACGAAAACCAGCTTTGCCAGATCCGCCCGGCATTCGGCGGCAACATCGTCGCGACGATCGTGAACCCGGAACACCGCCCGCAGATGGCGACCGTGCGCGAAGGCGTGATGAAGAAAGAAATCGTGGACCCGAACTACAAGGGCGAAGTCATCAAGCACGACGTGGCCAAGTACGTACCGGAAACGGAATACGTGGTCAAGGTGCTCGAACGCCATGTGGAAAAGGCCAAGCACAACCTCAAGGGCGCCCCGATCGTGGTGGCCGGTGGTTACGGTATGGGCTCCAAGGAAAACTTCGACATGCTGTTTGAACTTGCCAAGGAACTCCACGCCGAAGTCGGTGCAAGCCGCGCCGCCGTGGATGCGGGCTTTGTCGATCATGACCGCCAGATCGGCCAGACCGGCGTGACTGTCCGCCCGAAGGTCTACATTGCTTTCGGTATTTCCGGCCAGATCCAGCACCTCGCTGGCATGCAGGATTCAGGTATCATCATCTCCGTGAACTCCGACCCCGAAGCTCCGATCAACGCTATCGCTGATTACGTGATCAACGGCACCGTCGAAGAAGTCCTCCCGAAGATGATCAAGTATTACAAGGCAAACAATAAGTAGGCGATATGGCGAATTTTTATACAGATCATCCCGAGATTAAATTCAACCTCGAAAGCAATTCCCTGATGCCGCGCATTGTCGAGCTCAAGGAAAAGGGCTATGCCGACAAGGACGCTTTCGACTATGCGCCGGAAGATTTTGCCGACGCGATGGACAACTACAACCGCGTGCTCGAAGTCGCTGGCGATATCACCGCGAACACCGTCTTCCCGAACTCCGAAGAAGTGGACGCCGAAGGCCCGCACTGCGAAAACGGCCGCGTTCGTTACGCAGCAAAGACCTACGAAAACCTCGAAGCCACCCGCAAGGCTGGCCTCAACGGTGTCACGATGCCGCGCCGCTTTGGCGGCCTGAACTTCCCGATTACCGCCTACACGGCCATCAACGAAATGATTGCCTCTGCAGACGCCGGTTTCGAGAACATCTGGTCCCTCCAGGACTGCATCGAGACGCTCTATGAATTCGGCGACGAAGACCAGCGTTCCCGCTTTATCCCGCGCATCTGCGCCGGCGAGACGATGTCCATGGACCTGACCGAACCCGATGCCGGTTCCGACCTGCAGCGCGTGATGCTCAAGGCCACCTACAGCGAAGAAGACAAGTGCTGGTACCTTAACGGTGTCAAGCGCTTCATCACGAACGGCGACTCCGACATTCACCTGGTGCTCGCCCGCTCCGAAGAAGGCACCCGCGACGGTCGTGGTCTTTCCATGTTCATCTACGACAAGCGCGATGGTGGCGTGAACGTGCGCCGCATCGAAAACAAGATGGGTATCCACGGAAGCCCGACTTGCGAACTTGTCTACAAGAACGCCAAGGCTGAACTCTGCGGCCGCCGCAAGTTCGGTCTCATCAAGTACGTGATGGCCCTCATGAACGGCGCCCGCCTCGGCATTGCCGCACAGTCCGTGGGCATCAGCCAGATGGCCTACAACGAAGCTCTCGCCTACGCCAAGGACCGTAAGCAGTTCGCCCAGGCCATCGTGAACTTCCCGGCCGTCTACGAAATGATTTCCCACATCAAGGCTCGCCTCGATGCAGGCCGAGCCCTGTTGTACCTGACCGCCAGCTACGTGGACATCTACAAGGGCCTCGAAGACATCGAACGTGACCGCAAGCTCACCGACGAAGAAAAGGCTGAACTCAAGAAATACCAGAAGCTCGCCTCCGCATGCACTCCGCTTGCCAAGGGCATGAACTCCGAATACGCGAACATCAACAGCTACGACAGCATCCAGGTTCACGGCGGTTCGGGCTACATGCTCGAATACGCTTGCCAGCGCCTGTACCGCGACGCCCGTATCACTTCGATTTACGAAGGTACGACGCAGTTGCAGACGGTTGCGGCTCTCCCGCACGTGACCACCGGTACTTACAGCCAGATGCTCGAAGAATTCGAAGCTCAGGATGTGCGCCCGGAATACGAAGCACTCAAGGCCCGCGCAAAGGCCATGGACGCCAAGTACAACGAAGCTGTGGAATTCGTGAAGTCCGTCGAGAACAACGAATTCACCGACCTCTGCAGCCGCCACCTGTACGAAATGGCCGCCAACTGCGTGATGAGCCAGCTGCTCCTCCGCGATGCCACCAAGTCGCCTGAACTGTTCGACAAGAGCGTGAAGGTGTACCTGAACCTCGCCGAAGCCGAAGTCGCGAAGCACTACAACTTCGTGAAGAGCCTCGACGTCGCCGCGATGGAAAGCTACAAGCAGGCATAAGCCTCGCTAACGCGAAAAGAAATTACCCCGGCTCAATCGAGTCGGGGTTTTTCGTAACTTATTTATATTTTATCTAATGCCCCCGAGAAAAATCATGATTATCGCGATTGTACTTTCTGTCTTTTTTATCCTGGGAGATGCCGGAGTGTTGTTCCTGAGCCAAGAGAAATTCGGGCGTTTGCCGCATGGCAAGCGGCTCGAACGCATCAAGCAGTCGCCGAACTACGACGGCAAGCAGTTCGTGAACGAAGTCGAGACCGTCACCATGACGGGCGACAAGGGTGCACTCGCCATCTGGAAAGACTTCTTATTCGGCGATAACGTGCAGCGGGTTCCCGACACGGCATTGACGGTCGTGAAGACGGACCTGAAAGCGCTCCCCGCCGACCGCGATTGGATCGTGTGGTTTGGGCATTCCTCCTATCTGCTTAATTTATCTGGAAAGAAGATTCTCGTGGACCCCGTATTCTACCAAGGGTCTCCGGTGAGTTTCGTGAACAAGATGTTCAAGGGAACCGACGTCTACAAGCCTGCCGACATGCCCGACATCGACTTCCTCGTAATCACGCATGACCACTGGGATCACCTGGACTACGAAGCGGTAACGGAACTCAGTCCCCGCGTGAAACAAGTGGTGACAGGCCTCGGCGTGGGCGAGCATTTCGAATACTGGGGATATGCGGCTGAAAAGCTGGTGGAACTTGACTGGTGGGAATCTGCGGAATTAAGCGACGGCTTCAAGGTGACGGCGACGCCGGCAAGGCACTTCTCGGGCCGTGACCTGCGACAGAACAGGACGCTATGGGCATCGTTCCTATTCAATACGCCCAGGCGCACCATATGGATTGGCGGCGACACGGGCTACGGCCCGCACTTCGCGAAAGTCGGCGAAAAGTTCCCGGGCATAGACCTCGCGATTCTCGAGAACGGCCAGTACAACAAGGACTGGGCTTTTGTCCACACAATGCCCGAATTCCTAGGAAAGGCGATGACGGAACTGAACGCCAGCCGCTACATGACGGTCCACCACTCACGCTTCTGCCTGAGCAAGCACAGCTACACGGAACCGCTCGATAACGCGCGCAAGGCTGCGCAGGAATCGGGCAAGCCCGTGCTGATGCCCACAATGGGCGAAGTCGTCTATCTCGAATAAAAAAATGGTCGCCCCGAATGGGACGACCAGTTTAAAAAGCTTGGATCCTATCGCCTCTGTCGAGGCTCCAGGATGACAATCTCTTAGTTACCGCGTTCGAAGCGGATGAAGTTCACGACCTTCAGGCTGGAAAGACCGAGCTGCTTGGCAACGACTTCCTGGAGGTAGT
>JBGUQN010000006.1:0-10123 GCA_045131085.1 Fibrobacter sp.
CTGCGCTTTGTGATGGCAAGCCTCTGCACCGACAACCAGGACGTGCGCCTGCCGGTGAAGAAGGAAAAGCAGCCGGATGGCCGCGAAATCAACACCAGCGAAAAGTTCGAAATCGGCCGTAACTTCAGCAACAAGCTGTGGAACGCCTGCCGCTTCTTGTACCCGCAGCTTGAACAGGCCGGCGCTTTGGCCGCCGAGCTCCCGATGGACAAGAGCTTGTTCGCACTGGAAGACAAGTGGATTCTCTCCCGCCTGCAGACGACCATCAAGGACGCCACCCGCATGCTCGAAGAATACCACTTCGCCGAACTCGCCGGGTTCCTGTACCGCTTCGTGTGGGACGACGTCTGCTCCAGCTACTTGGAAATCAAGAAGTCCGTGATCAACAGCGAGACGCTCACCGCCGAAAAGAAGAACGCCATGGCCATCCTCAGCTACGTGCTGAAGAACGTGCTTGACCTGTTGCACCCGGTAATGCCGTTCATTACCGAAGAGCTCAACAGCATCCTGTTCCAGGGTTCTGAACTGGTAATCAGCCGCGCATGGCCCAAGGCCGACGAATCGCTCATTGACGCCAAGATCGAAGCCGCATTCGACCAGGCATTCGCCGTGGTGGAAAGCGTGCGTGGCGTGCGTGGCCGCTACAACGTGAGCCCCGCTACCAAGCTCAGCGCCGTGGTGAGCGTGGACGATGCCGCGACGGAAGCCAGCGTGAAGGACTGCATGGCAATCATCACCGAGCTTTCGGGTCTTTCTGACCTGAGCGTCGCCGTGAAGGCCGCCAAGCCGAAGTTCAGCGCCAGCGCCGTGGTTCCCGGTGGCGAACTCTACATCCCGCTGGAAGGTATCCTCGACCCGGCTGCAGAAATCGCCCGCCTCGAGAAGGAAATCGAGAAGGCCAAGGCTTTCGCCGCTTCTATCGAACGCAAGTTGTCGAACGAAAAGTTTGTCAACGGTGCTCCGGAAGCCGTGGTGAACGCCGAACGCACCAAGCTCGCAACTCAGCAAGACATTATCGCGAAGAACGAAGCTGCTCTGAAAGAACTGAAGTAAGCCTCCACTCGTCATCCCCGCGAAGGCGGGGATCTTCAAAACAATTTAAAAGAGGTGTTCCAACGGAACACCTCTTTTTTTGATTTATCCCCCTTTTAGAATTCCGCTACGATTCCGAGGCCGACAGGGAAAGACAACTTGTCGTTATCAAGCGTTCCATATTCTGCATCGAAATTGGTATAATAGCCGCCATTGCCGGCATAAAACTCGAAGCCCATCTCAAAATACGCACCGAAATGCGTCAAGAACATATGCTGGTACCCAAAACCAAATACCAAACGCCAATAATTGATATCTCTCTTATGCTCGATGAGTTCGGAATCTTCCGTACCCACATTCGTTATCGTAAAGCCGTTCATTTCACCGGTTATCCATTCCGAAGAATGGAATGCGTACGGGCCCGTCAAGCCCGCAAAACGATAGGCAATCCCGATGCCTCCCATAAAATCATAGTCGGAGTTGTAAGGAGCCATATGAACGTTTGTGGACAAATGCCCATCCAGCATGGTGTACTCGACGCCAACCATTCCCCGAGATGGTCCAAATCCGAGTGAAACACCTATCTGGGCAAAACTAGCCCCGACAAAAAGACAAAGAATCAAAAGAACTTTTTTCACGTATATCCTCCTTATTTTATACTAGAATAGGTTTTACAACAAAATAATCTTTTTCTTCAAAAAAAATCTGCACCAAATCACCCCAAATTGCACTTCATCGGAAAATTGATTACTTACCGCGGACGCTCTTGCGCCAGCGTTCGCGAATCAATTGCAGGTCGTGCTGGTAGGGGTTACGCTTGAAGTCGTCGAACGCCCACGCCGTCGGGTGGAATTCGCCCTTCGCATACGTGAGGAGCATATCGAGCCAAACGCCCTCGCCCGCATACAGCTTGAAAGGCCCGCGCTTGTAACTCGGGAGCACAACCTTGTCCAGGTCCATGTAGCCGATGTCTATGTTCACGCACCTATGTTCGGGGCTTGCATTTGCAAATGCAAGTTCAAACTCGTTGCTGCGAGCCTTCTCTTGCGCGATAGTCTCTGCCGGAATACATTTTTCGAAGGAAAGTACTCCGCGATAAAGGTCAGCGCCCATCTCGGGTTCATAATAATCCGTCTTGTCGAAGGCAAAAAGTTTCCCCTTGTAGCGGATGGCGCCCCAAGTTTCTTCAAGTTTCCGGAGAAGTTCCTCATTCCATTCGGGCCCGCGCTGGAGCACGAAGGCAATCAACTGCACCGGTTCGCAAAACTGTTTCTTTTCAGCCATAAATCCTCAATCAGTGCGGGAACAGCATCAAGTTCTTGCGGACATGCGCCAACTGTTGCTCCGTAAAGCCATCCACGCCTTCTTCGTTCACCGCAGGGAACATCATGTTGCGGGAATCCGGGCATGCATTCAGTCCATATCCATTTTCCGAAGATGCAAAACTCACGCGAGACAAAGGCAGTTTAAAGTCAGATATTTTCTTGCTGCCATCCCGTTTCAAAAGTCCGGATTTCAGCAAATCGCTGCAATACGGGGTATCGTCAAAACCATCCTCGTAATTCGAAAGGTCATAATCCACCTCGAAATCGGCCTGCGTCGACGTCGTGTGTCTAAGTCCAAAGAAATGCCCGGTCTCGTGGATTGCCGTCAAAATCATCGATCTGGCAGAAAGGGGCGATTCTCCCGTAGGCGACTTGTTGTAAGCGCCGATAACTACGGTACTCCCCTGTCCACCATACAGGTTCCCGCTGTACATCAGAGAATACCCAAGCACCCAATCCAGTTCTATGCGGTGCACCAGAATGATGTCCAAAGCCTTTTTCAAAGAATGCTCAGGCCAACCACCCAACTCACTGACAAAGAAATCACTTGACGAGCGCCCCGCATACCACAATTGGTCTGCAGGATACTTATCTCCCAATGTCGGATGCTTATGGGCATAGCGCACATGCAACGTATCAATCACAATCGAGGTATAATACTTTCTGAAGTTCTTAAGCATCTGCTCCGCAAACAAATCTACCGTCATGTCGTCCATAAAATCAATACGGCCAACAACAACCAGGTTTATAGTAAGCGTATCGGAATAAGAGCCTTCCGCCGCCAATTTAGCATGGTGGGTCGTTCCCTTATAGAATTCCTTGTTGAGCACTAGCGTAGACACCCAAACATTGCGGTCGTTTTCTTCACACACGAATTTATAGACAAGCCTTCCGTTCTCTTCGCGCGGTTCCAAGGAGCGCACATGGCTCGTCATGACCCTGCCATCATCAGTTGTCGAGCCAAGCCTAAAAAGCTGAAGTTCCGGCAATTCAGATATCGAGGAATCCCTGTCGAACGAAAGCGTATACGAGCCCATCGGATGCACCAAAAGCTGCAAGCCATTCACGAGGTGGTTCGAAGCGGAGTCGTTCGCAGCCACGTCGTTCGGGTACAGCGCATACGCAGATATCCTATCGGGCAAAAGCACCGGTTCGCCAACCGGCTCTTCTGTACAGCCGGCTAAAGCGAGCAAAAAGGGTATCCACAGTATGTAAAAAACTTTTTTAGTCATATTTTGGCTCATTTTCGGTTTTCAACCGTCTTTATATGTAGAGGACTACTTTGTAAAGGTAAAAAAATGATACGAAAAAAGACAAACCGGAAAGAAATGTTTTTGCAAAACATCCGTGATTTGATAAACCCGATTGCGGGCAAGCCCGCACTTGTAAGTTCTTTGACAGTAATGGCTGTATACGCAAGCCTCGATGCGCCTACTTATGCGCCATTCCTGCTTGTGCCGATTGCCCTTACTGTGCATTTTTTCCCGAGGAGCGTGCAGTGGTGCATTTTTGGAGCACTCGCAATAGCATGCTCATGTCATACAGTGTTCGGATATGCGCAAGTCGGGGCCACCAATAATACTGGCAGCAGGAATTCGCCAGAACAAGAATTGCCAACAAAGGCGTGCGGAAACATAGAAGCCGTACTCCCGAGGGGGAACGGGACCGCGTTTATTATACAGGTAAATAGCGGCACAAGAGTTCGTATAACCGAAAAAAGAGACCTGCCTGATTTGCCCGAACCCGGAGACAGCATCTGCTACGAAGCAAAATGGTACCCGGTAAACGACCCGACCGTACCCGGCGCGTTCAACACGCGAGAATGGCTTGCCAGCCAGGGATTTGCGGCTTACGGGAAATTCTTGCGCTGGGATTCCTGGAAGGGCAAATGGATTCCGGAGCGGAGCTTTTACAACTTTCGCAAGTGGATAAAGGGGCGATTCGAGGAATACCTGGAACCTGCAGAAACTGGGCTCCTGCTCGGGCTATTGGCTGGCGACCGGAGCGGCATACCCGAAGCACTCCGGAACGATTTCCAGCGTTCGGGGCTGGTACACGTTCTAGCCATTTCAGGCTTTCACGTCGTCTTGCTTGCGGGCATGCTCATGGTATTCCTGAAGGCGACGCGGCTCCCCCACAAGGCGGCAAGTATCATAGCGATAATCCTGCTTGCAATTTACGTGCCAGTGACCGGAGGCTCCCCCGCCGTGCAGCGCGCCGTATTGATGTTTGCCGTACCGCAAGTCGGCCTGCTTTTTGAGCGGCCCGCCAATACGCTCAACAGTTTGGGAGTCGCCCTCCTATTCATTCTGCTCCCGAAGCCCTCCGAACTCTGGAACCCGGGATTCCAACTTTCAGTCGCTGCCACGGCGGGCATTCTCATCGGGAACCAATATAACCCGCTCAAGCATATTCCCGATTACCTGAAACGCAGTAAAATTTGGAACTTCATCGAATCTTTCGCAATTTCCCCCACATACGTTACCTTATGTGCGACTCTTGCCACATCGCCTTTCTTGATTCACCATTTCAAGACGCTTTCTCCATTCGCCTGGCTCGGGAACATCGTCGTCGTACCTGCAATCTCCTGGGGTATGCAGGCTGGCCTATTTGCACTCCTTTCACCCATCGACTTTATGCGCGAGACATTCTGTTCGGCAGCAAGCTTTTTTCTGAGACTAGCCTCGCTCCTGACACGCATGCTCTCTGATTCCTCGCAGGCTTCCGTAACTGTGGGGCCATTCAGCCCCGCAATTCTCCTGCTTCTAGGGGGAGTCTTCATCGCGCTCCCTGCCTGCCGCAAGAACGCCGTCGCGCGCCTCTTCTGCATTGCAAGCCTGTGCGCATTCTCCACCATCTTCTGTTTTCAAGGCTACGAGAGGCTCTTTCACCCCACCTGGAGCATGACCGTCATCGACGTAGGGCAAGGTGACAGCATCCTGTTGCGCACTCCCGGGAACCGCTACATTCTCGTAGATGCAGGCGACAAGAGCAGAACCGATTCCGGCAAGGACATCATTGTACCTTTTCTGCACCACATCGGCGTGCAGCGGCTCGACGCGCTCGTAATAACGCACCCGCACCTGGACCACTTCGGGGGTGCAGCAAGCATATTGCGCATGTTCCCGGTGAACGAGGTATGGACAAACGAGTGTTCCCGCACTGCCGATGGCGTAAAATGGCGCGATGTAATCGAAGAGGCTGTGGAGCGCAAGGTTCCCGTACGCGAAATCCGGCGCGGCTTCATATGGCGCGAGAACTTTTTTGAAGTACGGGCAATCCACCCGAAAAAACTTACGGACGCAAGCAAGGAATGTCGCGACCTGAACGAAGCAAGCATCACGTTGCAGGCAAGCGGATTCGGGCATTCCGCCATCCTGACCGGCGACCTAACCGTCCCTGGCGAGAAGACGATACTCGGGTCTCTCGCCTACATAAAAAGCGACGTGTTAAAGCTCGGGCACCACGGGAGCAAGACATCGAGCAGCGAGGAATTCCTGAAGGCAGTCGGCCCGCAAGTCGCCATCATTTCGAGCGGGCGCAGGAACAAGTTCCGCCACCCGCACAAGCAGGTAACCGAACGGCTCGACGCACTAGAGATTCCGTACCTGAATACGGCAAAAAACGGAACCGTTACCGTAACGTTCTCGGAAGATTCTGTATATGTGGAGACGATGATAAAATAGGCGCGAGAGTTTATCGCTTCATGCACTCGAGCGCAACATCGTGCAACAGCCCGTTTGTCGCAATAGCAGAATAGCCTTCGTAAATCGGGGCCGCAGGCTTGCCGTCTTCGCCAAAAAGTTCCGTTTTCCCGTCGAGGGTACTGAACTTTCCGCCAGCTTCCTTGAATAAGAGCGGGAACGGAGCAATGTCCCAAAGGGAGACGACCGGGTCGAGCATCACGTCGGCGCGGCCAGCCGCCACCAGGTAGTAACCGTAGCAATCGCCCCAGCCACGGTAAAGTTTTGCACCACGGCGGAGCTTTGTAAAGCCCTCGCCATGGCCCGTAGTTTCCATAGTATTCACCGTGCCCGAAAGGACGGTTGCATCGGAAAGTTTCTCCGTGCGGGTGCAGCGTACCGGGCGTCCATCCAAAAAGGCACCGCCGCCATTCACCGCCCACACAGCCGTATTCATCGCCGGAATGCGGACAACAGAACATACGGGAACGTTCTTCTTGTAAAGCGCTATAAGCGTACCGAACAGCGGGACTCCGTGCACGAACGACTTCGTTCCGTCAATCGGGTCAATAACCCACTGGTATTCTGCATCGGGGGTCTCGATACCGAATTCTTCGCCAATCACGCCGAAACCCGGAGTTTCCTTCGCCCAGAAATTGCGGGCGATTTCTTCGGTACTCTTGTCGGCAATGGTGACCGGCGTGTTGTCGGCCTTCCACTCCACGCCCACGTCAGACTGGAAATACTTCAGGATGTTCGCCTGAGCAAGTTCAACCGTCTTGAGGGCAATCTGCAGCAGCTCCTTGTTGTCGGCCATATTACGCCTCCGCTTTCCACTTCTTCACAAGTTCCAGCAAGAAGGCGTTCTCTTCGGGCTTACCGACAGTGATGCGCACATGTTCGGGCATACCGAAGCTTGTAAGGCCGCGGATAATCATGCCGTTTTTTTCCAAGAAGGCAACAAGATCCTTCGCGCGTTCACCGATGCGCACACAGATAAAGTTCGCCTGCGTCGGGAGTACCTTGAACCCATACGATTCAAACACGTCGGTCAACACCTTCACGCCGTCGGCGTTCATCTTGCGCGTGTTCTGCACGTGTTCTTCATCGCCGAGAGCCGCAATCGCCGCCACCTGGGCCGCCTGGTTCACATCAAACGGAGGCTTGATCTTCCACAGGGCGCGAATCACCTCGACACTGCCCATGGCGTAACCTACGCGGAGGCCGGCGAGGCCATATATCTTGCTGAACGTGCGGTTCACAAACAGGTTCGGGAATTCATCGAGAGCGGCAGACATGTTCGGGTAGTCTTCCGCTGTCGCAAACTCCGAGTAAGCCTCGTCCAAGAAAACGAGCACATTCTGCGGCACCTTTTTCAAGAAGTCGCGGATTTCGGCTTCGGTGTAGTAGGCGCCCGTCGGGTTGTTCGGGTTGCAAATAAAGGCAACACGAGTCTTCTCGTTTACCGCCTTCGCCAGTTCATCAAGCGAAGTCTTATTTTCCCCCTCGCCCACGCCAATAAAGTCGGCGCCATTCGAAAGCGTAGTAAACTTGTAGACCGAGAAAGTCGGCGTAATTCCCACGCAGTTATCGCCCTGGCGGATAAATGCCTTGCCCACCATGTCGATAATTTCGTCAGAGCCGTTACCGATGACAATCTGGTTCGTCTTCACGCCATACTTCTTAGCGATGGTATCGATCAGCTTCGGGGCATCGCCACGCGGGTAAAGGTGCAGGCTGTCCGCAATCTGGTGAAAGGCCTCGACCGCCTTCGGGGAAGCCCCGAGCGGGTTTTCGTTAGAAGCCAACTTGACTACTTTTGCAAGTCCAAAGCGTTCGCGGATTTCCTCAATGGATTTTCCGGGAACGTAATCAGAAAGTTTTGAAAGTTCTGGACGCGGTTCAACCATAAATACCTCTTTTTCTACGCCAAATCTAGAATATTTGCCATGGGATTAAGTTAAATTTACTGCGTATGAAGCGAATCCTTGCCCTGTTCATAGCTCTCCTGTGCGCAAATGCGTTCGCGGTGGACCACATATGGGATATCCGCTATACGTTGGGGCCGGACACAAGACCATCGCCAAGATGGGCTGTCGGAGTTGGAGCAGTGAACAACTACGGGACAGACATACTCTTCCCAGCAAACGTCACGACTGCTCTTTCCAAGGAATGGAATGTGGGCGGCAAGGTTAACGTGCAAAGCATAGACAAATTCGACCAGGTCATCGTCACGCTCGATATCGGCGGCCGCTATCTGATAAACGACAACAACTTCATCGAACTCGATGGCAACTTCGGTTTGAACCGCAATAACAGTACCGCAATCGTACTGACCTACGGTAACGAGCAGTTTATCTCCAAGAACTTCGCCAACTTCTACGAAATCCGCGCCGGCGTTTTGCACGGCGTCGCCGGGGATAACGGGTATGTCAAGTTGGCTGGCAGCATGACCCCGACGCTTTACTTCACCAGTTTTTTCCGCACATTCGTCGAAATAAACATGTCCGGCAGCATCGGAAACCTGACAGACGACTTCATGGTCGACATCATTCCTAAACTCGAGCTATCGCTCAGCACATACCGCATCCGCCTGGACTTCGATATCGGCGTGATGCAAGAAAAGAACAACGACGTGCAGACCATCGCGCTTTACGTCATAAAGGCGCTGTAGCGGCTACGCCGCAGTGTGTAATGTGAAATGATTGATTCCTAATCACACATTTCACATTTTCCTGCTGTTACCTCACCACAAATTTCTCGCCGTCATAGTCGATGGTTACCGGCTTTGCGGCACTCACCTCGCCAGCGAGGATTGCATGGCTCAGCGGGCGTTCCACGTTCCTTTCCAGGTAACGTTGGATCGGGCGGGCGCCGAATTCCGGCTGGTAGGCACCATCGGCAATCGCTTCGAGAGCCTTGTCGGTCAGCGTGAGCTGCAAATCCTGGCGGGCAGCACGTTCAGCAAGTCCCTTGAATTTGAGTTTCACGATGTCCTTGATCTGCGATTTCGTTAAGCTCTGGAACACCAGCACTTCGTCCAGACGGTTCAAGAATTCCGGCCTGAAGAAGCCTCGGAGTTCCGGCTCGATTTCCTTCAAGGTAACAGGGGTCGCGACGCCGTCCTTACCGGCAGCAGCGCGGTTCTGGAAATGTGCAGCACCCAGGTTCGAAGTCATGAGAATCAAGGTGTTCTTGAAGTTCACGGTACGGCCCTTGCCATCGGTCAAACGACCATCGTCAAGCACCTGCAACAGCGTATTGAACACATCGGGGTGGGCCTTCTCGATTTCGTCGAGAAGAATCACGCAGTACGGATGCGTACGCACGGCTTCGGTCAGCTGGCCGCCCTCCTCGTAGCCCACGTATCCCGGAGGCGCACCAATCAAGCGGCTGACGCTGTGCTTTTCCATGTATTCACTCATGTCGATACGCACCAGGGCTGCCTCGCTGTCGAATAGTTCGGTCGAAAGCGCACGGGCCAATTCCGTCTTGCCGACACCTGTCGGGCCAAGGAACAAGAAACTACCGATCGGCGCATTCTCGCGGCTTAAGCCACTACGGTTACGCAGAATCGCTTCCGAAACCGCTTCCACAGCTTCGTCCTGGCCAATCACGCGGGCGTGCAAACGTTCGTCCAAGTGCAACAACTTGGCCTTTTCGCCTTCGCAAAGCTTCGTCACCGGAATTCCCGTCCAACGGCTCACCACGAGGGCAATCGTCTCTTCGGTCACCTCTTCGCTCAAGTCGCCGTCGCTTGCGGACTTCTTGATTTCTTCCGTCTTCGCAGCGATTTCCTTTTCCAAGTTCACAATCTTGTTGTACTTGAGTTCGGCAGCGCGGTTCAAGTCGTAGCGGGCTTCGGCCTGCTCCATCTCGTCCTTCGCCTGCTGCAAGGACTTCTTGAGGCCCTGCAATTCGGCGTTCTTCGCACGCCTCTCCTGCCAGCGGTCCTGCATCAGCTTGACTGCAGCATCTGTCGTCGCGAGTTCTTCGCGCAACTCTTTCAGGCGCTTTACGCTGGTGTCGTCGGTTTCCTTCGCCAAGGCCTGCTCCTCGATTTTCATCTGGAGTTCCTTACGC
>JBGUQN010000007.1:0-34589 GCA_045131085.1 Fibrobacter sp.
ACGGAATACAAGCTCGCCCTCGGTGAAGACAGCATCGTCGACGATCACATTCCGGAACTCATGGAAGCCAACAACGTCGCCGTCGAATGCCTCAAGGACTACAACTTCCCGCCTGAAGCACGCCAGATTACGACCGACGTGATCTTCAGCCCCATGCCGGGTGGCGCTCTTACCGCCAACACCCTCATGATGCGTGAAACCAAGACGTTCCACCTGTTCCCGAAGGTTATCGAGAACATGAGTGAATGCGTCCGCCGCGGTGGCTTTGCCTCTTCCGTGACGCCGGTTTCCCAGTTCTACTTCCAGCAGGCCTACATGAACACCCTGAACCAGGCCGCAGGCCGCGGTACGTGGTTCAAGATGACGGAAGGCTACGGCAAGATGCACCTCGGCTACCAGGGCAAGACCCCGTGCGAACCGGATCCGGAGCTCGTGAAGATTGCTGCCGACCAGTTCAACATGAAGCCGTTCAAGGAAGCCTATCCGGGCATCCAGTGCGCCGAAGAAATCCTTCCGCCGGGCATCCCGGCTGCGAAGAAGCTCCTCGAAGAAAATGGCCTGCCGGTCAACGACGAAACCATCTTCATCACGGGCTGCCTCCAGACGAAGGCTGGCAACAAGGGTATCGAGTTCCTCAAGGGCAACCGCCACATTGGCGTGCCGAAGAAGGACCCGAACGCCGCTCCGGCAGTGGACACCAAGAACATGAAGGCCGGCGCTGCAAGCACCTACCGCATCGCTCTTGGCAACCAGAGCTGGGACGTGCAGGTCAGCACGCTCAAGTAATTTGGATTCGCGCAAGTCCTGCGCGGGTTACAGACAAATTAAAGAGAGGTTCCGCTACGGCGGACCTCTTTTTTATGCCTTTTTATACGTTCTCCGGGTCACTTGCAGAGGTTGTATTCCCGCAGGTCGTCGTCAATCCAGATGCATCCGCCCGAAAAATTGGTACAGAAGATGACCTTTTCGCCTTCCCTATTGAACTGTTCGTTCTTATAGGGGTCTTCAAAGATTATCCAATCATAAAGGGTCAGACGATTGCTAGAATAGCTTATACTCGGATCGTATTTCCAGGAGCCTCGATTCGACTCTATGCGGTCGCCGTCTACATAAACCTGCAGGAACGTGGAATCTGGAAAGAGCGTGACGGACTCGATGCCACTACCGTGCATGCGGGTGTAGGTGCCGACATAGTCGTCTTCCGAGCACAGCTCGAAGAGCAGGAAGGTGGCGAGAAGAAGGCCGAGAACCGTTTTTACGAGAGCAGATTTATTCATCTTCCAGGGAATATAATAAAAGGCCAACAAAAAAAGAGAGCTAACCAACGGTTAGCTCTCTTTCGTACCCCCAAGCGGTTTCGAACCGCTGTTGCGGGAATGAAAATCCCGAGTCCTGGGCCACTAGACGATAGGGGCGTCTTATGTAGGGCCAAATATAGTTAAATAGGCATTTTTGTAAAGGGGGGCATAGCGATTTTTTTTATTTTTTTTGCCGTGGATATAAAAAAGCGGCTAAAAAAATCCCTTTTTTCTGGAATTTTAAAATTTTTACCCCTCGCCCTGATGGCAAGCCTTGCCGATGCGGGCCTTTTGTGGGGTATCCGCTCCTTCATGGAGTTGCTTTCGGGAGAGTCCCCCTTTAGCCTTTGGGAATGGGCCCTCCTAATGGCGCTCGCCGCCGCCCTCCGCCAGATTTTTATGTTCGCGAAGGTCCGCAATTCCGAGACGTTCCTGTACAACACCAGCCTGCACATCACGCAGTGGTTCCTCGGGTCCCTGCGCACGCTTTCCCCCAGGCTGTTCCACAACGGCGAAGGCGACGCAAAGGTCGAAGCCGCCTACGAATCAACGCTCGCCCTGCAGGCGAACGGCGGAGTCTTTTTCCAGATGGTCCAGGCAATTTTGCAACTCGCCATCTTTTTGCCCGTACTCATATATATATCATGGCCGCTCACGTTGTTCCTGTTCGCGGCAGTAGTGCCGTTTGTCGCCTGGATGCAGCGCAAATTGCAGTCCCTCGGCCCGACCGAAGAATCGCTCCTGTATGCAAGGTCGAATTTCAGGCTGAACCTGAACGCGGCCCGCAAGATATACCGCAACTGGAGCGGGGAAACCGAACGCGAAACAGTCGCACAGGAACTTGCATCAGACGCAAATGCCCTCAGCAAGAAGGGCCTTGCCGCGAGTGTCCGCAAGAACGCTCTTTCTACCGCGATGGAAACGTTGTCCGTAACCGCGATGGTCGTCGTCCTCGCCTTCTGCGCATTGCTTATCGAACGCGGGTGGATGGACGGCACGGGGCTAGTGCTCTTCTGTTCGGCGCTCCTCCTGTGCTACAAGCCCGTCAAGGAATGTTCACGCGTCTTGCCGCAATTCCGCACCGCATCGAGCGCGTTGCGCATGCTGGCCGAATTCGAGAAGTTGCCAAGGCGAACCGCAAGCGAACAGGACGCACGCAATCTTGATGCCGGCACATCTCGCAACCAGAATTTAAACAGTGTCGCCCCCAATGCCGCGAGCATCGAAATCGCCCATGGCAACTTCCACTACGAAGGCTCCGACACGCCGGTGTTCGACGACTTCAACATCACCCTCGACAGGAGCAAGCCCGTACTACTGCGCGGCAGGAACGGCATCGGAAAATCAACGCTATTGCGGCTGCTTGCAGGCCTCGAGGAATGGGACGCCGCGACCCGAGGCAACAACGGCGCACAGCCCCAACCCGCAAACGTATTCTTTATCCCGCAAGATCTGGAACTTCCGCCGCGGCACATGCTCCTGCGGAGACTCGAAAAGAATGGCGGCACGTCCAGCCATAGCGCAGGCGCATTGCACGAATTCATAGAGGCTGCCGGTACTGACCGCCTGCTCCGCAAGGAAGGTCTTTCGGGCGGGGAACGCTCGCGCATCGCCCTCCTGTGGGCGCTCGCCTCCGATGCCCCCGTAGTGCTCCTCGACGAACCGATGGCAGCCATCGCGCTCGCCGACCGCGAAAACATCCTCCTCAAGTTCCTCGACACTGCCGCCAAGCAAGGCAAGTGGGTCATCATGTCGAGCCATGACCCGTTCAGTGCCGCGGCGGAATCACGCTTCAACATTGTAGAGATGGAACATGCGAAAGGTTAGCGAAATACTCTATCGTTTCCGGGGCTACATCCTCGCGATACTCGCCCTCGCCATGTTCGCCACGCCCGCGGCCCCGTTCCCGCAAAATTACACGCGCATGGTCGAAATCGCCCCCTATCTGACGACCATCATCACCTACGTGGTCGGAATCATGCTGCGGATAAAATCACGCCAGTACATAGGCCAGCACACGCGTGGTTCCAAGCACGAGGCCAGCGAACTCGTCACAGACGGCCCCTACGCCAACTGCAGGCACCCGCTTTACCTGTCGAACACGTGCATCGCTCTGGGCGTCATCTCCTTCCACGTCGGCGTAACGCCATTCTTCCACCTTTTCTTTCTCGCAACGATCCTTTTCGAAATCCTCCTCGCCAAAGCGGAAGACATCTTCCTCGAAGAAAAGTTCGGCGACACCTGGCGGGCCTGGGCCCAAAAAACACCGATGTTCCCCATGAACGGCGAATTCCTTGTTAGCAACAAAAAAAAGAGTTCGCCCCGGCGCACCGTTTTTCAGGCATTCAAGGCCGATGCGTCCACGTGGTTCTGGCTCGTAATTGTTAATTTGATAATTGTTCTTTTAAAATTTCACACGGTCTGAAAATGTTTAACGCACTGGACATCGCCCGCACCGCAATCGGCACCGCCGCAAAGGCCGTGGCGAAGGTCCCCATTGTCGACAGGCAATTCCGCATAAACGAACGCCTCGAAGGTCCGTGGCCCGAAGGCCCCTTCCTGTGGCTACACGGGGCAAGCCTCGGCGAATGCAAGATGCTCCTGAACCTCGCAAAGGCGCTGCAGGCAGACATTCCCGATTGCCCGAAAATCCTTATCACCACGCAGAAAGCCGAAGTCCTCGACCACCTCCGCGAAACCTGCAAGGCTTGCGAAATCGTGATGAGTATCGCCCCCGCCGACACGCCTATCGCCATGAAAAAGTTCGCAAAGAGCGTAAAGCCTATCGCGCTCGTCCTCGGCGAGAACGAACTCTGGCCCGGCTACCTTTCCACAATGAAGCGCCTGTGCCTCAAGCCCTCCGTGGCAATAGTCTCGGGCCGTTTCCATGCAGCCATCCCTGGCATAGACTTTTCGCCCATCGGTTTTGCAGGCATGCAGACCGGCGCAGACCTTTCACGGTTCATGAACGTCGCTTCGCGCGCAAACATCGGGAGCCCGATTATCGGCGGCGACTGGAAGCTCCTCCCCTGGGTGCGCGGCAATAAGCCAGCGGTAAACGGCGACAAGCCCGCGACAAACGACACTACGACAAGCGACCCGCAGGCTTCCGCAAAATCCGTTGATACGTTCTTCGTCTCGATGCACTTTTCTGAATGGCAAAGCCTCTACCGCATGGCCGATGCCGCCACCGCAAACGGCGAAGCCGTAGTCCTCGCCCCGCGCAGGCTCGAAGAAGTCCCCGCATTCCGCAAGGCGCTTTCCGAAAAGAAAATTCCGATTGTCGAATGGCCCCGGGTCCAGAAGGGCGCCGTATCCATCGTCGACAAGTTCGGGCTCACGAAGGATATCTTCGCCATCTCGAAGGCAGCCGTCGTCGGCGGGTCGTTTAACCGCACTCTAGGCGTCCACGACTTCTGGGAACCGCTGCAGGCGGGTGTCGCCACCTACGTGGGGCCGTATTCCGCAGGCCAGGCCGAAAATGTCGCAGCCCTCGTCCGCGAAGGCGTAATTTCGCAGTTGCGCTCCCCGGAGGAATTCTCCCGCAAGGTCATCCCCGACGCCAAAACCGTCGATCGCTTTCTGGCGCACGAAAAAGAAAAGATTGAAGATTCATACCAGCTGTTCGTGGACTTCGTCCTCGGGCTGCTCCCCACCCCTAACGTGAAACAACCATGAAGAAGATTGTACTTGCCACCCCCCGCGGATTCTGCGCAGGAGTTGACCGCGCCATCCACGTAGTTGAGAAAGCCCTTGAAAAATTCGGTGCCCCTATCTTTGTGCGCCACGAGATCGTGCACAACAAGTTCGTCGTTGACACACTCAGGGAAAAGGGCGTCATATTCGTTGACGAGGTCGACGAGGTCCCCGAAGGCTCGGTCGTCATATTCTCGGCCCACGGGGTCGCCGAACATATCTACTCCGATGCCGAAGCGCGCCACCTCAAGGTGCTCGACGCGAGCTGCCCGCTGGTACTCAAGGTCCACTACAGCGCCAAGCGCCACTATAACGCGGGCCGCCATATCATCCTTATCGGGCATGCGGGCCACGCCGAAGTGGAAGGCACGCTCGGCCAGCTCCCCGAAGGCGCCATCTCGCTCATCCAGAACGAGGCCGACGTCGCAACCGTACAGGTTCCCGAAGGCAAGGAGCTCGCCTACATCACGCAGACCACCCTCTCCGTTGCCGAAACCCGCAAGATCATCGAGGCCCTCAAGACCAAGTTCCCGGGAATCATCGGGCCGGATGCAGGCGACCTCTGCTACGCGACGGGCAACCGCCAGGCGGCCGTACTCGAACTGTGCAAGAAGGTCGACATGCTCCTGGTCGTAGGCGCCAAGAACTCCTCCAACTCGAGCCGCCTTATGGAACTCGGGCTCGAGCAGGGCATCAAGAGCCACCTCATCGCCGGCGTAAACGACCTCGACGCCAGCTGGTTCGACGGCATCGAATCGGTCGGAATTTCGAGCGGAGCGAGCGCTCCCGAGGTGCTGGTCCAGGAAGTTGTGGAGTGGCTGAAGGCCAAATTTGGTCCCCTAAACATCGAAAATTTCATAAAATTGGTAGAATCGACCAAATTTAACCTGCCCAAGGAACTGCAAGATTAAGTTTAGCCTTGACAATTTGCCAATTTTTATCTAAAATTGCAGTCCGTAAAAAACAACGGAGTTTATTATGAGCCGCATTTGTGAAGTTACCGGTAAGGCCGGCCTCGTGGGTAACATGGTTTCCCACTCCAACCGCAAGAAGTTGATGAAGCAGCTTCCCAACCTCCAGAAGAAGCGCTTCTACATTCCCGAAGAAGACCGCTGGGTAACGCTCCGCGTGAGCGCTGCTGGTCTCCGCACCATCAGCAAGCTCGGCATCCAGGCCGTCGCTCAGGAACTCGGCATCTAATTCTCGGATAAGAGTTACACGAAACCGCCAAAGGAATCCCTTGGCGGTGTTTTGTGTATCCTAGCAGTTAGCAATCCGTTTTTCAGACATCAAAAAGCAAGGCGCCTTCGGCGCCTTTTTTTTGACCAGCGGTCAGTAGTCAACGGCCATTGGCCATCGACCAATAACCAGCAACTACTTATTGATGAACAGCGGGAGCCCTTTGTACTTGGCGAGGCTTGCCATGATGTTCGCCATTTCCCAGTCTTTTTCCTTGAAACGGCGGCGCATGAGGGCGACAAACACTTCCATGAGCATTTCGCAGTCGTAGACGGCTCGGTGCATCTTGGCGGGGTCGATTTTCATCGTGAATTCCCCGCGCTTCATAAACAGGTTCGCCATGTAGCCCAGCTTGTGGTTTTCCAGTTCCGGCAAAATCGTGCGGGCGACCACCAGGCTGTCTATCGCGGGGTTGCCGGGCACATACTGCGGGTTCTTGGAGTAGGCCACGCGCAAAAAGCCCACGTCGAACGGAGCGTTATGCGCAATCAGGATAGAGCCCTGACCGCAGAACGCGGTAAACTTCTTGAGGCATTCGCCCACCGGGGGCGCATCCTTCAGCATGTCGTCGGTAATGTGGTTCACCTTCGAGGCCTCTTCGGGCATCATCATGTTAGGGTTCACCAGCATGTTGAACTCGGAAATGAGCTTGGGAACGACCTTGCTCTTTTCGACGGCCACGGTGAACTTCACTGCACCGATTTCGACGATTTCGTCTTTAGTATTCACAAGTCCAGTCGTTTCAAGGTCAAACGCGACAAATTTTGGCGGCAATGTAATCACGACGGTTACTCCTTTTCTGTTTTTGTTTCTTCTTCGCAAAAATACTTAATTTGAATGTCAATAGATGTCAGCGGCAAGGGAACTACAAAATTATCCCAGGTCTTGAGCCGGATATGCGCTCCGTAACGCGGACAAACAAGCCATAGCGGGCGGCCAGAAACCCTGGAAAGCCACGGGGAACCCGGCTTGACCTGCAGTGCCGGACCGCGCGGGCCGTCGAGCGCCATGCCCACGAAGCCGCCTTCCTTGAGAGTTTGTACCAAGTGCCGCACGTTGAGCGAGCCATGCGTATCGGAACCGCGAGCAACCTTGTACCCCAGGCGTTCAATTGCGCGGGCAAGAACTTCGCCATCGCGAGATTCCGAGACCAGGGCATGCACCCCTCTGTCCTTGAAAGCGGCAAAACTGGCCAGCAGGTCGCAGTGCCACGCCCCGATAATCCCCGGGCCGAACCCTTCGGGGGTGTTCATGTGCACGCGGAGGCTCCGGATCCACACACTCCCGAGCAAGGCAAAGATTTTCAGCTTTATTTCGTCAAACATGCGCGTTACTGCACCGAACATGGTCAAAAATTAGTTTTTTTGCCCCTAACCCTTGGCAAAAACGCTTAAATTACCTATATTGGCGCTCACAATCGGCGACGTACCCAAGTTGGTAAGGGGCGGCTCTGCAAAAGCCTTATTCATCAGTTCGAGTCTGATCGTTGCCTCTTAAAAGCCCGCTTTCTTTTGAAAGCGGGCTTTTTTGAATTCTCTATCCAGATTGTTTACTGCTGCTCCGGCAGCGGGTTCTTGCGGGGCCTACCGCGCGGGCGCTTTACCGGAGTGCCGTCTTCTGCAACCGCCGGCGCCACGGCCTTGTTCTTGCGGGCAAGTTCGGCACGGATTTTCTTGGCGCGTTCTTCCATGCGGATGCGTTCCAGTTCTGCCACGGAATAGACCTTCGCCTTAGCCTCGTCGCTGGGTTTTGCCCCGAACGAGCCCCTAAGGACGCGGCCCGACGACGGGACGGAGGGCGGCGTGAACTTCGGTTCCTTCTTTACCGGGGCAACCACAGGCGCGGGTTCCGCGGGGCGTTCCCGGCGGAATGCGGCACTGAACAGCGATTCCAGCTTTTTACGGGCAAAAGACGGCTGTTTCTTGGGGGCAGGACGTTCAGCGTTCGTCACGGACACGTGCTGTACCGGAGCGGGCTGGGCCGGGGCTGCCTGCACCTTGCCCGAACCAATTTCCGACATGGCCGCAAGTTCCTTGTTCATTTTGCGGCGCAATCTTTCGCGTTTTGAGGGCCTGGCGGCCGCACGGCGGCGCCTTTCGGTGTCTTCGCGCTCCGACATCTGCAAAATTTCTTCATTGGAAGGGCCACGAAGTTCGGGCGGAACCTCGATCACTCCACTATAAATAGAGCCGTTTTCAGTAGCCATATAGCCTTAAAAATTCGATTTTTTTCGTTGTCAAGAGTATTTTTTGTCTTTTTTTTGCAAAAAAGCGTTCAAAAAATAAAAAAAATAAAAAAAATCTTTTGTCAAGACCTAGAAAATAATTTCTTTCTGGACTATTTTTGTGGTGTCATGTTAAGGTTCACTCAAGAAATACTGCTCGCACTCCGAGCAATCGCCAACGAAGAAGAAGCACACGAAATGTCCAAGAAGACGAGGGAACAATTTGATTTCCTCGGTATTAGGCTTGTCCCGCGGCGCGAAGTTACCTACCCGATTTTCGACAGGAACCCGCCCAAGGATGACGCCGAACTCGTAGCGAGAGTGGAGGACATGTGGTCACAGCCCTACCGCGAAATACAGTATGCGGCATGTGATTATCTTTTCCGCCACAAAGATAAGCTCGGTGGGCAGCATCTCAACTTCTTGAAAAAACTAATCAAGACCCGTGCATGGAGGGATACGGTCGATACGCTCGCCGCATGCATCCTCGGTGACCTCGCACTCAGGCTTCCCGCCCTGCGCAGCAAGATTACCGCATGGATTCGCGACCCCAATATTTGGGTGCGCCGCAGCGCCATTATCTTCCAGATCCAGTACAAAGACCGCACCGACTGGCCGTTACTCCGCCAGTTCTGCCTTACCTGCGCCAAGGAAGATGACTATTATATTAGAAACGGCATCGGACGCGCACTCTCCGAATACGCGAGAATCAACCCAACCGAAGTCCGCCGTTTCGTACAAGATAACAGCTTTGCCGAACAAACCACGCAAGAAATTTTGCGACTCATCTAAAAAAGGCAAAATCAATTACAACCAAGGCAGCCCCATCAGGCTGCCTTATTTAATATCCGGTCGTCCGACTTTTCAGGTATTGGAGCCTACAGCCGTTTACGGTTTACTCCTTGCAAGTTTCTTTTGCTTTGCGGCTTCTTCCTTGAGCGGGAACGAGACCCTCCCCCTGAGGACGCACCCCGGTTCGCCCGGGTCGCACTCCTTTTTCCGCTTGTCGCAGAACGTGCCGCGCAAATGCCTGCATTCGTAACTCATATAAAAAAGTATAGTAAAAAAAATAATGGTGTTTACTATATTTCCAGGCATGCGATACGGTGATATTTCTTCTTTCCAAAGCGGCGTAGCCGTCCCCCTTTTTAGCCTCCGCAGCAGATCCGGCATCGGCATCGGCGAATACCTCGACCTTATTCCCTTTGCAAAATGGTGCAAGATGTGCGACTTCGACATCATCCAGCTCTTGCCGGTGAACGATACGGGTGCAGAAGCCAGCCCCTACAGCGCACGCAGCGCATTCGCGCTGAACCCGGTGTTCATCAATATACAGGCAGTTCAGGGTTCCGGCGAGTTCGAAAACGATATCGAAGAAGCCAAGGCTGAATTCGACCACCAGGAACGCATCGACTACTACAAGATTTCTACCTGGAAGCGCACCATGCTGCGCCACATTTTCGACAACCGTTACGACCAGATAAAGAAGGACAAGGAACTCGCGAAATGGATTGACAACAATCCGTGGGCCAAGGCCTACTGCGCCTACAGCATGCTCAAGGCGCAGAACGGCGAATCCAGTTGGAAAGACTGGAAAAAGTTCCGCGAACCTACCGAAGAAGATATCGAAAAACTTTGGACCAAGCACCACAAGGACATGCTCTACCAGGCTTGGATGCAGTTCATTGCCGAGCTACAGTTCTCGGCAGCCGTAGGCGAAGCCTCCAAGCTCGGCATCCGCATCAAGGGCGATATTCCTATCCTCATCAACGAAGACAGCGCCGACGTGTGGGCCAACCGCAACTACTTCTCGCTCGACGACCGCGCAGGCGCTCCTCCTGACATGTTCAGCTACAGCGGGCAGAACTGGGGCTTCCCCACCTACCGCTGGGACGTCCTCGAAAAAGATGGTTTCCGCTGGTGGAAACAGCGCCTCGCCCAAGCAAGCAAGTTCTACCACGCCTACCGCATCGACCACGTGCTCGGTTTCTTCCGCATCTGGTCTATCCCGCAGCGCGAAGTCACCGGCATCCTCGGGCGCTTCAGCCCCTGCGTCCCGCTTACCTGGGACCTGCTCCACAATGCAGGCTTCAGCCGCGAAACGCTCGAATACCTGCGTAGGCCCAACTACTCCGTAGACCAGCTCCGCGCATTCCTCGGCGACGAAACAGATAACCTCATCTCGGTCTATTTCGAGAACCTCCCGAACGAGGCGACGCGCTTCGTGTTCAAGCCCGAATTCTACAGCGAACGCGCCATCACCTCGCTGGATGAACCGCAGAACGTGAAGGACGCACTCCTGAAGGTCTACTGGAACCGCATATTCATCCCGGCGGGCGACGAGAACACGTTCTACCCGTTCTGGTACTGGTACAACCAGCCCGTACTCGGCACCCTCCCGCAGAACGAACAGGACAAACTTAAAGACATCATCCACGCGAACGAAGCCGCACAGGAAGGCCTGTGGGAACAGAACGCGACCAAGTTGCTTTCTGTGCTTGCGAAAGAGACCGACATGCTCGTGTGCGCCGAAGACCTCGGTGCCGTCCCGAACTGCGTGCCTGTGGTACTCAAGAACCTCAACATCCTTTCGCTGCGCATCGAACGCTGGGCCCGCAACTGGAATGCCCCGTATTCTCCGTACTACGAGATGGCGGAATACCCGCGCCTTTCCGTATGTACCACCAGTTGCCACGATACCTCGAGCCTCCGCGGACTCTGGGAAGAGGCTGATTTCGACAAGGATCTCTACTGGTCGCACGCCCAGATGACCGGCAAGGCGCCCGAAAAGCTCACCCCGCCGGTGGTCCGCGACATCCTCGCGCACGTGTTCTCCTCGAACAGCATGTTCTGCATCTTGCCGATACAGGATTACTTCGCGCTTTCCTCGACGCTTTCCGAAATACCCGCCGAAGAAGAACGCGTAAACATTCCGGGAACCGTGGGCGGCAACAACTGGACTTACAGGCTCCCGCTTACGGTCGACGACCTCGAAACCTTCACCGCGCTCAATTCCGAAATCCGCAAGCTGGTCGACACCCGCAGGCGTCGCCCCATGTGGAAGATTTAATCCCGCGCCGCCCATGAACGCTCCTGCCTGGGTTAAAGACGCTATCTTCTACCAGATATTCCCCGACCGGTTCTGCCGTTCGGGGCGTTACCATGCGGCAGGGAAGTTCGTGCCGTGGGATACCAAGCCCACCCGCGAGAACATGTTCGGCGGGAACCTTGCCGGCATCGAAAGCAAGCTTGCGTACATCAAGGGGCTCGGCGTAAACGCCATCTACCTCTGCCCGATTTTCAAGAGCAATTCGAACCACCGCTACCATACGGTAGACTACCTGGAGATAGACCCGGTGCTCGGCACGCTCGCCGACTTCGACCACCTGGTAGAAAAGGCCCACAGGCTCGGGCTCCGCGTCATCCTGGACGGCGTTTTCAACCACTGCTCCCGCGGGTTCTTCCAGTTCAACAGCCTCATGGAGCTCGGGCCCGATTCCCCCTACGTAGACTGGTTCCACGTGAAGGGCTGGCCGCTCAACGCCTACTCGGGCAAACCGAATTACGAATGCTGGTGGAACTACCCCGCCCTCCCGAAATTCAATACCGACTGCACCGAAGTCCGCGAATACCTTTTCAAAGTCGCCGAATACTGGACAAAACGCGGAATCGACGGTTGGCGTCTCGACGTGCCGAACGAAATTGACGATGACAGTTTCTGGCAGGAATTCCGCAGGCGGGTCAAGCGAATCAACCGCGACGCCTATATCGTGGGCGAAATCTGGGACAACCCGGAACGCTGGCTACAGGGCGACCAGTTCGACGGCGTGATGAACTACCCCTTCCGGCGTGCAGTCATGGACTACCTTTTCGAGCGGAAGGGCAGTGCAGACGAGTTCTTGCAGAGGCTCTGCGACGCATTCCCCGAGAACCGCTTCGGAGTGCAGATGAACCTGTTGGGGAGCCACGACACCACGCGCATTGCAAGCCAAAAAGGCGCCAGCATCGACCGCATTGTGGCCGCCTACACGCTCATGTTCTTCTTGCCGGGCACGCCCTGCATTTATTATGGCGACGAACTCGGGCTCGAAGGCGGCAAGGACCCCGACTGCCGCCGCACCATTCCCTGGCAAAACCTGCCGAAAATGAAAAAGGCCCAGATCTACGAAGTCCTGAAGGCGCTCATCCACCTTCGGCGCGAAGAACCCGCCCTCCGGTATGGTTCGCTGCGCTTCGAGCGCACGGAACACGGTTTTGCGGTAATCCGCACATACAAAAGAAAAAATTTCACGCTCGAAATATCGCTCGACGGCAAAGAAATTTCGCTAGACATGTGGCACAGCCCCGTCCCGCGCGAACAGTAACCCCCGCGATACCACGCCAAATCCATAAATAACTTTGACGTCTGCGACGTCAGTGGCTGCGGCGCAACAATGCAAAAAAACAAGTTTTTTGCGCTTTTTCGCCTTGTACACTTTTGCCGCGGCACTCGCCTTTTTCTATCTTTGCACCCGCAACTAAATGCGTATTAATGCCTTATTAAGGGATTACAGATGAATAAACATAAATTCGGCATGCGAGAATTCTTTATTCTCCTCGTCATTGCACTCTCGGCCTACACTGTTTGGCCCTCTATCCAGGTTCACACCAAGAAGGGCGAAGAACAGAAGGCCTTCCTCAAGGAAAACCCGAAACTTGCAACTAGGTCCATCAACTTCGGCCTTGACCTTGCGGGTGGTACGAGCATCACGCTCCAGATCGACCCGTCCGGCCTCAAGGAAGATGACGATATCAAGGACATCCAGGCCCAGTCTCTGGAAATTATCCGTAACCGTGTTGACCAGTTCGGTCTTTCCGAACCGCAGATTTCTCCCTCCGGCGACGACCGCATCCTGGTCGAACTTGCCGGCGTGGACGATTCTACCGCCAAGTCGCTCGTGGGTTCTACCGCAAAGCTTGAATTCAAGATTCTCGCAGAATCTGAAAAGTTCAACACGACGCTCACCCTCATCGACCAGTACCTGACCCGTCAGACTACCGACGTGACCGCCAGCGACTCTGCCGCTACGGACAGCGCCGCAGCCAAGGACTCTACGGTCGCTGCAGCCGCCGACACAGCCAAGCAGCTCTCCGATGAAGAACTCCTGAGCGGAAACGTCGCTGCTGCCGAAGCCCCGAAGGCCGAAGATTCCTCCAAGACGGAAGAAGTTGAAGCCGCACCGGCATCCGCGGTCGGGAAGGCTCTCAGCGACTACTACATGAATATCGGCAACGGCGGATTCATCGCCGAAGAAGATATCGAGAAGGTCAAGAAGATCCTCGAACTCGACGGTGTCAAGAAGCTCATTCCGCGTGACGTCGCTTTCGCCTTCGGTAGCGGTCTTGAAAAGATCAAGAACGACTCCCCGGTGAAGGCCAAGCGCCTCTACCTCCTCAAGCGCCGTGCCGAAATGGGCGGTGACGACATCGTGAACGCCCAGCCGCACCGTATTTCTGATGGTGTGAGCGCCGGTGAAATCGCCGTGACCCTCAAGTTCGGCGGCATCGGTCCCAAGAAGTTCTCCGCTGTCACGGCCGCAAACGTCGGCAAGCAGATGGCTATCGTTCTTGACAACCAGGTCATCAGCGCCCCGCGCATCAATGAACGCATCCCGAACGGCGACGCCCAGATTACCGGCCTCGACGACATGGCCGAAGCTAACCGCCTCGCCGTCGTGCTCCGCGCCGGTGCACTCAAGGCCCCGATGAAGATTATCGAAAGCCGTACCGTCGGTGCCACCCTCGGTGAAGAAAACATCGTCCAGGGTTTCGGTTCCGGTGCTATCGGCCTTATCCTCTGCTTGGTGTTCATGGTCGCCTACTACCGCCTCGGTGGTTTCATCGCGAGCATCGGTATGTTCATCAACACCCTCGTGACCGCCGCCGTGATGTCCGTGTTCAACGCGACCCTCACGCTCCCCGGTATTGCGGGCTTCATCCTCGTCGTGGGTATGTCGCTCGACGCGAACGTGATTATTTACGAACGTATCCGTGAAGAACTCAAGGCCGGCCTCACCGCACGTGCAGCCGTCGCCAAGGGTTACGAACGCGCCTTCAGCGCTATCTTGGACTCCAACTTGACGACCGTTCTTACCGGCCTTATCCTTTACAAGATTGGTACCGGTTCCGTGAAGGGTTTCGGTCTTACGCTTACTATCGGTATTCTCACTTCCCTCTTCTGCGCCATCACGCTCACCCGCGCTATCCTCGACTGGAAGCTCGCCAAGCGTGACGCGACAACGCTCTCTATCGGTAACGGTTTCAAGGCCATCAACGAAGCGAACCTCCAGATTATTCCGAACCGTCGCAAGTTCGGCATTATCTCGGTCATCCTCATCGTGGCAAGCATCGCCTGCATCGCCGTGAAGGGTTTCGACTTCAGTATCGACTTCACCGGTGGTCAGGTTTACACCATCCAGTACCAGGATGACGCCAAGCACGAAAAGGATTTGAGCAAGGCTCTCTCCGCTGCCGGCATTACGGGCACGAAGGTCCGCTCTCTCGGCGGTACTTCTGCCAACTCCTACCAGGTCAGCCTCCGCACCGACGACGCCAACTTCGAAGCCACCATGCAGCAGGCCTTCGACAAGGCCAACCAGAAGTGCGTGATCGTCGCTAAGGACACCGTCGGTCCGACCATCGGTAAGGAACTCCGCTTCAACGCCATCCTGTCCGTGATCCTCGCCTGGATCGGCATCTTGCTCTACGTGTGGTTCCGTTTCGGTAAGTTCGGTCTCGGCTTCGGTGTTGCCGCAGTGCTCGGCCTCGTGCACGATACCATCATCACGCTCGGCTTCATCTCGGCATTCAGCCTCTCCTTCGACGGCGCCCTGATTGCCTCGCTCCTCACGATGATCGGTTACTCCGTGAACGACACCATCGTGAACTTCGACCGCATCCGTGAAAACTCTGTGGTATTCGGTTCTGCGAACTTCGGTGAAACCATCAACAAGTCCATGAACCAGTGCTTCAGCCGTACGGTGGTTACCTCTCTCACGACCTTGTTCGTGTGTATCATCCTCGCCGTGAAGGGCGGCTCCTCCATCCGCGACTTCGGTCTCGTGCAGTGCTTCGGTATCCTCATCGGTACCTACTCCTCTGTGTGCATCTGCTCGCCGATCGTTCTCTGGTGGTCCAACCGCTCCAAGAAGACGGTGTAATTCCTGTTATCATCCTCGCGAAAGCGAAGATCTAAAAAGCCCTCGGCACCACGCCGGGGCTTTTTTCTTTATTACTAAACTTGTGGTTTCCGAGAGTTTTTTCTATATTGGCAGGCGTTCGATCAAAGGGGGCTCCATGCTCAAGTATTACAAAATCGAATCGGGTCGCATCGCAGTCGCCCCGAACGAAGACGCAGCGGACATCGTCATCATGGGCTCCCTCAGCCAGGAACAGCGAAGCGTCCTAGTCAAAGAATACGAGATTACCGAGCATACCATCGCCTCCGCATTCGACTCCGACGAGCTTTCCCGTATCGAGTACGACGACGACTTTACCACGATAGTGTTCAAGAAGCCCAAGAACTATTCCGCGGCCGACAATTTCCAGTTCCGCGTAGAATCCTTCGGCATTTTCATTTTCAAGGACTGGGTGCTACTCCTCACCGACAGCGACATCCCCGTGATGGACGAACGCCGCTTCTCGAAAATCGACAGTCTGAACACCTTCGTGCTGCGCGTGTTGAGTTTCGCGATTTCTCACTTTAACGAGCACCTGCGTATCATCAACCGCATCAACGACGACCTGGAGTTGCGCCTCAACACCTCGATGGAAAACAAGTACCTGCTTTCCATGTTCAGCCTGAACAAGGGCTTGATTTACTACGTGAGCGCACTCAACAGTAACGATACGCTGCTCCGCAAGTTGCAGTTGGGCCGCAGCCTCAACTGGACGGAAGCCGAACGCGAACTCCTGGAAGACATTCAGATTGAAAATGGCCAGAGTCTGCAACAGGCAAACATCTACGCCAACATTTTGACATCCATGATGGATGCCCGCGCAAGCGTCATTAACAACAACGTGAACCAGCTAATGAAGAACTTGACCATCGTGACGATTTCCATATCGCTCCCGACGTTCTTCGCAAGCTTGTTCGGCATGAACGTGAAGCTCCCCTTCGGCATGAACGGCGATGCGGTCACCGGATCGGCAATCGCCTTCTGGGGCATCATCGCAGTCTGTATCCTGTCGGTGGTGGTGTTCCTTGCCTTCTGGATGCGGCGTAAATAACTACGCCGCAGGCGCTTAATTTCCGCGGTCGCTCATGCTCGCAAACATGGCGACAATTTCTTCGGTAAACTTGTTCTGCGGGAATTTTTCCGCAATCTCGAGCGCCTTCTCCAGGTGTTCCTGTGCTTCGGCCTTCGCCTTGTCAAAACTCTTCTTTGCGTTCAGGCGTTCCAGGATTTTTTCGGCAACGTTCTCGTCCGAAGCCTTCTTGATAAGGGCTTCCATCTCGGAGCGTTCTTCCGCATTGCAATCCTCGAAGTAATACAGCAGCGGGAGCGTGATAAGCCCGTTCGAAAGGTCGGTAAACTTCGCCTTGTCCAGGTTCTTGGAACCGTAACCGTAATCGAGCAGGTCGTCGATAATCTGGAAGGCAAGCCCAAAGTGCGCGCCCATCTTGCCGCATTCGTTTACGAGCGACTCGTCAAAGCCCGCCATGATACCACCCAGGCGCGATGCCGCTTCGATAAGGGCAGCCGTCTTGCGGTTGATAATCTCGTTGTACATTTCCCTGGAAAGCGTCATTTCGCCGCAATGGTCCAGTTCCATGATTTCACCAACGATGAGCATGTCGGCGGCATCAGAAATAATCACAGGCACGCTACGGACTTCTTCGTCAATCACGCAACGCATGGACTGCGAAAGCACGTAGTCGCCCACGAGCACGGCCACCTGGGTACCCCATTCCTTGTGCGCAGTCTTCTTGCCACGGCGCACGTCCGTACCGTCGATGATGTCATCGTGCACGAGGCTTGCAAGGTGCAACAGTTCCACGCTCGCGCAGGCATGAGCCACGCGATTCACGTCCGGCGCCTTTTCCCCGCAGTTTGCGATAAGGCACAGGAGCGTCGAGCGTATGCGCTTTCCCTTGCGGCCAAAAAGCGATACAAGGCGGTCAGAAATGCCTACAGGGGCGGTCTCGGCCACCTGCATAATAACCTGTTCTGTCCTTTCTAGCGATTCGCGGACAAGTTCACGCGCCTGCCCAAGAACCACCTGGAAGTCTGCTTTCGTAGGACTCATAAATTAGACATCCAAATCGTTCAGAACCTTGTACGCATTGCTTTCGATGAACTTGCGGCGCGGTTCCACGTCTTCGCCCATGAGCATGCTGAAAATCTGGTCGGCGAGCACGGCGTCTTCCACGTAGCACTGCTTGAGGAAGCGGCTCTTCGGGTCCATCGTCGTCTCATTCAACTGTTCTGCAGACATTTCGCCAAGACCTTTGAATCGCGTGATAGTCACGTTCTTCTTGTCTTCGACTTCGGCCATGGCCTTGTCCTTCTCGGTCTCGTCGAACAGGTAGCGTTCCTTCTGGCCCACCTTCAGCTTGAACAGAGGCGGCATTGCCAAGAAGATATGCCCTGCGTCGATAAGCGGGCGCATATAGCGGAAGAAGAACGTGAGGAGGAGCGTCTGGATGTGAGAACCGTCCACATCAGCATCGGTCATGATGATAATCTTGTTGTAGCGCAGCTTCTCAATCTTGAATTCGGTGCCGATACCCGTGCCGATGGCGTTCACCAGGTTCTGGATTTCTTCGGTATCGAGCACGCGGTGCAGGCTAGCCTTTTCCACGTTCAGGATCTTACCACGCAGCGGGAGGATAGCCTGGAATTCGCGGTTACGTCCGCTCTTCGCAGAACCGCCTGCAGAGTCACCCTCGACAATAAACATTTCGCATTCCTTCGGGTCGCGGCTACTGCAGTCCGCGAGCTTACCCGGGAGTCCGCCGCTTTCAAGAACGTTCTTGCGGCGAGCAAGGTTGCGTGCACGATGGGCAGCCTCACGGGCAAGGGCAGCATTGTACACCTTGTCCAAAATCACCTTGATTGCGGCAGGATTTTCCTGGAAGTATTCTTCCAGCTTGGCACCGAAGGCGCTATTCACGTAGCTTGCAATTTCGGAGTTGCCGAGCTTGCGCTTGGTCTGGCCTTCGAACTGTGGCTGAGAAACCTTGATGGCGATAACGGCGGTAAGGCCTTCACGGATATCGTCGGCGGTAATCTGGGCTTCCTTTTTGCCCTTGGGCATTTCTGCAGCAAACTTGTTAATGACGCGGGTAAGGGCCGTCTTGAAGCCCGTCACGTGAGTACCGCCGTCATAGGTATT
Organism: Fibrobacter sp.; assembly: GCA_045131085.1. Classification (GTDB taxonomy): domain Bacteria; phylum Fibrobacterota; class Fibrobacteria; order Fibrobacterales; family Fibrobacteraceae; genus Fibrobacter. The sequence continues at coordinate 18,835 of JBGUQN010000007.1, forward strand.
TACGTTGTTCACAAAGCTAAAGAAGTTTTCCTGGTAGCCGTCGTTGTACCACATGGCGACTTCGAGCGGGTATTCGCCATTGGGCAGCACCAGATGGATAGGCTCGTTAAAGAGCGGAGTGCGGTGTTCATCTACGTAGCGCACGAATTCCGAGACGCCACCCGGGAAGCAGAACGTATCGCTCTGGATTTTTTCAGGGTCGCGTTCGTCGGTAAGCGTGAGCCTGAGCCCGCTCATGAGGAACGCAAGTTCGCGGAAGCGCGTCGCCAGCGTATCGTACACGTAAACGGTCTCGGTAAAAATCGTATCGTCCGGATAGAACTCCACGGAGGTTCCGGTCGTGCCGTCGCTCTCGCCCACGTCGACCTGCGGGCCACACGGAACACCCTTAGAGAATTCCTGCTTCACGACGCGGCCATTGCGGCGCACCGTAACCACGAGCTTGTTCGAAAGTGCGTTCACGCAGCTCACGCCCACGCCGTGCAAACCGGCAGAAACCTTGTACGAATTGCTGTCGAACTTGCCGCCCGCATGGAGCTTAGTCATCACCACCTCGATGGTGCCAATCTTTTCCTTCGGGTGGATATCCGTCGGGATGCCGCGGCCGTTGTCTGTCACGCGGATGCCGTTACCCGGCAGAATCGAAATTTCAATGTGGTTGCAGAAGCCTGCCAGGGCCTCGTCAACAGAGTTGTCGACGACTTCCCATACCAGGTGGTGGAGACCTCGGATATCGGTCGACCCGATGTACATGGCGGGGCGGACACGCACCGCTTCCAGGCCTTCGAGAACCGTAATGCTCGAACCGCTATAGGCCTCTTCGGCCTTCTTCAATTCTTCTGTTTCTTCTGCCATATTTCCTCTAAAAACATCTCAAAAATGTGCACCGGCAAGCCCCGTTCAGGCAAAACGTATAGCCTGTATAAACGGCTCTCCGAGCAGCGTATTACACTTGTCAATAATAGTTTTTTTTTGCAAAAAGAGTTCGCTTTTCCAGGCCGAAGAAGCGGCCTTCAGCACCAGTGTCCGCTTGTCCAATTTCACCAGTTGCACATGGGGTAAAACGGCCGTCCCGACGATGTCCCCGAAGTGTTCCGAAATGGTCCTCAGGTGCATGTTTTCGTCAATATGATTCTTCTTCAGAACCTGCTCCAAGAGCACGCTCACATCCATGACGCGTTCTCCAGTAAACCCGTATCCTTTGCGCTTTTTCTCTGGCATCTGGAACTACACGAGCAACAGCTTGGAAAGCGTGAAACCGCCGATAAGGATGCTTGTCATGCCGGCCACCACGGTAGCCTTGGTGCTCTTGCCTACGCCCTCTGCGCCGCTATGGGTAAAGAACCCGAAGAAGCATGCGTAACTTGAAATAAAATAGCCGTAGAGCGTCGCCTTGATAAGGCCAACGACAAGGTCCCAGTTGTGGTAGAACATGCGCACGCCGTAAAAGAACACCGACCACGAGACTTCCTTGTACAGGTGGGCGACTTCGTAACCGCCGGCGATACCGATAAAGATGCTTATGATGGTGAGCGTCGGGAGCATGATGACCGTCGCGATAAGGCGCGGTGCCAGCAGGAACTTGTAGGGGCTAAGGCCCAGCACCTTGTAGGCATCGAGCTGTTCGGTAACCGCCATCGTGCCAAGTTCGGAACACATGGAGGCACCAATGCGGCCCGCAAGCACCATCGCGGTCAAGATGGGGCAGAGTTCCACCATCACGGACTTGCCCACGGCCATGCCCACGAACATCATCGGGATCATGTCACCGAACTGGTAGGCCAGCTGCCACGACATGATGGCACCGGTAGCAAGTGAAGCGGCAAACACAACAGGGATGCTAGTCACGCCTACGCGCTGCATCTGTTCAACTGTCGTGTGAAAATTGGAGAATGCACCGGGAATGTTCTTGAACAGTTCCCATACAAACAGGAAGTAGTTACAGACGGTCCGCAAGAATCTCTTCACGAACCGTCCCAAGGCTTCCGCTATGGCATTCATAAGACTCACGTGTGTGGCCTACTTCCTCTTCGGCTTGGGCTTTACAGCCTGCGGGCGCTTGCCCGGGCCCGAGATAGTCTTCTTGAAGAGGGCGTCGTTGGAGAGGTACTTGATAGCTTCCTTCAGCTGCTCGTCGCGCTTGAGCGAGAAAGCCGTGCTCACGGAATCGCCGACCATCGCGGTCAGCAGTTCGCGCTTGATACCGTCCTTGATGTAATCCTTGTTCTCGTCGAACTGGGCATCACGCTTGTCTTCGAGGGACTTGCGCATCTCGGTAAGCCTCTTCAGGAGCGTCGTGTCGGTAACCGTCTTCGAACTGTCGCCCATGTAGTTCTGTTCAGCGACAATGCTCTTCTCGAGCTGGTCCACACCCACGAGGGCGTTGCTCTTCACCTTCACGAAGTTCGTGTCCTTCATGCAGAATTCCTTGAACTGCGTGTACAGGGAATCGGGCACGACCCAGTTGGCATCCATCTTCACGCCGGCCTTGTCGAGCATGGGGCGAACCTTCACGGCAAACTTGAAGTACATCGCCATGCGTTCCTGCACCTGCACCACCCACGGCATCGGAGAAAGTTCCACGTCTACGTCGGGCTTGATACCGCCACCGCCGAACATCATGCGTCCGTTGTTGGTGTAGAACGTATCGCGCGCTACAGTATCCTTCTTCACGGTATCGGCGGCAGCTCCTTCGCCGTCACCTTCTTCGGAGGCCTCTTCTTCTTGCAGCTTGAGGCCCTTGATGCCGTTCTCGGGCTTGTTGATGCAGCGACCGAACGGCAGGTAGTAGAATGCCGTCGTAAGCTTGAGGGCGTTGCCCTGGTTGTCGAGCGGGAAGATGGTCTGCACGGAACCCTTACCGAAACTCGTCTTACCGACCACGAGAGCGCGGTCCCAGTCCTGCAAAGCACCCGAAACAATTTCTGCAGCGCTGGCAGAACCCTGGTTCACGAGAACCGCCATCGGCACCTCGGGCCCGAGCAAGCCATCACGGCGTGCGCGGCTTTCGGTACGCTGCGTACGGCCGAGCGTAGACACAATCACGTTCCCCTGCTTGAGGAACAGTTCGCTAATCTCGATAGCCTGGTTCAGGAGTCCACCCGGGTTGTAACGCACGTCCAAGATGAGCTTCTTCATGCCCTGCTTCTTGAGGCCGCGAATGGCATTTTCCACATCGCTTGTAGTCTTGTCGCTGAAGGTAGCGAGCTTGATATAGCCGATATCCTTGCTGACCATGCCATAGTACGGAACCGCATGCACCACAATTTCTGCACGCGTAATTGTAAAGTCCATCAAGTCGGGCACGCCTTCGCGCTGGATAGAAACCGTCACGTCGGTCCCGATCTTGCCACGGAGCTTGCTCACGGCATCGTCAAGGGAAAGTCCCTTTGTATCCTTGCCGTCAATCTTTCTGATACGGTCACCCGCACGGATGCCGAGCCTAAAGGCTGGCGTCCCGGAGAGCGGAGAAATCACGGTAAGCACATTGTCGCGCAAGCTTATAGTAATGCCCACACCGCCGAACTTGCCTTCCATGGAGACCTTGAGGCCTTCGTAGTCCTTCGGGGTAAAGACCGTCGTATGCGGGTCCAGAATATCACGGATGCCATTCAGAGCGGCATCGGTGAGTTCCGTGGGGTTCACGTCTTCCACGTACTTACGGTTGACCTCAGAAAGCACCTTGTTCAGGCGGGATACTTCATCGTAAAAGTCGCCGGGAGGCGTTTTGGTATCGCCCGCGGCAAGCGCTAAGGAGGCCGCAGAAAGCGCGACCACAAGAGAATTGCGTAGATACATCATATTAAAAACCATATGCGTAAAAAATACAATTTCACAAGGGAATGGTTCGGACAAAAACGGAAAAAACCGGTCTTTAAAAGACCGGTTTTTGGTAAAAAAAGGAGAGAGTATGAAAAAATCAGGCGGCTTCGTTCAAAATCCGATGAATCTGTTCGGTCTTGAGTTTAGCCAATGCGGATTCCTTAAGCTGGCGGACCCTTTCCTTGGAGAGGCCCACCATCGGGGCTACTTCCTTGAGGTTCAAGTCCGAATCCATAGCGAATCCGAAATAAAGTCTTAAGATATCGAGTTCCTGCTCGGTGAGGTTGTCTTGCATCACCTTCTCGAAAACGCTGGTACGGTTCCTGCGTTCTGCAAGTTTGTCTGTACGAGACGCGGAGGCAATCGTATCGCCGAGAGTCGCGTCGCCGTCTTCACCAACAGGCGTTTCGAGGGATGTCGCACGGTTATCCATCATGAGCACCTTTTCGATAGCTTCGCCCTTGTACTTGGAGACTCCGGCGAGGCTTTCGGGGTCAAGAACGTAGCTGCCGCCCACGACCTGGCGGAGTTTGCCGCCCTTCTTCGCGAATCTGCGGAGCACGAGTTCCTTTTCGGCGCTGATGCGGACCATGCGGCCCTTTTCGGCAATGGCGCGGGTGATGTTCTGACGGACCCACCACACGGCATAACTGATAAACTTGATTTTCTGGTTCGGGTCGAAACGGCGGGCGGCTTCAATGAGGCCCATATTGCCTTCGCTGATAAGTTCGCCGACTTCAAGTCCCTGGCCCTTGTACAGGTTGGCGATATTCACCACAAAGCGGAGGTTTGCCTTGACGAGCATGTCCATCGCTTCACGGCTCCCCTGCCTGATCTTCGCGAGCAGGAGAGTTTCCTGTTCCCTCGTGAGCAGAGGATACTTTGAAATATCGTTCAGGTACTGGAAATAGACATCCCTTTCTTCCCTGTTGCGCGTATTCATAATCATAATGTTACCTCTGTCGTTACGGGTTCGTTGTTCTTTACGTATTCAAATTTACCTCCGTAACGCCCTGACTGTGTCAGCATCGGGAATAGGGCTTGCAAAAGTTAAATTGTGTTTTTGTCGTTTTTTTCTGCACTTTCGTCATGAAATTGTCACGACAGGCCTTTAAAAAAGGCTTTTTTGACTTATTTTTGGGTATATGACTGTAAAAAAGACGACAAAAGCCATTTCGAAGTTCTTCGAAACCAAGCGAGAAACGTTCGAAGACATGCAAGAAGCGAGCTTCTTGCGCAGCGAAAAGTACTTGATGGAGCTGCTCAGAGAAGAGAAGAAGTCCATCAGCTATCCCATTCCCCCTTTCGTACCCCTCCTGCTTATCTGGATTTTCGTACTTCTGTTCCCGCTGGCAACATTCCTCGACCCCTCCGTCATCACTTCTCCAAAGATTAACGCAAGGGGCGTCGTAGGCTTTTACGTTCCTTTCTGCACCACGACTCTCATTTTCTTTCTCAACCAGAAGTTCCTCGTCCCGAGTTGCATATTCAAAAAGCACTACGTTCCCTTTGTCATCCACAACACAATACTTGTCATTGGCGCCATCTTTGTACGCAAAGTCGCATTTTTCCTTATCGAACGCAATCCTGGTGAAGGCATAACCTACTTTTTCACCTCGTACTGTTTTTCGAACATGAAGGGCGGGCACTTCTCTTTCATTACCGTCATACTGTTTTCCATTCTCGTAGGATTCGTCTGCGGCATCAGTATTTTGTACAACATTGTTCTCAGGCACACCTTGCGAGCGTTCCTACATCGCGAACAAAAAAGCATGGCCTTGCAATATGAACTCGACTTCCTCAAAAACCAGCTGAGTCCGCACTTCTTGTTCAACACGCTGAACAACATTTCAGCACTGATCCAGTTCGACCCCAAACGCGCCGAAGATTCAATGGCAAAGCTTTCCAAGCTCCTGCGCGTGATGCTCTACCAGACATCCGACAACACCATCCCCATCAAGGAAGAAATAGACATCCTGGAAAAATACGCCGACCTGGAAAAGTTGCGACTTGACCCCAGTTACAAGCTTGAATTTACGACAGACCTCGAAAGCGAAGATTTCGAAATTGCACCGCTCATTGCGATGCCGCTCGTAGAAAACGCCATCAAGCACAGCGTAAATCCGAACGGACCGAGTTTTGCTCGCATAAACATTGTGCAGAAAGGGAACATCGTGGAGTTCCACACCGAAAATTCAAACTACCCGCGCAAAAAGAAATCGAACGAAGGCGGGCTCGGGCTTGCTACCTTCAAGAAGCGCCTAGACCTGCTGTATAGCGGGCATTACGAATACAAGACTTCTGTCGAAGACGGCGTTTACAAGGCTTCCCTGATGATAATCACCGACTAAATTTTTAGTCATGCGATTAATCGGCAAAACCGCCAACTTGAGCAAATAAAAACGTACAAATCCTCCTTTACGGGGGATTTTCGTTTATATAGTTTTGACTTTACCACTTTCAGGTTTCGCGGAATAATCCGTTTGATTTTCCGGCGGGGCTTAGGCAATGGCCAAGCGGCCATTTTTTCTATATGCATCAATAATGGAGAATTCCTATGGCAAGTAGGATTCTGAAGGGCGCTGTCTTGGCGGGCCTCGTTTGGGCATCTGCAGCCAACGCCGAAAATTGCAAGGAAGCCGTCCTATACGACGGTTCAAAAATCAATGGACAGATGGAAGAATCCGGACGCACGTTCCCGGAAGCCCCGGAATGGAGGGCGAACTGGGGGGATTTCACGAACATGAAGGCTCCCTATATTAGGCTTTCGGGCATCAAAAACGAGAAAGCCGACTGGACGGGAACGCTGGCCCTTGGCGGGCTGCCCGTAGCAACCGCAGGAGGCACGTTCAGCATTACCGTACGTTCTACGCAAACGGGCAAATTCGGAGTATGGCTCCAGGGTACATCTGGCAGCGGGAACATCTCGTTTCACACGCTAAGGGCAAATAGCACGCAGGTCATCACGCTACCCGTGCACAGCCTGCTCGGGAACGGGAACACAAGCGTGAACAAGGTTGGCATCGGGCTATTCGGCGTACCCGCATACCAATACACCACGCTGTTCGTAGACAACATCAAGCTTTCGTGCACAGGTACCGCCGGCAGTTCTGCCACCTCGGGCAACAACGGCAACGCAGGCAATGGTTCAAATACCGGCAGTAACGGCACCGCAGGCAATAACGGTGCGGGCTACTTTTTCCGCGATGTAAATCCGGCATCAAGCACAAGAGAATTTTATGCAGAGCCCGTGCCCGATGCGAAAAAGGCCCTGAGCGAAGAGAGCCGCAGCGAATTTTCTCGCCGGACAGCAAGGCAATTCGTGCTCACCGAACAAGAGCACCAGCGCGTCCTCAAATTCCAAAAGGCGACAAACCTCACGCCTAAAGAATCGCGCGACGGATGGTACAAATGCATGTTCATCGTCGATCGCAACCGCCTCAAGGACAGCACCATCGCCAGCCCGAAAAATTTATTCCTCGAAGCAGGCGACATTGCCGCTAGCATGGGGAAGCACACAATTCCCGTGCTTGTCGCCGACATAGACTATGCCGTAAAATACTATGCAGACACAACCCTCACGACGACCGAACTCGAAGATTTTCACCTGCTACTGGCCGGGCTCCCGATTACTGCCGCATATGGTTCAAAAGTGACATTCGTATACGACCCGTACTTTGTCACGACAACACGTAGCAACCTCCCCCACATGGAAATCTGCGTCAAGGGCAACTGCACATCCATCTCCCCCAAGACAGGCTCCATAATTGAGTTTGATTCTGCAGGAGAGCAGGAGGTCACTGTAAAACTCAGTTCCGACGGCGTAACCGTACAACAAAAGTTAAAACTGGAGGTGAAGTAATATGAAAAAGTTTGCACATATTGTACCTGCGATTTTTATTGCCCTCGCCTCTGGAGCAGGCGCCGCCTCGTACGATTTCCATTTCTTCTCGAACCTGCCCCAGCCATGCATTTCGGCTACGGAAACTTCAACCACATGCAACACGCAAGATGGGCAAAATACCGCCACATCTACGCTTGCCGATGTCCGCATCAGGGTAATTGACCCCATCGTAGACGAAGCCGCAAAATACAATATTGCCCTCAGCAGGCCGTTTTTCATTATCGACGGAATCCACCTGAGTACCGACGAGGCGAGAACCCTGGGACAACTCGAAGAAGAAACCCAGGCCTTCGGCATTCCGGGAATTTTATCTAGCCTCGGGTACACTCCCGTACTCGTGCAGTTTGCGCAAACCGTAAGGGTCGGGCTCGAAGAGAATGCGACTGCACTTTCAAAACTGCTCCGATTCCTGAGCGACAATGCACTCATATCGTTCCCGAACAGGCTACAAGACGGCTTTATTATTCTAGGAATAAGTCAGGGAGGCATCCTCGGGCGCTACGGCGCCTACCTGTACGATACCTCTCGCAGGGCGACCGATGCGCCCGTACGAATCTACGCTTCGCTAGATTCGCCGCACCAGGGTGCGGTGATGCCGCGCGGCCTGATATCTACCATCGATTTCTGGGCGAACGAAGCCGGCGTTGCCTCGGCAGAAGCGTTCTACGACCTGATTTCAAGCCCGGGGGCTCGGGAATTGCTGCTATACAATACGCAGGCAGGGAACAATACTTACGAGGTAAAGACAGACACTTCACGGTTCCTGTTCGGCAAATACCGCAAAGCGGCAAATTACAAGGGGTTCCCCGCAATACTCCTTGCGCAGGGGCAAATGAAGGGCCAAAGCCCCAAACATGAGAGCAAGTATTACGAGCTTAACCGCGCCGCCAAACGCGGAGACGAAGCCTGGGGGCGCGCCGTAAGCAAGATGACGCCAACAGACATGGATTCTGCAGATTTCTCGTACAACCGCGTGTATGAATACCTTTCGCAAAACACGAAAAAGTATGCAACGGGCAGGGCCTCGCACGACTTTATCCAGGGCAGCACCTACCCCTTCGCGCGGACAATCTATAACTCGCTTCGCGAAGGCATGGAAGATGCTATCCCCGACGACATGTCCTACAGCGTAAAACTCTTCGGCGCCTCCGTCTATACCATCAATTTCGACAATGTCTGGGAAGAAGACACGCTGTACCAGGCAAGCAGCACGTTCATCCCCACGGCAAGCGCCATTGACCTGCAATGCAACGGAGATTTAGCCATCCGTTCCGAATGCGCGTTCAACACATCGTATGCAGGGTTCCCGTTTGAAAATCCGGGGAAGCGCTCCACCGCAAAGGCCGTATATGCGGTAGACGAAACCCACCCGCGCTACAACGAGCCCATTAGCGGAAGGCATATTGAATCTCCCGTAAACAAGGACGGCAGCATGGACAGCGTCGTACTCAAGGGCATGCAGACCGAAATCTGGCGCCTGCTCTGCGAAGTCGCGAAAGCGGATTACGACAGCGCGCACCAGGAATTCCGCAACGCAAAACTCATCGGCATGTTCTCGCCAACAACAAGCTGTATGGACCTTGCGGCAATGCCCGAAATCATCGCGAACGGAGGCTTTATCCGGAGCAAAAAATTCGGCTATATCCGTTACGATTACAATAAGGATGCTACCGAAGCGACCGAAGAAGTAAAATTCACGCTCCCCTCCGGATGGCAGCGCGTAGCCCTGATAGACAACGCGAAGGACGTGCCCGAAGGCGCCATTTTTGAAACGGAAATCAAGGTAGAAGACCAGAAGAGCAACTGGATGAGGGCAGAACTGCTTTTGACCCCGAACAAGGGCGGCGGAGGCCAAGTCCAGCTGGAAGAAGTGAAGGTGGAACAGGACGGCGATTTCCATACTATCCGCTGGCAGATGCCCACCGCCAAGGGCGCGATGTCGAAATACCGCTGGTTCCGCCTGGTGTTGAACTCCAACGGCGGCACCGTCACCCTCAGGAACACGAGGCTGCTGACCACGTTCAAGACGTTCAGCGAGAAGCCCGCCGATATCGGGAGTGCAACGCTATTCCCCTCCAGTTACAAGACTGTTAACTGGAATTCCTCCACGACAATCAAGCAGGTGAAAGTCGGGAACGAAAACGCAACCGAATTCAGTTTCAAGGAATTGTATGCGGGAATCCACCTTGATCTCGGAGGCACATTCTCGTTCGACAAGTACAAGGAACTGAACGTTGAATACCTCGGTTCTACGTGCCGGAACAGCGAAATCTATTTCGGGACGCAATCGCACGGAAAAGTCAATCTTGGTAACAACTCTATGCAAAATGAATTTGTTAATAAAGTTTTACCTCTCGGAAATATCATCAATACGGATGTCACCGCCGGCAACGGTTTTTCCGCTTCCCGATTGACTTTGCAGGCGCAAAACGTAAATGAAACCTGCACAATCCGCTCGATAAAACTGCAATAAACGCCCCAAAACACGCAAAAGGCTTTATTGACATCAAAATTTGAATAAGATAATTTATAAAAACAACATATTCCTCCCCCGAAAGGGGGAGTATTAACGGGATAGACTATGACCACAAAGGCACCTTTACTGCTGGCAGCAAGCATCGCCGCCGCCCTCACACTGACCGGGTGTGTCGCGACATCGTTACAGTCCATGGGGTCGGCACCGATGACCACTGCGCACCAGCCCAAAACCACTCCCAACGGAGAAAAACAACTGGCCCTCTCTGCAGAGGCGTTCGGCACAGTCGCTTCCACGGGTTTCAACGTGGAGCAGGTGACCGCCGGCGGAGGCGCCGCCACCTTCGCCTTCCACCCTGCAGGCGCAATTTCCCCGCTGTTCGTAAGCGCTTCTATCGCAGGCTATGCCGGTACGCTGCAGTTCGGCTGCAACGATACCCCCTGCAGCAGCGAATACAACGTCTGGCTCGCCTCTGACGAAGGGGACGAAAATTACACGTTCTGGAACATCCAGGAACGCGTGCTCGCCGGCGCAGAATTCAATATAGGCAGCCACTTCTTCGTGGGTGCAGCAGGCGGCCTGCAGTTCTACCAGGGCGGCGGTGACTTCGAAAGCAAACGCGACCGCCTGGAAAAACTCCGCCTCGTCAAAAATATCGACGGAAAAGCAGACTGGAGGCCCACTGCCTCTGCATGGCTCGGGCCCCGCTTCGGCGAGAACGGCAGCATGGGCGCAATTTCCGTCGAATACAGTATCACGTTCGCCGAAAAGGTGAAGGAATGGAACAACCAGCTGGGAATTTCATACTTCCACCCGAGCGGATTCCACGGAGGCGTGTTCACGAGTTCGAACACCTCGTTCGCAGTGAGTTTCGGCAAGTCATTCTTGTTCTAGAATTTCTCTAGTCATACGCAAAAAAGCCGCGCTTTATCGCGCGGCTTTTCAAGTTTTGCCTTACGTCATGCCAAAAGCGAGCCTGTGACGAGACAAGGGCATCCATGGACACACTTGCCCCTACGGGGCGGCGGTGTGACTTGCGGTGTGACGCGAGTCTAAATCTTCTTCAAGACGAGCAGGTGGCCGGGAGCCTTTGCCGGGTCGAGGCGCACAAAGTTCTTGTTGCCGCGCCACACGAAGCTCTCGTCGGTAATCAGGTCCTTCAAGAAGTAGAACGCGTCGGATGCAAGCCCGAGCTTGCCCATGTCGAGTTCCACCATGCCTTCCTGCACGTTGTCCATGTCCATGTTGCACACGCACAAAATAACGTCATCGCCAGTCTTCTTGGAGTAAACCATCAACTGGTCGTTCGCGCAGTAGTGGAAGTCGAGGTTATCGTATTCCTGCAAGGCGATGTGTTCCTGGCGAGCAGTGTTCACGCGGCGCACAAAGTCCTGAATGCCGGGGCCAGCCCAGTTGTGAACCTTATACTGGTACTTTTCGCTGTCGGCGAGTTCTTCCTTCACAGGGCTCGGGATGTTTTCGCACAGTTCGTAACCGTTGTACATGCCAGTAAGGCTGCTAAGCGTGCCGGCAAGGAAGTAACGCTGCTTGAAGGCGTTCGGGCCCTTGTACGCAAGGTACTTCGGGAAAATGTCCGGAGTCGTCGGGAAGAAGATACCACGCATGTACTGCTTGGCATCGCTCTGCGTGAGTTCCTTCAGGTACTGTTCGAATTCCCACTTGGCGCTACGCCAGGCAAAGTACGTGTAGCTCATGTCGAAGCCGGATTTTGCAAGGCGGTGCATCATCTTCGGGCGGGTGAAGGCTTCGGCGAGGAACACGAGTTCCGGGCGCTTTTCCTTCACGTCGGCGATAAGCCATTCCCAGAACGGGAAGGGCTTAGTATGCGGGTTATCGATACGGAAAATCTCGATGCCCTTGTCGGCCCAGAACAAGATAATGTTCTCGATTTCCTGCCAGAGGGCCTTGTAGTTCTCGTTGTAGTAGTCGAACGGGTAGATATCTTCGTACTTCTTGGGAGGGTTCTCCGCAAACTTGATGCTGCCGTCCGGTTCATGGTAGAACCATTCCGGATGGCTCTTCACGTACGGGTGGTCGGGGCTGCAGTTGAGCGCGATATCGAGCGCGAGGCGCAAGCCCTTTTCGCGGGCAGCCTTCGCAAAATGTTCGAAATCCTTCATGGTGCCAAGTTCCGGGTCCACGTCATAGTGGCCACCGTGCTTGTTACCCACGGCATAGGGGCATCCCGGTTCGAGCGGATTGCCCTTCTTGTCGGTCTTGGCATGCAGCGCGTTGTTCGCGCCCTTGCGGTTGGTGACGCCAATCGGGTGGATGGGCACCAGGTAAACAGTATCGAATCCGAGGTCGGCAATGTAGTCAAGTTGCTTTTCGCAATCCTTCCAGGTAGCGCTCTTCTTCGGGTCCGTTCCCTGGCTCTTCGGCCACATTTCGTACCATGTGCCGATGCGGCTGTAGGAGGGGTCCACGCGGAGCTTCATCACGGGGCTTTCCGTCGGGACATCCTTCGGTTCCTTTGTCCAGGCACAAATCTTGTATTCGTAATAGCCAATGCTGTTGACCGTAAACGTGCCTTCCCAGAGGTCGTTATCCACGAAATGCATGGGGGCTTTTTCCCACTTCTTCTTGCTCACGTGGCGGTAGAAAATCGCGGCGTCGTACTTCTCGTGACTGTGGCGGAAAATGTCCGCCTGGAGGGTCACGGAATCGCCCGGTTCGCGCTTGAGCATAAAACGGCCGCCCTCGATATTCGGGCGGATATTTTCAATAACGAGATTTTCTTTGAGGGTAGGAATTGTTGCCATAATACCCAAAGATAGAAAGTCGCTAGGAGCAGAGCATCCCCATAAAGCAAAAACCGCAGGCTGTACCCGCGGTTTTCAAAAAATCGGCCTTCGCGATTACTTGGAACGGTTGCGTTCCTTTTCACGCTGACGGCGGCGTTTTTCGGTATCGTCCGGGAAGAATTCCGGAAGGGCGTAACCGACGGCGATGCCGAACACGATTCCCGTCTTGTTCATACCGTCGGGGTTAACCACGGCAGACATGATCTTGGAACTACCCGTGGACTGGTAGCGCAGGCTCGGGTTTTCTTCCGGAGTATCCTTGCTCAGTTCAGGAGCGTAATACATACCCACAGAGAACTGGAGGTAGTACCATTCGTTGGTCATGTAAGAGATAAGCACGTCGAACTGGTAGCCGTTGACCGTGATGAGCGGACGGATGTTGTCGGCATTCGGTTCCGACTTATGATCGAAATAGACCGTACCGTAAGAGGCAGACACGCCCAAATGGAGCGGGTTCTTCGGGAAGAGGTAGTAGTTGATACCCACCTTGTAACCATAGCCACCTTCGAGCATGATGCCCACGGATTCGAAGTCGTTGTCATCGCCCTTGGGGAGCAAACCACCGGAAGCGTAGAGGCCCAAGCCCCAGCGCGTGATGTATTCGGCACCGAGACCAAAGCCCATGCCCATACCGGTTTCACCCATGAACGGGTAACGGGAACCCATACCGATCTGGAAAATCAGACGGTCCTTGAGCCAGTTACGACGGCGCAGCGAGTTGGCGTATTCGTCCTGGCGCTGTTCCTCTTCGAACTTCTTGCGGGCGTCCATATCCTGCTTCTGGGAAGAAGACAGGGACGAGTCGTCGGCCTCTTCAAAATCGCCGTCTTCATCATCGGAATCAGAATCAGCTTTAGCAGAGGATTCAGCCGACTCGAAATCGCTGTCATCAAATTCATCTTCAACAGCCGCCTTGGGCTTTGCAGGGGCAGCAGTCTTAGCCTTGGGCTTGGCCGCCCATGCCATGAGACAGAGCACACACAGCAGCAAAATCACTTTTTTAAACATTAAATGCCTCGGATTATTAAATCACCTTTGTGAATATAACTTATTATGGGCTTTTTTTCCAACAAGCGGGTTGTAAAAACTTGCTTAAACTTGAAAAAAAACACAATTCTGAAAGATTTTTCACACACATTTGCTCATTTTCGGCGTCACTCGGCCTTCGTCAGCTTGGCCTTGATACTCCCAAGCGCGATTTCGCACTCCATGAGCACCGGAATGCGGCGGTCGTCGTCCGTAAGCCAGATGAAAATACGGCCCTTGGAGTTGAATATTCCGTCGCCGTCGAGCACCGGTTCCACCTTAATGCAGGGGACCTCGCCCAAAACGCTCTTGACCTTCTCGCGCCCATGAACCAGCACCTTCAGTTCGTAACGCTTCTTGCCGCTCACCGCCGAGAATCGGGAAGTATCCCCCACCGTCAGGGGCATTGTACGCACATAATAGAACGCCGACATGATGCTATGTTCCATGCCCTGGATGGCGACCGCGGTATCGGCGGAGCGCTTGACCTTGCGGGTCTTCATGTCCGTGAACACCGTATCGGAGAGCCAAGCCTTCTCGCCCTTGCGGTCGAACCGGATGACAGACGTATTGTGGAACTTGCCCTCGTGAAGTTGCTTGCGGAAAACCTCGGTCATGAGCCCCTTGTTGCGCACGCGGGTATAGACCGTATCGAACACGGGGTAAATACGAGAAATGGTTTTGTTGCCCTGCGCGAACGAAAGGAACTCCGTCTTGCCGTCAGCGAGAGGCTTCACTTCGAGCGTCGCCTCGCCAGCCGTGATTGGGCCCCAACCGAGACTGAAGGTCAAGCGTTCGCCCTTCATCCACGAAGCCTGGACTTCCGGCAGGTTAGGTTCACCCGCAAAACAGAATGCGGCAAGGAACACCGTTAGTAAGACGAATTCACGTAAAGAACAAAAGCGCATAAACGAATGTGTGATGTGAGGTGTGAAATGTGGAATGTGAAATATCTAATTACACATCACTCATTCCACATTACACATTGAATTAGCCTTCGATATCCCCGAGGCCCTTGCGGTAAGCGACGAGCTTTTCGCGGACTGCGGGGTCTGCGATGGCGACGATGTGGGCGGCGAGGTAACCGGCATTCTTGCCGTTGCCGATGCCGACTGTTGCCACCGGGATTCCCGGGGGCATCTGCACGATAGAGTGCAGGGCATCGACGCCGTTGAGCGGGCCGCCGGCGCAGGGCAGGCCAATGACCGGAAGAATCGTGTGCCCTGCGAGCACGCCCGGGAGGGCTGCAGCGAGGCCAGCAACACCGATGAGGACCTGGAGGCCTCGCCCGGCGGCTTCACGGGCATACTTTGCCGTAGCGTTCGGGGTGCGGTGAGCAGAGAGAATGTTGAATTCCCACACGATGCCGAACTGGTCGAGCACAGCGGTGATCTTGTCTACAGTTTCTTGGTCGGACTTGCTACCCGCAACGATACCGACCTTTGCATTCGGAACTTCATTAATCTGCATTTTCAATTCCTTTTTTTATTTACCCATCTTCGCGAGTCGAGCAAGGCCCTTCTTGCCGATGTCCTTGCGGTAGAACTTGCCTTCGAACTGAACCTTTTCGCAAGCTTCGTAAGCGATGTTCAAGGCTTCCTGGAGCGTCGCACCGTGACCGACCACGCCGAACACGCGGCCACCGTTGGTCACCAGTTTGCCGTCGACCATCTTGGTACCGGCGTGAAGCACCTGAGCGCCG
>JBGUQN010000008.1:0-5559 GCA_045131085.1 Fibrobacter sp.
GCCCCGGCTCAGTTCGAACTCGCTCCGATGTTCGAAGAAGTGAACCTCGCTTGCGACCACAACATGCAGATTATGGAAGTGCTCCGCCAGGTCGCTGACCGCCACGGTCTCGTCTGCCTGCTCCACGAAAAGCCGTTCGCCGGCATCAACGGTTCCGGTAAGCACAACAACTGGTCCGTGAACTACGGCAAGGTGAACCTGTTGAACCCGGGCAAGGACCCGCACCAGAACGCCATCTTCCTCACCACGCTCTGCGCTGTCATCTACGCTGTCGACACCCACGCCGACTTGCTCCGCATGGCTGTAGCAAGTGCCGGTAACGACCACCGCCTCGGTGCAAACGAAGCTCCTCCGGCAATTATCTCCATGTACCTCGGCGACCAGCTCGCCGATGTCATCGACCAGCTTGAAAAGGGCGATCCGAAGTCCAGCAAGCAGGCTGGCGTCATGAAGCTCGGTTCCGACACGCTTCCGCCGCTTCCGCGCGACGCTACCGACCGTAACCGTACTTCGCCGTTCGCCTTCACCGGCAACAAGTTCGAATTCCGCGCTCCGGGTTCCAGCCAGAGCTGCTCCGAACCGAACGTCATCCTCAACACGATTGTGGCCGAAGCCTTCGACCTCATCGCCGACAAGATGCAGAACGTCCCGGCCGACAAGTTCCACGAAGAACTGCAGAACCTGTTGCAGAAGATCGTGAAGGAACACAAGAAGGTTATCTTCAACGGCAACGGCTACACCGACGAATGGGTCGAAGAAGCAGCCAAGCGTGGCCTCCCGAACATCCGCACCACCATGGAAGCCCTCCAGGCTCTCACCAAGAAGGAAAATGTGGCCCTGTTCGAAAAGTACGGCGTGTTCAACAAGCGCGAACTCGACTCCCGCTACGAAGTCAACATGGAAGACTACCACAAGAAAATCCATATCGAAGGTAAGATTGCCTTCGACATCGCGAAGAACGTGGTGCTTCCGCAGGTGCTCTGCGCCTACAGCAACGCCCTCAAGACCAACGAGATGGCCAAGACCCAGGGCTTCTACGCCGTGGACGGCTATGCCCGCGAACTCGGCGAAAAGCTCAAGGGCCTCGAAGAAGCGGTTGCCAAGATGGAATCTGCTCTCGGCGACAAGCACGAAGCGATCCTCGATGCAATGGCTAACCTCCGCATCATCGTCGACAAGATCGAAAGTGTCATCCCCGACGAGAAGTGGCCTCTGCCGAAGTACCGCGAGATGCTGTTCATCTACTAAACTTCTTCATCTAGTAGTACTCCACACTCCTAACCTCATAAAGAGAAATCCCTCGGAGAAATCCGAGGGATTTTCATTCTAGTTTTTTAACGGATTAGCAACCCTCTTGGCATCGAGCCTCCTGTACGCCCGGAGGATATTGCCCTCGTCGTCCGTAAAGGCCCTTATCATCGAGTCGATAATGGCGGTATCCCTCGGCACCTCAAGGTACGTCGGGAAAACAGAATCTTCCTCAACGCTGCCAATCGGCTGAGCGGTTCTAAAATGAGCGACAACCTGTATCGAGTCAAATGTCTCTATGCAGCCCTCACCGCAGATTTCTTCCAGCGAGTAGGCGCTGCTCGGCCGCGTATTCGGTTCCAACTTAAAGTAGGTGTACGTACCGTTGTTCTTCACCCAGCCATAGAAAAACCATAGCGGCGTAAGGTCGCTCGTCGTAATGCGCAACGAATCATCAACGGATACACTTTCGAGCGTAAGCCAGGGGCATTCCGTGAACACAATCTCCTTTTCGGAGTACTCCAGGTTTTCAACCTGTGCCGGGACCATTCCTTCCTGATAAACTAACGCGCACTTCAGTGTCGCCACAGTATCCATCTTCATGAATGCATTCAGGTCACCCGCCTTCAAATATGCATGCGCACGTGAAGGTGCATTAAGCGATGAAAGGCCCTTGTTCTCAAACTCAATCTTCAGCCTGACGGAATCCGCGCCCTTGTGCAGGTAGCACGCCGACTGAAGGCTATCCCCATACGCCGCCGAAGTCAGGTATTGCCCAATAACAGGGAAAAACGGGTAGAGAGATTGATATAGGAAGTCCGAGCATTTTCTGTTATCCACGTCGCTCCTCCCCATTACGTCTTTGCCCATCATATAGGAGGAATACGGTGTACCGGGAACAAAACGGATATCATGAGAAATGCCCGCGCACTTTGCAGAATCCATCTTGACAGAGAGCACGTGTTCCTCCGTATAGATGGTTTCGGGGACCTTGACTAGAGGGAGTTCACGTGGATTGTCGCGCGACACCTCGGCCAGTTCGCCATCCCAGTAGAATTTTATGTCGGAATGTTCGCACTCCGTATCATTTTTAAAGAACGGCCCATAATAGATGTCCGTCACCCAGGTCCGTACGGCAACCGTATCGACATGGTGTCTATCTTCCCAGCCATTAAAGAAGCCGTTTACGCCGCCTTGTATGGGGCAGGTCTGTTCCCCCACGTTCTCGACAAAGAAGCACACGCTCGCTTCCGAACTCATCACCTTCATCATGGCTTCCACATCGGCGCCGCGCTTTATAGTCGCTTCGTCCGGAGGTTCGGAAGAGTAGCCAGTGTCATTGCTGCAGGCAGAGAAAATACCTGCCAGGATTACGAATAAAATTGCAAAATAATAGTTCATATGCAAAATATATATCCGTTCCAGAATTTTTTGATTGTTTTCGTCAGGCAATTTGACGGCTCTATCAAGGAAATCGGGTTTTAGATAGGAAATCGGCGTTTTACATTTTATGTAAAACGTTTGACAATTTAGAAAGAAAATGTAAAAGATTCGGCGTTTTCGGGCAAAAATCGGCAAAATTTTTCTTTTTTTACCTCTTACCAGGCGGTTTTCCAATTGTTAAATTTTGGTTCCGATGAGAATATCGGAATCCATTTTGGCCTACATGAGCGCAGCCGTTGCAGCTATCTCGCAACGGAACCAGGCGACTCTCCCCGGATTCCACAAAATTTTTATTTCCCCCGTTTTCAACATTTTTAATCGTTTGGCAAAAGCTTCTGGCTTTTGCCTTTATTTTTACCCGGATTTTCAATTAATAGCGAGCGATATATGACTGATAGATTCAACTGGAAAGCGAAACGCGAGAAGAAGGCGTTTCTGGCATTGGCGGATGGAACCGTCTTTAGAGGCTACGCCTTCGGGCAGGCAACCGATACCGTCGGCGAAGCGGTGTTCAACACCGGCATGGCGGGTTACAAGCAGATTTTGACGGACCCCTCCTATGCGGGCCAGTTCGTGGTGTTCACCACGGCAGAAGTCGGCGCTTACGCCGCGAACCTCGAGAAGTCCGAATCGCGCGACGTCTTTTTGAACGGCATCGTCGTGAACTCGCTGGACGACGTGAGCAAGGAAATTGGCGAAGAGAGCCTGCACGACTACATGCTCGCCCACAAGAAGCCGGGCATCGCGGGCGTCGATACGCGAGCCCTCACGATTCACCTGCGTGACCATGGCGCACAGAAGGCCTACCTGCACGTGGACGGCACAGAGATGAGCGAAGCCGACGCGATTGCGAAGGCAAAAGCCTGGGAAGGCCTCGACGGCCAGGACTACGCGAGCAAGGTATCCGACCCGAACGGTTACGAATTCAGCACCGAAGGCGACCTGAACGTGGTCGCGCTCGATTTCGGTATCAAGACGAACATCCTGAGAAACCTTGCCGAACAGAACATGAAGGTGACGGTGCTCCCGATCAACGCAACGTTCGAACAGGTGATGGCGAAGAATCCGGACGGCGTGTTCCTCTCGAACGGCCCTGCCGACCCGAACAGCCTCCCGCAAGTCGCGGCAGTCGTCAAGCAGCTTTTGGGCAAGGTCCCGCTGATGGGCATCTGCCTCGGTAACCAGTTGCTCGGTCTTGCGCTCGGTGCAAAGGTTTCCAAGCTCAAGTTCGGCCATCACGGCTGCAACCATCCGGTCAAGAATTTGAAGACTGGCGCTGTGGAAATCACGAGCCAGAACCACAACTACGCTATCGAGGAATCTACGCTCCCCACGAACGTGGAAGTCACGCACATCAACCTGAACGACAACACGGTCGAAGGCATCCGCCACAAGGAACTTCCTGCGTTCAGCGTGCAGTACCACCCGGAATCCGCTCCGGGCCCGAACGATTCTTACTACCTGTTCGGCGAATTCAGGCAGATGATTCTCGATTTTAAATCAGGCAAGACCGGCGCCGGGGAGGCATAAATGGCTAAGGCAACCACCAAAAAACAGACCAAGTACATCTTCATTACCGGCGGCGTGGTCAGTTCCCTCGGCAAGGGCATCACCTCGGCATCGCTCGCACTGCTCCTGAAAAGCCGCGGCTACAAGGTGTTCATGCAGAAGCTCGACCCGTACCTGAACGTGGACCCGGGCACCATGAGCCCCTACCAGCACGGCGAAGTGTTCGTGACCGACGACGGCTACGAAACCGACCTTGACCTGGGCCACTACGAACGCTTCGCTGGCGTGCAGTGCTCCAAGGCATCGAGCTACACCTCAGGCCGCATCTACTCTTCCGTACTTTCCAAGGAACGCGCGGGCAAGTACCTCGGCGGCACAGTGCAGGTGATTCCGCACATCACCAACGAAATCAAGGACGCCTTCCGTTCCGCAGCCGAAAGCGGCGCCGACATCGTACTCTGTGAAATCGGCGGTGTGGCAGGCGACATCGAATCCCTCCCCTTCTTGGAAGCGGCAAGACAGTTCCGCTTCGAAGTCGGTGTGGAAAACACTTGCTTTGTCCACCTGGTCCTGGTGCCCTACCTGAAGGCCGCAGGCGAACTCAAGACGAAGCCCTCGCAGCACTCGGTTGCTGAACTCCGCAACATCGGTATCTTCCCCGACATTCTCGTGTGCCGCACCGAAATGACGATTCCGCAGGATCACCTCGACAAGCTCGCCCTCTTCTGCAACGTGAAGCCCGAATGCGTGATTGAAGAAAAGGACGTGACGGATTCCGTCTACGCAGTACCGCGCGAACTTTCCAAGCAGGAACTCGACCTCCGCGTGCTTGAACAGCTCCATCTGAGCGTGCACCCGATCATCCATTCCGAATGGGACAAGCTCGTCAAGAAGGCCACCCAGCCCAAGTACGAATGCACCATCGCGCTTGTGGGCAAGTACATCGCCATCCGCGATGCCTACAAGTCCGTGCACGAGGCTCTGCAGCACGCCGGCATGGAACACAACGCCAAGGTGAAGGTGGAATGCATCGAGGCCGAAGAACTCGAGAAAAATCCGAACATGATCAAGAACGCCGACGGCATCCTGATTCCGGGCGGTTTCGGCAGCCGCGGCGTGAACGGCAAGTGCGTGGCCATCAAGTATGCCCGCGAACACAAGGTCCCGTTGCTCGGCATCTGCCTCGGCATGCAGTGCTGCGTGATTGAATTCGCCCGCGATGTGCTCGGCTGGAAAGACGCCAACTCTACGGAATTCGACGAGAATACCGCCCACCCGGTCATCGACCTGATGGACGAACAGAAGAACGTCACCGAAAAGGGCGGCACCATGCGCCTCGGCGCTTACCCGTGCAAGCTC
>JBGUQN010000009.1:0-37289 GCA_045131085.1 Fibrobacter sp.
TCCGCAGATCGACAAGATGACGGAAAACGACTACACGAAGGAAGAAATGAAGATGTTCAACGAAACGCGCAAGATTATGCACTCCGACGTGCGTACCAGCGCCACCTGCGTGCGCGTGAGCTCGCTGCGTTCCCACTCCGAATCCGTGTGGTTCGAAACGGAACGTCCGGTTTCTGTCGAAGAAATCCGTAACGCCCTCAAGAACGCCCCGGGCGTGACCCTCAAGGACGATCCGCAGAACTATGTGTACCCGATGCCGCTCGAAAGCGCCGGCAAGGACAACGTGTTCGTTGGCCGTATCCGTAAGGACCTCGCCGACGAGAACAGCAACACGCTGTGGCTCACCGGTGACCAGATCCGCAAGGGCGCTGCTCTCAACGCCGTGCAGATTGGCGAGATGCTGTAAAGGCGAGAGTCGCGCCCATGCTTGCATGGGCATGACCGAGCCGAAAGCATCGGACTCCGAAGGAGTCCAAATTTTGGCCAAGGGTGTGTAATCAAAGATTCCCGCCTTCGCGGGAATGACGAATAACCACATCGCTATTACAAGCATCAAGAAGCCGTCCCGCAAAGGACGGCTTTTTTACGCTCTTTTAGATGGCGCGAAGCATCATTCCCCAAGCTGGTCTGGATTCAGGCACTTGAGTTCGTCAATCACGAACAGGCCGTCCTTGCGGATGAGCTTGTCGTCGAACCAGATTTCGCCGCCGCCGTATTCCGGGCGCATGATGAGCACTAGGTCCCAGTGGATGGCGGAATTGTTGCCGTTCGGGGCATCTTCGTAACACATACCCGGCGTAAAGTGGATGGAACCGGCAATCTTCTCGTCGAAGAGAATGTCGCACATCGGCGCGTTCACGTACGGGTTGAAACCGATGGCGAACTCGCCCACGTAGCGCGCGCCCTCGTCGGTATCGAGAATGGCGTTGAGCTGCGCGTTGTCGCCTGTTTCGCAGGTGGCGTCCACAATCTTCCCGTCCTTGAATTCCAGGCGGATGTTGCTGAACTGCTTGCCCTCGTAGAGCGTGGGCGTATTGTAGTGAATCACGCCGTTGATGCTGTTGCGCACCGGTGCCGTATAAACTTCGCCATCCGGGATGTTCATGTTGCCGCAGCAAGGCACCGCAGGGATTCCCTTGATGCTGAACGTGATGTCGGTATCCTTTGCAACAAGGCGCACCTTGTCCGTCTTGTTCATGAGATCGATAAGGCTCTGTGCCGCCTTGCCCATCTTGGGGTAATCGGCCAAGCAAGCCTTGAAATAGAAGTCCTCGAACGCCTCGGTACTCATCTTCGCGCCCTGCGCCATGGAGGCGTTCGGCCAGCGGAGTACACACCAGCGCGTCTTGTTCACGCGGTAGTCGAGCGTTTCCTTAGTCATCTTGCGGTACATGAGCATCTTCTCGTCGCTCACGTCGCAGTTTTCCATGAAGTTGTCGGCACCGCGGATGGCGATATAGGCCTGCATCTTCTTCATTTCGGCAAGGGCAAGTTCGGCATCGACCTTCATCTGGGCTTCGCTTGCAGAAAGGAGCATCTGGCGGCGCACGCGGCTCTTGGAATTGCGCACGAAGGCGTTTCCGCCCACCTTCTCGACAGCCTTGATGAGCTCGGTAGAAACTTCGTCGGGCGTGTCGGTGGTTTCGATAAGGATGTTCTCGCCCGCCTTGAGGGCAAGCGCGTTGTTAATCAGGTTTTCAGCAAGCTTTGTAATACGCGGATCTGTCATTTTAATTTCTCCATTTTATTCCGCATGAGAATATAGCAAAAAGGAGAAACAAACGCAAGAACAGGGACCCGCTCAAAAAAAAACGAAGAGGGGCCGCTGCGCTCGCCGACCGCTGTACTCGCCAACCCTAGTCCTTGAGGCAACGAACAGAAAACCCGGTGAACTTGCCGTCGTAGTCCAGGCACGCATCGCCGACGCTATAGAACAAGTACATGCTGTACGCGTCGTCGCTATTGCTCTCTGTAGAACTCCAGAAGCGCGCGTAGTCGCCCTCGCTGTTGTAATTCCCGTAGTAGTCCCTGTGGCCGGCAGGGAGCGCGGAGAAGGCGAAGGCATCCGAGCCATTGCCACCACCATTCCATCCGGATGTGGACTTGAGCACCTTGCCTGCGGTTGATTGACCGCCGACTGCAGTGAACAAAGTTTCGAATTCCGCTTCTGTTGGCAAGTGCCAGCCCTCAGGGCAAACACCGCGAACAGGATAAGTCGGAGAGCATGTCTTCTTATAGCCGCAGCCCTTGCCGTTCGTAGACCATGTTCCCACGCTGTCCATCGCTGCAGCCCAAGTGTAAAAGCGTCCGTACTTGGCGCAGTTGCTTTCCCCGTCTTCGTAGCACCAACTGGTGGAATCAGAGGTATAGTTATAAACTTTATAGGGTACACCAGTGTATGCGTAGTTGAGGTTCTCCGCCATCCAAGTCTGAGTGCCGATGGTAACCGTCTTGTAAGTCTGGCCGTCGCGGGAATCTGTCATGGTTCCGGTCGTCACTTCGGCAGGCTCAGTGCCCTTACTAGAAGATGATTCTGCTTTTTCTGAACTTCTCGACTGCTGTGTGACGCTGGAGGACGAACCTTCCGATGGTCGAGTCGCAAAATCGCTGTCGTCATCGCCGCAGGCGACAAGCAACAAAAAGGAAACAGCCGCAACAACAACAAAAGAAAGTCCATGTTTCGCTTTTAGCATAACCTAACCTCTACCAGAAATTTTTGTTTCAGACAATCTATATAATTTTTCGACATCCACAAATGCGGAGGCCTATTCCACAAGGCAAAAAAGGAATTCCGGCAGCGGACAGCCACCGGAATGGTATCATTTGCAGGCTTTTGTGGGCTTACTCACTGAATGTAAACGGTACGGTCACCGTGGTATTGCCCGACTTAATCTTGTTGAATGTCCAACTGCCGACCATATTTCTGATATCGTCATCAAAGGCAGTGTACCCAGTCGTGGACGAGACGATGGCGATACTGATTATTTCGCCGCCCGGAGCAATCGTGAACTTGAGCGTCACCTTGCCCTCGAACCCAGGATTTTTCTTGAGATGCTTGTTGTATATGTGGCGCAGCCCAGGAGTCCTCTGGCGTACGACCTTCATGATGTCAGCAGCCGAACGCGAACCGGGGCCAGAGCCGATGTCGATATCGCGAACGTTGGGAGTCTTCATATTTCCCTTCATCGACTTGGTGTTGATGGCGCCACCAGAACCTCCGAAAAGGTTACCCATGGCACTTCCAAGGCCACCGCTGCCCCCAGCAGCGACACCCTCGTTAAAGCCCGCATTGACGACTCCCCTTCTCGTATCGCCAATGGTAGTTTTCCCGGTAACCTGCAAACCGTTGGTATTCTTAAGGATCTTGTCGATATCCTTGACGACTTTTTGCTGCATCAGATCGTATGCGCTAGCAGTAACCGACTTGGTCATCGCAGTCAATTCCCTAAGAACACCGCGGGTTTCCGGGGCATGAGGGTTCCCACCGCCTTTCGGTTTGCCGCCTCCACTCGGCCTTACATTGCGATCGAGTTTCGGTGGTTTCTTATCCTGTTTCTTTTCTTCTTTCGGTGGCTTTTTTTCCTCCATTTTTTTGGTGATATCAAGAGTCGTCACGATTTCCGCCGGCCCCGTCTTTTCGAAGATGACGTCGTCAATGAGCTCCTGGTATGTCGTCGCCCAGAAACTGAGGGCGAGCGCGACGAGCAGAGAAACGCCTGCAATGTTTCTCAGTCTCTCGTCGGAATCCGGCATGAGCGATACCACGAGGGCATCGGTTTCTTTTGGTGGTTTTTTGATCGGTTTCATGATTTTATCCTCCTCCCCTTTTTGCAAAGGGAGATTATTGTTTGTTTATGGGGGTAATAGTGGTACACCAGTTCCATGGCGGAACTTTTTTACACAAGTATGAACGGGAGAACGGGCTTTCAGCGAGGAAAGCCGCCTGTTCAGAACCGGAAATGTCAGAGAATCAAGACGACAAAAATAAAAAAGTTAATTTATATGTAGTCTGTTACTTTATCCAAACACCTTCTTCTTGAATGAAGTTCAACATCGTTTACACCCATAAAATACAACGAACAAAAACACCGTGAACGCTCTTATGCGTAAACAAAAATTCATCGAGAAAATTGTAAACTCGGGCGTATTTGCGAAAAGCCCGCCATTGCTGGGATTGGCGGCGATTTGAGCTTTTTGCGACGGCGCGGAACTTTACAAAAACATAGCCCAAATAAATCTATTCCATATTAGACGCACTTTTTGTTTACTTTTGCGCAAATTTTAGGGGTGCAGACCCGCATAAACGCAGTATTTACGGGCTACGGACACGGCCGTTTGTTATATTTTACTCACTATGAAGCTTTTATCAACCCCTCCCGACTTGAACAAGATCGCACGCCCGAACTGGATTGAAATCAACCTGGACGCCCTCTGCAACAACATTCAATTTATCCGCAGCCAGATTCCGGCGAACACGAAGATCCTCTTGCCGGTGAAGGCCGACTCCTACGGGCACGGGAGCCTCGCCTGCTCCTTTGCCGCCAAGTTCGGCGGTGCCGATTACCTGGGAGTTGCCCACATTAGCGAAGGCATGCTGCTCCGCCAGTACGGCATGGACCTGCCTATCCTCGTACTCGGGCCCTGCACTCCGGCTGACTTTGCCTACTTCGTTGAATTCCAACTCACCGCCGCCATTACTGATATCCGCACGGCAATGAGCTTTGACCAGTTCCTGCGCGAAACGGGAACGACCTGTAAGGCGCATCTCGCCATCGATACCGGCATGAACCGTTACGGCTTTGACGCCGAAGACTTCAACAACATTCGCGCAGCCTTAAGCCTCAAGAACTTGCACTTCGAAGGCATGTTCACGCACCTCGCCACAGCCGACATGCCGGGGAACCCCAAGACGGAAATTCAGATCCAGCGCTTTACGCGACTGGTCGACGTGCTCGAAGCCGAAGGCCTCCGCCCTGAAATCTGCCACTGCAGCAGTTCCGCAGGCACGCTCACGCACCCCGAGAGCCATTTCGACATGGTACGCCCGGGCCTCGCCCTCTACGGCTACAACTGCATGGGTGCAGCGCCTTCTCCGTGGCCCATCAAGCCCGTCATGAAAATCAAGAGCACCATCCGCCACATTCACGACGTGAAACCCGGCGAAACGGTAAGCTACGGCGGTTACTGGATGGCCCAGCAATCCACACGCATTGCAACAATCGCCATCGGTTACGGCGACGGTTACCTGCGCGGTGAATACAACAAGGGTTTCGTGATGATCAGGAACCAGATTTGTCCCATTCTCGGGCGTGTGTGCATGGACGCGACGATGGTCGACGTGAGCCACATCCCCGACGTGCAGGTCGGCGAAACCGTCGACGTGGTGAACGGGGAACTCGACTTCCGCATCTCGATGGAAAGCGTTGCCGATGACCACCACACGATTCCGTACGAACTAACAAGCCGTGTGGCGCGTCGCCTGTACCGCAAGTACTTCTGGAAGAACCGCCTGGTGCGCTGGGACTACTTGAAGCAGGAATTCGGCGTGCAGGACTACAAGGAATACCCTTTACGATAGCCGCTCGCGCTACGCTTAGGTATTAAATTACTCCGGCATGCGCTCGCTCTCGCCACCACGACTCATTAATATGAGTCGCTTGTGGCTCACAGAGATAGCCGCTCGTTCGTCGTTTCGGGTGATAACCGCGCGCAAAACACATTAGTTTATATAAAAAAATGCTCCTCAGACGAGGAGCATTTTTGAAATTGTTTCGCTAGATTAGAGGCGCTTCAGCACCGCGGCAGCGTGGTGGATAAAGCCTTCTTCGTTCGCGACGGCGGCAATGGCCTTCGCGTTCTTCTTGATGGCCTTCTCGCTGTAGCGGATAATGCTCATGCGCTTGAGGAAGTCGTACACGCCGAGCGGGCTGAAGAAGCGACCCGTGCCGTTGGTAGGCAGCACGTGGTTGGGGCCCGCAAAGTAGTCGCCCACCGGCTCAGAGGACCACGGGCCGATAAACACGGCACCCGCGTTTTCGATCTGGGCTGCCATGGATTCTGCTTCGCTGGTCATCACTTCGAGGTGTTCCGGAGCGATGCGATTTGCGATTTCAACGCCGTCGAACCAGTCCTTCACCAAAAGGATGCGGCCGAAGTTGCCGAGCACCTTCTCGAGGAGTTCGCGCTTCGGAGAATTTTCGACTTGGATATCCACGCAGGCGCTAATCATCTGGGCGGTTTCCATGTTGTCGGTAATGCAGATGGCAGCCTCGAAGCCGGAACCGTGTTCCGCCTGGCTCAAAAGGTCTGCAGCCACGAAGTCCGGATCGCAGGTGTTGTCGGCCATCACGAGCACTTCGGAGGGACCCGCCACCATGTCGATGTCCACGACGCCGAAGACTTCCTTCTTGGCGATGGCAGCAAACACGTTGCCCGGGCCCACAATCTTGTCGACGCGTTCCACGACGGTCTTGCCCTTCGCATCCTTAGCACCGTAAGCAAGCAGGCCAATCGCCTGAGCGCCACCGATGTGGTAAACTTCGGTAATGCCGAGTTCCTGAAGCACGAACGCCACAGCGCGGTTGATTTCGCCCTTGATGGGAGTCACGACCACGATGTCTTCCACGCCGGCAACGAGAGCCGGGACCGAGTTCATGATGACGGTGCTCGGGTAAATGCCCGCACCACCCGGCACGTAGAGACCCACGCGCTTCATCGGGCGAATGCGCTGGCCGAGAACGACGCCGTCAGCACCCTGCATGAGCCAGGATTCTTCCATCTGGTTCTTGTGGAAGTCGCGCACGTTCTTGATGGCCTGCTTCAGGGCCTTCTGCAGTTCCTTCGGGCACTTGGCGGCAGACTTCGCGATGGCGGAAGCCGGCACGCGGAGGTTCTTGCCCGTGAGGCCGTCAAACTTCTGGGCGTATTCGGTCGCCTTCGCGATGCCGCCCTTCTTGATGTCGGCAAGGATCTGCATCACCTTGTCGTGAATTTCCCTGCTCGGGGCGACTTCTCGCCCGCAAATGCGTTCAATTTCAGCAGACTTCGGAGTGACTTTCGTAATAATCATGATTGATAACTCCATTGTTAAAGGTATAACGTCATAGCGGACTCGATCCGCTATCTAGATTCCGGGTCAAGCCCGGAATGACGATACATTCATCTTTTACGTCTCGTGATATCGGCGAGGTTCCTCACCTTGCGGGCGCTCAGCTTCTGAGCCTTCTCAGGAGCAACTTCTTCCTTAACCGGAGCGGCCTTCGCGGCAACCGGCTTCACGTCGATATGCTTGTACGCACTCTCGATAACCTTGTTATCCACGAGAATCTTGTAGGTCAGGCCGTCGACGAACGCCATCCAGCTAGCCTCGATGATGTTGCTCGAGACGCCGACCACATTCCAGTAGCCCTTCTCGTCGCCGAATGTGGTCCACACGCGCACCGTAGCGTCGGAGGCCACCTTGGAACCGAGCACGCGCACCTTGTAGTCGTCGAGTTTTACCTTCGCCATGTTCGGGAAGAACGGGAGCAAGGCCTTGCGGAGGGCCGCATCGAGAGCGTTCACCGGGCCGTCGCCTTCGCTCACCTGATGGCTGATCTTGTCGCCAATCTGGAGCTTGACCGTAGCCTGAGAAACAGACACGCCCTGCGGGGTCTTGTCTTCGATAACGCGGTAGTTCAAAACCTTGAACGGTTCCTGCACCATGCCCAAGTGGCGGTACACGAGCAGCTTGAAGCTCGCCTCGGCGCTGTCGAAATGCCAGCCGGCGTTCTCGCGTTCCTTGATGAGCGTGAGCAGCTTGCCCACCACCGGGTCCTTCTTGTCGATGCCCGGCTTGATGGCCTTGAGCTTTTCCACAACGAGGGAACCGCCCGCCTGGTCGCTCGTGACAAACACGCGGTCGTTGCCGACTTCATGCGGGTCGATATGTTCGAAACTGCGGCTGACCTTCATGACGCCATCGATATGGGCGCCGCCCTTGTGGGCAAAGGCCGCATCGCCCACGTACGGGGCATGCACGTCGCTCGGCAGGTTCACGATCTGGTCCACGTTGCTGCTCAGCTGGCGGAGCCTTGCAATCTTTTTCGCGGCGAAGAACTTCGCGCCCATCTTGAAATGGAGGTCGGCAGCGATAGTCGTGAGGTTCGCGTTTCCGCAACGCTCACCGTAACCGTTCACCACGCCCTGCACCATCGTAGCGCCGCTCTTCACGGCAAACAGGCTGTTGCACACGCCCAGGCCCGCGTCGTTATGCACGTGGATGCCGATAGGCGTAGAAACGACCTTCTTCACGTCCTTCACGATCTTCTCGAGTTCCCACGGCATCGTGCCGCCGTTCGTGTCGCAAAGCACGATAAAGTCCGCACGGCCGCGTTCCGCAGCCTTCAGCGTCTCGAGAGCGTACTGCGGGTTCGCCTTGTAGCCGTCAAAGAAATGTTCCGCATCGTAAATCACCTCTTCGGAATGGTCCTTGAGGTAGTCAATGGAAGACTCGATCATGTCGAGGTTCTCTTCAAGCGTCGTGCGGATGACGTCGGTGACGTGCAAATCCCAGCTCTTACCAAAAATCGTCTTGACCGGAGCGCCCGACTTCACGAGCGCCTGCAGCAGCGGGTCCTTCTCGGGGAGCACCTTCGGACGGCGCGTAGAACCGAAAGCAGCGATCTTCGCGTGCTTCAGCTTGACTTCCTTGATCTTCTGGAAGAATTCCTCGTCGGTCGGGTTGCTCGGATTGGGCCAGCCCCCTTCGATGTAGTCAAAACCGAAATGGTCAAGAATTCGCGCAATCTGCAACTTATCGGCGAGAGAAAGGCTTATCTTACGGTCTTGGTTACCGTCGCGGAGGGTGGTGTCATATAAAAAAACTTTCATGGGCACAAAGATAGAAAAATATACCCAAGGGGGGAAGCTTTTCCCTAAAAGACACGCGAATGTTATACAGGACTTAGTTCGGTTTTCTTAAGGCTCTTGATGAATTCCGGGGCGAAATCGACTCCGTTAGACCATGTAATCGTGTACGCTTGCAGCGTGAAATCCTTAAAGGCATCGATGTCTGCAAGTTGCTGTACGATGGGTCGGCTGTCCGACTTGATGACGCATTCGAAATCAGCGATAAAACGGCATCCGTCATTGAATTCGACGGATATCTTATAATCGCCAGCATATTTCGCATCAGTCACATGGAGCATAATCTAGACCAGTGGATCGATTTTCTTGTATTCTCCGGTGTTCGTCAAAGAATTCCAATTGTCAAGTAAATCCTGCTTATGAAGAGTTGCCCACTCAACAACGAGACCCTTGACCCTTGCCGGAAGATTGCCTTCCAGCATTTGAAATGTAGATAATTCGAAGACCCCTTCCAAGTCATTATATATCGCGTGGAAGTGTGGAGGCATGTGATCGTTGAAGTACATTTGGATAACGATGCCTAAAAAACGGCATAATTCTGGCATTTTTTACTCCTTGACGCCTACAAGCATAAAAAGGCGGGGTTTGTGGTTTAGTGTCTACGAGTAAATATAATTTCTTGCAATGTCATATTATGACAAAAAAATCCCCAACTCGTTTGAGTCGGGGACTTTCTACAGACTTTACCTAGTTAAGCAAGAATTACTTCTTCTTGCAGCACTTTTTGCAGGCGGCCTTCTTGGCGGGGGCCTTCTTGCAAGCGGACTTGCAGAACTTCACGTAGGCAGCGAGGGTGTCGCAGAACACTTCGTCCGGGGTGTTGTCGCCGTTGATGCGGCTGATGATGGACTTGCTGTACTTGCCGAGCACCTTGGCGGTGGATTCCTTGTACACCTTGAGGCGGTTCTTGATAACGGCTTCGTCGGCATCGTCCTTGCGGCCTTCGATCTTGGCGCGGTTCAGGAGGCGAGCCACGATGGTCTTCTCGTCCTTGATGTCGAGCACGAAGATGTGCTTCACGTCGACAACGGATTCGATGAGCTTGACCTGGGCAACCGTGCGAGGAATACCGTCGAGGAGGAGGGTGTCCTTATCCGGGTTGACCTTGTTCGTGTTTACGAGGCCTTCGATGAAGCGGCCGAAAATTTCGACAGTGGCTTCGTCCGGAACGAGCAGGCCCTTGCTGGAGTAAGAAGCGAGGAGCTTGCCGGATTCGCTGGAAGGAGCAATGCCACGGAAGATGTCGCCCGTGGAAATGTGCTTGAGGGAAGTGGTAGCAGCGAGCTTTGCACCGACGGTACCCTTGCCGGAACCGGGAGCGCCAAAGATAAGGACTGCAGGAATTTTAGCCATTGTTAACCTCTTGGGTTTGATTGTTGAAATTTTTCGCGGTCAAAGATAGCATTTTTACGACTGTATCTTCTCGCACTTGAAACTGAGCTTGCCGTTTTCGACACCGATGCTTATCGTGGAGAAGTCCGTGAGGGTACCGAGCAGGAGCCCTTCGGCAATTGCGTCTTCCACGAGATTCTGGATGGAACGGCGGATGGGTCGCGCCCCCAGGGTGGAATCGTAATTGTTGTTCACGATAAATTCCTTCGCCTCCTGGCTGATTTCCAGCAGGATGCCGCGGTCGGAAATGTTCTTCTGGAGGAACCCCATCTGGATATCCACGACGGAAACGAGGTCCTTCTTGCTCAAGGCACGGAACACAATCTGTTCGTCGATGCGGTTCAGGAATTCGGGAGAGAACACGCGCTTGACTTCTTCGCGGATGGCGTTTTCCATGCGCTCGTAGTCGTCGGTCTCCCCTTCCTTGGTGAATCCCATGCCGCCGCTGTGGCGCACTTCGCGGGCACCGGCGTTACTCGTCATGATGATGATGGTGTTCTTGAAGTTGATCTTGCGGCCGTAACTATCCGTAAGGATGCCGTCGTCGAGAATCTGCAACAAGATGTTGTAGATGTCCGGATGGGCCTTCTCGATTTCGTCGAGGAGCACCACGGAGTACGGATGCTTGCGCACCTTCTCGGTGAGCTGTCCGCCACCTTCCTCAAAACCGACGTATCCCGGAGGAGCGCCGATAAGGCGGGAAACGCTATGCTTTTCCATGTATTCGCTCATGTCGATGCGGATCATGGAATCCTCGCTACCGAAGAGCGTAAGGCTCAACACCTTCGCAAGTTCGGTCTTGCCCACGCCGGTAGGCCCGAGGAAGAGGAAACTGCCCATCGGGCGCTTGCTGCTGCGGATACCCGCACGCGTACGGCGGATGGACTTGACAATCGCATCGACTGCCTGGTCCTGGCCAATCACGCGCTGTTTGATTTCTTCGCCCAGGTGGAGGAGTTTCTGCGCCTCTTCGCCGCCAAGGCGGCTCACCGGGATGCCCGTCATCTTGCTGATGCAGTCGCGAATGTCGCTCTCGTCCACAACCGGAATCGTTTCGCCTTCGCCCTGCAACTGTTTTTTGCGTTCGGCAATGGCGGTCTGGAGTTCTTCCTCGCGGGCGCGGTACTTGGCCGCATTCTCGTAATCCTGGTTCGCGACAGCGTCCTGCTTTTTCTGGAGCACGTCGGGCAGTTCCGCTTCCATGTCGAGCAGGTCCTGCGGGACCTTGATGGAATTGAGTTTCACGCGCGCGCCCGTCTCGTCGAGCACGTCGATGGCCTTGTCCGGCAAGAAGCGCTCGCTGATATAGCGTTCGGCAAGCGTCACCGCGGCACGGATGGCATCGGGCGTGTAGTGCACCTTGTGGTGCTGCTCGTACTTCGGGCGCAGACCCTCAAGAATCTGGATGGAATCTTCCGAGTTGGGCGGGTTCACGAGAATCGTCTGGAAGCGGCGTTCAAGAGCAGCATCCTTCTCGATGTACTTGCGGTATTCGTCAATCGTCGTCGCACCGATGCACTGCAGTTCGCCACGTGCAAGGGCCGGCTTGAAAATGTTGCTCGCATCGAGGCTGCCTTCGGCACCGCCCGCACCCACGATGGTGTGGAGTTCGTCGATGAAGAGGATCACGGAATTGCTCACGCGCTGGAGTTCCATGATGAGGCCCTTCATGCGTTCCTCAAACTGGCCGCGATACTTGGTACCCGCAACCATCGCCGCCACGTCGAGCGTCACGACGCGCTTGTTCACAAGCAAGTCAGGAATCTTCTTCTGCACGATCTTCTGCGCAAGGCCTTCGATAATGGCCGTCTTGCCCACGCCCGGTTCGCCGATGAGCGCCGGGTTGTTCTTCTTGCGGCGGCAGAGAATCTGGATGAGGCGCTCGATTTCGGATTCGCGCCCGATAATCGGGTCGAGTTTGCCGGCACGAGCCATCGCCGTGAGGTCGCGGCCAAAATGGTCGAGAATAGGGGTCTTGGACTTGGAGCCGCTGCGCATCTCGCGCTGGCCCTGGGCAGGGCGCTGCGGGTCTTCCGGAACGTCCTGCGGCATGTTCTCGTCGCTGTTATGCTTGAGTTGGTCAAGCATCTGCTCGAAGTTCTCGTACGTGATGTTGTACGTAGAGAGAATTCCGACCGCCGGGGAATCGACCTGCTGCAGAATTGCAAGCATCAAGTGTTCGGGGCCAATGTACTGGTCGCCTTCTTCCTTCGCAATCTTTGCGGCATTGAAAAGCACCGCCTTCGCGCGGACCGTAAACTGCAACAGACCATCGCGCGGGTTACCGCCGATGGTCATGAGCCCGCCGTTCGAAGACAGCGAGCGCTGGATATCTTCGCTCAGGTCAACAATGTTTATCTTAAGAGCCTTGAGAGTTTCGATGGCAAAACCGGAATCCTCGCGGACAAGCCCCAGGAGCAGGTGCTCCGTAGAGACGCAGTCGCTGCCGAGATTGCGGGCCGCCATGCGGGCCGCCTGAAGTACGGCCTTCGCCTTTGCAGAGAAAATACCGTTGTTGTCAGCCATATAAGACCTCCTATCCGATATCCTGAATCAAGCCGTTGTGCATTACCACGCGGCGTTTTGCAAAACTAGCCAATTTTTCGTCGTGCGTGACAATCAGGAAAGCCTGGTTAAACTTTTCGTTCAATTCGCCGAAGAGTTCGTTCAGTTTCGCGGAGTTCGCCTCGTCCAGGTTGCCGCTCGGTTCGTCGGCAAGCACCAAGTCCGGGTGGTTCATGAGCGCACGCGCAATCGCAATGCGCTGGCGTTCACCGCCACTGAGTTCACGCGGCAAGTGCTTGAGGCGGTCCTTGAGCCCGACCGTTTCCAGGAGCATCTCGCCACGTTCGCGACATTCCTTTTCGGACTTGCCCGCAATGCGGCCCGGAACGCACACGTTCTCGATGGCGGTAAACTCGCTGAGCAAGTGATGGAACTGGAACACGAACCCAACCTTGAAGCGGTGGTACGCGTCGCGCTCGTCGCTATTGAACTTCGAGAGCGCCTTGCCCTTGAAAAGAATTTCGCCCGAGGTCGGCGTGTCGAGCATGCCCACGAGGTTCAGGAACGTAGACTTGCCCGAACCGGAGGAACCCGTGAGCGCCACGAGTTCGCCCTCTTCCATCGAAAAGTTCACACCCTTCAAAATCTCGAGCTGTTCGCCCGTCTCGGAGAAGACGCGCCTGAGGTCTATAGTTTGTAAAAGTTTATCGGCCATACGCTATGCAGTTAAAATATACATTTTTATTATGAGAGCCATTCTGCGTAATTTTCAGGCGTTATTGTTTCCACTTCCGCGTCGGGGTAGCGGTTGGTGAACGCCTTGGTCACGCGGCTCCGTTTCTTGCTGTTCCATTTGAATTCGAACGCCTTGATTTTCGAACCCAGAACTTCCAGATAGTCCACTTCCATCTGGTCGGTCGTCCGCCAAAAATACGGTAGACCGTCAGCCCGCTTGTAGGCGTTCTTTTTCATCCTTTCGCTAATGACATAGTTTTCCCAAAGTGCACCGACATCGTTCCGTTGGGGGATGGGGGTAAAGTCATTCAAAACGGCGTTGCGAATTCCGTTGTCCCAGAAATAGAACTTGACACCTTTCTTAATTTCGTTTCGCAAATTACTTGAATAAGACGACAACGGAAAAACGATAAAAGCCTGCTCCAAAATTTTCAGATAAGATTCCACAAGCGTTCGCGATACTCCAAGAAGCCCCGACAATTCGTTAGGCGAAACTTCGCTGCCAACCTGCAAGGCTAGCGCCCTTAACAGTTTCTCTAGAACGGCTGGCTTACGAATACCTTCGTATTGCATCATGTCCCGATAAAGGTAACTTTCAGCAAGCAACTTGAGAGTCTGCTTCATGTCCGCTTCGTTCACGACAACTTCAGGATAGCACCCAAAAACAAGGCGCAGTTCCAACTTTTTGGACTCTTCCAAAAAACCGAAATTTTTCTCCAGTTCCGAATAACATAACGGAAATAATCTGTATTCAAACTTGCGCCCCGTCAAAGGCTCCTCTATGGAATTAGCCAAAGAGAACGAACTGGATCCCGTGACAACAACTTGAACATCGTCGCGCGAATCCACAAGCAACTTTACCGCACGTCCAAGATTCTGAATTTTTTGCCCTTCGTCTACAAAAACGACCTTCCTTGCGCCCATCAACTGAGTCCAGCGGTTCGCCGTCACCGTATCGAAATAATGGACATCAAGGTCGTCGTCTCCGTTCAAAAGCACGGGTTCGACAGACATTTGCCGAAAAATCTCCCTGGCAAGCGTCGTCTTGCCGCTTTGCCTCGGACCATAGACAACGATGACCTTCCCCTTGAAGAAGTTCTGCGATATATCGTCTGCAAGAATTCTGGAAATTTTGCCGTTCATGCCCCAAATATACCCTATTTTTACCAAAAAGTCAATATTTTGCACCTATAAATGCAGAAAAACTAGATATTATGCATTTACAAAAGCAAAAACACGAGTTTTTTTTTACCATTTAGGGTAGTTCCATTTTTTCTAGTCCTTTAGACAACGAACCGAATACCCGTAGCCCTTGTTCTTGCGGCTTAGGTAAGCATCGTCGTAATCATAGTACAAAAACATGTAGTAGGCAACGTCGCTATTGACCTCAGAAGAACTCCAGAAGTATGCATAGTAGCCCTCGCCGCTGTAAGTCGCATTGTCGTACCTGTGGCCAGCAGGCAAAGCCGAAAACGAGAAGGCATCTGCGCCATTGCCGCTACTATTCCAGCTAGACGTGGACTTGAGTTTTGTACCTGCGACCGATTTTCCGCCAACAGCAGTGAACAGGGTGTTCCATTCGGCATTGGTAGGCAAATGCCAGCCCTCGGGGCAAATGCCCTGCACCTTGTCTGGCAGTGTACAGCTCTTGCCGTAACCGCAATCCACGCCGTTGCCACCATCGTAAAGCGCAACCGAGTCAATTGCTGCCGCCCAGGTATAAAGACGGCCGGACTTGGCGCAGTTGCTGGCATCATCGCCGTAGCAAAAGCTGCTTGCCGTTTCGTAGTTGAGGTTTTCGGCCATCCACATCTGCGTGCCGATGGTCACGGTCTTGTAGGTCTGGCCGTCACGGTCATCCTTAATGCAGTTTTCGTCCTTTTCAACATTGCACGACTCCCTTTTATATTCCGAACTGCTGCAGGACCCCTCGACTGGCTCAGGGGCCTTGCTGCTCGAAGACTCAACCTTCTGGCTGCTGCTGGATTCTGGGTCGAGAGCTGGAATGACGGAAGAGGAGGATTCTTCCTTGACGCTGGAAGAGGTTTTTTCCTCGTCCTTGCTGCTACTCAATTTTACGGAACTGCTACTTGACTTGCCATCGCAAGAACTCGAAGAGTTCGTTGAAATCTCTTTCCCACTAGAAGAAGACGCATCATCGCAATCTTCACACACGCTGGAAGACGAATCGCCCGAGGGCCGGGTTGCAAAATCACGGTCGTCGTCACCACATGCAGTAAGAAAAAGAAAACCAAAGATTGCTACGGTTGCTACGCACCCTCGCGACATCTTGATTTTTTTCATACCAACCCTACTCATGTCTAATCGCTCCTACGGGGTCAAGCCTGCTCGCCTTCCAGGCCGGCAACAGCGTCGCCAGCACGCAAAGCGCAATGCCAATAACGAAAATAAGAACGACATCGATCAGGTGCACAGAAATCGGGAAATACGGAATCACGTAGACATCGCCCGGGAGCGTGATGAAGTGGTAGGCCTCCTGCAACTTGCAGAGCACGAGACCGATGGTCCCGCCCACAATCGTTCCGCCCACGCCGATAAAGCTGCCCA
Source organism: Fibrobacter sp. (assembly GCA_045131085.1). Classification (GTDB taxonomy): domain Bacteria; phylum Fibrobacterota; class Fibrobacteria; order Fibrobacterales; family Fibrobacteraceae; genus Fibrobacter. The sequence goes on from JBGUQN010000009.1 coordinate 16,108, forward strand.
TGAGCATAAACACGCGCATGATGCCCGCCTTGCTGAAGCCCATGCTACGCAGAATGCCGATTTCCTTCGTCTTGTCGATGACGACCATAATGAGGGAGCTGATGATGTTGAACGCAGCCACGAGGATGATGAGGCAGATGACCGCCGCCACGATGAACTTCTCGTAGTTCATCCACTTGAGGAGCGTGATGTTCTTCGCCTTCCAGTCCATCGAGTAGTACGGGTAGGTAAGCCACTGGCTCATGTCGTAGGCCGCCTCGCCCGCCTTCCAGTGGTCCTTGATGCGGAACTGGATGCCCGTCACGGCATCGCCCATCCCGAGGAGCTTCTGCATTTCGGAAAGGCCAATATATGCCAGGTTTCCGTCGTACTCGTAAGTACCCGTTTCGAAGATGCCGCTCACCACGCACATCATCATCTTGGGACCCGAGCCGAGTGCCTCGTCCGGGCTCTGGAACAGCTGCAGCACAAGCTTGTCGCCCACCACCACACGGAGGCGGTTCGCAAGCCCCGAGCCGAGGATAATTCCCGGACGGACCTTGCCCGTCAGGTCTTCGAGACTATCGACGGAATACTCGCCCCACTTGATGTACTTGTAGATATCGGTCACTTCCTTCGCCGTCGCAGGGTCGATACCGTAAATCACGATACCGTCGTTCACCTTCTTGGAGCTGATGCCCACCTTGTAGATGATGAACGGGGACGAGGCCACGATGTTCGAATCGCGGAACTTGGCCTCGCGGGTAAGGCTGTCGTAGCTCGCGATGGGCTCGCCGTTGTAGGACATAATCTCGAGGTGTGCGTCCTTCCCTATCATCTGGGCAGTCACTTCTTCCTCGAAGCCGTTCACCGCAGCAAGCGCCACCACCAGCGCAAAAACGCCGATACTCACGCCAAGCATACTGAAGATGCCGATAAGCGAGACGAAGAGACTCTTGCGCTGAGCCCCCAGGTAACGCCAGGCGATTAGCCATTCCAGCTTGTTCATCAGTTAGCAGGTCTCCGGTTTCATGAGCGGGAACAGCTGCACATCGCGGATGGTCTGCTGATTCGTGAGGAGCATGACCATGCGGTCGATGCCGAAGCCCACGCCACCCGTAGGCGGCAGGCCACTTTCGATCGCGTGCATGAAGTTTTCGTCCATCGGGTGCGTTTCGCCTTCGCCACCGCGGCCGCGGCGCACCTGGTCTTCCAGGAGCTCACGCTGACGGATGGGGTCGTTAAGTTCGGTATAGGCGTTGCCCAGTTCCCATCCGTTAGCGTACGGCTCGAACTGTTCGATGAGCCCTTCGATGGTGCGGTGCTTCTTGCAGAGCGGGGTGCTCTCAGTCGGCATGTCCTTGATGAACGTCGGCTGGATGAGCTTGTCTTCCACGGTGAGCTCGAACAGTTCGAGAATCCCGCGGCCGCGGCTGAATTCGCCGTCGAGGTGGCCGCCGAGTTCTTCCATCTTGTTCTTGATGTCGTCGTCGCTCATCTCGTTCACCTTGAGGCCGCCGAACTTCTCGATAGCCTCAATCATGCTGTAGCGGGGCCACGGGGCCTTGAAGTCGATTTCCTTGCCCTGGTAGTCAATCTTGGTAGTGCCGTTCGCCGCAATGCAGGCACGTTCGTAGATGTTCTCGAAGTGGACCATCATGTCGTTGTAGTCGGCGTAGGCTTCGTAGAACTCGAGGCCGGTGAATTCCGGGCTGTGCGTGCGGTCCATGCCTTCGTTACGGAAGTTCTTGGAGAACTCGAAAACCTTTTCCATGCCGCCCACGATGCAGCGCTTGAGGTAGAGTTCCGGAGCCACACGCAGGTAGAGCGTCATGTCGCAGGCGTTGTGGTGCGTGGTGAACGGGCGGGCGTTCGCGCCACCGTAAATCGGCTGGAGCGTCGGGGTCTCGACCTCGATAAAGCCCTTCTCGATCAGGTATTCGCGGATAGCCTGCATAATCTTGCTGCGCTTGATGAAGACTTCCTTCACGTCGTCGTTCAGGGCCATGTCGATGTAACGCTGGCGGTAACGGGTGTCCACGTCGGCAAACTCGTTGAAAACGACCTTGTTGCCGTTTTCGTCCACTTTTTCCTTCGCGACCGGAAGCGGGCGCACGGCCTTACTGAGCATTGTCACCTTCTTCACGTGCACGGAGTACTCGCCCGTCTGCGTTTCGAACATGAAACCGTTCACGCCGATAAAGTCACCGAGGTCGGTCATCTTGACGACTTCATAGTTCTCCTCGCCCACCTCGTCGCGGGCGCAAACCACCTGCAGGCGGCCATAGCGGTCCTTCAGGTGCATGAAGCACATCTTTCCCTTGCGGTTGAAGCGGACCACACGGCCCGCGAAGGCGACTTCTTCGCCCGATGCCATCAGGGCTTCCTTGTTTTCCTTGAGCATCTTGGAATCGTGCGTGCGGTTGAACTTGTGCGGATAGGCCTCAATGCCCATTTCCTTGAACTTCGCAAGCTTCGCCAAACGAGCCTGCACCTGGTCATTCATGTCTTGCATTGCCATGTTAATCTAATCCTGTGACCTAGTCACTTGAAATTTTGAACAATGCAAAGATAGAAAAAAAGGGTCTTTTCCCTATGACAGCAGACCCCAAAAAAGTTAAATTTACCCCCGTAAAATTTCAAAAGGCAAAAACAATGAAACTCTCCAAGTATTTTTACGTCACGCTCCGCGAAACGCCGAGCGATGCCACTATGCCCAGCCACATCTTCCTGATGCGCGGCGGCTACATCAAGCCCGTCTCTACCGGTATCTACTCCATGATGCCGATGGGCTTCCGCGTGATCCAGAAGATTACGAACATCATCCGCGAAGAAATGAACAAGATTGGCGGTAGCGAAGTGGACCTGCCGGTGGTGCAGACCGCTGAACTCTGGAGCGAATCCGGCCGTTACCAGGCCATTGGCGAAGAGCTGCTCCGCTTCAAGGACCGCAACAATCACAACATGGTGCTCGCCATGACGCACGAAGAAGCCATGACCGACCTCGTGCGCTACGTGCTCAACAGCTACAAGCAGCTGCCGGTGATGCTCTACCAGTTCAAGACCAAGTACCGCGACGAAGCCCGTGCCCGCGGCGGCCTTATCCGCGTCCGCGAATTCCTGATGAAGGACGCCTACAGTTTCCACACCAGCCAGGAAGACCTCGACCGTCACTACCAGGAAGAATACGACGCCTACCTCCGCATCTACCGTCGCGTGGGCATTGAACCGGTGGTGGTGCAGAGCGATACGGGTATCATGGGCGGTAAGGTCGCTCACGAATTCATGCTCGACACTCCGAACGGCGAAGACTACCTGATCCTTTGTAAGAAGTGCGGCTACCAGGCCAACCGCGAAATCGCCAAGTTCCAGCGCGTGCCGTTCAAGGGTGACGAAAACGCAGCCCTCGAAAAGGTCGCCACGCCGAACAGCGAAAGCATCGAAGAAATCACCAAGTTCCTGAACGTTCCGGCTGAATCGACCGCCAAGTGCGTGTTCTTCGACTTCGAAGGCAAGCTCATCACGGTCGTGGTTCCGGGCAACCTCGACGTTTCCGAAATCAAGCTCCACAACCTCTTGAAGGCCAAGGAACTCTACCCGGCCGAAGACAGCCTCATCCAGGCTTGCGGCATGGTCCCGGGCTTTGCTTCCCCGATCGGTTCTCACGACACGCGCATCATCGTCGATGAAGCTATCGCTGATTCCTTCGACCTCGTCACGGGCGCAAACGAAGAAGGCTTCCACTTCAAGCATTGCAACCCGAAGCGCGACTTCCCGAAGTTCGAAGTGGCCGACATCGCCGAAGCTTCCGAAGTCTGCAAGTGCCCCTGCTGCGGCGAACTCCTTACCGAGACGCGCGGCATCGAAATGGGTAACATCTTCAAGCTGGGCACCAAGTTCTCTGAATCCATGGGCGCCAAGTACCTCACCGCTGAAAAGACGACCGCTCCGGCTATCATGGGCTGCTACGGCATCGGCGTGGGCCGCTTGATGGCTTCTGTCGTGGAAAACAGCCACGATGACTTCGGACCGATTTGGCCCAAGTCCATCGCTCCGTTCCAGGTGGAAATCGTCCCCATCGGCAAGGAAGCCGAACTTATGGAACTCGCCGAAAAGTTCGAGAAGGAACTCGAAGCCGCCGGTATCGACGTGCTCGTAGACGACCGCGACGAACGTCCGGGCGTGAAGTTCAAGGACGCCGATCTGTGGGGTTCTCCGGTGCGCATCGCCATCGGCAAGAAGGGACTTGCGAACGGCGAAGTCGAATGGAAGTTCCGTAACGAAAAGGAATTCTCCATGGTCAAGGTGGAAGACGTTGTCGCCAAGGCCAAGGAGTTTTTCAAGGAGTAATTAGATCCCCGCCTGCGCGGGGATGACAAATACAATCGCGGGGATGACTTATGAGCAAGATTAAAGTAGCCACGCTGCAAGGCAAATGGACAGGCGATTTCGATTCGAATAACGCCTGGTACGTGGAACAGGCCCGCGCCCTCAAGGGCAAGGGCTACGACCTGGTGGTTCTGCCGGAACTCTTCCACACGCCGTACTTCCCGTTCGAGGAGAACGCGGACTTCTTTGACCTCGCCATCGAAAAGGACCACCCGATTGTGGGCCAGTGGCAGTCCATCGCAAAGGAACTGAACGCCGTCGTGGTGTTCCCCTTCTTCGAGAAGCGCGCCCGCGGCATCTACCACAATTCCGCCTTCGTGTTCGAGCGCGACGGCAGCATTGCCGGCCTCTACCGCAAGAGCCACATTCCCGACGATCCCGCCTTCTACGAGAAGTACTACTTCATCCCGGGCGATACGGGTTTCGAGCCCATCAAGACTTCCGCAGGCACCCTCGGCGTGCTCATCTGCTGGGACCAGTGGTTCCCGGAAGCCGCCCGCATCATGAGCCTCAAGGGCGCAGACGTGCTCATCTACCCCACCGCCATTGGCTGGATGGATTCTGAGCCCAAGGAAATCTACCCGCGCCAGCAGGACAGCTGGATGACCGTCATGCGCGGCCACGCCATTGCGAACCGCACCTTCGTGATTGCGGCAAACCGTGGCGGCACCGAAGGCCACCTCACGTTCTGGGGCACGAGTTTCGCCGCTGCACCCGACGGCTACATTCTCGAAAAATGCTCCCCTGAATTCCTCGGAGTTTCCACCGTCGAACTCGACCTCGCCGAGACCGAAGAAAACCGCCGCTGGTGGCCGCATTTCCGCGACCGCCGTATAGACCTGTACCAAGACATCCTCAAAATCTGGGGCGACTAACATGGCTTTAGCAACAATCCGCTACCCGGCAGAATGGGAAGACCAGAAGGCGACATGGCTTTCCTTCCCGCACAATGCGCAAAACTGGTCTGGGGAACGCGGTATCAAAATCCGCAAGTTCTACATCGATCTCATCCGCACCATTAGCGATTTCCAGACGGTGAACGTCCTTATCCCGAGCAAGAACTTCTTGACGGTCGATGAGAGAAAATCCCTCGAAGGCACATCCTTCCCGGTTAATTTCCCCGTCATCAAGACCGACGACATCTGGATTCGCGACTACGGCCCGTTCTTCGTGAAAAAAGGGCGCAAGACCGTCGTTTCCGAAGCCGTTTTCAACGCCTGGGGCGCAAAGTTCCCTCCGTGGAAAAACGACAACCAGATCCCTGCCCGCATCGCAAAAGCCATCGGCTACGAAGAAGGGAAAAAGATTCCCTACATTTTCGAAGGCGGCGCCATTGAAGTGAACGGTGACGGACTCGGAATTACTACGCTCGATTGCCTCGTGGGCAAGAACCGCAACAAGCAGGAAGACCTTTCCAAGGTCATCAAGTCGATTTGCGAAACGCTCGGCCTCAAGAGCCTGCTCATCCTCCCCCACGGCCTGAACGGCGACCACACGGACGGGCACATCGACAACGTCGCGCGATTCGTATCCAAGAACAGGCTCGTCATGGCCTGGGATTCCAACATGAAGTCGAAAAACGCGAAAGTCCTCTCGGAAGCAAAATTCCTCATCGAGACCTGGCTCAAGGCGTTTTACGGAAAGAACTTCACCGTCGACACATTAGCGCTCCCCCCACAGAGGAAACTTGACGACGGCCAGATTCTCCCGGCAAGCTACATGAACTTCATCTACGTGAACGGCGGGTTAATTTACCCGAAATACAAATGCAAGAACGACTCCGTCGCCCAGAAATATTTCGAAAGCGTGTACCCCGACAGGTTCATCATCGGACTTGACTGCCGTACCGTCATCGAAGAAGGTGGAAGCCTCCACTGCATGAGCAAGCACGAGAGTAAATAGGAATATCAAGTAAAAGAAAAATCCGGCCCCGAGAATTCGGAACCGGATTTTCACTGAGCTATGAAGGGCTCGAACCTTCGACCCACGCCTTAAAAGGGCGTTGCTCTACCAACTGAGCTAATAGCCCGAGCGAACCAAATATACGAAAATTTCATTTTTTTGTAAAGGTTAGCGGTCTTTTTTTTCGTTTTTTTGTAAATTTACCACATGAACTTTAAAAGAAGAGTTTTGATGCTTGCGTTATGGAGTCTGTTGCTCCCTACGTGCGCAAGTGCATACTTTTCGCAGAATGACCAAGGCAAAGAAGTCTTCTCATTCATGAGCACTTTCGACAGCCCGCGCAACGCCGCCCTCGAAAAAGCAGCATCGGCATTTCCCTCAACCGACCCGACTATCGTGCAGTTGAACCCGGGCGCACTCCGATTGCCAGACGGAACAAAACGCATTGGCGAAATCCACTGGCAAACTGGCGCAATGGCTGAAAACCAAGGATCAATTTCGTACACATCGAGCTACCGGAATTTCCTGTACCAGATTTCGTACAACTGGCTTGACTACGGTTCATTAGACGGATACGACGAATACGGATACCCGACCGGCAAGGAATACAACCCCTTAAGCCAGCTTGCCACGGCAACAGTTTCGTACGCGATGACCCACATCAACGTGGGCGCTACCGTCAAATTCGCAGCAGAACAACTCGCCGACGACAAAGGCGACCGCACCGCAATGGGCGCAGCATTTGACTGGGGCATCACCTGGCAATCGAGCAGCAAAATTTTCGGTTTTGCCATCGTGGCCAGGGATTTCGGCATGCTCCTGCGCGACTACATCGACGACGGCGAAGACGATTACTACCCGATGTCGCAGATGCTCGGCGTTTCGCTCTACTACAGGCCCGTCATCCTTCCGCGACTCACCATCATGACCGAAAGCGATTTCCCGCGCTATGCAGAATCCAGGTTCGCGCTCGCAGGTGAATATGCACTCGGACAAAGTTTCTTTATCCGTGCAGGCTTTACGCGCGCATGGCTCGACATCACACGCGATTTCAAGCAGCTCATTTCGGCCAATAGCCGCCCCGATGAATCTCAGTTTGCACGCATGTTGAGCGCCGGCCTCGGCTACAACAGCAAGTTGTTTGCCATCGATTACGCCTTCTCGTACCTCGCACAAGGTCTCGGGGTAGAACACCGTATCGGTCTTCGCATAGGTCTGTAATGCGACAGTTCGATGTCCTCGTGTGGGATTCCATAGAAGATCAGACCCAGGACAATCCTCCTTTCACCCCACCATTTACCGACGACGCTCTCGGATGGTTCTACGGGAAAGACTTAAACGCAAGCCTTACAGACAGTGAAGCCGAATGGATTGTCTTTGCCCACAGAAGCATAAAAGTTGACCGGCAATTCCTGAACGACCTCGCCGAAAGCATTTCGAGTTTCCCGATGGTCGATGCGTTTGCTCCGAGGATTCACTGCACAAAAGACAATTCGTTCCATTCCGGGTTCCGGCTCGATGCCCGCAAGGGGCTCAGCATGCTCGACGAAAATGCCAAAATGCGATTCGTCGCAGCCCCGCACCCGCTGATAAGCGCCTATTCCAGGCGTATAGTCCAACGAACTGGCGCAATGGACACAAGCCTATCCGGCAAGGCGCAGGCTATTGACTATGCCCTACGGATGCTCCATGCCGGCGGCAAGATGTTCTCGCTACCCTACCTTGTCGCAAATGCACCCGAGCCCATCGACGATACCCTTTACATCGACCAGGAATCACTCGACAGTTTCGCATTCGCGCTTTTCAAGTCCCTCGGCTTATGGGAAAATCGCGGATTCCTTTTACGGCACTTCGGTATACTGAAAGCTCTTTGGAAACGCAGAAAAGAACTTGAAGAAAAGCGCAACAAGGCCATTCTCCTAAGCAAGCTCGAAAAGAACTTTCTAAAAGACCTCGGCTAGCGGGGATTTAGCAGAACTGTTCCAAGAAACCTACGACTCGCGCCGTAAAGTTTTCCATTGAACAACGGGCAAGCAGGGCCTGCGCAGCAGCATCGTCAACGACGTTTTCACCGGCAAGCACGCGATCGAGAACCGCCGCATAAGCAGGGGCGTCGTCAGCCTTTTCGATAAGCGGGCATACGCCTTCCAGGTTTTCCTCGACCGCCGAAGCCTTTGCGCCCACTGCAGGCGTTCCACAGGCGATTGCCTCGATAGGCGGAAGCCCGAAACCTTCCAAAAAGCTCGGGTAAACCATCAAGTCGGCATGGAGGTAAAATTCCACCAGTTCGCTTGCAGAAAATTCCGTAAAGTGAAAGACGTTATACAGTTTCTTCTCGTTCACTATCGCGCGCAGGCGGTCCGAGAACTTACCCACGCGAACAAAGGCCACATCGGGGCGAAGGCGAGCCATTTCGAAATATGTATCGATATTTTTCCGCGGTTCATCGAGACTCACATTCAAGCACATCCCGTAAAAATTGCGCATACCATGCTTGCGTCGGAACTGAGCCTTCATATCGGCACTCACAGGCGTTGCAGGCCTCTTGAACAGCCCTGAATCTATCGGGCACCCGATTACCGCACCAGGTGCATTTGACATTTTCGGCCCAAAGAACTTGGCGGCTTCAGAGCGTGTCCATTCCGAATTGTAAACAAACGAATCTGCCTGAACTGTCGGACGGATGTAGAACACATTCAGGAGCTTGAACTTGACACTATGAGGGTATAGCGTCTCCGCGAAGGTGTCATGAACAAACATCACCGTCTTTGATGACGGGCACACCTTTTTCGCAATAGGCACTAAGAACCCCAGCTCCGGCCTGATGAAGAAGACTATATCCGGCGATAGTTCGCGAAGAACCTTCTTGAAGGGGGAACGTAAGGAGAAAAATCCCGAATAAAGCGAGTCGGCCCAGATCTCGTGCACAACAAACCCACGGGCATCAACAACTGATTCCGAAGCAGATTTTTTTGCCGTACAATCACCAGGGAAAAACTTCGGCGTCTTGAGCCAAAGCACGTGTGCATCAAAAGAGCCACACACAGCGCTTAGCAAGTTCATGGTCAACCGACCAAAACTCGTGCGTTCGTTCTTGTCGCAGACAAAAAGGACCTTTTTTTCTTTCGCCATCGTCTAGAATATAGCAACTTTCTATATTACAATTGATGTCTTCTACCTGCAAGAAATCCATTAGTTTCTACAGCGACGCTCCCGAATGGGGCGGCCAAGAAATCCTTTCTGCAAGGATTGCCTCCATCGTTGCCGAAACAAGCGACGTCACGTTCTTCTATTCGTGCAAAAAGTTTGCAGGATTCCTCCCCGAAAGCGTAAAGCAGGTTAGGCTCCCCTACCATTCCGAAACACCCTTCCCGATTATCCGGGACCGATTCGGCGGAAAGACACAGAAGGCCGAAGAACTGTTCAAAAAGAACGGCGTCCAGAACCTGGTGCTCTGCCCCGGCAACATTGAGCGCTGCCTGCCCGGACTGTGGGCAGCAAAACGGCTGGGCATCCCTACGGTATCCTACCTCCCGCTCGCCTTCACCCAGAAGGAAACTCATGCAAACCTGGGATGGATACGCGATATCCTCGCCAATAGAATCTACAGCAAGGTAGACCGCTGGATTGTAAATTCGCCATACCAGAAACGCCTTATGGCACGGTTCGTAAAAAGCGATGTCGAAACGCTATTGAACCCGCTTGCATGGGATATCTCGGCACCGCCTAGAAAGCCGCAGGCTTCCCTGAACATCGCCATCGTCGGGCGCATATTCTTCGAACAGAAGGGGCACGACATCTTGCCCGAAATCGCCCGCCTGCTCCAGGAACAGAAAGCCGACGTGCGCTTCATGGTTATCGGCGAAGGCCCGGACGAAAATGCCTTGCGCCAAAAGCTCAAGGACAAGGGCGTCGAGAATCTTGTCAAATTCACGGGCTGGATGCCTTCGGAAAAAGTCCAGGAAAAACTACTCGGCGACATCGACCTGCTCCTCATTCCGTCGCATTTCGAAAGCGGACCAATCGTATTGTTCGAAGCGCTCCAGTGCGGGTGCCCCGTGCTTGTCGCCGACGCCGAGTACACCGAAGACTACATCCTGCCCCCTTGGATGCTCTTCAAGGAAGGCTCCGCTGGCGATGCCGCCGAAAAAATCCTGCACTACGCCGAGAACTGGAACGAGGCCGAATTCCAGGATTTAAAGAATCGCCTTTTCCTCGACCGTACCGATGACGACTTCAAGCGAAACGTTTCCCGTATCTTTGAAAAGCTTTTTGCCGAGGGGAGCCTGAAATGAGCCGCATCTGCATCGTCCTCGCTACTTACAACGGAGAGCGTTTCCTGAAAGAAATGCTCCAGTCGCTTGTAGGCCAGAGCCGCCCCGCAGACAAGGTCATCGCCATCGACGACGCCTCGCAGGATACCAGCGTCGAGATACTCGAATCCTTCAAGGGAAAACTCCCGCTCGAGATTTTCAGGCAAGAACAGAACGGCGGGCACCGCAAGGCCTTTGCCACCGGGCTTGAACAGGCAAGGCAATACGCTCAGCCAGGCGACCTGATTGCACTCGCCGACCAGGACGACGTTTGGAAAAAAGACAAGCTCGAGAAACTCGAATCTCTCATCGGCGAAAGTGCCCTTGTATTCGGAGATGCCGAAGTCATCGACAAGGACGGGAAAATCATCCGCAGTTCCTGGCGTAAAGAAGCGCTCATCCAGAAATCGATTCCGCTCAAGGCCCAAATCGCGGGCATCAATAATGTCACCGGTTGCCTTTCGCTCTTCAAGGCGGAACTTCTCGACAAGATCCTCCCCATTCCAAAAGACGTGACCGTTCACGACCGCTGGGTTGCGATGATTGCCGAGAGGAACGGCGGAATCAAGGCGATTGACGATGCCGTCGTGCAGTACCGCCTGCACGAATCGAATGCCGTGGGCGGCAAGCCCGCGCCGGCAATGAGCAAGACCCTCGAAATACAGGCCCGCTGGCTACAGATGATTATCGCCAACAGCGATCGACTCTCGCTCTCGCCCGACGAAATCGTTTTCACGAAGCACCTGCTCTCCCTTTCGCAAAAGCGCATGAGCCACGGTTTCATGCCATTTGAAATCCCGTGGATTTTCGCCAACAGGAAGGTCCTTTTCGAAAGCGTTCCGGCATGCGCCCTAATCAAGAAAGTTCTCTTTACCGCCGTCGGGCTTCCGCTCGCAAAAAGAATCTGGAAGAAATCATGAGCAAAAGAACTGCCATAGTCCTCGTGACCTTCAACGGCTGGGAAATGACCCGGAACTGCCTGAATGACCTGGCGGCGCAACTGAGCGATTCCGTGCATTTTGTCGTGGCCGTCGCCGACAATGCGAGCACTGACGGCACACCCGAAAACATCCGCAGGGAATTCCCGGCAGTACACCTGTACGCAAGCCCCAAAAACCTCGGGTTCGGTGCAGCCAACAACTTCGCTCTCAAGGGCCTGATGGCAAACGGCGAATCATTCGATTCCATCTGTCTATTGAATAACGACACAAGGCTACAGCCTGAGACAATTCCGCAACTGCGCAGCGCCTGGGAAAAAGCGCAAATTCTCTCTCAGGATGAAGGCGGCAAGTTCGCCGTCGTAGCGCCCACCGTCAAGAATCCGGACGGGAGCGAGCAGCCCAACTATTTCGCAGGGCTCGGGCCCGAGGGAATCGGGAGTATCGCATTTTTCAAGAACGCCTTCCGGAACGAAGCCTCCGCCGCAAAAATCCTGCAGGGGACTCCCACGCAAACGGCACAGGGCAGCCTCGCCGAAGTCCACTGGACCTCGGCGGTATGCTGGATGTTCGGGAAAGACCTCTACGATGCCCTCTGCAAAGAAAATCCGGGCGGCACGCTTTTCGACGAAAAAATCTTCATGTACTACGAAGATGCAGACCTCGCCCTTCGCGCGCGCCGTCTCGGCACAAGATTCTACGTCGCCGGCGACGTAACGCTGACCCACCTGGGTGGAGGTTCCGCCCAGAGCAACACGAGACGCGCCCTGCAGCACGACCGCGCGCAACTGTACGTATTCAAGAAGCATTTCGGATTCCGCGGATTCCTTCTTTCGAAATCATTTAGGTTCATGCGGAGCCTTGTCCGCATCGCGGCAAGCCTCCCCCGCAGTTTCTGCCCGGGCGGCAAGCAGGCCCGCGCTTATGTCAAGCACCATTTTACCCTGATGAAGGCTGCTCTATGGTAACGCCCATGAAATTTTTCAAGATGTCCACTACATGCAAGGCCACCTTCCTGGCCCTTGCCACAACCCTTTTTGCCACCGCAGGTTTCGCCGCAACCCCTAGCGGCGACCCCACTGTAACGCACCTCGCGTTCAAGGATTCCGCGCGGCACTACCTCGTAAACGTCCGCGGGCAACTCGTGGATTCCCTCGCCATTACGAACCTCACAAACGCGCCGACACATTACGACAACGCCATGTCTGTCCGGCTATTCCTTGACGGGTACTTTACGCAATCGCTCCATTTCGATGCATTTGTCAAGGTGAGCACCGACTACACCAACCGAGACATCAGCGATAACTTCTACAACCCGAACGAAGGCATCCCCTATAACAAGCAAAGCGAGAACAGGCGCACATGGGACCTCTTTACCGCAAAGATGGACTACACCCTCAAGCCGCTCACGCTCCTCGCCGGCTTTGACTATATCGAATTCGGCCCTGCACGCAGGAACCACGTAATTCTCCGCGGCGGAAACAGTTTCTACCGCCCGTGGCAAGATTCTTCGAGCCGCATCGCCGAACCGGCACCGACACCCTATTTCGGCTACAAATTTGAGATTGGCCCCATCGAATATACGCAGTATGCGGCAAGGCTTTTCGAAGTAAAGAACAAGCCCAAGTACATGCATGCCCACAGGCTTGATTTGCACCTTCCCAAGAACATAACCGTGGGCCTTTCTGAAACTGCGCTGTACGGTTCCACCACGGAAATGGCGAACACCAATCCCAATGCCGATGCAGATAGCGCAGACCGCCATTTCGAATGGCCTTATGTTATCCCGTTTATCCCCTACGTATTCCAGGAACACCTGCAAGGCGACCAAGACAACATCTCGATGGCATTCGACTTGAGCGTTCGCACCCTCCCGCACTGGGAATTCTACGGAGAACTCCTCTGGGACGACATGAAATCGCCTACGAGCATGTTCGATGACAGCTGGTGGGGCAACAAGTGGGCCGCAACCATCGGTTTTGCCCGCGACAGCATTTACGTGGGCCCCGTAAGGCTTGACATGTTCACGGAATACACACGCATCGAGCCCTGGATTTACACGCACCACAAGGGTGGCGGCTACACCTATGCAAGTTACGCGCAGAGCCTAGGAAGCGACCTCGGCCCGAACAGCCAAGAAATCCACACCGAATTAAACGTTACATACAAATTCATCAACGCTACCCTGTTTGCAAGCTGCGTCGCAAAGGACACCGCATTCGGCGGAAACATCTCGGATATTCACGGCCCCTTTGACGCTACCGACAAAAATTTCCTCAACGACGAAACCACCAAGCGTTACACTGAAATCGGTGCGACAATCGGGCTTACTCCCTGGCACTGGATAAACTTCCGTGCAGGTTACACTCGCTTCTTCGGAGACTACGAAGGCTACAGGGCGTCGGCAACAGGCTCCCTGCAGTGGTAAAAATCAAACGGGCTTAAAAAAGAAGTTTTACGTCCTCGTCGCACTTCACGGCGAGGGCTTTCTTTTTCCATTCCGGGTTCAGCAACAGTTTTGCCATTCCTGCAATAACCTGCGTATGCGCAGTCGCCGATTCCGCCGGCGAAAGCAGAACGCACAGGAACTGAGCCTTTTCGTTATTGCGAATCTCGATTCCCGTAAAACCAGCCGGGCAAACGGCAAAAGCCATCAAGGGCTGCGGAAGCCCTGCTATGCGGGTGTGCGGTAAAAGCAGGCCCTCGCCCATGTAGATTCCCTGCGAAACGCGTTCAGAGAGGGATTTCCATGTGGCATTGGCATCAAAAGGGATACCCGCATGTACAAGAGCGTCATACGCAAAACCGAGCGCTCGGTTAAAGGCCTCGGCTGCAGGATAAAACTTCGAATAAACAGGAGCCATTCAACGAATCAGGATAAAAACTAGACCAAAGCCTTCTCAATAAATTCGATGGCTTCCGGTTCGGTCGCCTTGACAATCAAGCTGAACTCTGCAAGCAAAGCCTTGAGCTGGCGCTTGCCCGGTTCAATGTACTGTTCGAATTTCTGGATGCCCTTCACCTTGCTGAGGAAGCAATATGCTCCGAGTGCCTGCATCACGCGCTGCAAACTCGCATGGATAAAGCTTTCCCAGGCATCTTCCTTGGTGTAGGCCTGCACGCGCTTGTTCTGCATGCGCCAGTATTCGAAGAAGTCCTTCACCATCGATACCGGCAGGCTCACGTACGGGTCCCAAAGGAGGCTAGCGATATCGTAGAACGCAGACCCGCGACGTGCTCCCTGGAAATCCACGAAGGCGATTTCGGAATTCGGGCGGACCATGATATTCTGGCTCTGGAAGTCACGGTGCATGAGCAGCTTGGGCTGTGCATCTACAGAAACCGCAAGCAGCGAGAAGAAATTCTTGACGCTCTGCGGAATTTCCTTCAGGCCGCAATAACCCTTCAAGAAATTGTCCGTAAAGTAATCCGTTTCCCACTTGAGGGCGGCAAAATCAAAGCGACGAATCCAGAGTTCGGTATGCGAACTGAAAATGGCCTGGCTGGCTTCCTGCCACTTGACAAGCGCGTCAATGACCGTCGGGTAGAGAATCCTCTCGTTGCCCGAACGTACGCCCTCGTTCACGGGAGCGACTTCGTCCAGGAGGTTACGCTTGCCCAAATCTTCCTGAAGTACCTGGCACGCCGTCTCGTCGACAGCGAAGACCTGCGGCACCGGTAATCCGTAGTTGCGGAAAGTCTTGGAATAATCCACGAAATGGCGGAAATCATCGTTGACCTCGGCACAGACCTGCAAAACGCAGGAACGCTTCTCTTCGGAAATACGGAAATACTGGCGTCCCGAGCCCGCACCCGCAATCGGGGAAACGGTAAAATTCTCGGTATAGCCGCGGGAAAGCAGATAACCTTTAATAACAGGAGAAATTTGCAGGGATTCGTTATTCATACTAGGTAATATAATAAAGACAAGGGACGAAAGGCGAGAAAAAAGAGAACTTTTTTATAAAAAAAAGCACCATAGGTGCTTTACAATTTCTGATAACCAACAACTAACGGCTAATGACTACTACGAGAACTTGATGCGCGGATCCACGAGCGTATAGAGAATATCGCTAAATAGGCGGCCCACCATCGCCATGAGGCTACTCAAGAAGATGATTCCCATGACCACGTTGTAGTCACGATTCACCATGGAATTGTAATACAATAGGCCCATGCCGTCGATATCGAAGACCTTTTCAATCAGGAGCGCGCCGGCAAACATCAGCGTGCAGATTTCGGAAAGGCGGGTGGCAATCGGAATAAGCGCGTTACGGAGCGCATGGCGCACTAGCGCTTGGTTAAAACTCATGCCCTTCGCGAGAGCCGTGCGCATGTAGTCCTTGCCCAGTTCTTCCAGCGCGGAGTTTTTCATCAGGAACGTAAGGAAAGCGAACTCCCCTATCATGTAACAGAAGATAGGCAGCACCAGGTGGTGCCCCAAGTCCGCAATTTTACCGAACAAACTAAAATCCTCGAAGTCGTCGCTCGTAAGGCCTCCCAGCGGGAAAATATCTAGGTACGAACCGCCCGCAAGGAAAATGATGAGCAAGATACCTAACGCATAGCCCGGCATCACGTAGCCCGAGAAAATGATACCCGAGCTGAGCGAATCGAGTTTGCTCCCGTGATGCACCGCCTTCCAGAGGCCAAGCGGAATGCAAATAAGGTAACTCAAGAAGAACGACGTGATACCGAAGAAAAGCGATATCGGGAAGCGGCTCACAATGACATCCCAGACCGGGAGACCGTAGGTGTAGCTAGAACCCAGGTCGAGGTGCAACACGTTCCAGAGCCAGGTCAAATAGCGCTTCCAGGCGGGCTGGTCAAAACCGAAGTACGCCTGGATTTGGGCTATCTGGTCGGGCGAGAGCGCCTTGGAGGCATCAACCCCGCCCTTCATGGCCGCAGCCTGCTGCGCGCGTGAAATCATTTCCTCCACGGGGCCGCCCGGCAACATCTGGATGAGAATAAAGCATACCAGAGAAATCCCGATGAGAGTCGGGATCATCAAAAGCAGGCGGCGTAGGATATAGGAGCGCATTTACCTCATCTTTCCGGAACGGAGCACGTCCATCATGTTGAAGGGTCTTGCGGTTCCGTTTGCAATGTGGCAAGCGAGGAAGTTTACCGCATCCACGGTACCTTCGGCGTAAATCTTGCGACCGCACACGTTGTGCTGGAACTCGAAATGCACGGTGCCGTCAGCGCTGTCGAGGCTGTAAGTGTGGAAGGCGTGACCGCCGAGGTATTCCTCGGGCACATGCATGCGTTCCATCTGTTCCTTCTCGTTACGCACCTTCTCGATATCGTCGACAGAGAAGTCAAAGCCCATCTTCTGGAAGTCGCCCACCACGGCCTTCGCCGTACCGCTCGTGTCGGCCTTGGTCTTCTGGTGGCTTTCGACCACGGAAAGCTTGTAGCCGTTGAACGCCGTCGGGAATTCCTTGGCCAAAAATTCAATCATCATCTGGAAAGCGACAATCTGCTTTGCCATATTCGGGGCAATCACGCTCGGGTGGTTTGCATCGGCAACGAGCTTTGCAAGCGCTTCGCGGTCACCGCCGGTAGTGCCCATCACGAAGGGAATCTTGTGCTTCACGTAGAAGGCGGCGTTATCGTTTACGGCCATCGGGTGCGTGTAGTCGATGCAAATCAAATTCGGGTACTTCGCAAGCACTTCACCAATGCGTTCTTCACGGTTAGAGGGCTTCAAAAGCTGGATGGTCTTCCCGGCCACTTCGGATTCGTTTTCCACGATAATCTCGCCCGTCAAAGAATACGGGACCAGTTCCAAACCGCGGGCCACGCATGTTTCGGCCACGATGCGGCCCATGTTGCCCGGAATACCATTAACCATCACTTGTACAGACATAAAAACTCCTGTTTTTAACCGCAAAAATAATTAAATACGCCACCTTTAATAATTGTATCAAGAAAAAAAGCGACTTAAAAGATTTAATGCCAATCTAGTCGCGCGTAATAAAATTTTTACAATATTTACAGAAAATGGATAACATATGGTATCACAAATTGTGGGTGTAATTCCTTAAAATTACCATCCATGAAACGAAAAACTGATGAAGAACGAGCATTCGACAAAGCCCTCGCGCAAATTATCCTAGCACGGCGAGCGCAGCTGAACCTTTCACAGGATTACATCGGTAAAAACTCCGGCGTTTCAAGAACCACCATCGGAAAGTGGGAACGTGGGGAAAAAACACCTATAGCGTTCGACTTATATAACGTTCTAAAGCTTCTTTACGAACAACAATCTGATTTCTGGAACGATTTTTCATCCTTGTACGAAAAGGAAGCCGAGCCTATCCGCAAAGCGGCCGATAAAGAGAAGTTCCTGGATTATGTTAAACGAACAAAGAAGGATAAGGGAAAAAGCTAACAGGAACGCTAGACGTTCTCGTCTAACCAACGCTGGAGAATGATGGCGGCGGCCAACTGGTCGATAACCGCCTTATTTTTTTGCTTTTTCTTCTTGCTAAAGTACGATGTTTTTTCCTGAGCCTGAACGCTTGAATACGATTCGTCCTGCGTATATACGGGAATGCCCGGAAAACGCAATTTCAAGTCTTCGACAAATTTTTCCACGACCACGTTCTTGCCATCGGTACGCCCATCCGGATGGTAAGGCATTCCCACAACAAAAGCATCAATCTTGTTAATCTTCACGAGTTCATCCAGGCGGACAAATAAGTTGGTCGTCTTCTGGTCAATCGTCTCGCGAGAAAAAGCCATGCGCAGCTCGGAATCGGCAAAAGCCACTCCGACACGATGCTCTCCGTAATCTAGTGCTAGGTAGTTCATCGGAGCGAAATATAAAAAAGAAGCCCGCTAAAAAACAAGAAGCCCGGCTAAAAGCCGGGCAGACTTGCCGTTCAACGGGACCTATACTAGAGGAGGTAGGTCATCGAAAGCTGGATGTTCCAAGCGCTCGGCTTGTCTTTAACAGCATCGCTTACGCCGTTGAAGTCGTACATGAAGCGGAGACCGACGTTCATGTCGTTGCCACCCTGGTGGAACTGCGCACCAACACCGAGTACAAGCGATACATAAACACTGCTGGTTTCAATGTCTTCTGCGGCGACAAGATCGCTTGCGTAGGAGTCAGTCTCATTGCCGTAGGTATCATAGTAATTGTACTGCGCCGAGTACATGTCGGCAAGGGCGAACGCGAGACGGAGACCGCCTTCCACGTAGAGGAAAGAAAGCGGTTCGTAGCGGGCGAGCACGGGCACGTCCATGAGGATCTGCGAGATGCCCTGTTCGAATTCGTATTCGTAACCATTGCCAAGGGGAGTGCGTTCGCTAGTTTCATAGAAATAGCGGAAGATGAAGTTCACTTCGGGAGCGACAGCAAACTGCTGGTTGATGTAGTAACGGAGGGATCCGCCCACATAACCGCCAACAGCGGTAAGGTCGCCAAGACCGCCCACGCCGACGCCGATATGGCCGCCCAAACGGATTTTCTTGTAGTCGGAATCATCAGAAGACTTTTCCGTGGCAGGAGCGGCGGGCTCGCTTTCTTCGGCGGGTTCAGCCTGGGTGGATTCCTCTGTAGAATAGCTGTCGTCTTCGGTTGCGGCGGGGGTCTCACCGTAATCATCGTCGTCGTACTGGGCGAACGAAGGAACACAGACAAAACCAAGTGCCATCGCAAGTACGGCTAATTTTTTCATAGAATTCTCCTTCAAAAAGGTTTGTTTATTTGGTCTTTAAAAAATAACAATCGCCTGTGCAGATGTCAAGAAAAAAATTTTATCCTTTTTTTTACGAATTTGGGCATTTAACGGCCCCGTTTGCCTATTAGCCCCACCCCGTTTTTTCTATCTTTTCGCCCACTATGAGCAATATGAAGAACGATTTATGGGTCGGCGTGGACGTTGGTTCCACCACCGTGAAGATTGCGGTTGTCGATCCAGAGACCAACAAGCTTTTGCATTACACGTACCAGCGCCACAACGCCATGCAGGCGCAAAAAGTTTTCGAGGTGCTGCGTGAAGCCCATGGGCTTTTCCCAGACAAGAATTTCAGGGTTGCCTTCTGCGGTAGCGGCGGCCAGCCCTTCGCCGAGGCCACACACGCTTTCTTTGTACAAGAAGTCGTCGCTAACGCCCTCGCCGTTCGCGCCACCTACCCCGAATCCAGGGTCGCCATCGAACTCGGCGGCCAGGATGCAAAGGTCGTTTTCTTCGAAAAAGACCGCACCACAGGCAAACTCATCGCCTCTGACATGCGCATGAACGGCGTTTGTGCCGGCGGAACGGGAGCCTTTATCGACCAGGTGGCCGAACTCCTGCGCATCAAGACCGAAGCCTTCGAAGGCTTTGCCAAGCGCGGCCAGAAGGTCTATGAAATTTCGGGCCGTTGCGGCGTGTTCGCCAAAACGGACATCCAGCCGATGCTCAACAACGGCATCGCCAAGGAAGACATCGCCCTTTCGAGCTTCCACGCCATCGCCAAGCAGACCATCGGTGGCCTTGCCCAGGGTATGGAAATCAAGCCGCCCGTGATTTTCGAAGGCGGACCGCTCACATTTAACCCGACTCTCGTACGCGCCTTCAAGGAACGTCTGGGCATCTCCGACGAGCAGGCCATTGTGCCGGAACACTCCGAAGTGCTCGTCGCCATGGGTGCAGCCCTTTCGCTCGGATCCATGTTCGCCGACCAGGAATGCCAATACCGCATGGAAGGCTCCCTGGACGCCCTTGTACACTTTAATGAAATCCGCCAGGCCGAAAACAAGGCCAAGGCTGCCGCCGACCTCTTCTTCAAGAACGATGCCGAATACAAGATGTTCCTCGAAGAACACAAGATGGCCGACAACCACTACCCGCAGCCTGCCTCCGGTACCGAACTCAACGTGTACCTCGGTATCGACGCCGGTTCCACCACCACCAAGTTCGTGCTCCTCGACGAGCAGGATAACGTGGTCGACGGCTTCTATGCCAGTAACGACGGTGAACCGCTCGCCGTGCTGAAGCGCGCCATGAACGAACTTGCCGACCGCTACGAAGAATACGGCGTAAAGCTCAATATTTTGGGCGTAGGCACTACCGGTTACGGTGAACAGCTCTTCGCCAAGGCCGTCCATGCCGACTACCATACGGTGGAAACGGTCGCCCACGCAAACGCCGCCCAGAAGATTTGCCCCGACGTAAGCTTTATCCTCGACATCGGTGGCCAGGACATGAAGGCCATCTCCGTCCAGGACGGCGTGGTCACCGGCATCATCCTGAACGAGGCCTGCTCCTCGGGTTGTGGTTCGTTCATCGAAACGTACGCCCGCAGCCTCGGCATCCCGATGGAAAAGATTGCCGAACTCGCCTTCAACGCGAAGAGCCCCTCCCAGCTGGGTTCCCGCTGCACGGTGTTCATGAACAGTTCCATCATCACGGAACAGCGCGACGGCAAGCAACCTGAAGACATTATCGCAGGCATCTGCCGTTCCATTATCAACAACGTTTTCACGAAGGTGATCCGTATCCGCAACCTGAACACGCTCGGCAAGAAGGTCGTGGTGCAGGGCGGTACGTTCAAGAACAACGCCGTTCTCCGCGCCTTCGAACAGTACACCGGACTCAAGCCGATTCGCCCCGAACGTCCGGGCGAAATGGGCGCTATCGGTATCGCACTTTTGACCAAG
>JBGUQN010000010.1:0-22127 GCA_045131085.1 Fibrobacter sp.
AATTTCTCGCGTTATCGCTAAGTCAGCTAATTAGGCGGCCTTCACGACTTCGACGACCTTGGCAAATGCTTCCGGATCGGCGACGGCCATGTCCGCGAGAACCTTGCGGTTCATCTGGATGTTGGCCTTGGAAAGCTTGTAAATGAACTGGCTGTAGCTGATGCCGTGTTCACGGACGGCGGCATTGAGGCGGACGATCCACAGGGAGCGGAACGTGCCCTTCTTGTCACGGCGGTGAGCATAGGCATACTGACCAGCATGGGCGACTGCGTCGATGGCAAGGCGAAGGTTCGACTTGCGACGGCCGTAGAAGCCCTTGGCGGCCTTGAGGATTTTTTTGCGGCGTTCGCGGGAAGGAACTCTGGTTTTAGCGCGTGGCATTCTTACTCTCCTTATGCTACTACAAGCAGACGCTTGACGTGATAGGTATCGACCTTCTTGACGAGAGCGCCCTTACGAAGGTTGCGCTTACGCTTGGTGGTCATCTTGGCTTGAATGTGGCGCATACCAGCGCGCTTGAACTTGACGTGGCCGGAACCCGTCACGCGGAAGCGCTTCTTAGCACCGCTATGTGTTTTCATTTTAGGCATTTTTACCTCGTTAGGTTAATGTTAAGCCTCACCTGCTGCCTCTGGCTCGGTTACGGGCTTCGGTGCCTGGTCCTGCTTTTTGGCGGAACCCGCACCACGTTTAGGACCGTAGATAGAAAGCATTGTGTTGCCTTCCACCCTGGAGTCCATTTCCAAATCGCCAAACGGAGCCAAGTCTTCCTTGGCGCGTTCCATCAGGCGCTTGCCGTAGTCCATGTGCGCCATCTCGCGCCCACGGAACTGCATAATAAGCTTCACCTTCATACCGTCCTGCAAGAACTCACCAGCCTGCTTGATCCTGTACTGGTAGTCGTTCTCCGCAGTCTTCGGGTGCATCTTGATTTCCTTCAGCTTCACCACGTGCTGCTTGGCCTTGGCGGCCTTGGCCTTCTTGACCTGCTCGAACTTGTACTTGCCGTAGTTGATGATGCGGCAGACAGGCGGCTTTGCATTCGGAGACACTTCCACCAGGTCCAGTCCGGCGTCTTTCGCCATCTGCAGTGCCTTGCTCGTTTCAATGATAACGGCCTCTCCATTTTCCTTCACGAGTCGAATCGGAGAAATATGGATGTCTTCGTTTGTACGTGTCCCATCACTGGGACGGTTGGGCATGCGGCGATCGCGCGGATTGGGGAACAAGTATGACCTCTGTATGAATGTTAAACGTCAGCAAAATTTAGCAAAAAATGAAAAAATATCCAATATCTTTGGGCGAAACCCTTTAAAAAACGCCCGATTTATTGTATAATTGGGCTTGTTGCGGCGGTAGCTCAATGGTAGAGCCTTAGCCTTCCAAGCTAATGGTTGCCGGTTCGATCCCGGTCCGCCGCTCTTAGACCCCTCACAGAGGGGTCTTTTTTTGTATCCCGAAAAAGCCTTTTTGTGTGGATTATATTCCAAATAAGTATAAATTTTTTACTAGAAATGGCAAAAATTGTAGTTTTTTTGAATAAAAATTTGATTTTTTATATTCCAACTATTGCAAAATAATTTTTCAGAGTGTATATTCATTACCATGAGACGCATCACTGAATACATAGATTACCGGGAATGCATCCGGGATTACTACGAGGAGCGAAAGGCCCGCAAGGGGTTCTCGTGGGGTTCCTTTGCAGAGAGCGCCGGGCTGTCTTCCCCAGTCTTTTTGCAGTACGTTTGCGAGGGCAAAAAGAATCTGGGTGAACGCACCGCGCCTCAGGTGGCTAGCGCCATGGAACTAGCCGGTTTCGAAGCCGACTTCTTCTGCAAGCTTGTGGCCCTGGACAACGCCAAAAGCGAAGCCGAGAAGAAGGACATCTTGGAAGGCATCGCCGAGCTGGCCCGCATCCACAAGGTAAAGCTGGTCACCGCCGAGGAATACCAGTTTTTCAAGTCCTGGAAGAACTCGCTTATCCGTGAACTTGCACCCGCCATGGATGGAGCGAGCCCGCAGGAGATTTCCAGGGCGACCCGTTACCGCATCAAGACGGCTGAAGTCCGCGAGATTCTGGACTTTCTGCAAGAGGCGGGTTACCTGACCCAGGATGGGCAGGGCAACTACAGGCAGGCCGACCGTTCGCTCCGCATGAGTGGCGATATCCGCAGTACAAAGACTGTCCAGAAGGCAGTGGCCCATGACTTGCAGGTTCAAATGGCGGAACTTGCCGTCGACACCTTGAAAAACGAACCTGCCCAGGACCGTAACATAACAGGCCTCACGCTGGGTGTCACCCGCGAAGCCTACGCAAAGATTGTAGAAGAACTGGCTGAATGCCGCAGGCGCATCGTGGCGATTGCTACCGAGAGCGCCGATACCGAAGAAGTTTACCGTTTGAATATGCAACTGTTCCCGTTGACAAATTTGGACGAAAGAAAAAAATTAAAAACAAAAACACGCGCCTAGCAATAGGAGGAGATTATGAACAAGCTACTTAAATTCTCGATTTCCGCAGCATGCGTTTTTGCTGCGTGTGGCAATGACGACAATGGCCCGAACGGCATCGCCGGCGGCTCTGTCGAAGACCACGAAGTCATCATAGCCATCAATGACAAGACCATCTCGGGCGTGTCGCAGAAGGGCCCCTTCGTGAATGGTTCAAGCGTTACTGTGCACGAACTGAAAGGCAAGACCCTCGCACAGACGGGACGCAGTTACGAAGGCAAGATTAAGAACGATCGCGGCGAATTCTCCCTGAACGTTGTTAATCTGGAATCCCAGTTCGCGCTGCTCAAGGCAAACGGTTACTACCGCAACGAAGTGACTGGTAAACAGTCTAAGTCGCCGATAACCTTGTATGCTCTTTCCGACTTGAGCAATCGAGACGAGGTGAACGTGAACCTGCTTACCCATTTGGAATATGAACGTTCGCTTTACCTGGTGAAGAATGAAGGCCTGACCGTAGCCAAGGCCAAGAAACAGGCTGAAGAAGAAGTCCTTGCCTCCTTCGGAATTAAAGGTGACATTGCTAGCTCTGAAGACCTGAACATCTTTGGCTCGGGAGACGGAAGTGCTGCCCTGCTTGCCATAAGTGTGATGATGCAGAGCAACCTGAGCGACGAAGGCGACTTCAGTAAGCGCCTTGCGGACTATGCAACCGACATCGAAGAAGACGGTGTGTGGGACGACTCCGAGGTGGCGACGTCCATTGCCGACTGGGCTGCAGGTAGAAGCCTTGGATACGACTATGCGTCTTACCGCATGGACGATGAGGGCGAGACAACTCTCGACGCCTTCTGGTCTATCCGCGAGAACATCGAGGGCTGGGAAATTTCCGACAAGGTCCCCGCATTCGAAAAGTTCATAGAAAACTTCTGGTGGGAAAACTACAAACTGGGCGCCTGCACGAGCGAAAATGACGGCGATATCAAGAAGAACGGCAACTCGGCCAGCAGATACAAGGACGATGAGTTCGCCTGCATTGACGGAGCCTGGATTGTGGCAAGCTACTTTACCTACATTATGCTGGAAACCCGCAATTGGGAAGCCGGCAAGGAGGGCGAAATCAGAATAGGAGACGTGTCGGGTGCCACCTATATATTCGTGGGCAACGAATGGCGTAGTGCAAACGATATCGAGGTTGAATTCGGTGGGTGCATAACGGCTACGGCGGATTCTCTCGTCATGTTTAACGAAAACTGGTACATTTGCAGGAATGGCGAATGGGCCAAGGCCACGACGATCGAGTACAATACCCACCACTGGGGAACAGGGAAGGACGGTGACGCCAAGTGGGGCAATGTGGATAGCAGTGCATGCTATGTGTACGAAGACAGTACTTGGCGCAGGGGCAACAAGTTGGAATGTTCCCTTGGCCTGGGTGGATGCACAGCGGCGCGCACTAACGAAACAGTAAAGGCCGAGAGCGGAGAATACTACGTCTGCACGGAGAATGGGTGGAGGATTCAATACGCTCCTGACGGAACATGCTCGCCCAGTAAGGATAGCGTCATGGCTGGTGAATCCGTCACGTGGACCTTTACTATTGCGAAAAAGGGGGGATCCGTGGCTGATCAAATGGACTATAACGCAAGGGTCGGCAGTTCCACCTGCGACTGGACAATCGAAGGCGCGGAGACTGCTACGCATTCAGGCGCTTGTGGCGAAGACGGCAAGACGGTAACGACAACTTACTCTAGCGCCGGGTCGTTCTCGACCAGCATCAAGATTGGTGAAAATACCATCAATTGCGAGCCGATAAAGGTGATTCCTGCCGAAGTGACTGGTTGCTCGTGCGTTGCGGACAGGACTAAAGTCGACGTCGATGATGCTGATGAGGCGACCGCCACTTGGACAGTAAGCGGCTGCAAGGTCGGTTCTTCTAACGCAAACATCGCTTCTTATGCCTGGACGGCAGCAACAGCGATCGAAGGCGACGAGAGCAGTGCTACGTTAACATTTACCGAGAAAGGCCATTCTGTTAGCCCCTTTGTCAAGGTTACTACTGCAGAGGGTGCGTCCACAACTGTGAATTGCACCACGGTATCATCCCCTCCAGATTTGTTTAATTAAAATAGTTCCGCTATTGGACCCCTCACTGAGGGGTCTTTTTTTCTGTATTTCTCAAAAGTTCAATCACCCCTCTCGAATGAGGTGTTTCAGGAGGCCCCATCATTTTGGCCCCGGGAGTACAAGTGCACCTTGAATGCTTCTTAAGTTCGTCTTGAGACGGTATTTCTACGCCAACGGCATCGTATATATCCTTGGCCATTTTCTCCCAATCGTCATTACGGGAATCGGAGTCATCCAGCAATCCGAACGTAAAAAACGTAAAGCCCATTTTTTTTGTCGATTGCACTAACGGCTTATAGGAACGAACCTTCCTGAGGAAGTCTTCTCGATTAGCTTCCGTCTCCAGCATAATCAGTATGTCATTTGTGTCTGCTCGGTCTTCAGCGTTCTTGCGAAACTCAGCTAAATTCCAGGCAACTTCATCAAGAGCGGACAAAGGAGCGACAACGCCATCTTTTCCACGATACTTAAAACTTTTTTTCGACGGAGGATTTTTTCCGCCTTCGCCAAGGCCTACGGCCGTATACATCTTATGGTTCTTATCGGTGATTACGGTATCGAGCGTTCCATTTTTTTCGGAGTACAGCGCCCACATGATGTGACCAGGATCATCTTCGCTTTCGCGATGGAGCGTCACATAACGGGTTCCATATTGATCGGTCATCGTCGTATAGAAAATATTGGGAGAAAAACCGCCCCTGGCGCCGATGACCATAAAATCCTTCGTAATCGCGACAGACAGATCTAGGGTATGGCAATCCGCCCAAGAAAGAACTGAGCATGCCAAAGTCAAAAACAACGCCCAGAATTTCATATTTCATCAACCTTCAACACAATATTAAACAAGAATCTCCACGTTACAACTTCTCAAAGGATATCGGCGTAATTGTAGTCCTTAACGCAGCGAATGGATAATCCGGTGCTCTTTAGCAAACAGGTGTCAAAGCGAACTACACCACAAGATATTGCCGCAATACAGACCGTATTCGGCTCATCATCGCGCGTTGCGATATGGAAAATAGCATTGTTTGTCGGGTAACCTCCCTCCTGCACGATAGTTACCACTGTTGTATTGCCGTTAACTTGAACGTTTTGTATGTGTTCGGGTACGGCACCCCAAAAATCATAGACCACTTCATCTGACACTCCAGTGAAACCGTTCGCTCCACCAAAACCCGAAGGAATCACAGAAAAACCAAAGGTATCGGTTCCGTTGCAGTACCAGCCTGTTTTGGATAAAAGTTTTTCCCCCGGTGTTCCATTAACTTCGTTGATTAACATATCCCATTCATCTTGTCTGGGCAAATGCCATCCATCAGGGCAGACCCCCTGCAGCATTAAAGGCTGAGAGCAGCTAGTTTCCTTGCCGCATATGCCCGGGTAACAGACATGGCCTGTGCCGCAAGTTTGTGGGTCTTCTGTATCGTTTGCGAGTTTCACGGAATCAATGGCGGCAGCCCACGTATAAAGGCGGCCTGTGACATCGCAATTCGCGGCGACATTGTCATAGCACCAGGACTTTCCCTTTAAACTCGGAGTCGCAACGGAATCAGAGTAGTTCAAATTCTCTGCCATCCACGTCAGTTTTCCTATCGTGACTGTCTTATAAGTTTTTCCATCACGCGAATCGGTCAGGGTCCCGTATGAAATATCTGGGTTCAGGTGTATTTCCCTGGGCACTTCCCAACTCCAGCCAAATAGACTCGCCCAACCGCTAGTCGTACAATAGTACTTGTTGGTTTCTACAACCTTGCCTTTGATTATTTGACCAATCTCAGTACATTTTTCGCCATAGGTATCCTTTTCCAGGTCATTGGCCCCATGCCATAGGCCATCCTTTTTGCAGATAAAGCGCATTTGCGTGCCGTAGGTTGCACTGTGTTCGTCTGCTGTCGCTATGACCTCGCCTACACGGTCCTCACTACACACACCAAGACCATAGATTGTGTGCCAGAAATTTCTCACATATTTTTTTGTATCAGTCACGGCGCCTATTCTCCAGGCCTTTATATTGGTTTGGATACTGTCTTGATTTTTTATTCGCGCCCAGTCTGCAATTTTAGCCTTTGTCGCACCATCATCCCATTCGCCGTCCTTTTCGAAGTCCGTCGCAATGTCTTTCAGGAGTTTTGAAAGTTCTTCCTCGGTACGGTCGCCTTGCAGAAGCACGCTAAGGGCAAGGAGTGCGGCACTCCCATCCTTGTCAGCAAAGATGCTTAAATTTTCCGCAACGTCTAATTTATCTGCAATATTGAAAGCCTTTAGAATCTCTTCTTCTGCCTGTTTCTTGGCCGCAGAAAAATCCTTGCCTGTGTTTACAAGATAAAGGACTCGTTTGTATTCCAAATGCGTAAGCACGTTAATATTGGCCTTTTCTCGTTTACTAAAGTCAACAAGCGCGTTCAAGCTTATTTTTTCACTGGATTTTGTTCCTGTGACCTCGTTACGATAATAGCCAGAAACTTCCAGCAAAGCATATCGAATTGGATCTGTAATACCGTAAACACTAAACTCTCCTCTGTCGTTTATAACTTTTCCCTTGAACGTCTTGCCGGTTTTTGCAAAAGTTGAGCCATCCAGTTCATAAAGAGTTACGGTGGACCCGTTTAGGAACGGGCCTTTTTGTGCAAATCCAGAAATGCTTTTGCCCTCTGTCGCAGAAGATGTTTTAGAGTCGGATGAATGGCTGGAGTCGGAATCGCTAGATTTAACATCTTCGTCCGCTTTTATCCACTCGCCCTTGATACAAGTGTAGTATGCATTGTCTTCCGTTACAAAGACCGTCTTCCCCAAAAGGGAGTCAGTGCACTGTTCCAGATTATCGGCGTCTTTTACCTCGGGTACCTTTGCGTTGGCGTCTACACCTGAATCACTGTCGCCCCCACAGGCGACGAGCGTAAACAATAAAATCATGAATACAGAGGCAAGACTAATGGATGATACAATTTCTTTCTTCATAGTTAATCCTCCGAATCTGAATCCTCTATACAGCGGACAGAAAAGCCGTAGTTCTTGTTTTCACGGGAAAAGAGAGCGTCTTTCATCTGAACAAAAAAACTCATGCAGCTGGCTTCGCTGTTATCTTGGACACTGTTCGCATCTTCGGCTTCCCAGAAACTTGCTTCAACGTTTGCATTGTAGAAGTATCCATCGCTGTACCTGTAACCTGCGGGGAGTATCGAAAAGCCGGAGCTATTTGTGCCATTGCCATCGCCGCTCCAGCCACCTGTGGATTTTAGTTTTGCACTTTTCATCCCTGAGCCGTTGACTGTAGCGATTAACGTTTTCCAATCCTCGGTTTTGGGCAGGCGCCATCCGTCAGGGCAGATGCCCTGAACCTTTGCTGGCAGTTCGCAGTTAACACCATAGCCGCATTCCTGCGGATTTTTCTTGTCGTTTGCGAGTTTCACGGAATCAATGGCGGCAGCCCATGTATAAAGTCGCCCTGTCTCATCGCAATTTGCATCATCATTATCATAGCACCAGGATTTCCCCTTTAGACTCGGGGTAGCAACGGAATCGGAGTAGTTCAAATTCTCTGCCATCCATGTTTGTGTACCGATGGTGATGGTTTTGTAAGTCCGCTTGTCGCGTGCATCCTTGAGTGTTCCGTACTCTACCTTTAAATCTGAACTATCACTGGATTGTTTCTTACTACTGCTAGATTCTTCCTTGCTATCGCTTGATTCTTCTTTACTGCTACTGCTAGGTTCGTTATTGGCTTCCATTTTCAGCCATTTGCTCCGAATACACGTGTAATAGGCTTCGTCATCTGTTACAAAAACAGTTTCTCCCAAAAGGGCGTCGGTACATTCTTCCAGCTCATGGGTGGATTCAACCTCGGATACATTTGCACTATCTTCCGTTGGTTCCGAACTTACGGTACAGGCGACAATACACGTCAACGGCAAAATCAGGAATGCAGTGGCGTAACTAGCAATGTTTATCCGGTTCATAATACACTCCATGGTGCTTAAGAATGGCTTTGTTTGTCTATTTGATTGTTTACACCTAGTCCGAATATATATCTTTTTTAATGACCGTTCTTGGATACCTCTTAGAGGGGTCCTTTTTTAGTGTTTTTTATCACCGATGGGGAGCCTATATAATTGTTTACACTCGTTTTTGCGACTCTTAATTTAGATTTGGGAATATGAAGAAGAACCCTTTTATCAAGAAATTCCCCGTCATGGCCATTCTCGGGTCCGTGGCTTTCTCTGTACCCTCTTTTGCTGAGAACGTTTTCTATTTCAACGAAGCGGGTTACGACTCCGACCAGCCGATTTCCATCGTGGTCAAGAGCACCGACAACCTCGAAGGGGCCAAGTGGACCCTGTGGTTCGACCCGGATGGCGGCATGACCGGCGCTTCCGTGGCGACGGGAACTTTTGGTGCGGGCGTAAATCCGGATAACTGGACGAACAACGGCAAGTTTTACACCATCAGCTTGGCAGAAAAGCCGACTCAATCGGGCAATTTCCATGTAGAAGTGGCTGCGGGCAGCCCGTCCGGTTCTGGAAAGTTCTTCATTGGCGAGAAGGCGCTTGCGCAAAAGACGCTCTCGATGGTGATGGACTACTTCTACGACGACCGTGCGACAAACCAGGCGATTGTCGAACAGGACAAGAAGGTTCCCGTTTACGGGAGCGGTGCCACGCGCGATGTTCACGGCGGCTGGTACGATGCCAGCGGCGACGTGAGCAAGTACTTGAGTCACCTTTCCTATGCGAACTATCTGAACCCGCAGCAGATTCCGCTGACGGTGTGGTCGCTCGCTTTTGCTGCTGAACATATTCCGCAACTGCTCGGTAAGACGAGTACCAAGGCGAAGACTGCGGACGAAGCCGCTTTCGGTGCGGACTTCCTGGTGCGCATGCTCGACGACCAGGGTTTCTTCTACATGACGGTTTTCGACAAGTGGGGTAACCCGCTGGACAAGCGCGAACTCTGCGCGTTCAAGGGCTCCGACGGCATAAAGAGTGCTGACTACCAGACGGCATTCCGCGAAGGCGGCGGCATGGCGATTGCTGGCCTTGCCCGCGTGGCGCATCTTGAAGGGATGAACATTGCAGCCAAGGGCGACTACACTACGGCGCAGTACCTCGATGCGGCAAAGAAGGCTTACGAACACCTGACCTCGAAGCAGAGCATTGGCGGCAATTGCGCCTACTGCGACGACGGCAAGGAAAATATCATCGACGATTACACGGCTCTCCTCGCGGCGACGGAACTCTATATAGCGACGGGCAAGAGCCAGTACCTGACGGATGCGCAGGCCCGTGCGGAGCACCTTGCCGGTCGCCTGAGCGATGACGGATATTTCTGGAGCGACGACGCGAAGACTCGTCCGTTCTGGCATGCGAGCGATGCGGGCCTCCCGCTGATGGCCCTGGTGCGTTACCTGGAAGCAGAAGCCATGATTGATTACGAACCGTGCCCGCCGGATGTGGAATGCGAGATTCCCGGCGCGGACATCATGAGGGCCGCGAAGGCTGCCATCGAAAAGCACCTGAAATGGCTTGTCTCCATTACGAACAAGGTAGAAAACCCGTTCGGTTATGCACGCCAGACTTACAAGACGAACAATGCCATCAAGGACGGTTTCTTTATTCCGCACGACAACGAGAGCGGTTACTGGTGGCAGGGCGAAGATGCGCGAATTGCAAGCCTTGCCGCGGCTGCGGTGTATGCGGCAAACGCCCTCGAGTCGCTTGATGACGGCGTGAACAAATACGCTGCCGACCAGCTCGACTGGATTCTGGGCAAGAACCCTTACGCAACTTGCATGATGTACGGTATCGGCAAGAAGAATCCCAATATTTATGACGGCCAGTCGAATTACGATGCGACGCTCAAGGGCGGTATCGCGAACGGCATTACCGGCAAGAACAACGACGGTTCGGGAATTGCCTGGACTGATGACGGTGTCGCCGCGGTGGGTTTTGACGCTTTGAAGGAATCGTGGCAGGTGTGGCGCTGGGATGAACAGTGGCTCCCGCATACCACGTGGTTCATGAACGCGCTTGTCGCCCGTTACGACGAGAACAAGCCGTTTATCGCAGTTCCGGAAAAGGTCTCTGTTCCGAAGGTGAATGTCGTTGCCGCAGGGCTTGACGTGCGCCTTTCCGGCCGTATGCTCACGGTGAACGCTGCGGGCGCAAATTCTGCGGGCGTTGCAATCGTGGGCCTTGACGGCTCGAAGGTCGCCTCGGGCGTGCTCTCTGCGGGCCGCGCGACGATGGACCTGAGTGGCCTCAAGAGTGGAGCCTACCTGGTGAAGGTTGAGGGCTTCGGCGCGAAGAAGGTGCTTGTCCGCTAGCAGAATTGTTATAGGAAGTGTTTGATGGGTGAATTTCGCTTGACTGCCACGATGGCCGTGCTATGTGCGCTGTTGCCTGCGGCAGTGCTTGCGTCCCCGCTTGATCCTAGTGAACGCCGTGTTGTCATCAACGACGGCGATTCGCTTACGCTCCAAGACCTGGGCGACGAATATTACAGCGTTACGCGTACAGAAGACGGTTACCTTGTGGTTGCCGACGAAAAGAATGTTTTTTATTACGCCGACGAAAATGGTAAACCCTCGAAATACAAGGCTCGAAATTCTCATAAGCGCAGGAGTGCCGAAAGGGCTTTCTTGAACGGGCTCAACCGTGAAAAGGCTTTCAAGGCGCACCGGTTGAATA
The DNA here is from genome assembly GCA_045131085.1 of Fibrobacter sp. Classification (GTDB taxonomy): domain Bacteria; phylum Fibrobacterota; class Fibrobacteria; order Fibrobacterales; family Fibrobacteraceae; genus Fibrobacter. Next base: position 11,262 of record JBGUQN010000010.1, read on the forward strand.
CGCCGGACCGTTTTGAAATTTCTGATATGGAACGCAGGGCTGCGCGAGCGGCCTGGATACCCACAGTGCTCCCGAAGTCGCATCATTCGGCAGGGAAACTTCGATTCCCGATAATACTTGTGGCAGGAGAAGCGAATGGATTGCAAAATCTGGATTCGGCTGGCATGTATGCGCGGCTGAACGTCGCTGGCTATAACGAGGATGGCTATTTGGGGTCGGCAAGGGATTACTTTGTGGACCAGTCGTCTGGGGTATTTGAACCGCAATTCGATATCTTCCTGGTGAGCGAAAGCGAACCGTTCAGCGGATACATCGGGAAGGAGGCGGAATTCATGAAGCGAGCTGTCCTTTCGATGCTCGAAAAATATCCGTCGTTCGATGCTTCACTATACGATTACGACAATGATGGCGAAATCGATGCGTTCGGCGTGATGTATGCGGGGGACCGTTACAGGAGCGGTACAAAGCACTTGGGCGGATTCCAGACGACACTCAAAAAATACAGTTCGACTGTCGAGACTGCTGACGGTAAACTGTTCAACATGTGTTTCATCATCGACCAGGGCCCAAGCCATGTCGTGCAACTGATTCACGAGTTTAGCCATACGATGGGACTCATGGACCATTACTGTGTGCGCTTTACTAATTGCTCGGCGGATTATACCGATAGCGTCTACCAAGCCCCGGGTGCGCATGCGTGGGATGTGATGGCGACGGGCATGTACAACGGCAGTTATCGCAAACCGCCCAACTACAGTGCGTTCGAGAGAAATTTCATGGGTTGGCTCGACTACACAACGCTCGAGAAGGATTCCCAGGTGAAAGCCGTTCCTCCGCTCGGCACGAACAACTTTGCATACTATGTGAGTGTAAGCGATAAAGAATGGTATGTTTTCGAAAACCGCCAACTGGTCAAGTGGGATGGCGGCCTCCCGAATCATGGCATGCTTGTGTGGCATATTGAGTACCATTCGGCATCGTGGAGGATGGATGTGTTGAACGACAATCCGGCGCATCAGTACGTGGATATTGTCGAGGCGGGCAGCTTTAGGGTGCTTTCGCAAAATGGCGGCTACATGAGTCAGGGTGGCGGTAGGAGGCAGAAGGATGATCCGTTCCCCGGAAGCCAGAATGTAACTAAACTTTCGCCGGTGCTCGCATGGGATAGTTCCGTGGTGCTTGCTGGACTTTTCAACATCATCGAGCCCGACACGAATGTTTGCTTTGCTCTTGATTCGACTGTCGCCGTGACCGAATGCGAGTTCGTAATGCCTTCGTCGAGTAGTGTAGCAAGCTCCAGTAGCGCGGCTAGTTCCAGTAGTGCGGAGCCCGAGTCGTGTTCAAGTGCTGAATCCTCTTCCAGCGTCACACCGCAGTCAAGTTCCAGCGTCACACCGCAGTCGAGCTCTAGCTCGACAAGTGTGTCTACTAGCAGTTCTATGTCTGAGTCCAGTTCCTCGACGACAATCGTGAATCATGTTCCTGCAGGTGCAGGGTTCCGCGTTGCTCTTGTCGGCCGCGTTCTAGATATTGTTGCGCCCGAGGCGGGTGTGAAGGTTGTCCGCATTTTCGACATGCAGGGCAATGCGCTTGCTTCTGTTTCGTTTGCGGGGGCTTCGTACCGCCTTGACATCGAGACAATTGCCCGCGGAATGCCGCTTGTCGTGCGTCTGGAATCGCTCAATCGCACGAAGAACTTCATTGTCCGCTGATTTGGCGTTGGGCTCCCGCCCGAAAAAAGTGTAAATTTAGGGTATGAGTTTTTTACCGAAGTTTTTTGAAAAGCGTATCGCGGTTGCTGCCGCGGTGCTTTCTTTTTGTGCTGTTTCCCATGCCGAAGTGAAACTGGATGTTCATAAGGAAGTTTTGCCGAACGGGCTTACGGTGCTGTTGCACCCGAACAAGCAGGCCCCTACGGTGAGCTGCCGCCTGTTTTATGTGACAGGTTCCGTGCACGAAGTCCCGGGCAAGTCGGGCCTGGCGCATATCTTGGAACATGAACTTTTCAAGGGCACCAACAAGGTGGGCGTTACTGACAGCGTTGCTGATGCGGCTTTCATGGTGCGTGAAGACAGCTTGCAGGCGCTTATCCGCCCGGCGAAACTTGCGGGCGATACGGCTACCGTCAAGAAGCTTACCGCTGAACACGATTCCCTCTTGAATGAACAGCGCAAGCTCTTTGTGAAGGACGAACTTTGGGGCGCTTACCAATCTGTGGGCGGTACCGGCCTCAATGCGTTTACGACGGACCTGATGACGGCCTACATCGTGACGCTCCCGAAAGACAAGATTGAACTTTTCATGTGGCTCGAATCCGACCGCATGCAGAATGCGGTTTTGCGCGAGTTCTATTCCGAGCGCGACGTGGTGCGTGAAGAGCGCCGCATGCGTTACGACGACAAGCCCACGGGCCGCTTTTTCGAGACGCTCAATTCCCTGATATACGAAGCTTTCCCGTACCGCGTGCCGACCATCGGCTGGCCGAGCGACATCATGAACTTGACCCGCGAGATGGCGGACGAGCATTACCGCAAGTATTACAAGCCCCGCAATGCCATCCTCGTGCTGGCGGGCGACCTTGATACTACCTCCACGATGGAAATGGTGAAGAAGTATTTCGGGAATATCCCGGCGGGGGAGGCTTTCCCGCCGCTTACAATCCGCGACCCTGAACAGGTAGGGGAAAAGCGCTTTAAGCAAGTGCGTGCAGATGCCCCGAACTTGTATGTCCTGGTGTTCAAGACGCCCGAAGTGGGGGATTCCTCGCTGTATGCGCTAGACATTGCCGAAGGCGTGCTGAACGGGCGTTCGGGCAGGCTCTACAAGCGCCTGGTGGAACAGGAAAAGCTTGCCGTGAGCGTGAGTGCGGGCAATAGCCCCAACAAGTATGTCTCTGAATTCACGGTGCGCGTGAGCATGAGGCTCGATGCCGATGCCGAGAAGGTCGAGAAGATCGTGTGGGAAGAACTCGAAAAGCTCAAGAACGAACCCGTGAGCGAACATGATTTCCAGAAGGTGAAGAACCACGCCTATGCGGGCCTGGTGCGCAGCTTTACCGATATGGAAAACGTCGCGACGATGCTTGCCTGGTACGAAATGTACGGCGATTACCACATATTCCTGAGGTGGGCCGACATGCTCGACAAGGTCAGCGCTGCCGACGTGCAGAAGGCCGCAAAGGAAACTTTCGTGCGTGAAAAGAGTGTTGCGGGATTCCTCTTGAAGGGTGACAAGCAGACCTCTGCGAAAAAGTGAGTATATTTACCAAAAAGGCAGGTACACAATGTCTATTGGAATACCCGAAATAATCCTCATCGTCGTAGTCGTCTTGCTCCTGTTCGGGGCGAAGCGGATTCCTGAATTGGCCCGCTCGCTTGGCAAGGCTCAAAACGAGTACAAAAAAGCCAAGGACGCCCTGAAGGAAGAAGCCAAGGACTTGCAGGAAACAGTCGAGAAAGCTGCCGAAAAAAACGAACAGTAAGCAGTGATTAAGACGAAGTCACCGCTATGACAAGCAAACAGGATCAGGAGTCTACGCTGGTATCGCATCTCGAAGCGTTGCGTAGTGCTCTGTTGCGCTCCCTCTTGATTCTTGGTATTGGGATTGTCCCGTTTTTTTTGGCTTCGCCGTATGTATTGGATTGGTTTTGCGTGCAGGTGGCGGCAGAAGGCAACCTGACGCTTCATTATTTTTCCCCGATGGAAGTCTTTTTGCTGCAATTGAAGATTGCCGCCCTCTTCGATTGCGTCGTGTGTTCCCCTGCCATTGCCTGGAATTTCTGGCAGTTCGTGCTGCCTGCGCTTTACGAGAGCGAAAGAAAATTTATCCGTTCGATTGTAGCCTTGACCAGCTTATTGTTTGTTGCGGGAGTGGCATTCTGCCTGGTTGTCTGCTTCCCGCTGGTCGTCAAGTTCGGCATGAGCTTTGCAAACGGCATGCTTGAACCCGTCTTTGGCGTATCGAACCTGGTGTCGCTAGCCATCTGGCTTTCGCTGGCGTTCGGGTGTATGTTCCAGTTCCCGCTGGTGACATACGCTCTCGTACGTGCAGGCGTCGTGAGTTACGAGACCGTCTGCGGCAAGCGCCCTTATGTTGTTGTGGGGATTCTCGCGCTGGCAGCGCTCCTTACGCCGCCCGATATCGTGAGCCAGATATTGCTTGGCGCTCCGACATACCTGCTGTTCGAAGCGGGGCTGTTGGCGGCAAGGCCTTTCCGTCACAAGTAATCAGTAGACGCGGATGTAGTCGACGAGCATTTCGTTCGGGAATTGCGCGTCATCAATCTCGAACCCGGGCCAGTTTCCGCCCACGGCGACATTCAACAAGAAGAATTGCGGCTTATGGAAAGCGTCGGTCCCGCCGGCATTGTCCTCGATGGAAATTTCGTGGTACTTGAAGTCGTCTACGTACATTGCGATGATTTTTTCGTCCCATGTGAGTTTGTATGTGTGGAACTGCTTGATGTCGAGTTCCTTTTTTGCTCCATGGAAATCGCTCGTGTTGTTGCCGTACTGCGCGTGCTCGCCGTTATAGGCCCAGTGATTTGTGCCGTAGACGATGCTTTCGGCGTTGATTGCCTCGATGATGTCGATTTCGCCGCAGGCAGGCCAACTGACTTCGTCGATGTTTGCACCGAGCATCCAGAATGCGGGCCAGATTCCCTTGCCTGTAGGCAGCGCGATTCGGGCTTCTACCGTACCGTAGGTGAAGCTGTACTTGCCCTTGGTAATCATGCGGGCGGAGGTGTAGCCTGAACCGTTGTAGCTTTCCTTGTTCGCACGGATGTGGAGAATCCCGTCTTGTACGTAGGCGTTCTCGCTGCGGCCCGTGTAGTACTGCTTTTCGTTGTTGCCCCAGCCACTTGCTCCCGTGCCGATTTCGAATGTCCATTTGGTGGTGTCGATGGTGTCGAATTCATCGTTCCACAGGTAGGGTGATTCGCTTGAGGAGGATATTGCGGCGGAACTGCTGATGGAGTCCTTGGCGCTAGAAGATTCCGGGTCGAGCCCGGAATGACGTGATGAACTGGAAGATTCCGGGTTAGGCTCGGAATGACGTGACGAGGACGATATAAATGATGAGCTCGTCATGGTGGGCGTTGAGCCGCCATCTGCGCTGCTCGAAGAGGGCAATGTGCTGGAAGATTCCGGGTCAAGCCCGGAATGACGCGAAGAACTGGATGATTCTACGGACGCATCATCTGTCGGTCCGGAACTGTTCGAATCGTCGGAACATGCGTAAAAAGCTGTACTTACGGCCGTGACGATTATAAAGGACGCTGCGAATTTTTTGAACATTTTCTAAATATAACCTATAATTCCGATTCATGGGGGTGGGAATACTCCAACTTGGAATAATGGGTGCGATGAAAGCACTCAGCAAAACAATGCTTATTGAAGTAGATTTCTAAAAAAAGGGGATATCCATATGAAAACACTTCTAAAATATGGCTTGATTGCCGCTTGTGCCCTGACTGCAAATGCTTTTGCTCAGGATTTCTGTCAAACTGCCGCCCATAGCGGTTCCAAGGTCGAGGTCTCTTCGAACAAAGTAGGGGCGTTCACCAATGGCATTGGCTATGAACTCTGGAACGAGGGCGGTAACGGTGGTTCCGCGACGTTCTACGACGACGGTTCTTTCAACTGCAAAATGACCGGCGCCAAGGACTACTTGTGCCGTGCGGGTCTTTCTTTCAATAGCGACAAGACTCATACTGAACTTGGCCACATGAAGGCTGATTTCAAGTTGGTCAAGGGTAATCTTTCTGGAATCGATTACTCGTACATCGGCATTTACGGTTGGACCCGTGAACCTCTGGTGGAATGGTACATCGTGGATAACACCGGTAGCCAGTATATGCCTGGTTCGTGGGTTGCCCAGGGCGCTTCTGCAAAGAATCATGGTGATTATGAAATCGATGGCGCCCAGTATACGGTTTACGAAGGTGACCGAACCTCCTACTCCATCGATGGCGACAACACTTACTTCAAGCAGTATTTCAGCGTACGTAAAAGTAAGCGTGATTGCGGTACCATCGATATTACCGCACACTTCAAGAAGTGGGAAGAACTTGGCATGAAGATGGGTAAGATGCACGAGGCCAAGATTCTTGGCGAAGCCGGAAGCAATTCGGGTGCCAATGCCCGTGGCGAGTATGACTTCCCGTATGCAAAGGTCTATATCGAAGGCGCATCTAGCTCCTCTGTTGCTCCGTCCAGTTCTTCCGTTGCACCGTCTAGTTCTTCAGTTGCTATCGAATCCAGCAGCTCGTCAGTTACGGCTATCCAGGGAGTTCGTGCTATGACCATCGGCAGCAAAACGTCGTTCGTGTTTGACGCTCAGGGCAAGTTCCTCGCTACCTTTGAAACAGAAAACGATGCTTCCCTGACCACGGCAATCAAGGCCAGGTTCCATTCCGGTATTTTCCTGGTGAAGCAGGGTGGAGCCGTCCGTAGCATCTCGGTGAAGTAATCCGGTTTGCTGTGAAATTTTTAAGCCTCTCCTTCGGGAGAGGCTTTTTTGATGCGAAACTCTTGTTGTTCGTTAGTCCTGTGGGGCTTCGGGCGGGACTCTCGCAATTACGCCCACGGTGGCGCGTGTCGCCTTTACGAGGTCGGCGGGAGCCACCTTCAACTGCAGGCCACGTTCGCCCGCGCTCACGTAGATGAACGGGTACTGCATCGCGGTTTCGTGAATGAAAATCGGGAAGTTCTTCTTGAGCCCGAGCGGGCTGCAACCGCCGCGGATGTAGCCGGTAAGCGGGGTGAGATCCTTGAGCGGGACGGTATCGATTTTTTTGTTGCCGCTCACCTTGGCGGCTCCCTTCAAATCCACTTCGAGGTTCCCGGGCACGACGCACACGAGATAACCGATCTTGTCGCCGTGAACGAGAATGGTCTTGAAAACTTGGTTGATGTCTTCGCCGAGGCTGTCGGCTACGTGCTGTGCACCGAGGTCGTTCTCGTCGACCTTGTAGGGGATAAGTTCGTAACTGATTTTCTGGCGGTCCAGAATACGCGCTGCGTTTGTCTTTTTAATTTCCATATGTTGTAAAATATAAATCTTTGCGGCATGGCGTGCAACGGGCCCAATTTGCTATATTGCGCGGTATGGATACGCTCGTCTACACGGCAGATATTTCGGTGCTGGAAGACCCCGCAGTTTTTGAACGACTGCTTGGGACTGTTCCTGCTTATCGCCGCGAGAAGGCGATGCGTTTCAAGTTCCAGAGCGGGCGCGTGCAGTCACTTGGCGTAGGGCTGTTGCTGCGCATTGCATGTCGTGATTTCGGAATAGATGGTGCTGACGAGAATGTGGTGCTCGGTGAAAACGGGAAGCCTGCTTTCCGTGATGTGCCGAACGCGCATTTTAATTTGTCGCATTCGAAGACGCGCGTGATGTGCGTTGTGTCGCCTTATGAAGTAGGCTGCGATGTGGAGCGGGTAAAGGAAGGCCGCTCCCGACTGGCGGAACGTTTTTTCAAAGAATCCGAGACGCGCTGGATACATTCCTTCCCGGAAGGCGAGGCGCAGGATACTGCATTTTGCAGGCTCTGGACGCTGAAGGAATGCTACATGAAGGTCACGGGCCGCGGTATTTCGCTTTCGCCCGACAAGTTTATGCTCTCGATGAGGCCCGATGGCATTGCGCTGGAACATGAGGGCCCGAGGCCGGAATATATTTTTCGCGAAGTTTACCATGAAGGCGGCTACTGTGCGGCTTTTTGCCTGAAGGATATGCCTGCAGGTCATCACGTGGTTTGCCGTGAAATTAACCTCGCGGAAATTTTGTCGCTTAATGAGGCTGCGCGATGAGAACGCTCCGTGCAATCCTCGTCGGGAATGGTACCATGGGCAAGCGTCACCGCATGCGCTTTGAAGCATGCGGCGTACAGTTTGCTGTCGTCGTGGACAACCGGAATGAATTTGATGGAATTGCGGATAAATTAAATTCTGGCGTCGCGGGTGGACTGCCTGTGGATTTTGCAGTAATCGCGTCGCCTGCAAGTACGCACTATGCCTACGCAAAGTTCTTCGTGGAACGTAGAATTCCCGTATTTGTAGAAAAGCCGCTTGCCACTACGGCGGAAGATGCTCAAGAACTTGTCGACCTGTCGGTGAAAAACGGTACGCTCCTCTTTGTCGCGCAGTCGGAATGCTACAACCCGATTTTCTTAAACTTCCGCAAGCATTTTATGTCAGAACTTTCGCAGGGGAGGAGCGCCGTTCAGCTGGAGTTCCGGCGCGAACACCGGTATTCACCGCGTTGCCGCGATGTAGATGTAAACCTTGACTTGCTGGTACACGATCTTAGCCTGTTCTTCACGTTGTTCAAGTACGAAGATGTCGAAGTTTCTGGAAGCGCTTTGGGTAATGCCGATGCTTCCCGGATGCGCCTGGAGGTCGTGCGGGGCCCCTACAAAGGAGTCGTTGCCGATTTCCTTGTGAATCGCAATAGTGATGTTGACGTGCGCACGATTTCTGTCAGTTATGGCCGGCAGGGAGATTTCCCCGGCTCTAACTATACCGTGAGTCTCGCGCGTTACGACAATAATGGCGAGATAGCGCACATTCCGGATTCGCTTGACAACGAACACCGATTCTTCCTTAAACTCCTTGCGGGTGCCTGCGGGGAGTGGGGGCGCCGTGCAGCTCAGAATGCCGCCGACTGCGTTAAGGTCGCGACGCGTCAATAAATACTGTTGATAAACGATTCGCGAAAATTGTCTCGCGATAATCTACATACAAAAAAATCCCGCGATTTCTCGCGGGACTTTTGACATTCGTCATGTTCGTCCCGCATCAAGTGCGGGATAAACTCCGGCGAACATCTTAGATTACAGCTTGATGCTGCAGGGCTTGGCGTTCCAGATTTCCTCGGCGTACTGCTTGATGGTACGGTCGGAACTGAACTTGCCCATGCGGGCCACGTTGAGGATTGCCTTTTCGGCCCATGCCTTCTTGTTCTGGTATTCCTTCGCCACCTTGGCCTGCATGTCCACGTAGCTGCGGAAGTCGGCGCAGAGCATGTACGGGTCGTGGGTGAGGAGCTTGTCGGCAATGTGCTTGAACAGGTCCGGACGGTCGGGGCTGAAGAAGCCGGAACCGATGAGGTCGATAACGCGGCGCAGGTCGTCGTCCTTCTCGTAGAAGTCGCGCGGACGGTAGCCCTTGGCGAGCAGGTCGGTGACTTCTTCGACGGTGAGGCCGAAGATGAAGATGTTTTCGTCGCCGACTTCTTCCTTCATTTCCACGTTGGCGCCATCGAGCGTACCGATGGTGAGCGCGCCGTTGAGGGCGAACTTCATGTTGCCGGTACCCGAGGCTTCGGTGCCCGCGGTAGAAATCTGTTCGGAGAGGTCTGCGGCCGGGATGATCTTCTCGGCGAAGGACACGCGGTAGTTCTCGAGGAACACCATCTTGAGCTTGCCCTTGCAAACCGGGTCGGCGTCGATGATGGCGGCCACGGCGTTCGCGAGGCGGATGATCTGCTTGGCCATCCAGTAACCCGGAGCGGACTTACCACCGATCATGATGGTGCGCGGCATGATTTCCTTGCCGTCCTTGAGCTGGATGTACAGGTGGATGGCATGGAGAATGTTCAAGAGCTGGCGCTTGTATTCGTGGATGCGCTTCACCTGCACGTCGAAGAACATGTTGGTGTCAAGATCCACGCCCTGCGTTTCCTTGAGGTACTTGGCGAGGCGTTCCTTGTTCTGCTTTTTGACAGCCATGAATTCCTTCTGGAATGCAGCGTCCTTGGCGAACTTTTCGAGCTTCCTTAGGTCGTCGAGGTCCTTGACCCAGCTGTCACCAATCTTGCTGGTGATGAGGTCGGACATGGCGGGGTTGGCCTTGCGGACCCAGCGACGCGGCGTCACGCCGTTCGTCTTGTTGTTGAACTTTTCAGGCCACAGTTCGTAGAAGTCCTTGAAGAGCGTCGTCTTCAGGAGGTCGGAGTGGAGGGCGGCCACGCCGTTCACGGCGAACGAACCCACGATGGAGAGGTAAGCCATGCGGACCATCTTGCAGCCACCTTCTTCGATGAGGCTCATGCGGGCGAGGCGGGCGTTGTCGCCAGGCCACTTCATGCTCACCATGCGGAGGAAGCGGGCGTTGATTTCGTAAATGATCTGGAGGTGACGCGGGAGGAGCTTTTCGAAGAGGCTGACAGGCCACTTTTCGAGGGCTTCGGGCATCAGGGTGTGGTTCGTGTAGGCGAACGTCTTGGTGACGATGTCCCAGGCTTCGTCCCATTCCAGTTCCTCGATGTCGAGGAGAATGCGCATCATTTCGGCAATCGAGATGGCCGGGTGCGTGTCGTTCAGCTGGATGGCGACCTTCTCGGGGAACTTCTTCCAGTCACCTTCGTGGAGCTTCTTGAAGCGGCGGATAATGTCCTGCAGGGAAGCGGAGCACAGGAAGTACTGCTGCTTGAGGCGCAGTTCCTTACCGTTCATGGAGGAGTCGTTCGGGTACAGCACCTTGGAAATCGTTTCGGAGAGTTCCATGTCCTGCACGGCGGCGATGTAGTCACCGTTGTTGAAGTAGCTGAGGCCGAAGTCGTCGGTGGACTTCGCGCTCCAGAGGCGCAGGTTGTTCACGGTGTTGTTCTTGTAACCCGGAATCGGAGTGTCGTACGGGAGGGCGAGCACGTAGTCCTTGGTTTCCCAGCGGTTGCGGAGCTTGCCCTTGTCATCGATCCAGCTTACCACGTAGCCGTAGAACGGGACCTTGATGGCATTGGCCGGGCGGGCGATTTCCCAGGGGTTCGGGAGACGCAGCCAGTTATCCGGCTGTTCTTCCTGTTCGCCGTTCACGATCTTCTGGCTGAACATACCGTATTCGTAGCGGATGCCCATACCG
>JBGUQN010000011.1:0-4249 GCA_045131085.1 Fibrobacter sp.
CAAGAAGAAAGCCGAAGCCAAGGAAGACCTGGGCGATTGGCCGAAGGCCCTCTACGGTCAGGCTCTGCTTGCCGAAGGCTCTCCGCTGCCGAACCCGGCTGAGTACGTCGCCGCGATTACCAAGTTGCTGACAGCAAGTGTGAAATAATCACGCGCTACGCATCATCAAAAAGACCGCGATTATCCGCGGCCTTTTTTGCAATCAAGCGAATTTCAATTAAGCTTTAGTGCGTAAAAAGAGCCACAATTGCAGCAATGAGACCGACTATTGCGGCGACAGCAATCACAAGCACTGCGACCATCATCCACTTGATGTATTTCGCCAAGCGAACCGTCAAAGCGGACTGATCTTTTGCAAATTGCTGATAAGCGTTAAGTGCAGCCATCACAGTAATCCCGATATCGTCAAGCCAGCCCACTACAGGAATCGCATCGGGAGATATATCTATCGGCAAAATATCATAAGCAAGAGCCATCATGGCGATAACCACCGACAAGGCTTTCCACACAACAGGAGCACCATTCTGCACCGCCTGCGTGCCCGACCGTTCGCGATAGGCATCCTTGCCCATCTCGTTCATATCGTGAACTTCAACGTCTTCGAAAACTTTATCCTTGCGCATACACGCCTCCGCAATGTTCTCTTCAGAATATAAAAAAATGCCGTACAAGAAGTACGGCAAAAAAGATATAACGCAAGATTGCGCCGATTAGCGAACGTTCTTACCCGTGGTAGAGATTGCCACTCTGGTAATTCGGTTCGGTTGTGAGGTTCACGCCCAGGCGGCGGAACACGCCCACGTCAACTTGGGACAAAATAACGCTGGAATGCACTTCGCAGTGGCGGAGTTCCGACAACTTCTCGAGGGCAATTTTCGCGTTATAGTCCGTGAGGGCACAGACGGAGAGCGCCACGAGGGCTTCGTCCATATGCAGGCGCGGGTTCCTGTGGCCAAGTTGTTTGGTCTTCAGGTTCTGAATCGGCTCAATCACCATCGGCGAAAGCAGGCGCACTTCATCAGGAATCTTCGCGAGGTGTTTCAAGGCATCGAGCAGGGCGGCAGAAGAGGCGCCGAGCAGCGAAGACGTCTTGCCGGTAATGATGGCACCGTCATTCAGCTGGATAGCCACAGCCGGGCCACCGGTCAATTCCGCACGTTCCACAGCAGCAGCAATCACGGGGCGGTTGGCGGTACTGATCTGCGCCTGCTCCATGATGAGTTCCTGCTTGTAAATCTGGTCCTTGTCCGCGTTGCCCTTACGAACATCGCACAGCGTGTTGTAATAACGGCGGATAATTTCTTGCTTGGCGGCCTCGCACACGGCATCGTCATCGATAATGCAGTTGCCCGCCATGTTCACGCCCATGTCCGTGGGGCTCTTGTACGGGGATTCGCCCAAAATACGCGTAAACAGCGCATTCAGCACCGGGAAGATTTCCACATCGCGGTTATAGTTGATGGTAGTTTGTCCGTAAGCTTCCAGGTGGAACGGGTCGATCATGTTCACATCGTTCAAGTCGGCAGTAGCGGCCTCGTAAGCGAGGTTCACCGGGTGCTTCAGCGGAATGTTCCAGATGGGGAACGTTTCGAACTTGGCATAACCGGCCTTCACGCCGCGCTTGTTTTCATGATAAATCTGCGAAAGGCACACGGCCATCTTTCCACTTCCGGGGCCCGGAGCGGTCACCACCACGAGTTCGCGGGTAGTTTCAACAAATTCATTCTTACCGTAACCGTCGTCGCTTACAACCAAAGGAATATTGCTCGGGTAACCCGCAATCGGGTAATGGCGATAGACCTTGAGTCCCAGTCCTTCCAACTTCTTCTGGTAGGCAATGGCACTGGGCTGTTCCTGCCAGCGGGTCAGCACCACGGAGCTCACATAAAGACCGTAGCCACGGAACGCATCAATCAGGCGGAGCACGTCCTGGTCGTAGGTAATGCCGAGGTCCCCGCGGACCTTGTTCTTCTCGATGTCGCCAGCGTTGATGGCGATAATTACTTCGGCCTTGTCCTTGATTTTCTCGAGCATGCGGATCTTGCTGTCGGGAGCAAAGCCAGGCAGCACGCGGGATGCGTGATGGTCATCGAACAGCTTTCCGCCAAATTCCAGGTAAAGTTTTCCGCCAAACTTCGCAATGCGTTCGGCGATTTTCTGAGATTGCGTCTTCAGATACGCATCGTTATCGAAACCTACTTTGAACATCTTTTTGCCTACCAAATAATCAAAAATTCAACGAAACAAAGATAAAAAAAACATCACAAATTGTTCGCCCTCCATAAAACAGCGAGAAACGCGAGGCAGGGCATATAAAAACGACTTTTCACCCCTATTTATACGCCCCTTCGGGAGCAAAAAATACACCTACGCACGGCTCCAAATAGGCAAGGGCATATAAGACAACAAGTTACGCAACTTTTATATGCCCCAAAGCCTCAAAAATCAGTTAATTTGTCTGTATTTTTGAGAATGGGGGCATATAAAAACAAACACCTCGCACGGCTTATACGCCCCACCACCCCAAAACGAGGTTTTTCGCCCCCTCGCAACAAGGCAAACCACGAAAAAAGCCCGCCAAGCGTTAACTTGACAGGCTCCTGAAAATGTTCATCCGCGACAATCACATATACACTTCTTTCCGAAAGCTTGGATAAGCGAGTATAGCGAGGCCATCTGCGGAAGTTGGATAATCAAGCAAGACAAGGCGCGAGCCCCCGTAGCGTACTAGAGCGTACGTGAGGGGGCGAGCAACGCCGTATTGCGCCGATTAGACAACTTTCGTCATGCCGCTCATGCGTTCGCGGAGCCAGGCTCCCACTTCTTCAACGGGGTGGTTGCGAATGTTCTTGTTCACCTTGATCAGTTCTTCGTTATCCACAGCGGTGGTCTTGCCTTCGCCGTAGATAGCGCCGATGTCGTCCTTCTTCACTTCGTTCTTCATGAAGTCGGCGAGCAGAGGCACGCACTTGTTGGCGAACAGGTAGCAACCGTATTCGGCGGTGTCGCTGATCACGCGGTTCATTTCGTACAACTTCTTACGAGCGATGAGGTTGGCGATAAGCGGAGTCTCGTGGAGAGATTCGTAGTAGGCGCTCATCGGCTTGATGCCCACGGAGCACATGGTTTCGAAAGCGAGTTCCACACCGGCCTTGATCATGGCGGTCATGAGAACGCCGCGGTCGAAGTATTCCTGTTCGCTGATAGCCTTGTCGGTAGCTTCGACCTTTTCGAATTCGAGCTCGCCCGTTTCGCCACGCCACTTGAGGAGGTCCTTGTCGCCGGCTTCCCAGTCGACCATCATGGTGCTGGAGAACTTGCCAGAGATGATGTTGTCCTGGTGTTCCTGGTAGAGCGGCTTCATGATCTTCTTCATCTTCTCGGCGAGTTCCGTTGCGCGGATCTTGGCCGGGTTGGAGAGACGGTCCATCATGTTGGTGATGCCGCCGTGCTTCAGGGCTTCGGAAATGGTTTCCCAGCCGTACTGGAGCAGCTTGACTGCGTAAGCCGGTTCAACGCCGAATTCCTTCACCATCTTGTCGTAGCAGAGGATCGTGCCGGTCTGGAGCATACCGCAAAGGATGGTCTGTTCGCCCATGAGGTCAGACTTCACTTCGGCAACGAAAGAGCTTTCGAGAACGCCCGGACGGTCGGCATGGAGACCAGCGGCGTAAGCCTTGGCGTAGTCCCAGCCCTTACCTTCGGGGTCGTTTTCCGGGTGCACGGCGATGAGGCAGGGCATACCAAAACCGCGAACGTATTCGCTACGGACTTCGGAACCCGGACCCTTCGGGGCCACCATGATCACGGTGATGTCCTTACGGATTTCCTGGCCTTCTTCCACGATGTTGAAGCCGTGGCTGTAAGAGAGGGCGGCGCCCTTCTTCATGAGCTTCATGATGGCCGGGATCACGTTGTGGTGCTGCTTGTCCGGTGTGAGGTTGCAAACGAGGTCTGCATCCGGAATCATTTCTTCGTAGGTACCGACCTTGAAGCCGTTTTCAGTAGCGTTCTTCCAGGACTGGCGCTTCTGTTCGATGGCTTCCTTGCGGAGCGTGTAAGAGACGTCGAGGCCGCTATCGCGCAGGTCAAGACCCTGATGGAGACCCTGGGCACCGCAACCGACGAACACGATCTTCTTGCCCTTGAGGGCTTCAACACCACGGCTGAATTCAGAATGTTCCATGAAACGGCAGTGGCCAATTTCTTCGAGTTGGCGACGCATAGGGATAGAATTGAAATAATTCAT
>JBGUQN010000012.1:0-3296 GCA_045131085.1 Fibrobacter sp.
CTCCTAGATTATAACATCCTTTTTTTGCAAAGCCCTCGAACATATCTTATATTTAAGACAAATGTTAGACGCTTTCAAAAAATACCCCAGCTAAATTAATCATTAGCTGTTAGTTTATGCGGGTTGCGAGATGTTTTTCTCGCAACCTTATTTATTTAGCCGTACCCGCAATAACTATATGACACACGTTTGTATCATATTCATATTTTTGTGAATTTAATCTATAAAAAATGCGTTTTTTGAATTGATTTAAGCATTTTTGTATTATATTTTTTTACCTATGAAACATATAATCGAGTACAACGACTACCGCAGCTACATGCGCGACTTCTACGAAGAGCGCAAGCGCGTATCGTACTTTACCTGGAGAGAATTCGCAAGTCTCGCCGGCTTTGTCTCACCGACATACCTCAAGCTGGTATGTGACGGCAAAACGCGGCTGAGCAAGCCCGGAATAGGCAAGGTGGCACGAGCCATGGGGTTAGAGGGGTTCAACTTCACCTATTTCGGGCTGCTCGTTAAATTCGGGAACGCGAAAAATGCCGCCGAGAAGGAGGCGGCACTTCGCGAACTCGAACACGAGGCGAGCCTCATCAAGATCCGCATCATCGATGCCGACGCATTCCACTACTACGAGACTCCCATCTGCCCTATCGTGCGCGAACTGGCCCCGCTCATGCCAGAAGCAGACCCCTGCGAAATCGCAGCAAAAATCAAGAGCCCGGCATCGGCACGCGATGTGCGCGACGCCCTGCAGTTCCTCACAAAAGCGGGACTCCTCACCAAGACGCATAACAGCACCTACCAGCAGACGGAAAAATCCGTGAAGGGCTCGAAAGAGGCTTTGCCTCTCGCCATCCGCTCCATGAACAAGAAGATGGCCACACTCGCGACACAATCCATCGAGCGGGATAGTGTCGACGAACGCAATTTTTCGGGCGTCGTGATGGGCATCGATGAAGCCGCCTACACACGCATCGTAGAAGTGATTGACGCTTGCCGCAAAAAAGTCATCGACATTGCGCGCGAATGCCAGAACATCAATCAGGTGTACCGCCTGAACCTGCAACTTTTTCCGCTTACAGATAAAGTAAACAAGAAGTTTATAAAAAAGGAGAACAAGGATGAACAAGATTAAGTACATTCTTCTCGCATTTTCCCTTGCACTATTCGCCTGCTCCGAGCCCGACAAGACGACCGGCACATCGGAAGACGAGAATACGCTCGCAAAGAACGAAAGTTCTTCGAGCAGCGAAGACATCAAGCCGGAATCCAGTTCCTCGAGCAAGAACTCCATCGTCATGGATACCATCATATACTGGGGCCAGGGCGCCTGGGGTATCAGCTGTGGAGCCTGGGGCAGTAACGACGGTGGCAAGCCCGACACCATCATCGTCCAACGCGATACCAGCATGATTACCGTAGAAACCATCATCAAGGACCGCGTCGAGATGCTGGTCTCAGTCGGCATGCCCGAAAGCGAGGCCGACAGCACTGTCCGTTGGGAACTATACAAGTCCATCGGCATCGACACGCTGCTCACCGAGAATCCCGACATCGACCCGTCGCTCATCGACAACGCACTCGACTACGTCTTGCATTCATGGAGAACCCCCCAGAGAGACCCGGAAGATGAAGAATATATAAGAGAGTTCTTCAAAGAGTTTATAGATGATTTCACAGCATCCGGCATTCTTGATGGAGATTTCTTCTGCCTTCTCGATACAAAGAAAATCAATGACGAATACCCTGACCCATCTTCCATCACAAGGACATTCATCACCTTCGGCAACGATTCCTGGCAGGATCAATGTAGCACGAAAAAAACGTACCGCCGAATCATTCCCGTCGATATCGTAAGCAATATTGGCCGCAAGTGTTTCGGGCTCCCCTACTGCAACGAAGCCATACGGGATACGATTATCAATGCAGCCTTTAACCTGCGAGAGGGCCTCAAGGCGAAGGACTATATATGCAGGGAAGCAGGCTGGGACATTGCGACAGTCCAAGAATCCGCGACATACGGCAGCGTATGCGACCAAGAAGGCAAATACATCCCCATCCGTGACGCCTATAACAATATTGATTCTTCATTTATATGCAGTCTAGATTCCGGATGGTACAAAGCCGAGACAATTGACGCAGAGACGTTCGGCGAACCTTGCGACAAGGGTGGCAAGCTCTTCGAAAGTCCGAACAGGTCCGGAGTCACCTACGTGTGCCGCATGGAACCTTTCTGCAGGCATTACGACTACTACAGATCCGACGCCCCCTGCATGGACAAAGGTTGGGATTACGCAAACGAAAACGACTTTGAAATGGCAACCGCCAACTGCGACAGCAACGGAAAGACACTCCAGAGCCCGCGCGACTCGAACCTGTACTACATTTGCCAAGACGGGAACTGGAGCGAATTCTACAACAGGCCCTGTGATACCGACAACCAGCGCATCAGAATCACCAACACTAAGGTATATACCAAGTACACTGAATACATCTGCTACAACAAGACATGGCGCCCCACGTATGAGTGGCATACCGACTACCCGGCGGAATACTACTTCAACCCTGAAATCGATTACGGGAGCTTTACGGACCCGCGCGACAACTACGTCTACCACACGGTGGAATTCGAGGGCCGCACGTGGATTGCGGAGAACATGAAGTACGCCGGATTCTCCGAAAGCGAACTCGCGGAAGAGACCCGGTGCCTCGACGATAGCTGCAAGAATATCGGGCGCTTCTACAGCATGAACGTTGCGGACAAAGTTTGCCCCGAAGGCTGGAGCCTCCCCGATTATAGCGATATACTCACGCTCGGGACAAAGCAACCGGAAACCGAGAAAAATATTTCGCAACTCGGCGGCACGGGAAGCAGCTATTCGGCACCCGACACCTACGGCCTGAGCTTCATCCTTTCCGGCAGAATTACGGAGCCGGGGCGTTCCCCCTGGCAAGGATATGCAGCCCTACTCTGGATGAACGAGACGGACGAGGGAAAGGGACGACTGATTGCCGATATTGGCTTTTACGAAAATAGAATATTGGCTCTCGGCATTGATTCGCAGTCATTCCTAGATGCGTATTCCGTTCAAGATCCCGCGGAATATTTGAGCGAACAGACATTCCTCCCAGTCCGCTGCGTGAAGAAATAAGTGTCATAGCATTTAACGTCATGGCGGACTTGATCCGCCATCTCCTAGATTATAAACGTCATGGCGGACTTGATCCGCCATCTCCTAGATTATAACATCCTTTTTTTGCAAAGCCCTCGAACATATCTTATATTTAAGACA
>JBGUQN010000013.1:0-4394 GCA_045131085.1 Fibrobacter sp.
TACCGAATTCCCGATGTTCGAATACAGCGACACCGAAGGCCGCTACATGGCCATGCACCACCCGTTCACCAACCCGCTCCCGGAACACCTCGACATGATGCTCGGTGGCAACCTGAAGGATTGCAACGCCGAAGCTTACGACCTCGTGCTTAACGGTGTTGAAATCGGTGGCGGTTCTATCCGTATCCACAACCCGGAAGTCCAGGAAAAGGTGTTCCGCCTGTTGGGTCTCTCCGAAGAACAGGTGAAGGAAAAGTTCGGCTTCTTCGTCGACGCCTTCAAGTACGGCGCTCCTCCGCACGGTGGTCTCGCCTTCGGTCTCGACCGCGTCGTGGCAACCATGGAAGGTGAAGAATCCATCCGTGACTTCATCGCGTTCCCGAAGAACACGAGCGCATCCAGCCCGATGGACCAGTGCCCGAGCGAAGTCGATCTGCAGCAGCTGCAGGACATCCACATCTCCGTGCAGATGCCGAAGCAGGCTGACAAAAAGTAATTAGGGAGATTCCCGCTCGGTGGCGGGGATGACAATTCCCTCAATTAAAGATACCCCGCGAGCCAATCGCGGGGTTTCTGTTTGTGTTTTTTTACGCAGTTTATGGACGAGGGGAATATCGGGACAAAGGGTTTCAAACGGGTCAAAAAGTGTCGTTTTTTTTGCCGTGTTAACGCTTTTTATCCTTGTTTTTTCTTTAAAAAGGGGAATATAGGGGCTAATTTATAAGTGGGTTGGATATAATAATGATGGTTAAACTTGTTTTCAGGGACAAGGGACTCTATGCAAAAAAAATCCATACTTCTCTCGGTTGCTGTAGCCGGAACACTTTTAATCGGTTGCTCGGAAGACCCGAACAATGTGAATGGCCCCGATGGCGGCTCCACTTCGCCGATAGACACGCTTTCTACAATCCCGTACACTGATCCCGAAACTGGTGAAACCTACCCCGTTTATGTAGATCCGGAAACCGGCGAGATGACTCCTGTATCCGCCACGAGTTCTGCTACGATTCCGGGTAGTTCCACGACTCTCCCCGGCCTTTCGAGTTCTGCGATTGTCCCTGGCAGCTCGATGGCTTTCCCCGGCAGTTCGGCGCTGAACCCCTTCTCGAGTTCTTCGTCCAAGGTAAAGAACCAGTCTTCTTCTAGCGGGCTCAAGGACTACGACGACAACCACAAGGCCAAAGATACTTTCCTCCCGAAGGCAGGTTTCTATAGGAGCTTGACCATCGATCCGCCTACCCCGCAAAAGGGCGGTCAAATCAAGTGCACCTTTGATGGCTCCTTCCCCACCCAGAATTCAGAACAGATTACACAGCCCAAGCAGATTACGCAGAATTCTGTGGTACGTTGCTCCGAATTCGTGAACGGGCAGCCTGCAGATACTACGACGCAGACCTACTTTATTAACGAGAACGTCACGATACCGGTGGTGGCACTCACCGTGAACCATCACGATATGTTTGATTCCAGCGCAGGCCTTTATGCAACCGGCGACTTGAATGGTGGCCAGGGTCAATGGAGTTTTGACATCGGCGGCGATGACACGAACAACCCCAAATGTACCGAGCCCTGTAAGCAGGCGAATTTCTGGAAGGACGATGAGCTCCCCGTACACGTGGAATACTTCGAAAAGGGCAGTTCCTCCACCGAAAAGACATGGGAAATCGACGCAGGCATTTCGATTATCGGTAACTACAGCCGCTACAAGCCCAAGAAGAGCGTCGCCATCAAGATGGACAACGACGATTACGGCGACAAGGTTTTAAAGTATTCGTTCTTCAGCACACGCTCCGAAGCGAAGAAAATGAAGAGTTTCAACCTGCGCAACAACGGTAACCGTTTCTGGACCGACTACTTTGGCGACCCCATGCTGGTGAGCCTCATGGAAGGTACCGAAGTGGATTACCAGCGTAGCCTCCAGGTAGTGGTGTTCTACAATGGCGAATACTTCGGCATTCACGACTTGCGCGAACGCTTGAACAGGAGTTTCGTAGAAACCAACTACGGCATTGATTCCAAGAGCATCAACGTTGTCAAGAACTGCGCCAACGGCGACCAGGGTTGCGTCAACGGATGGGCCCCCAGCGGCACCAACGGAGCCTCCAGTTCTGAATTCAGCCAGTTGGTAAATTCCATTACCGGCGGCAACTTTGCTGGCGAAAACAACCAGTCGTATGCGCAGCTTAAAGAAAAGATGAACGTCAGCAGCTTTGCTCAGTACATGGTTGCTGAAATGTATATCCATAACGGCGACTGGCCCAACAACAACATCCGCGCCTGGGGCAGCCCGCAGAATGGACACCCCTTCAAGTTCATGATTTTCGACGTGGACCACGGCTATGGATTTAATCCGGGTGTCATGGGCTTCGATACCGAAAGCCAGAACATGTTCCAGTGGGTACTCGGCAGCGCCACGATGAATGGCCAGGGCGGTCAGCAACCCGGTGGCCAAGGCCAATGGGGCGGCGGCATGGGTATGGGCATGGGTATGGGTATGGGTGGTGGCAACACCACTATCGGTAACATGCTGAAGAAGCTTTTGGAAAACCCCGATTTCAAGCGCTTGTTCATCAACCAGGGGTGCATACTCCTGAACGATTACCTGACTTACGAAAAAGTACAGAAGGCCGTGCAGGCACAGCTTGCCATGATTCCGAGTTCCGAAAGGTCTCGTGACGAACAGCGCTGGCCCCGCAACCAGGCGAAGTACAAATGGTCGCCCACCGGTAGCGACATTCTTCAATACGCCCAAAGCCGTACCCAGAACTTTAGGCAAGAAATGGCCAACTACTTCGGCCTCTCGGGCGAAGCCAACGTGAGCATCAATGTCAGCGGAAGCGGTTCCGTGCTCGTTGAAGGCATGAAGCTCCCGAGCAGCAATTATCAGGGTAAGTTCTTCTCTGGCATGGAAATGGAAATTACCGCTGTTCCGGCGAACGGTTCCGTTTTCTCGGGCTGGTCTGATGGCCAGACGCAGAACCCGCGCAAGATTCAGATTAACGGCCAGACGAACATTACAGCGAACTTCAAATAACCAACTCTTATTCTCCTCCTCAAGAAGCCCGGCAGAAATGCCGGGCTTTCCTGATGCAGTTGAAGGAAGAGTGAGACCTACCCCACACAAAAAAAATTGCTATATTTTTCACCGCAAAATTTTTAACCCATGACCGCGCGGTTTTTGCTGCGCGAAAATTCAAAAGGAAGAAACAATGGCTGACAATCTGTCCGTCCTCGGCAAGGCCCGCAAGGCCTACCAGCCGAAACTCCCCGCCGCTCTCCGTGACGGCGCTCTCAAGGTCTCTCTCAACAAGGGTAAGGCTACTGAATCCGTGCGTGACCAGGCCAAGATCAAGGCTCTGTTCCCGAACACCTACGGTGCACCGTACATCTCCATGAAGAAGGCTGCCAAGGCTGCTGCCGGCAAGGCTCTCAACGTGGGCGTCGTGCTCTCCGGTGGCCAGGCTCCTGGTGGACACAACGTGATCGCGGGTATCTTCGACGGTATCAAGAGCATCAGCAAGAATTCTAAGCTCCTCGGCTTCCTCGGTGGTCCGTCTGGCCTCGAGAACGGCAAGTTCATCGTGATCAACGAAAAGATCATGGACTCCTACCGCAACACTGGTGGATTCGACATCATCCAGTCCGGCCGTACCAAGCTCGAAACTGAAGAACAGTTCAAGAAGTGCATGGCTGTTGCCAAGGCTCAGAAGCTCGACGCTATCGTGATCATCGGTGGTGACGACTCCAACACCAACGCTGCTGTTCTCGGTGAATACTTCCAGGCCAACGGCGCTACCTGCGTTGTTTGCGGCTGCCCGAAGACCATCGACGGCGACCTCAAGAACGAATACATCGAAACCTCCTTCGGTTTCGACACCGCCGTGAAGACCTACTCCGAACTCATCGGCAACATCATGCGCGATGCCAACTCCGCTCAGAAGTACTGGCACTTCATCAAGCTCATGGGCCGCTCTGCTTCCCATATCGCTCTCGAAGCCGCTCTCCAGACCCACCCGAACATCTGCCTTATCTCTGAAGAAGTCAAGGCAAAGCAGATGAAGCTCAAGGACGTGATCAACCAGGTTGCTGACGTTGTTTACGCTCGTGCAGCTCAGGGCAAGAACTTCGGTGTCGCCCTCATTCCGGAAGGCCTCCTCGAATTCATCCCGGATGTTGGCGTGCTTATCTCTGAACTCTCCGAAGCCCTCGCCCACCACGAAAAGGAAGTCGAAGGCCTCGACACCGCCGCCAAGGTTGAAAAGCTCTGCAACTGGATTTCTAAGGCTTCTGCCGAAGTCCTCAAGAGCCTCCCCTCCACCACTCAGGGCCAGCTGATGCTTGACCGCGACAGCCACGGCAACGTGCAGGTTTCCCTCATCGAAACCGAAAAGCTC
>JBGUQN010000014.1:0-36726 GCA_045131085.1 Fibrobacter sp.
ACGGGTCAGGTAACCGTAGTCACCGCCTTCCGGAGTGATGTCGTTGTGGATATCCCAGTACTGTGCGTTGTCCACGTTTTCGGTGGCGAGCATAGCGAGGTAGTCAGCAACGAACAGGCCGTTTTCGAGGGCGATGGTCTGCGGACCCGGGTTGAAGTCCACGGAGTTCCATTCGGTGAGCCAGAGTTCGAACTTCTTGTCCTTGTTGAAGTGCTTGGTCCACTTGTCCACGAGCTTGTGCAGGCGGCTGTAGATAGGCACGAGGTCCTGCGGGGCGCTGAGCATGGCGAAGTCGTTTTCTTCACCGAAGTGCTGCGGGTAGTGGTGAACGATGATACCGTCGGCAATGTCACCGGTTTCCTTGAGCACGTTGTCGTTCCACTGGCCGTCGAGAACGCCGAGCACCGCCACCTTGATGGTCGGGTCAACCTTCTTCATGGCTTCGATGAACTTGCGGGCGCGCTTACCATAGATGGTACCGCCGTCCTTACCGTACTTTTCGTAGTACGGGTGCCAGTTACCGTAGACTTCGTTACCGATTTCCCAGTACTTGATGCCGGCCTTCTTGTCGATGTTCGTGTGCTTCACCCAGGCAGCGGCTTCCTGTTCGGTGCCGGAACCGAAGTTGACAGTGAACATGGCGTTGGAGCCGGTCTTCTTGAGCCATTCGAGGAATTCGTCGGTATCGACCATCCAGTCGTGGTTGTCAAGGATTTCCTTCCAGTGGTCGTCATCGGCACGGAGACCACCCGGGTAACGGATGATGCCGTGGTTGATGCGCTTCACGAAGTCGCGGGTCTGGACCTTGAACTTCGGGTTGTCAAGCATGTCGCCATCCCAGAGGGCAGCGTTGATACCGAAGAGGCCGCCCGAGATGTTCGGGTTGATCACGTCGCCGGTACCCTTCACGTCGACCTTCACGACAGCCGGACGAGCGGCAGCCTTGACTTCGCGCTGGTTGGTAAGCTTGATGTTGTCGATTTCGAAGGAGCCGTTAGAACCTTCTCCACCCGGTTTGAAGTCGATGGACACGACGTTCTTCAGGTCGAACACGCCGTTTTCCTTCGCGTTAGGCGGCTGGTAGTACGGGAACTTGCTGAAGGTGCGGAACGGAACAATCACAGTGGTACGGCCGCGAGGCACACCAGTGTTGGATACAAAGAGTTCGTTGCCGGCGTCACCGACCTGGACCGTGATGGACTGCCATGCACGTTCAGAGTAGACGTCGAACATAATGCCCCAGTGGTTGGTCCAGTCGCGGAGCTTAGCATCGTGAGCGGCAGTGTTCTTGGTGAAATCAAGAACGAAGTCCACCCAGTCAGACATTTCGAAGTGCTTGATGAAGAGGGAGTTGCCATCGAGCTTGGAGCTCTTGTACGGCATCTCGATTTCGGCCTTGGACTTCGGGCCGAAAGACGGTTCCCACTTGTCCTTGGCGAACTTGCCTTCGAAGTCGGAAATGATCATGTCCGGAGCCTTGGACTTCCAGTTGTCCCACTTGATATCCGGGTCAACCCAGTCGATGGTTTCGGTAAAGGTGATCTGGTCGACGAAGATGGTCACAGGAGCCGGCTTGCCCGGTTCGCCCTGGTTTTCACCCTTGCCAACAGAGAAGCGGATTTCCTGAATCTTGTTCCACTGCACGTCCTTGGCGACTTCGGCCTGCTTGTTAGCATCCCAAGCCTTACCCTTGTCGACGAACTTCTTGAGAGGAATCTTCACGAGCTTCCAATCGGTGCCGACCTTGGCGCCAGCAATCCAGTCGTTCAGGCTGACCTTGGTCTGGCTCTTGATGTCGTTGCCCTGGTTGTCGAGGATACCGACGTACACCTTTTCGCCGCCGAGCTTACCCTTGATCCAGAAGTAGAGACCGCCCTTGTTGCGGACCTTGGAAAGGTCGATGTACTTGCCTTCACCGAGCGAGTAGGTCACGCCGGACCAGTCGTTGTTATCGATGTAGAGGGCGAGCACGTTCTTGTTGCCAGCAGTCTTGGACTGAGCTTCACGCTGGGCAGAAAGGCCACCGTAGCTGTAGCTGAAGCCCTTGAGGCCGTCGGAGTAGAACACGCCGTTAGCCACCGGCTTGACCTTGCCGTCGAGCTTTTCGGGGTTCTTCGGGCCGTCGATAACGTCGTTGTTTTCATCCCAGTAAACAATCTGCTTCTTCGGGGCAGCCTTCTTGTTGCCCTTCACGATTTCGATGTTGTCCACCCAGACTTCGAATTCAGATGCACCGCTCTTGTCGATGGAGAAGCGGATTTCTGCAATCTTGTCCCAGTCAATGCGAGACGGGAATTCGGACTTGCGGGTGTTGTCCCAGTAGAGACCACGGTCCGGGAAGTCCACGAGAGGAATGGAAACCTTCTTCCAATCCGTCGTAACGGCACCGCCCTCGATGTACTTGTTCATCGGGAGCACGACCTGCGTCTTCTTGCCGTCGCTAACTTCTTCATCAAGGAGGCCGACCTTAACGGCTTCGCCGCCGTGCTTGCCCTTGATCATGAATTCGACCTTGGAATCAAGCATGTACTTGTTCAGGTCGAAGAACTCGTTGTACAAGCAGATAGATGCACCGGAGTATTCCTTCGGGTCCAGCTTGATGTTCAGGGCGGCCTTGGACTTGTAACCGCCATCCTTCGTGATGGTCACGCCCTTGCTTGTGCCGCCGTAGGAGTAGTCGAAACCACCCGGACGATACTGCTCGTCGAAGAACTTATAGACGACAGTCTTCGGCTTCTTCGGCTGAGCCATTGCAGCCACGCTTGCACCCAAGAGGATGAGAGACGCGACTTTCAATGTTTGCTTGATCATATGTCGTTTCCTTGTTTGTTGTTTGTTTCTCTTGAATTTAAACTTTTATCAAATAATTCGAAGGCGCGCCCGCGAAAAATGCGTGCACGCCTGAAAACACTACTTGGCTTCCTTGAGCATCTTTTCGACCAGCTCCGGAGAGAAGCGGTCCTGGCGCTTGCCGTTGATGTAGAAGTTCGGAGTGCCCTGCACGCCAACCTTCACGCCCAACTGGAAGTCCTTGTCGATGCGGGCTTCCATGGCGGAATCGAGAACCATTTCCTTCTTGAATTTTTCGACGTCGAGGCCGATTTCGGTAGCAACGGCAACGTAGATGGAGTCAGAGAGTTCACGGCTATGCGGAGCGAGAGCGTAGCGGAATTCCCAGAACTTGCCCTGGTTCTGCGCAGCGATAGAAGCGGCGGCAGCGGCCTTGGCGTTGGAGTGGAAGCTGAGCGGGAAGTGCTTGTAGACGAACTTGATCTTGTCCGGGTACTTCTGGTTGAGTTCCTTCATCACAGGAGCGATGCGGGAGCAGTACGGGCACTGGAATTCGGTGAATTCAACAATCGTGAGCTTCGGGTCCTTGGTGTTGCCGAAAACCGGGCTGTTGTCATCGGGAATGTCCCAGACCTTGTTGTCCGCTTCCATCTCAGCGCGGGCCTGATCGAGCGAAATGCCACGCTTGTCGAGAGCGTAGACGATGACGTCAAAATCTTCCTTAAGCTGGTTGAAGTTCTTCTCAAGAGAATCGAGGCGGGCCTGCTGGTTGAAAGAACCACCGGCAGAGGCCTGGTTGCAAGCTACGAGACTAGCGGCAAGAATTGCCATAGCGACGATTGTAATACGTTTCATGTTATTCCTTTTGATGTTAAAAATTCGCAGCAGGCGGAAGCCTGCCCTACATGGGAGGAAATATATAAAAAGCCACCAAAGGTCAACGGATATTAAAAACGACGCTGTAAATAAACAGCGCCGTTTTCCAGTAAATGAAAATTTACAACGATTTGCTATCCCTGCGAAGTCTCGGCGAACGTCAAATTCTCGTAGTTCTTGATGGCGAGGTTCAGGCGGTACTCGTTCGGGAAGAGGCACACGAGGTTCCTTTCCTTGTCCATCATGCAGTCCATCGCATATTCCTCGGCGAACTTGCCCACGTCCTTCTCGGGGCCGGACACCCAGCGGATGCCGTGAGCCGGAACGCGGTCCAGGGCCACGTCGGCGCCGTATTCGCTCTGCAGGCGGAACTTGAGCACGTCGAACTGCAACTCGCCCACCACGCCAATCACGGGGACGGCCGACTTGAGCGGTTCGTAAAGCTGGGTCGCACCTTCTTCGCTAAGTTCGGCAAGGCCCTTCGCCATCTGCTTGCTCTTGAGCGGGTTCAGCAAGGTTACGCGGGCAAAGTGTTCCGGCGCGAAGTCCGGAATGCCGGTAAAGTTCATCTTTTCGCCATCAGTGAGCGTATCGCCAATACGGAAGAGCCCCGGGTCGTTGATACCCACGATGTCGCCGGCCCAGGCGTGGTCGATGACTTCCTTATCCTTCGCGAGGAACGCCGTCGGAGCAGCAAGACGGATGTCCCTGCCCGTACGCACGTGATAGACCTTCTCGCCGCGGGTAAAGCTGCCCGAGCAGATTCGCAGGAAGGCGGTGCGGTCGCGATGCTTGGGGTCCATGTTGGCCTGGATCTTGAACACGAACGCGCTGAAGGCATTCTCATCGGGGCTTACCGGACGCTTGTCGGTCTCGCGCACCATCGGGGGCGGCGCAAGCTTCGCGAAAGCGTTCAAAAGCTGGCGCACACCGAAGTTGTTCACGGCAGAACCGAAGAACACGGGGCACATCTCGCCCTTCAGGAACTTTTCGTGGTCGAACGGGTCCATACCGCCGGTGACCATCTCGTATTCTTCCTTGAACTGGTTCACCCAGTTCTCGCCGCACATTTCCACGAGGCGCGGATCGTCCGGGCCTTCCATCTGGATGATTTCCTGGTGGCCTTCTTCCTTGTTGAAGGTGTGGAAGGTGTTCTCGGCGATGGAATAGACGCCCTTGAAGAGCTTGCCCACGCCAATCGGGAGCGTAAACGGGGCCGTCTTGATGTGCAAAACATTTTCAATCTGGTCGAGCAGGTCAAGCACGTGGCGGCCGTCGAGGTCCATCTTGTTGATGAACGTGATAATCGGAGTGTGGCGCATGCGGCACACGTCCATGAGCTTGATGGTCTGCTTTTCCACGCCGTTCACGCTATCGATAAGCACGAGGGCCGCATCCACGGCGGTCAGGGCGCGGTAGGTGTCTTCACAGAAGTCCTGGTGCCCCGGGGTATCGACGAGGTTGAACATGCAACCTTCGAACGGGAAATTCAAAACGGAACTCGAGACCGAAATACCGCGCTGCTGCTCGATTTTCATCCAGTCACTCACCGTGTAGCTGCGGTTCGCCTTGGCGCGCACGTGGCCCGCCTCGCGAATCACGTTCCCGTACCACAGGAACTTTTCGGTGATGGTGGTCTTACCCGCGTCCGGGTGGCTGACGATGGCGAAGGTGCGGCGTTTCTCGATTTCTGCGTTCATAAAGAATCCCGTTTTTTACGCGCGCAAATATAGAAAATAAATACTCATGACGACGAACGAGCGGCCTCCCGTGAGCCGAAGGCGGCTTGTATCAACAAGCCGTCGTAGGCGAGAGCGAGTGAGAAACCGGAGGTTTTAATGCCCGAAACGACGAACGAGCGGTCACCTATGATGGTACGGGTGGTTCTGCATCACCATCTGCACGCGGTAGAGCTGTTCGGCAAAAAGCACGCGGGCATGGTCGTGCGTAAAGGTCAAGGGCGATAGCGAAAGCAGCAAATCCGCCGTCTTTTTCAAGTTTTCGTCGATGCCATACGCCGACCCAATCAAAAACACGATATTTCCCGGAAAGCGGTCGCGGAGCGTATCGGAAAGCTTTACCGTATCCATGAGTTTGCCCTCTTCAGACAAAATAATACGGCGATATTCCGACTTGGGGAACTTCTTTTCGAAGAGTGCAGCTTCCTGGGCAAGCGACTGCACGCGGTCATCAAGCTTGGATTCCTTGAGTTCCACGACCTCGAGCGGGAACATTCCGCCCCGCAGGCGCTTCACGTACTTTTCCACCTCGTCCGCGATAAACGGCGAGCCAGCCTTACCAAAAACTGCTAAAACCCATTTCATGGGGTTAGCGGCCCATACTCAGACGGTCGATGAGGAAACTCGGCATGCCCGCCTTGCGCATGCGTTCCTGCGTGCGGAACACGTCGTACTCCACGCGGATAATGCGGACGCACTTCGTGTCGGTATCGAGCAGGCACCAGCTGGCACGGCAGTCACGGTCACGCGGCTGGCCCACGCTACCCACGTTCACCAAAAGGCGTTCGGTATTCGCGATGGTGTATTCGTACTCGTCGAGAATCTTGGGGATTGCCATCGGGCGGCTCGCCACGATAACCGGGCTGTGCGTATGCCCGATAAAGCAGTACGTACCGCGGAAATGGTCGAAGGCATCGAGAGCCTCTTCGAGGTCGGTCACGTACACCCAGTCCGCCGGAGAAAGCGGAGATGCATGCACAAAAGTAATGTCGTTTTCTTCCTTGATGTACGGGAGCGCCTTGATGTACTCGACCGATTCCTCGCTCAAGTGGTTCTGAGTCCATTCAATCGCCTGCTTGGCATACGGGTTAAACCCAACACTCGATTCATACTTAATCGCCACACTGTCGTGGTTGCCAATCAAACACAAGTCCATATTGTCGCGGGCCAATTTTACACATTCGTCCGCATCTACACCGTAACCAACCAAATCCCCTAAGCAAACCCTCCGGTCAACATGGTTATCGTCCATGGACTGAAGTACAGCCTCGAAAGCAGTCGCGTTGGAATGAATATCAGAACAGATTCCGTAAAGCATGCGGAAAATTTAATATATTTGCGCGGCGTATGGACGTCATCGAAGACAAGACCAAGGTCAGCATAGCCTATGTGCTCATGGAAAGGAGCGGACGCATCCTGGAAGAAATCCAGCCGACGCATCCGTTCGTGTACATTCACGGCTACAACAACATCATCCCGGGGCTCGAAGCGGCCTTAGCCGGGAGGAAACTTGGTGAAAAGTTCTCCGTCGACATTCCTGCCGACCTCGGGTACGGCTTGTACCGCGACGACCTCATCATGAAGGTCCCCAAGGCAGAACTGCAGGAGGTCGGCGAACTCTGGATCGGTATGGAACTCGAAATGTTCCAGGACGACGACATCCGAGAATTCCAGTTGCCCGAAACTCCCGACGAATTCATCGAAGACCTGAATCTCGATAAAGACGAGAGCGACGGCATCTACACGGTCAAGGAAATCTACAGGGATTCCGTACTCGTAGACGGCAACCACCCCTTCGCCGGCAAGGACCTCACATTCGAGGTCGAGGTCGTCGCCATCGAGGAGCCGAGCTACACGGAACTTGAAACCGGGTTCCCCGACCAGGACGACCGTTACGATGAATTCGACGATGACGGCTACGATGACCGCTTTGACCGCGGATTCTAGCCTAATTTAGGCAAATTTATTCATTTATCATAAAAAATTAAGTTTATACAAAAAAATCCCCGGCCCTAAGGACCGAGGATTTTTTGCAAAACGCGATTGCGGATTATGCTTCGTCAGCGAGTTCCGGAGCCTTCTTGATCACGTTACGGCGACCATAGCGAACCTTGGACGGGTCGAAAGTGGTCTCGACCGGAGCGGGAGCTTCGGATGCGGCAGGAGCGGCAACCGGGGCGACTTCGACTGCAGGAGCAGCGGGAGTTTCAACCGGAATGCGCGGAGCCAGCGGGCGACGAGTTTCAGCGGCAGGAGCGGCTTCCTGGGCCGGAGCAGCGGCTGCAGCAGGGGCAGCGGCCGGGGCTTCAGCAGCAGCCGGAGCAGCGTTATTGAATTCACGGCGCGGACGATCGTTACGGTCACGGCGTTCACGACGCGGACCACGGTTATCGCGCTGTTCATTGCGGTCGCGGTTCTGGGCGGGCTGAGCCTGCTTTTCACCACGATTTTCCTTATTGTTCTGGCGATCCTTGCCATGATCCTTATTGTTGTTGCGGTCACCGCGCTGAGCCATTTCCTGGGCACCGACGGGGCGGCGGGAATTCGGCTTCAAGTTCATGTCCGGGGTGAGCTTTTTAACAATCGGAGTATGGAGATTGTCGAGAACCTTGTTAACCTTAGAAAGGATAACGACGCACAGGATCACTGCAACGAGTGAAAGTGCGATTGCGATGTAGTTTTCCATCTGGGCACCTCATAAGTAAGGGTTAAGCCGCAACGGAAGGCTGGAAAAGACCCGCCGAAGGGGTGATTGCGATTTCGGGTTATTTGGGGCCATCTTAATAGCGCTTCAATGGAAGCTTGACGGCCAGAAGGGCTCCTGTCCAGCGGACCAGGTCCGGCTCAGGATTTTGGAGCAAGGGGCGGTTTTCGCCGCAGCGACAAACCGCAGGGGGCAATCACGGGAGCAAATTTAACAAAAAAAAGTCGCGAAAAAACGCTATACGAACGCTTTTTCAACAACTTTTTCCATTTTATCAGCCATAGCGTCCCAACTCATGGTCAAGGCACGCTCACGGGCGTTTTTTTCCAGTGTTTCCAGGCGGGCCCGGTCGTGCAACACCGCCGCAGCCTTCTGGCAGAACCCCTCGAGGTCGTCATTTTCATACAGGAGGCCGGTCACGCCGTCCACCACGGAATCCTTGAGGCCGGCGACGTTGTTACTCATCGAAATCGTGCCGCAGAGGTTCGCCTCGATGTTGTTGATGCCCCAGCCTTCCTTGAAGGAGGGATTGATGAACAGGGAAGAACGGCTCAGCAGGTTGCGCTTTTCATCTTCGGAGACGCGCCCGAGGAACTTCACGGAATCGCGTACGCCGAGCTTATCCACCAGCTTTTCGAGTTCGCCGCGGTAGTCTCCCCCGCCGGCAACCTCAAGAACGATACCTGGAACAAGTTCACGAAGGCGCGGCATTGCATTGATGACAAACTGCGCATTCTTGTACTTCATGAGGCGACCCACGTACGAAATTACCGGAGGGTCGGCCTTCTTTTCTGTCGGGTGGAAATATTCGGTATCGATGCCCGGCTCCACCACCTCGGTCCACTTGGGCTTGATTCCCATGTCAGCAATCTCATCGGCGGTGCTCTGCGAGATGGCGAGGAAGCTCTCGTTCTTGTAAAAGAGGGCGACCGAGCGCTCCATCATGTAAACATAAAGCGCAAACGGGAAAAAAGCCTCGCGGAAAATGGACTTGCGGAAAAAGTGCATCACCATATGAAGGCGCTTGGCCTTCGTACCGCACGGCGTGAAAAACGGAATCTTGTTCAGGTCCTCGACGATGAGGTCGTATTCCTTCTGGTGCTTACGGGCATAGAGGTATGCGGTGTAGTTGAACAGGAACTTGTTGCCGACGCGGATAGTGCGCATGCCGTCGACGACTTCTTCATCGGGCAGGCCTTTCACGCGGTGAGCAAGCACGGTCACGTCGTAGTTGCGCATGTTAAGGCGCTTGAAAATTTCGTGAAAGTACAGTTCGGCGCCGCCCGCTTCCGGGTTCTTGATGTCGCGCCAGTTGATGAGCAAAATCTTTTTCTTGTCAGCCACGATAAAACCTGTCAATTTCCGCGTGTAATATACAAAAATCTCTCTACCGCTTCCTTAAACCGCGCCGGTTCCTGCAATAGAGAAACTACCACCCAGCCGTCTTCGTCAAAATCGAAGAAGAACCCGGGCTGCACCAGCACATGCTTTTCACGGAGCAAGCGGAGCGTAAGTTCCTCGTCGTCCTCCCCCAGGCGGATAACTGCATACCAGCCGCCGAGAACCTCGGGGCAGTACTTTGCCGGGAAGGCTTCACGCAGGGTCTGCCAGTTCAGCAAAAGGCGTTCCTTGACACGGACCTCGTAGGCGGTGGACTGCTTGAGGAGCGAGGTGCCGAGCGCCTGCGCAGGTGCGGACACGCTCAGGTAGGCGTCTTCCACGAATTCAAGTGCTGCGCGGATTTCTTCGAACTGTTCGCGCGGGGCGTAGAAAGCCATCCAGCCCAATTTGAGCTGCGGGGAACCCACAGCCTTGCTGAGGCCGTTTAACCAGAAAATCGGGCACTTGGGACCATTATCGCACGCGTCATCCTGGAGCGAGGCATCGCCGACGCGATAGGATCCATATTCCCACGTATGTTTTACTTTATCCGTAAATACATAATCGCCGAAGACTTCGTCGACCACGAGAATCAGGTGGTTCTCTTCGCAGAAACGGACAGTCTCGTTCCATTCCTCGCGAGAGATGCAATGGCCCGTCGGGTTATGCGGCGAGACGAGCAGCAGGATTTTCGCTTTTTCTGGGGCAGCAAGCAGGCTGTCGGAATCCAAGACGAAGCGAAAATCATGCGTCCCATTAAGTCTGCCAGATGGCGGCTCGGAGGCCGCCATGACGGAAGGCTTTTCACGCTTCAGCTTTAGAAAGTACGGAGCGCATTCCAAATGTTCCAACTGCGCGAGGGTATCGAGCAGCGGGTAGCCCGGCATC
This sequence comes from Fibrobacter sp., assembly GCA_045131085.1. Taxonomy (GTDB): domain Bacteria; phylum Fibrobacterota; class Fibrobacteria; order Fibrobacterales; family Fibrobacteraceae; genus Fibrobacter. The sequence goes on from JBGUQN010000014.1 coordinate 10,378, forward strand.
GGCGTCAAGATGATATCGCCCGGGTCGCAAAACGCCTTGAACAAGACGCTATAAGCCTCACTCGTACTTGCTGTAAGGATAATCTGGCCAGCGTCAAAGTTGCCCCCACGTTCGCGGTAGTACTCCACCACCGCCTCGCGAGCCGATTTCCAACCCGCAGCATCCGGATTCCAGCAACCGAAATCCTTGCGAGCATCCTCCACCGCCGCATCCAAATCAATCGGCAAGCCAGCACGAACAGGACTGCTCACCGTCATGTCAATAAACGGGAGCCCACCAGCATTCCCAACGCGACCACCCGCATTAGCGCACTCCGCGAGCACTTCAGCTTTCGCGCGTTCCAGTTCGGCAAAGAACGGCGACGGAGAAAGGTCTTTAGGCAAGCGGGAAGAAAGCATTAGTCCTCGTCCTTAATGCAACGAACGGAGTACGCGCGATAAGCGCCATCATCGTCGTAGTAACTAAATCCCGCGTAGAAATTAAGGTACAAATAAAAGGCAGTAGAGGTTGAATTTCCATTTTGTACCGGAGTAGAACTCCAAAACAGCGCATTATCGCCCAAGTATTCGTAGTATGTGAGGCTGTCATTAAAGAGACCTGCAGGTCGAACAGAGAATCCGTAAGCATCAGTACACCCAGTACCGCAACTGCTCCATTCATCGACAGTCATCAATTTTCGCTTAGCATCCTTACCGCCTACGGATTCATAAAGAACATTAAATTCCGTCCGTGTAGGCACATGCCAACCCTGAGGGCAAACACCCTGCACCCTCTCAGCGGGATTGCAATCGTGAATATACCCGCATCCTATGCCGTCATCGCTATAAACAGCAGCACTGTCCATCGCGGCACTCCACATATACAAGCGACCATATTCCTCACAATTCGAAAATTCATTTTCATAACAGAAACTGGAGGAATCCAAATTAGCGGTCGGCCACAAATAGGCAAAATTCAGATTCTCGGCCATCCACCACACATCACCAATTTTCACGGTCTTGTAGGATTGTCCATCACGGTCATCAATCAAAGTTCCATATTCGCAATCGTCAAAGCCCTCGCCTCTACAAGGTTCCACATAAGCCACGCTTATACTACTGCTATACGAACTAGAAGAAATTTCGGAACTGCTACTAGACACCCTTGTCTCGCTTGAGCTCGACTGCGGTGTGACCGACGAAGAAGACCTCACACTCGAAGAATACCTGTCCGAAGACGAGGATGATTGGGCGGAAGAAGACGAAACATCAGACGAATCCGCTTTAGGGCGCGCCAGGAAGACATCGCTTTCATCGTCTCCGCAAGCGACAAGCATTGTGCAGGCAAAAGCACCGACCAAGGCCAGCAACTTCCACGGAGACAACCTTAAAATTGATTTCACCATTTCTCCTCCTCTTTACAACAAAAAAACTACTTCTTGCGCTTCAACATGCTTGCGAGCGCCACCGCGATGAGAATGCCCGCTGGGAGCACGACCGCGATAGTCAGCAAGATGAGTTTCTGGAAATCGGAAAGGCTCTTGATAGACTTCTTGAAGTCCTTGAGCTTGGCGACAAAGCCCTTGAGGCCAGCCGGTTTTGCGACAGCATCGCCATCATGCTCACCGGCCAAATCTTCGGAACCCGCGAAGGCCTCCCCCTTCGGGATCATCGCGAGCAACTTCGACGCCGATTCCTTGACCGGCCCTACAAAGCCTTCCACCTTGGAGCGGTATTTTTCGTAGTGCTTTTTAAATGGGCGTGTCAGTTGATCGAACATGGAGCCTCCGGATTATTTCTTGTACAAGAGGTTCACGCCACCGAAGAGGGCGCGCATGTTGGCCTTGAGCGTATCGCTACTGACACCGCGGCCTTCGACCTCGGCACCATTCGCCTTCAGCACAATGCGGCTCAGGCCACGGCCTGCCCACAGTTTGTCCTTCTCGGGCACAACGAGCTGGCGGTACTTCACGAGTTCGACCGGCATGCCGATTTCGCGCATGAGCATGAGGGCAGCCTCGATCGGGCCTTCGGCCGTCACGGACTTCACCAGCGGCTCGCCATCCTTCTTGAAGTGGAAGATAAAGCGATTTTCGTCGGGGATGACCTCGATGTTGTTGAACACCAGGCGTCCGTTCACGTTCACGCGCTGCTCGCGGAACACGTCCAGCACGCGTTCGGCGCTGAGTTCGCCTTCCTTTTCGCTGCATGCCTTCAACACCGGCTGCAGTTCGGCGGCTTCGGCCAAGGTCATCTTGTAGCCGAACTTCGTGATAATTTCGTACACGGCGGTACGGCCACTCTGGCTCGTGAAGCTCAGGGCGTCGTTCTGGTGGCGGCCGATGATGGAGTAGTCGATGGGGCGGTAAGCACCCTTCTTCATGTCCTTCGTCTTGGAGGCGCCATCCTGGTGGATGCCGCTACGGTGCACGATGGCTTCGGCACCGATCAGCGGAGCGCGGGAGTAAATGCTGATACCCGACCACTGGGAAATCAAGATGGCCGTTTCGTAAATGCGTTCCATGTGCAGGCCGGTCTCAACGCCGGAATTGTGCAGAGCGACCGCGACTTCGTAGAAGTTCGTGTTGCCGCAGCGTTCACCCAGGCCGTTCAGGGCAACTTCCAGCTGGGTTGCGCCCACGAAGAAGCTTTCGACGGTGGCGGCAGTCGCCATGCCCAGGTCGTTGTGGCAGTGCACCGAAATCGTGATGTCCTTCGGGAGCGCCTCGTACACCTGCTTGATCTGGTTCACGTACAGCAACGGGCGGTAGCGTTCCACCGTGTTCGGCAGGTTGATGGTCGTCGCACCGGCTTCGACCACGGCCTTCAGCACGTCAATCACAAAATCCATGTTCTCAAGGCAGTCACCGAAATGCTCGGCGCTGAATTCCACGTCGCCCTTGTCGCCAACGAGCGACTTCGCGAACTTCACGCAATGTACCGCCTTCTCCTTGACCTGTTCAGGGGTCAGGTGCAACACGTGTTCCATGGAGAGCGGGCTTGTCGCGAGGAAGGTATGGATACGCGGGTGCGGAGCAAACTGCACGGCCTCCCAGCAGCGCTGGATATCGCTTTCCACGCAGCGGGCCAAACCAGAAACAACCACGCGCTTTGCCACCTCGTCGCCTTCCGCGGCCATCTTCGCGGTGAGCTGTGCGAGTTCCTTGCAAGACTCAAAGTCCATCTCGGACGAAGCCGGGAAACCGACTTCGGCACCCTGCACACCGAGCTTGAGCAGCTGCAGGTAAACGTCCTTTTTCTGGGCGTTGTTCCAGGGCTTCGGAAGCGCCTGGTTGCCGTCACGCAGGGTGACATCGTAAAAGAAGGGTTGTCTTGCTTTATTCTCGTTCATTTTTTATCTCCTTGCCGGCTCCTTTACGCCGCAAAGTCCTTTTTCCTGTTCAAAAATAGCATTTTGCCATAAAAAAGAACCCGCTTCGTAACGGAAGCGGGCCTTTTAAGTTAAATCCTATTCGAATGAAATAGCCTAAAACCTCGCTCCGTGCGCGATGCAAAGTAGAAGTCGAAGGTTAAGGATCTTTCTCATGCTATAGAATATACAAAGTTTAGGGCGGAATGGCAAGGGGCGCGCAACTCGCCGGCAATTCGCAGGCAAATGAATGCCCGCGAGCACGGCATGCGCGGCTAGCGTTCCTCCCAGATGCTGTTCGGGAGCTTGCCGATATCGCGGAAGTCCAGTTCACCGCCGGAACGCGCAGAAGAAACGCTCACGAGACGGGCCAGCGGCTTGCCGGCACGCTCGATTACGACTTCTTCCTGCTGGAGCGAGACCTGATTCAGCAAGTTGCCGAAGTTCTGCCTCGCCTCCATGGCGGTGACGGTCTTTGCCATCGGTTACTTAGCCTCGGGAGCGGCAGCCGGTTCAGCAGGTGCTGCTGCCGGTTCGGCGTTCTGCTGCAGGGCCTTGTCCTGAATGACGAGGTCCACGCGGCGGTTCTTCTGACGGCCTTCCTTCGTCTTGTTGTCGGCAATCGGCATGCTCATGCCGAGGCCCTTGGCGGTAAGGCGGCTTGCGTCAATTCCCTGGTCCACGAGGAACTTCATCACATTGTCAGCACGCTGCTGCGAGAGCTTCATGTTGTGTTCTTCGGAACCCGTGTTATCGGTGTTACCTTCAATAGAGACGTTGAACTGCTGGTACACAGAAAGGATACCGGCCACCTTCGCAAGGCTCGTCTTCAAGTCGGCCTTGAGGGATGCCTTGTTCACATCGAACAGGATATCGCTCATGGAGAGGATAATACCGCGGGCGTCCTTCGTCACCTGGATGAGCTTGGACTGAAGTTCGTTCAACTTGTTCATGGCTTCAGCCTGGCGGGCTTCGGCCTTGGCGCGTTCCTCAGCGAGGGCCTTCTTTTCGGCCTCGAGCTGCTTCTGCAGGTCAGCCTGTTGCTTCTGCAAGTCGGCCTGTTGCTTCTGGAGGTTGGCTTCGCGTTCGCTGGCGGCCTTGAGGGCGGCTTCCTTGGCGGCGGCTTCAGCCTGGAACTTTTCCTGGTTCTGCTGCATTTCGGCCTGGAGGCGGGCTTCCTGGTCCTTCATCTTGGCCTTTTCGGCTTCGAGGTCGTTCACCTTACCGCTACGGGCCTGGCTAATCTGTTCCTGGATAGCTTCGATGGAGCGGGCCGTAGCGGCACGCTTTTCCCAGTTCTCGGCGGTATGGTTGCGCAGCTTCTGGGTTTCAACCTGAGCAGCAATAATCTTTGCATAGATATCGCACTTGGCGGCAAGGGCTGCGGTCTTTTCAGATTCCGGATCGTCGTTATTGGCGGCATCCAAATCGGCGAGGAGGGCCTTGGCAGCGGCAAGGGAATACTTGGCAGCAACTGCGTTTGCAGGGATATCCTTTGCGGCACCTTCAACAGCGGCCTGGCAAGTAGCGACGGCGTTCGGGCCTTCTTCTTCGACAGCAGTATCCACAGTGGGTTCTGCAGCCTTTTCAAAAACATCTTCAGCGGCAAAGCAGAAAGAAGCGGCAAATGCGCTAATGGCAAACAAATTCTTCATCTTCATTACTTGGCCCCTCCATTCTTAACTTCCTTATCAAGGATGCTCTGGTAAATGAGTTTCCTTTCGACATCACCACGAAGTTCCTTTTCGACACGCTCGTCTTCCTTCTTGGCGGCATCGCGTTCAGCGTTTGCAACAGCAAGCCTGTATTCAAGGGTGCTCTGTTCAGCGAGGGCGGCAGCTTCCTCTTCTTCGCCATCGGCCTGCAAGGCCTTTGCAGAATCAAGCTTTGCGTTAGCCGATTCCATCTGGGAGGCGTCAGCCTTCACCTCTTCGGCAATAGTCTTGTTGGCGTCGGCAAATTCAATCGACTTGGAGGCGTTTACGCTACCAGCACAGCCGGACAGGAATGCGAGCGCCGAAACGGCTAGGCCCGCTGCAAAAATTCTGTATTTCATCGAATACTCCTTATAAGGTTAAACCAATCACAAAAGAAATATAGCAAAGAGGCCTGCGAACAGGCCATCACATATAAGTAAATACTTTTCTTACGCTCTTTTTTAATAATTTATCAAAAACAAGTAATAAAAATTTTACTCATCTTTAACGCAGCGGATGGAATATCCGTATGTCTTCATCTGCAATTCTACTTCTACGCCCTTGAAGGTCGAATAGAAATGCATAGCGTACACGTCGTAGGCACTATCTTCCGTAGAACTCCAAAGGTCAGAAAGTGTGCCTTCCTGGTGGAAATCCGTTTCGTCAAGCCCGATATAGCCCGCCGGGACCATGGAGAACCCAAATTCATCGGTTCCATTGCCTTCGGAGTCCCACCCACTCTTGGACTTGAGCTTAGTGCCCGCATCGGAAGTATCACCGACCGCAGCGACAAGCATCTCGAGTTCTTCCCTCGAAGGAAGGTGCCAGCCCGTGGGGCATGCGCCCTGTACCCTACCAGAAAGTTCGCAAAGGTGTCCGAAACCGCATTCATCATTTGTTTTGCCTACGGCACCAGCCCAAGTGTATAGACGCCCGTACTTCGAATTGGGATTATTCTCATAGAACGCGCTGTTCCCAGTAGGAACTTCGTACCTGAGGTTTTCGGCCATCCAGGTCTGTTCGCCAATCTTTATCGTCTTGTAGGTCTGACCATCGCGATCGTCAGTCAATGTTCCATAGTTAAACGAAGAGCCGGACGGAGTGGTCGGTGTAGAAGGATTCGACGGAGAAGAAGGCGAATCACCCCCATTCGAGACAGGGTTGCTATTGTCATCACCACAGGCAACAAGAATTGCAGCGCAAGCCAAAGCCGTAATAAATAGACGTTTCATACAAGACATCTCCTATATAATTTGTACAAAATATATATAAAAAAGGGTGGCAAGCTAGATCAAATTATTTAAACAAAGCCGATATCGCCTATATCAAAACGGGCAAAAAAACAGCATTCTTGAAAATTTGCTATCGTTCCACCATGGACCAGCCCGTACGCACATTCTCGGTCATGCAATACATGACATCTATCCGGAACAAGCTTGCCGAAACGCCGGCAGTTTGGGTGCACGGGGTAATCACGCGCCTCACGGAAAAGGGCAAAGTCGTCTACATCAGCATCGCGGACTTCGAAGAAGGCAACGTCAAGCCCATCGCGACTGTCGACCTCACCTGCTTCGCCGGCCAGTTTGCAGCCCTCCGCGCAAAAACTGAAAGCGCAGCGACGCCGTTTACCATCAAGGAACAACTCAAGGTCTGTTTCCAGATTAAAGCCGAAGTTTATATCCCGAGCGGAAAACTGCAGGCAAAAATCCTCGACATCGACCCGGTCTATACGCTCGGAGAACTCGCCCTCACGCGCATGGCCATATTGAAGCGGCTTGCAAGCGAAGGCCTGCTCGAAAAGAACAAGCTGCTCCCCCTGCCCCTGATGCCGTTGTGCATCGGGCTCATTACCGGCGAAAATACTGCGGCCTACAAGGATTTTACAACAAGGCTCGATGCCTCGCCCTTCAAGTTCAGGGTCGTGCCCGTATTTGCCACCATGCAGGGGAATTCTACAGAAGCAAGCGTGCTCAATGCACTTGAAGCCCTGCGTGACAACGACGAAATCGACATCGTGTGCATTGTGCGCGGGGGCGGTGCGAAAACGGACCTGAACTATTTTGACAGCGAAGCGCTCTGCCGTGCGGTAGCGAACTACCCCATTCCTGTGTTCACTGGCATCGGGCACGAAATTGACCGGAGCCTGCTCGACGAGGTAGCAGGAGTCTACTGCATTACGCCCACAGACTGTGCCAAGCGTATTGTCGAGATTGCACAGGATAGTTGGAGCAAACTTATAGAGACGGCAAAAGAAATTGCAAACGCCACAAGGCTCACGCTTGCCAACTGCACTCAACAACTGAACAGTGCAGGGCTACGGCTAAGCCAAAAAGTTTCCGCACGCATCCAGGCCGAAAAGACAAGGCACGCCCTTATCCGCGCCAACCTCCAGAAAGACACGCGGTTCGTACTGCGCGATGAATTCGCACGGGTCGACCGCAATGCGGAAGGCTTGAAGCAGGGGTCACGAAAGATTCTTGACCTCGCGAAAACGCGTTTTGAACTCATCGAGACAAAGGTCAAGGGCGTAGACCCGCAGAACATCATTGCAAAAGGCTATACGCTCACGCTTGATGCAAGCGGAAGGTTCGTAAGGAACGCTGCCCAGCTAAAGTCCGGCGATACCCTGCGCACAAGGTTCAAGGACGGAACCGTAGAATCCGTCGTTCGCTAAATGTAACGCATTTTTGCGCCGGTCAGCGGTGTTCGTTTGTCGTGGGTTCGAACCCGCGGAAAAACTCCAGTTCCGCAAAGTCATCTTTCAGAAGTTCTATGCAGGCACCAAGCATATAGAGGCTACCCGTTATCAGGAGCGGGGCATCTGCATTGCCGTCCATTGCGCCAGCCGAACTGTCGCGCACAGCCAGCACCTGGTCCAGATAACTGCGGAAAAGTTCGCCTTCGCTTGATACCGGAAGGCCAAGCGCCTGCATTTCGCCGCGCAGGTCCGAGAGTTCCCGGAAACGCGGGTACGGCGTCTTGGTGATGTGCCAGCAGGAGACATGCGGCGCCATGAGCTTGAGCATCTCCCCTACATCTTTGTCCTTGAGGGCACCAAACAGGCAGTGGAACTTTTTCCCCGGGTAATACTTGCTCAAAGTTTCCACCAGGCGGCGAACGGCATGCGAATTGTGCGCTCCGTCCAGAATGATACGCGCCTTGCCGTCTGGGCCAGCGAGCGCCTGCATGCGCCCCGCCCACGAGCGGGTCGCGAGAGTCTTAAGTGCGAGGGCGTCGTCGTACTTAAACTGCGCGGCGGTTGCAAAATGCGCGCTCTGTATAAACTGCGCGGCGGCAGCAAGCGAAAGGCTCGCATTTTCGATGTAATGGTGCCCGAGATTCGGGAGCACAATGTCTTCGCGGATTTCGGGAACGATGCACTTGCAGCCGAGTTGGGTTGCATATTCGCGCGCTTCTGTAAGCAAGTCTCCCGAAATACCGCCAACGATAAACGCCTTCCCGCGTGCAGCCTCGCCCGAGCTTTCGCCGGGTACGCCCATCACTCCCATCTTCTCGCGGAGAATCGCCGATTCCGTAGGCCCGAGGACTTCAGTGTGTTCGAGCCCGATGCTTGTAACGACGGCTATCTCGCCGCCGGCGACAGCGGTGCTGTCGAGCCTGCCACCCATGCCCGCCTCTAACACGGCGACATCAATCTTTTGTTCCGCATAGTAGAGGAACGCTACCAGCGTAAGGACTTCAAAAAACGTGGGTTCAACCGGAGATGCACCGGCGGCAACTCGCTCCTTCGACACAGACTCTGCGGCGGCTTTTACCTGCAAAAGCAAACGGTCCAAACCTTCTGCCGGAATCGGGATATCATCTACGCGGATTCGCTCCCGCAAGTTCACCAGGTGCGGGCTTACATACAGCCCCGTCTTGAATCCGTGAGCTTTCAAGACGCCCGCCAAGTAATAACTTGTGGAGCCCTTCCCGTTCGTGCCCACCACATGGATTGACTTGAACTTTTTTTCAGGGTTCCCGAGTGCATCGCAAAGCGCATGCGTCGATTCGAGCCCGGGAACCATCCCGAACATCAGGCGCGACTCTAAATATTCCATACCGGCAGATTGCATGCGCACAAATTTAGAATTACTCGGCAGAACGACAACCTTATTATCTATATTCCTTACATTCACACTACGGTTTTTATTATGAGATTATTGGGCCCTATCCTAGTTCTGGCGGCGTTTATTTCTATTGCGTTTGCGCGCGTAGACCCGACGGCAGCACCCCGCCACTACAACTACCGCGATGCAAGCAAGCAACTGCGGCGCGTGTATTACGGCGATTTGCAAGAGACGCTTTACTGCGGCTGCAAATACGACGACAAAAAAAACGTCGACTTTAGCAGTTGCAATTTCAAGCCGCGCGAAAACCCGAACCGCAAGAGCTTTAAGCGGGCAGAACGCATCGAGTGGGAACACATGGTAACCGCCCACAACATGGGGCACTTTCTGCCCTGCTGGAAGGACGGCGGTCGCAAGAACTGCAGCGCGAACGACACGACCTTCAAGCTGATGGAAGGCGACATGCATAACCTCTACCCCGCCATCGGTGAGGTAAACGGCGACCGCAACAACTTCATGTACAGCCAGTGGACAAACAATCCCACCCCCATGTACGGCGGTTGCAAGACCATCGTCGACTTCAAAGAAAAGAAGGCGCAGCCCCGCGAAGAAGCCCGCGGAATCATCGCCCGCGCGAGTTTCTACATGGAAAAAACTTACGGCGTAAAGCTATCGAACCAGGACCGCAAACTCTTCGAAGCCTGGGACAAGATGTACCCCGTCACCGAAAAGGAATGCGAACGCGACCGCCGCATCTTCAAGGTGCAAGGCGACCACAATCCGTTCGTGTACGAAAAATGCCCGCACTAGAATTCTTTGCGTAGAGGGGCTCTTCGCTAAGCGAACACTGGAACGAAGTGATTGTGTGAGTGTGCAAAGAGGCCCTCGAAGCAAACTTACTTCGAAGGCCTCTATTAGCAATATATTGCGGGGGATAACTATTACATCCAGTTGCGGTCAGAAGTGCCAGAAATACCGCGAATCTTGAGGTCGAAATCGTCCTTGTTCGTGGCAGCGTTCATGGCAGTTTCCAACGAAATCTGTTCCGTCCTGTAGAGTTCGAGTAGAGCCTGGTCGAACGTCTGGCTGCGATACTGCATGTGGCCTTCGGCAATGGCATGTTCCACCATCGAAAGCTTATCCTTATCGCGGATGTATTCCTTGATGGCAGCCGTATTCACGAGCACTTCGGCAGCAGGCACACGGCCCTTGCCATCGGCAGTCGGCAACAAGCGCAGCGAAATGATGCCCGCAAGTACTTCAGAAAGAAGAATACGGATTTCATCGTGCTGGTGCGGCGGGTACATCGAAAGCACACGCTGGATAGTTTCCGTCGCGTTCGTCGTATGGATAGTAGCAAACACCATGTGGCCCGTGTCGGCCGCAGTAAGCGCAATCTGCATCGTCTCGAGGTCACGGATTTCGCCCACCAGGAGCACGTCCGGGTCCTGACGGAGAGCGGCACGCAGTGCGTTCGCATAAGAAAGCGTATCCACGCCGATTTCACGCTGCGAGATAATCGCCATGTTGTCGCGGTACAGGTATTCGATAGGGTCTTCGACCGTAATGATGTTCACCGGTTCCGTCTGGTTGATGTAATCCAGCATGGAAGCAAGCGTCGTCGACTTACCCGAACCCGTCGTACCCGTAACAAGCACAAGACCACGGCGCGTAAGCGCCATGTCGCGAATGACTTCGGGCAAATGGAGTTCTTCGAACGCAGGAATCTTCGCCTTGATATGGCGGATAACCATAGCGATTGTACCGCGCTGGCGGAATACGTTCACACGGAAACGGCCCATGTCACGGGCGCCCACGGCAAAGTCGCATTCCTTGTTCGTTTCAAAACGTTGCTTCTGGTCGCGGTTCATGATATCGTCCAGGAAGGAATCCATCATGGCCGAATCGACGCGGGTTTCGAACAACTTAGTCAACGAACCATTGATACGGTAAATAGGCGGAACACCGGAACGGATATGCAAGTCCGAAGCCTTGTTTTCGACCATGGCGCGGAGCAACTGTTCAATTCTAAGATCAGCCATTAGCAGAACCTCCGAACTTTGCGTCGTAAGCCTTCTGTACTTCGGCTAGGCGGCTAGCAAGGGCGGCATTTTCAGGATTCTTGTTAGAAAGGTCCTTATAGATGTCGAGAGCCTTGTCGTAATGGCCCTGCTCGAAATAGATTTCGGCAAGTGTCTGGGTATTCAGGCTCTCGTCGATATCAGGCGGCAGCTTGTCCAGAGGTGCGGTGGGGTCTTTAACGAGGCCGGCAGAAACTTCATCGTCGGAATCGCCCGACATCAAGAAGTCAACGCCCTTGTTGCCCGAAGGTACGGGCTTCTCGTCAAGAGAATCGTCATCGGTATTGAAAAGCTGCTTGAAGGCTCCGGAGAATTCGGATTCAAGGCTTTCCAAATCGGTAGAATTGCTTGTCAGTTCAGGAATTGGGCCTTCGGCTGCAGGTTCCGATGCGGCAACGGAAGGTTCTTCCGCAGCAGACTTCGATGCGGCAACAGAAGATTCATCCAACGCATCGTCTTCGCCAAACAGGCTGTTGAACGACTTGTCCAAATCGGCTTCAAGTGCTGCATCTGCCAACGGAGCCTCTTCAATTTCGGCACCCGTATCTTCTTCGGTCGGGGCGGCAGCGGTCTTTTCACCTTCAACAGGCAGGTCATCGTCATTTGCAAAGAGCGACGAGAACGCAGCACCCATTTCCTTGTCAAGCTCTTCCTTTTCAGACTGCGCTTCGGCGGCAGACAAAGGCTGTTCTTCGGCCGGCGCAAGGGATTCTTCTTCTGCGCTTACTTTGTCAGTAGCGGCAACCTCGGCAGCCGGAGCGGCATGTTCTTCCGGAAGTTCGTCTTCTTCGGCAAACAGCGCATCGAACGCCTTGTCGATACCGATGCCTTCACCTTCAAGCGACTGCTTCGCGCTTTCTTCGGCAGGCAGTTCCAGTGCAGGTTCTTCGGCCGGCAATTCCAGCGAAGGTTCTTCCTGTGCAGGTTCTGCAGGTTCAGCAACTTCCTCCTCGACAGGAGCACCACCGGGAGTCCAGTTCGAAAGGTCAAGCGCATCGGCAGCGGGTGCCGGTTCGGCCTTCTCTTCTACAGGCTTAGTCTGCGGGAGTTCCTCAGGCAGTTCGTCCTCGCCAAAGATATCGGCAAAGGCGCTATCCAAGCTCTGGGGCTTGTCTTCCGTCTTGTCTTCTTGCGGGAGTTCAAGCGTCTCTTCCGGCTTCTGTTCGACAACAGGTTCCTCGAGTTCAAGCGATTCCTCGCTCGCGCCAAATCCCATATCAGCAGATGCAGACTTCTCGAAAAGTCCACCCGCATCTGCAGGTTCCGGGTTCCAGGAATCCAGGTCGACCTTCTGTTCCGGTACGGCCTCCTGCGCAGGAGCAACAGGCTTTTCTTCAGGCAGTTCATCTTCGCCAAAGATGTCGTTGAAGGCGCTGTCCACGGACTGCGGTTTGTCTTCGGCGTCGTCGCCAAAGACGTTCTTCACGGAACTTTCTTCCTTCGGTTCCGGTTCGTCGTCCAGGGACGGCAGGTCAAACTGCGCAAACGGCGACGCGCTGGCGGATTCAGCCTGTTCGGCCGGTTCAGCAGCACCAGCAGATTCGGTAGCAGGAGCCTTGGTCGTCGCAATGTCGTCGAAGGAATCCAGGTCGTCTTCTTCGCCAAACATTTCTGCAAACGCAGAGCCAACGTCATGGCCAGAAATTTCTTCGCCGGGAGGAATTTCACCCTGCTCAGAAGCATCTTCGCCGGCTTCCGTAAGGGCCGTATTCAGAGACTGCTGCAAGGAATCCATCGCAGATTCCTCGACAGAATTGTCGTCATTGCCAAGCGAGGCAAGCGCCGCAAACGGGTCGTCTTCTTCGCCAAACGACGAGGAGAAAGGAGAAGCGCCCTGCGAAGACTGTTCCGCGTCTTCGGCAGGAGCATCGATGTCCATGTCCAGGGACTTCGAGAAAATGGAAACCTCTTCTGCAGGCTGTTGTGCAGAACCTTCGGATTCACCAAGCGACTGCTCCGCAGATTCCTGAGTAGCATTCATGTCGCCCAGATCGGGCATCGAGAAATCGGCATCGTCCATCGCTTCGGCAGCAGCGCCCGCGACAGCACCGGCAGCGGCGGCTGCAGCGGCAGTATTATCTTCAGAAACGGCTTCGTACTCTTCTTTCCAGAAGGTATCAAGCGGGTCCATATCATGGACACGACGGAAGCAACGGTTGCGTTCGTCAATGTTTTCAAGCTGTTCGTAAGCCTCGCCCATGCGCTTCTGCGCAGAGAGGCAGAAAGGATCCTTTTCGAGAACCTTTTCGCATTCCTTGACGCATTCCTCGAATCTGCCCTTCTGGAACAGAATCTTGGTACGGACCAGCATGCCGGGAATATCGCCCGGGAACATCATGAGGCCGGCGTCGACACGGGCAAGCGCATTATCCGTGTCGCCAGCCATGTTCTCGTAATCCGCAAGCCAGGCAAAGGCCATGGACTTGGCCTTCTTCTTGCCAATGGATTTTTTCAGGGTATCCAGTGTAACAGCCATTTATCCCTCCAAGGGAAGCAGGACAGCTTCGTCAGACAATAGGACAGGAATCCCATCGCGGACGACGTAGGCTCGGGAGCCACTTTCGTTCACGAGGGCCTCGGTCAGAGGTTCAGAAATTTTTTCACCGGCGGCGTTTTTGAGCGTACCGGCAGCAACAGCCCCGTTCAGAAGGTCCAGAAGGGCATTATCTGCCACAGCGAGTCTTTCCCGGGTTTCGGGGCAACAAAGAATATCCAAAAGTTTATAATCGAACATAAAGCCTTTATAATCAACCACTTATGATTGATATAAAAATAACTCTATTTTATGAGAAAGGGAAAACTTAACGCAAATATTTGAGGTCTACGAGGGCATAATTGCCATTTTTCCCGTTTCCGATGAGCAAATAGACCTTCAGACCCAGTTTATCGAGCCATTTTATGTCAAAATCCTCGCGATAGCCCGAAAAATTCGACACGACCAGCAGTTCTCGGCAGCCTGTACGGTTGCAGATGGATTCCATGTCGGAAAGGGGCCCAAGGAGGTGTTTGCGGTTCTCTTCGGAAAGATTTTCAGGTTCCCCGCTCACGCAGCCGAGAATTTCGATTCCCGGAATCACGTTATAACTGTCGAACCAGTTGCTAAGGGAATCTTCACGGCCACCGAGCAGAATGGAGCGGTGACGCTTTTTAGCAAAGATGCGGTAGAAATAGTTTATCCAGAATGCAACGCGGCGCCAGGCCAAAAGCGCAATCGGAATAAAGAGGCTGGAGCAGACGAAAACCGTTATCCCATACGAATCATAGGGCAACGAGTTCAGATCGCCTTCAATGACCGGCACCTGTGTAAAGTATCGGAAAGCCACATACCCGCCCACCGCAAGCAGGTTCAGCGGCACAAGGTACCGCAAGAATTTTTCGCCCTTCAGGCTAGATTCCGTATATTCCCCGCGGAACATCAAGAACACAAAGTTTATAACAGCGACAATACCAACAAGCCACCAGTCTTCGAACTGGGCAAAATCCATAATGGAATGCTTAATAACCGTATCCGTCGCGGCACATCCACTTTCAAGGCAGCTTGGATCCTGGAAACACGCATACGACCGAATACTCCCATAGTTCAGGAACGTAAACGCCCACAGCGCCATCACGCCAAAATCCAGGAACATCTTCCAGAACTTCGGGATAAGCCTCGAGAACATGCCCACAAAGGCCGCAAACAAGATGCCGAACGATACGAGAAAATTCGGGACAAGGTAAAGGTCCTTGTGCTTGCGCACAAAGATAAGCATCGCCTTGTAAAAGTCTATATAGGAATCCCAACGGCGGGTACGGCAGCTTTGGCCCTTAAAATGCAGAATGTTGGTTGACGGCGTGTAGTAATTCTTGAGGCCCATCTGCTTTGTACGGAAGCAGAGGTCAAGGTCTTCACCGTACATAAAAAAGTCTTCGTCGAAGCCCTTGAGTTTCTCGTAGACATCGCGACGAATGCAGAAGAACGAACCACTGATGGCATCCACCTCGGTAACTTCGTCCGGGTCGGCGTATGTCATGTTGTAGCTGGCAAGCAGCTTGCTCTTCGGGAAAAGCGCCGCAAGGCCAATCGTCTTGGAAACAGCAGAAACCGGAGTCGGGAACGAACGGCGGCAAGCCCACTGGAGCGAGCCGTCTTCGTTCAGAATGCGGCAGCCCACCGTACCCGATTCCGGGTGTTCCTCGATAAAATCGAGCACCTTGGTAAAGGAATCGCGGGATACGACCGTATCAGGGTTGATAAAGAAAAGGTACGGCTTGGTCGCCTGCTTTTCGGCGAGGTTGCACCCCTTTCCAAAGCCGAGGTTTTCCTTGGAATCAATCCACTTGACTTCCGGGAAAAAATTCTTGATTTCGGGGAGAATCGGTTCCTTCGACCCGTTGTCCAACACGATTATTTCGGCATCGACACCTGTGCACGCATCGCGTACCGACTTAAGGCACGCCGGAATAAAGTCGCAAGAATTGTAGGCAACGATGATGACGGAACAAGAATACATGGCGTTATGCGAGTCCGAGACGAAGCTTGAGCACCAGGAAGAACGCTTCGGAAATAATTCCGCCGCTCATCTTCGAAGTTCCACGGGTACGGTCGGTAAACACGATGGGAATCTCCTTCACGCGGAGGCCCTTCTTCCAAATCTTGAACGTCGTCTCTATCTGGAAGCAATAACCGTCACTCTTCATCTTGTCCAAATTCAATGCCTGCAAGGCTTCGCGACGGAAGCACTTGAAACCGCCAGTAGCATCGCTAATCGGGAGGCCAGTCACAATGCGGGTATAGACGTTCGCACCGTAGCTCAGAATGAGGCGACGCAAATCCCAGTTCACCACGCTGATGCGGTGAGCCTGGTAACGGCTGCCGAGCACAAGGTCGGCTTCTTCGGCTGTTTCCAAGAAGCGGTTCAAATCCGCAGGGCTATGGCTAAAGTCTGCGTCCATTTCGAAAACGCGCTGGTAGTCACGTTCGAGCGCCCACTTGAAGCCGGTCACGTAGGCAGAACCGAGTCCCATCTTCCCCTTGCGGCGGATCAAGTGGATACGCGGGTTCTTCACAGATTCCGCTTCGACCAGATCGCCCGTGCCATCGGGGCTGCCGTCATCTACCACGAGAATCTCGAGGCAATCGTTCTGCGAGAGGATTGCCGACATGATGAGGAGGATATTTTCCTTCTCGTTGTAGGTAGGAATGATAACAAGACTCTTAGGAAACACCATAACTATACTCCGACTCGCAATAATCTACAAAAGTCACTCGCCAAAAGTTTCGGCAATTGGATAAATTCGCCGTTTACGCCCGTTGAGCATCTCGGCAAGCAGGCCCAGCGAGAAGAACTGCACGCTCATCACCAGCGAGAACCCGCCCGCCAACAGGAGCGGACGCACATGCATTGCACCTGTCTGGAACCATTCATAACCGAAATAGCCGCACACGCCCAGGCCAAGCGCCATGAACACCAGGCCAATCAGGCCAAAGAAGTGCAGAGGCTTGGTCGAAAAACTGCGCATGAACATGAGCGAAACCAGGTCAAGGAACCCAGAAACGAGGCGCGAAATCCCGTACTTGGAAACCCCATGGACGCGGGCACGGTGCGCAACCGGCATTTCGGTAATGCGGAAGCCCTGCCACTTGGCCATCACGGGGATAAAGCGGTGGTAATCACCGTAAAGTTCAATGTAACGCACCACGGAATGGCGGTAAGCCTTGATACCGCAGTTGAAATCGTGCAGGCGCTTGCCGCAAACGGCAGAAACAGTCAGGTTGAACAGCTTGGAAGGGAGCGTCTTGTGCCAGGGGTCCAGGCGGCGGACCTTCCAGCCCGAAACAAGGTCGTAGCCCTCTTCCAGAAGTTTAATCATCTTCGGGATTTCGAGCGGGTCATCCTGCAGGTCACCATCGAGGGTCGCCACGTAGCGGCCCGTCGCCTTCGAAAAACCGAAGGCGAGCGCGTCAGCCTTGCCGCAGTTGAACTGGAAGCGGAACCCCTTCAGGAAGGGGTATTCGTGCGAGAGGTTCTCGAGAACTTCCCACGTGTTGTCACGGCTGCCGTCGTCGATGGCGATGACCTCGTAGGTAAAACCCGTAGGCTCCATCGCGGCGACAATCTCTTTCATGAGTTCCGGAAGGTTTTCGCTTTCTTCCTTGACCGGAATGACCATGCTTAAATCCATCACGACACCTCTAGGCTAGTTGGCGGCGGCAACAACCGGTGCGGAATCGGACGTAGCCGAATCCCCGGAATCTGCAGGCTCAGGTTCCTCTTCGATGACCATCGGCTTTTCAGGGCTGTTCTTGATCTGTTCCACGCTCATCATGAGCCTTGCACGGCCACCTTCATCGTAGTCGGGAACATTCTTCAAGCCTTCGTCAAGATAGTCGAGAGCCTTCTGCTTTTCGCCCACGATATCGTAAACGAACGCTGCGGCCCAGTACACGCGCCATTCGTCGGTGAACTGCTTCTTGCCCAGGTCGAGGTACTTGATAGCAGATGCACAGAGGCTGTCGGCCTGCGCCTTCTTTTCGGCGGTGAACGGCTTGCTCATGCGGAGCGCCGCAATCTTTTCGCGGGCATCGAACGAAATCTGGAGGTACAGAGAAACGTAGCTCGAAAGCAGGCGGGACGTTTCTTCGTTGATGTAGGCAGTACCATCGCCCAGGCCACGGAACTTGTAGACACTGTCGATGAGGTCAGCGGCAAACTTCGCATCGAAGGCGTTGCGCTTCGGGTTAAGGTCGCCCTTCACCAGGTTATAGACAAGGCCTTCCTGAACCATGTACTTTTCGAGGCCCATGAAGTTCGAAGTTCCGACCGTCGTAGAGATTTCAATCGGCTTGTCCATGTTCTGCAGGGCAAGGTCAATCACCAGTTTGTTCTGGGTGAGCATCATGCCGCTACGGGTGCGCTTTGCCCATTCAACAAAGGCATCCCAAACTTGGTAGTGCGTCTTGAACGTGAGCAACTTCAGGGAATCTGCAGAAGAGAGTTCCTGGCCGTCCATGGCTTCGATGCGAGACTTGAGCTGCGGCATCAGGCGGTTAGCCCTGTTCACCCAGGTCGCGACAGCATGGTTCGGGTTGCTGGCGCCGCTATTGTCGAGCACCATGTCGCTATCAATGGTCTTCTTGTTGTAGCTAAGCTTGAGCACGGGCTCGTTGTCAAGCATCTGCTTGATATACCAGTCGGTATTGCCGAGCGAGAGGTTCACCACGCGCACGTCCTTACGGATGCCGGCCACTTCCTGTGCAAACCACAGCGGGAAGGTGTCGTTATCGCCGTTCGTGAAGAGGATTGCGTTGGGGCGGCAGCTGTTCAGCAGGTTGTAGGCGTAATCCCACGGCACCCACAGGCCGGAGCGGTCGTGTTCCTGGTAGTTGGAGATGCAGGGAACCGCAAAAGAGATCACGGCAAGCACAGCAGCCAGCGGAGTCGCAAAGGCAACAGTTGCAGGCGTTGTCGCAGCAAGCAATACGAGGATGCCGGCACCGATACCGAACATCATGCTCATGAAGATGAATGCCGGCGTATAGAAGTAGTCACGTTCGCGCACTTCCATATGGACCGGTTCCGGGAACGGAGCACGCAGGCCGCGCTGCGCAAAACCGCTTTCAATCTTTTTCCAGTTGGACCATGCGGCACTGCTTTCGTAACCGCTAATATCGCGTTCCAGCTTGGATATTTCGGCAGCAGATGCACCACGCTGTCTCAGCATATCGATGCGAATCTTGCTGGATTCAATTTTCTGGCGAAGGTCAATCAGTTCGTTCGGGTCAGGGACCTGAGCAATGCCGGCGCCCATCGTGTTGAGGTCGCCCACGTTGCGGGTCATGACGGATACCCAGTAATCGTGTTCACGACCCTCCATGCGCGTACCGTCGGCGAAGTTGATGTAGAACAACAGGCCAAGCGAGCAGAGGCCATAGAGCACAGAAAGGAATATGCCCAAATGCTTGTTGCGCTTGCAGGCATACACGCAAACGAGAACCAGAAGTCCGTTGAAAATCAGGAAAATCAAGAACTGCGGCAAGAATCTGTCGCCCATCATCGACATCTGCGTACGGAACTTGTAGCCAAAACGCTCGAGCGGAACGTTGTCTCCCTTATCGAAGGTGTAGACTCCGTTCGCATAGTTCACGCCACCCACCTTGTAGGGCAGGTACTGGGCCATCTGGTAGCCACCGTAACTCATGTTCGGGAACGAGAACACCTGGTGGGCCAGCTGGGAACGGCGGTAGAACGCGCGTTTGAGCATGCTTTCAGAACCGTACTGCTTGCGTTCCACGAAGTTGTTGAAGGCTTCCCAGTTACCGCTCTTGAACAGGTTACCGAGTTGGAGATTGCCCTGGTCGTCACGGATATTGATTTCCGGGTTGTTCTCATCGATAATCGGGTTGAGTTCCGAACGGATAGGAATGTAGAGGTGCGTGCTGTAACCGACCAGGGCGAAGAACGCAAAGGCAAGCGAAAGCTTTACCGCATGGTTCATCTTCGGGGAGAACGGCTTAACAACCGTAAGAATGGCAAGCACAATAAGGCACCCGAACGAAATTTCGATAAACTCAGACACCATGTAAATTACGGAGCAGAGGAGCGTACCCGTAATCCAGATGGGCAGGCGTTCAAAAATCTTCTTGGGCTGGGCAACGAGCATCAGCACAAACACGGCAGGAACCGTGAGCATCGTGTAGAGGTGGGCACCCACGCCGAGGAACGCGATGTAGCAGATAAAGATGAGGATGCGGTCGCTCGAAGCCTCGTTGCGCTTGTTGTACCAAACAAGGCCGAGGTAAGAGATGAGCATCAAGATGAACATCGCAAGGCCGTAGACTTCGGCTTCGACAGCGTTGAACCAGAAGGTGTCGGAGAAGGTCAGAAGGAAGCCTGCAACCAGGGCGGCAGTGCCAAGCACGATGGTGCGGACCTTACCAGAAATCTTCTCGGCAAGGGCATCTGTCTTGAGAATGGTAGCAAGGAACTCCCAGGCAAAGAGGGCAGTCACGTAGACCGTCGCTGCAGAACTGAATACCGAGATGTAGTTCACGCGCTTCGCGATTTCTTCAACGAACGGGAGCAGCACGATAACTGCACGGGCAAAGAACACAAAGAACGGCGTTCCAGGAGGGTGCGGAATACCCAAGGTATTTGCACAAGCGACGAATTCACCGCAGTCCCAGAAGCTCACCGTCGGCGCCATGGTCATAGCATAGACAATCAAAGCGACAAGGCAGGTGATGCCTGCAAAAATGTGCTTCATCCATTTTTCCTTAATCATTATTTTCCTCCCTTAGTCGGACCAGCGACAATGTTTCGCTTCTGCATAAACCCTGTAAGAAGACCGTTCACGAACGAGCCCGAATCACCCGTACTGAACTTGCCAGAAATCTGGATGGCCTCCGAAAGCACCACCTTGATAGGCGTATCGGTAACATAGAGCAATTCTACCATGGCAATGCGAATGACAATACGGTCAATGCATGCCATGCGTTCAATTTCCCAATGGACCGTAGCCGCCTTGATTTCGTCGTCAAGTTCTTCGCGATGGGCAAGAACCAAGTCCACAAGTTTCATTCCATACTTTTTCTGTTCATCGTCAATAGGCTGGCTTTCGAGAACTCCCGGAAGCGCCTCGCCCACTGTCTGCCCAGTCAGTTCCATAGAATACAGGAGCTGCATAGCAAACACGCGCGCTGGTCTAAAACTTTTTTGCATAATCGTAGTCTTTAATTGTTAGATGGACTTATAGAGATTGGCCATTTCAACGGCGGTAGAAGCCCAGTTTGCACCAAGGTTGCCCGCCTTGAGGCCGGCACGGTTCATGGCCTGGTCTACGGTATCGGTCGTAAGGATACCGAGAATCACGGGGAGCTTGCCTTCGGCAGCGATATTCGCTACACCGCCGGTAGAGGCATTCACCACCACGTCGTAATGGGATGTTTCGCCGCGGATAACGGCACCGATAGCCATCACGGCATCGTACTTCTTCTTGGAGTCCGCAAGCCTGCGGCATACACCCGGAAGTTCGAATGCACCCGGAACGCGCACGACCGTGATGTCCTTGTCGGCAACGCCCAGCAGTTCAAGCTGGCGGAGCGCCCCTTCCAGGAGCTTGTCCGTCACCACCTCGTTAAAGCGGGCGACAGCAATCGCCACCTTGAGGCCAGAACCATTCAGGGAATTCTTGATTTCGTTAACCATAGAGCTATTCCTCGTTAAACTACTTCCTTGCCCGCAGAAGAGGCATCACCGGCATTTTCTTCGACATGGAGCTGGTGGCCCATCTTCTTCTGCTTGGTGAGCAGGTAGAAAAGGTTTTCCTTGTTCGGCTTGACTTCGATAGGCACGCGCTCCACGATTTTGAGACCGTAGGCAGAAATGCCCGAAATCTTGCTCGGGTTGTTGGTGAGCAGGCGCATTTCGCGGACGCCCAGGTCGGCAAGGATCTGCGCGCCCGTACCGTACTGGCGCAAATCGGACTTGAACCCGAGGTGCAGGTTCGCCTCGACCGTATCCATGCCCTTTTCTTGCAATTCGTAAGCACGGAGCTTATTGCAGAGCCCGATACCTCGGCCTTCCTGGCCACGCAAGTACAGGAACACGCCGCCGTGCTCGCCGATAAACTTCATGGCAGCCTGCAACTGCTCGCCGCAATCACAGCGCATACTCCCGAAAATATCGCCCGTAAGGCATTCGCTATGCACGCGCACGTAAACCGGCTTGCTAAAATCGGGGTTGCCCGCGACCCACGCCACGTGTTCCACGCCATCGGTGGTGCTCTTGTAGGCGTAAGCCTTGAAATCGCCGTACTTGGTCGTCACGTGCGGGGATGCCACGCGCTGAACGAGTTTTTCGTTACGCAGGCGGTAATCTATCAGGTCGCGGATAGAGATAATCTTGAGGCCGAACTTCTTTGCCACTTCCTGCAGTTGCGGCATACGGGCCATCGTGCCGTCCTCGTTCATGATTTCAATGAGGGCAGCCGCCGGCCTAAGTCCGGCAAGTTTCGCGAGGTCCACAGCCGCTTCGGTATGGCCCGCACGGCGCAGCACGCCTTCTTCCTGTGCGTACAGGGGCGAAATATGCCCCGGACGGCCAAAATCGCTCGGCTTGGAGTTCGGGTCGGCAAGCGCCTGGATGGTCGCCGCACGGTCGTGGGCAGAAACACCCGTGGTGCAGCCTTCAATCTTGTCGACCATGATGGTAAACGGAGTGCCCAGAATCGAGGTATTCTCGGCCGTCTGGCGCGTGAGGTTCAGTTCATGGCAGCGCTTGATGGGCAGCGGGCAGCAGAGCACGCCACGACCCTCGTGGAGCATGAAGTTCACCTTTTCGGGCGTAATCTTTTCGGCGGCGATTACAAAATCGCCCTCGTTCTCGCGGTCCTCGTCGTCGACCACGATCAGAAACTTGCCGTTCTTAAAATCTTCTATGGCCTCTTCAATTGTATTAAGCAAGGTCACGTTCCTTCAGATAATTTTCAATATACTTGCCGAGCATGTCGACTTCCACGTTCACGATGGTCCCGGCAACCCAGTTGCGCAGGTTCGTGCGGGCAAGCGTCTCGGGAATGATGCACACGCGGATGGAATCCTCGAACTTTTCGGCCACCGTGAGGCTGATTCCGTTCAGGGAGATGGAACCGCGGCGGATAATGTAGCGTTTGAGGTCCGCAGGCATCTTCAGGTCGACTTCCACGCCCGTTTCGCGCGGGGTCACCTTGATAACTTCGGTAATGCAGTCCACATGGCCCATCACAAAATGCCCGCCCATAAAGCTGTCTGCTCGGCACGGAAGTTCCAAATTGACCAATTTTCCGACCGCAGCCTGTTTAAAAGCGGTATTTTCGACCGTCTGGTGCATCAGGCAAAAAGTGGCTTCATCTTCGGTACAAGATTCAACGGAAAGGCACACCCCGTCATTAGCGACGCTGTCGCCCAGTTTGCAATTTTTGAAGAATCCCGGCGATTTGAGGCGCATCGAGAGGGCATCGCCACGCGATTCTATCGATACAATTTCGCCGGTAGATTGAATAATTCCTGTAAACATACGCCGCCAAATATAGAATTTTCGTCTACAACATATTTTTTTTCTATGCTTGAAATAAGCGTAAAGGCAAATTTATGAAAATTCGCAAGACATACCTACTATCTTATTTTCTTCTCATTTTTGCCTGTAGCAATAGCGAAATGCAGGGCTCAGAAGAAAATTCCGCTCCACAAAGCAGTAACTCAGATTCCGACATTTCAGAAACCACAAGTTCAAGCGCCGACATCCCAGATACTATCGACGGGATGATACGCCTTTCCGGCGGGAAGGTTACCGTCGGTTCCAACGATAAGGAATTCAAGCCAAACGAAAAGCCCGCCATGCAGGTCATACTGGACTATGATTTCTTCATGGACATTCATGAGGTCACCTGCGGCGACTACGATAAAGTCGCAAAAGAAACAAGCCTGAAACGATTCCCCTGCGATAGCGACAGCCTGCCCATTACCGACGTGACCTACCTGGACGCCATCCTTTTTGCAAATGCGAAGAGCCTTAGGGAAAAGCGCGATACGGTCTATACATACACCAAGGCGACATTCGATACCGAAGGGCACTGCACCGACCTGGAAGGCCTCATGTTCCACCCCGAAGCCGCAGGCTACAGGCTCCCGACCGAAGCGGAATGGATTTTTGCAGCCACAAGGGACTGGGATACAGACAAAAGTTGGAACAACGGAAACTCCGACTATAGCGCGCACGACGTCTGCAGCAAGGGAACCGATTCCACGGGATTCTGCGACATGGTCGGGAACGTGATGGAATGGGTGAACGACTGGCTCGGGCTATTCCGCGACACGACCGTCACAAACTACCTTGGCGCTCCCGACGGCGGAGAGAAGGGCGAACGCATTGTCAAAGGCGGCTATTACGCCTCCACCCTCAAAGAACTGAACCCCTATAGCCGTGGAGACGTCTATACCGTAACCTCTGCGACCAGGGCCGAATATGTGGGCTTTAGGCTAGCACTGGGTTCTATCCCCGACGCCCTCTGGATGGGTAGCGACGGCAAAACGCAAACAGGCATCGTCTCGCCGCTTGCAGGGGGTGAAGCCATCAAGGGGCTTACGGGTACATACAACGTAAAGTTAGCCTTCCGAAACGACGTTTCTGGCAATATCGCCTACATAGACTACCAGAACGGTGCACCTATTGTAAATGAAATCAGCGACAGCATAGACGCATACCACCCCGACATCTCCCCCGACGGGAACTATGTGGCATTCTGCACCGGGCTGGAAGGCATTTCGAAAAAATCGGTACTCTACGTACGCAAGCTGGACAAAGATGACAGCAATGTCGCCCAACTAAAAGTCGAGTCTGCCGCCATCCCGCGTTGGCGCGTGCTTGAAAACGGCGACACGGCGATTGTCTATGTAACCAATGCCGGGAACAATAAAGACGAAACGACATTCCTGTCTGCGTCTACCTGGCAGGTAACATTCAAAAACGGAAAATTCGGGACTCCGCAAAAACTCTTTGACGGAGCATTCCATGGCGGAATCAGCGAAGACAATACGCTCGCCGTAACGGGCGCAAGGCTACTTCGCGCACGCATCGCCAAATCCGGTTCATCGCTCACGCAAAACGCAAAAAACGCGGTCTGGTACGACAACGCCCAGGCCTGCAACGCATCGCTTGCTATGGACAAGAGCAAGAGAACCGCATTCCTCGACTTCGTCGGAAAGCCAGGTGTTGAATTCGTCGGGAAAGATTACAGCACACACGAGCGCATCTTTATCGCAGACAGCGTGGGTAAACTCGTTCAGTCCATCAAGGCTCCCGCAGGCTACACGTTCGACCATACGGAATGGGCAACGGACGGCATTAATTCCAACATCGTGGCAACGCTTACCAACGCAAACGGAGCGCACACCAAAATCGTTCTCGTGAATCCGAAAGACAGCAGCACTACAGAACTTGTCAAAGGCGATGAACTCTGGCACCCTGCCCTTTGGATTAAGAAAATCGAAGCCGACCCCGACACGGTTCCCGATATCGGCTTTAAGCTCGACCCCGACAGCGCCGGCCTGTATTATGTTTCCAGCGGAAACTGGAGGCATATAAATTACCGTTATAAGATGCAACTCCTTTGGAAATACAGGGATTCCATAAACGTAGTCTTCATGGGATCGTCCCGTGTTCTCTACAGTCTTAATCCCGATTTCATGGAAAAGCCCTATTTCGCCATCAACCTGGCAAATAGCGGAAACACCCTCCCTGGCACATTCTTCCTTTTCAAGCACTATGTCCTGCCCCATCTCAAGAACCTGAAATATGTCGTCGTGGGGACCGATTTAGACCGTTTACTTTATTTGGACAGCTTCTTTGACACAGAGGCGTTCACTATTCCCGGATATGCCTACGACCGCTCCCATAATTACTGGGTAGACGCATTCCCGAAAGAACTGGTTACCCTGACCGAAAATGGCCCCGTTGGATCCGCAACCCTAAAAGAGACCCTGTTAACTCACAACGGTTTTTATCCTGAAAGTTGCAACGGCTGGAGAAAGTCTAACCCGCAGCTCAAGCAGGACAGCAACTGGCACAAAAACAACCCGGAACCTTTTGACCGCAACCTCGAAACCCTGAAGGAATTCCCTAGGCTCGCCCAGGAAAGGGGCATCCGTGTTATCGGCATAGAAATTCCGCTTAACCCCGCCTATAAAAATACAGGGGCCTACGGAAACAACGGCATCTTAAGGAGCGAAGCCCCTGCCCTGATCCAGCAAATACAGGACATTTCCGAAACCTACCCGAACTTCATCTTTATGAACGAGAACAATTTCGGAGATCATGACTACACAAGCGAAATGGCTCTTGATGACGGGCATTTGTGCCCTGTTGGCGCAGAGCAACTCACCAAAAGAGTTTTCACGCTGATAAAGAAGCTTGATGCCGAATCTGAGCCCTAGCCCAGGGCTTTCCTTTTCGGTTTTTCACTTTTTTTCTACATTTACCTGCGAAAATTTAAGCAGGCACGCTTTTTGCGCCCATCTAGGCAAACTTTCCTAGAGATTTGGTGCGAAATCCGTGCCAAAGAGGAAAAGATGAAAGTTTCTTTGAATTGGCTCAGACGTCACGTTGATCTTCCGGAATCTGCGGAAGAAGTTGCAAA
>JBGUQN010000015.1:0-16588 GCA_045131085.1 Fibrobacter sp.
ACGGGTATCGCCAGCCTTGCGCGGAACCCAAATACGGCCGTCGTTACGGAGAGATTCACTCATCAAGGTGAGCTTGGACTGCAAATCGCCATGACGAGGAATGCAAGTCGGGTGAATCTGAGTATAGCACGGGTTTGCAAAGAGAGCACCGCGCTTGTATGCACGGAATGCAGCCGTTACGTTAGAACCCTGAGCGTTGGTAGAAAGGTAGTAGACGTTACCGTAACCACCGGTGCAAAGGCAGACAGCGTCAGCGACGTGGCTTTCGAGTTCACCAGTGATGAGGTTACGGACGATGATACCGCGAGCCTTGCCGTCGATCACGACGAGGTCCATCATTTCGCGGCGGGGGAACATCTTCACCTTACCGGCGGCAACCTGGCGCATGAGAGCCTGGTAGGCACCGAGCAAGAGCTGCTGACCCGTCTGACCGCGGGCGTAGAACGTACGGGAAACCTGCGTACCACCGAAGGAACGGTTGTCGAGGAGGCCACCATATTCACGACCGAACGGAACGCCCTGAGCGACGCACTGGTCGATGATGAGGTTGGAGTTTTCGGCCAAGCGGTGCACGTTGGCTTCGCGAGCACGGAAGTCACCGCCCTTCACGGTATCGTAGAACAGACGGTAAACGGAGTCGCCGTCGTTCTTGTAGTTCTTGGCAGCATTGATACCACCCTGGGCAGCAATGGAGTGCGCACGGCGGGGGCTATCCTGAATGCAGAAAGACTTTACGTTGTAACCAAGTTCGGCAAGAGAAGCGGCAGCGGATGCACCGGCAAGGCCAGTACCCACCACGATCACCGTAAACTTACGCTTGTTGGCGGGGTTCACGAGCTTGAGTTCGAACTTATGCTTGGTCCACTTTTCTTCGATGGAACCACCGGGGATTTTAGAATCAAGAATCATTAGTGGGCTCCTTACTTTTCAACGTTGAAAGAAACTTGTACTTCACCGACAGAGGGAATCACGAAGGAAGTCTTGGCGGCAGCCTTGTCCTTGAGCTGCTGTTCGTACTGCGGCTGGAGGGAACGAGACTTGTCGATAAGAGCCTTGGTAGAATCGAGGTTGCCGAAGTAGAAGGCGGCAATTGCGGTAATGCCGAAGCCGAGGGCCACAACGACGCTGTAGACGATACCGCAGATGTCGATAATCGGAGTCCACTTCTGGTGAGCGATACCCATGGTCTGGAACGCAGAAGAAATGGCGTGGAAGAGGTGCATGCCGATAACGAACATGCTGATCACGTAGAAGGCAGCCCAAGCCGGGTTTGCAAACATCATGATGGTGGTGAGCCACATGTCGCGGACGATTTCACCCTGCGAATTCACGTAGAGGTAGTGTTCACCGAACTTGAGCATCATGAGGTGCTGGATGAGGAAGCCGACAATGAAGAGGCCGGACCAGATCATGGTGAAGGTCGCAAAAGTCTTCTTACCCTTACGAGCGTTCACATCGTATTCGATGCCACCGCGAGCCTTCTTGTTTTCGATCTTGAGCGTCACAGCGAGGAAGATGTGAAGCGCAAAGACAGCTACCAGGCCCAATTCAACGAGGTAAATCATCTTAATCGGGAAGTGGAGCGGGTTGAACCCAGTCAGGAATTCGGTGTAAGCGTTGTAGGACGCCTGAGCCGCAGCCTGGTCGAAGTTCAAGAGTTGGAAGTTACCACACATGTGGCCCAGAATGAACAGGGCGAGTGCCGCACCCGTGCATCCCATGATCTGCTTCTTACCAATGGAAGAGGTAAGATACTTGACGATCCATTGCATTGAGTTGTGTCTCCTTGAGAGGGTTATTTTTGAAACTTAGAGGACGCAGCAGGCCTTGAGGGAAGGCATCTCGTAAGCGTAGCGTTCTTCCTTCTTGAACCAGAAGTCGAGTTCACGGGCAGCAGACTCGGGGCTGTCGGAACTGTGCACGACGTTTTCGGTCATGGAAGGAGCAAAGTCGTAGCGGAGGGTACCGGGTTCCGCCTTGGCCGGATTGGTAGCACCGTTGATGGCGCGGACCTTGGCAATGGCGTTTTCGCCACCGAGAGCGAGCATCACGGACGGGCCCTTGGTCATGTAGGCTTCGAGTTCCGGGAAGAAGGGCTTCTCGACGTGTTCAGCGTAGAAGCCGCGAGCATCTTCAGAGGTCATCTGGTGCATCTTCACGGCGCAAACAGAAAGACCGGCACTGATGTAACGGTCAATAATGCGACCAACCAAGCCGGACTTGACGGCATTGGGCTTGATCATTGCAAATGTCATTTCCATAGTAGGTACCTTTTGGTTTAAGATGTGGGAAATATAGATTTTTTACTCTTCGGCCTCAATCTTCTTCATCAGGTCTTCGGCGAGTTTTCCGCCAGACTTGATATTGTCGATGAGCCAGTTCACGTCCTTGCCCATTTCGCTATTGGGGTAGGTCTTCTGGAATTCTTCCAGGACCTCGAGGGCGAGAGAATCCTTGTGCATGTTCTCGTTCAGAATGAAGCCGCGGCTGAACATGGCCTTTTCGGCATCCGGAGAATTGGGCCACATCCTGTAGTACGTGAAGTATTCGGCTTCGGCAAAGGAATACTTTTCGGCTTCAGCTTCAACCTGGGCCAGCTGGTAGGTCGCAAGAGCGTAGAGAGAATCGTTATCCGGGTAAACGTCGCGAATCTTCTTCCACTTTTCCATGGAAGCGTCATAAGCGCGAGCCTTGTAAAGCGAATCAGCAGCCTGACTCAAGACCTCGGGAGTAAGGGGTTCGCCCTGCTTCACAGGGATATCCTTCTTGTACATGAGCACGTTGGCGTTAGCCCAGACATTGGCTTCCTTGGCTTCCTTGCGTGCCGCACGGAGAGCCCTGAAGTTCATGTTGAACACGGTCCTGCGGATATCTTCGATATTCCTGTTCTTGTAGAGCACGTAGTTGAAATAGTACTCGTGCTTCAGGATGTTCTCGGGGAACAGGATGTAGTCGTTCAGGTCTTCCTTCGAATCCTCGAACGGGATATCCGGGCGGACAGGATTGCCGTTCTTCTCAAAATAAGCCTTCAGGGAATCTTCCGGAATACGGCCCTTCTGGGGAGCCAATTCTTCGTAATGAGCAAGGATGTAGTTGAGGCGCGTCTGGCGCATGAACGCACGGTATTCCCAGGAGCGGTCAAGCTTGAGAGCGCGGGCCTCGTCGGCAAACGAAGCGCATTCGGCAAGGCTTGCGATAAAGCGGTCCCTGCTGCGGTTCGTCTTCGGCATGCCCGGTTCTTCTTCAAAAATCTGGAGGATGTTCTTTTCGGTAACGAAAGGCTTGCCGTTCTTGGAAATGAGCACGTAGTCGGAATCGAGTTCCAGGTAGCCCACGTTCATCATGCGGCCCTCGACCTCGCCCTTCACGCGGTCAAAGGGTTTCACTTCGGGCGGGAATTCCTTCACAAGGTAGAACACATGGCGACCGGGAGTCCTTGCCGTAGCAAGCACCGGGGAGATTGTCCCTTCGGGCTTACCCTTGAGCGCTTCGCCGAGGCCATTGATAATGCCGATACCGTAAGGGAGAGCAAAGCCATCCTTCACCTTCCCCACGTAGCCGCCATTTGCAGCAGTTTCCTTGTTTTCGCTGTACTTGGTAGCAATTTCCTTGAACTGCTCAAGGTCCTTCACGGGTTTCGCAAACAACTTAGCAAGCGCAGCGGAATCTTCCATCTGAACATGGTAGACTTCAAACGCCAGTGCAGTTTTGAATTCTTCCTTGTGCTTTTCGTAGTATGCTTCCTGGTTCGGCGGAACGATCTTCTCGATCTTGACCGGGAACTTCTCGTTGATGGACTTGATGGAGGTTTCCATCAGGTTCTGCCTGTATTGGCGCAAGTAGTTCACCGTATCAGAACCCGCTTCCTTGAACTTATCGGCTTCGCGCGTAAGGAGCAGGTGTTCAGCGACAGTCCCGCGGACATCGAGGAACTCGACATCGCCGGAATCCTTCACGAACTCGCTCTTGTGCGTGTTGAAATAATCGCGAAGTTCCTTATCGGAGAAGGTCAGGTTTTCCATCGAGTAGAAGCGCTGGTACACGAGCGTGAGCAGGCGGTCTTCCAGGTTCTTCGAGTAAGCTTCCCAGCGGGATTCAAGTTCAGGGAATTCTTCCAGTGCCTTGGATGTCATGGCCGCGCGTGAAAGAAGATCCGTAGCAATCTTTTCCACATTTTTATGGTCCGTACCCGAAAGCTTTATAGCCATGTCCAGGTCTTCGACATAAACGGTTTCATTATCAACACGGGCAAGTCTGTCTTCACCCGAACCAATCCCGTTGCAGCCAATCAAGGCAGAACAACAAAGGGAACAGAGAAAAAGAACTTTCTTATTCATCTAATCCTCATGAAAATGCTTAAAAACAGCGTTAAATATAGTCAATTGCACATTCCGGAGAGTTGTGCTAGACGTAAAAAATGCAAAAACCAAATTACTACACAAACGAGCACTTTGTAAGAAAGAAATAACCCCACACGGCAGGGACGCGCATAACTCGTTGAGCAACAATGAATTAGATGCTTCAAGCGCATGGACTGGCGGCCTAGGATGACCCGATATTTTTCTATTATTATGGCCGTTGAAGAAAGGAACTTCGACATTCTCGTTGACCGCCGCAATCGTGACGGTCGTTGTAGGTGTTCTCGCACTGGGCGCCTGGTTTCTGTACGTGGCTTTCACAACGTACCTTTCGAGCCCGCATACCTACGGTGATGTAGAAGTCACTCCCTACGGGCACCAGTTAGGCGGCCTACTCACCCACTCCTGGGATTCCGTCGTGGTAAAGCAAGGGAACAACACCTACACCGTGCGAGACTTCAGCATGGACGTGTCCATATTCGGCGACAACAAGGGAGCCAACGTATCGCTCGGGGAACTCGAAGCGCAAATCAAGACAGACCCCAATGCGAAGAGCGACAAGAAACCCAAGACGCCGATGGATGCTATCGAGTTCCCGGACAAGGCAAAATTCTACCTGCCTGTCGAAGTGTCCGTCAACAAACTCAGCGTGGACATAAACAAGGACTCGCCAGAACAAATGCACTGGCAGGCCGAGAACTTCAAGGTCAAGAGCGAAGGGATGCAAAAGGCGTCCATAAAGCTCGATTCCATCCAGGGCGACTACATCAGCGAAACCACAAGCATCGACATCAAGGCCGATTTCGAAGGCGACAACGTAAAGGTGAAGGGCAACGTCAAGGCCGGCAACGACGCCATAAAGCTCGACGTAAGCACGCCCAAGAACAACCTGGCCGCAGTCAAGACCAGCGTAGACATGGAAGTCAAGGACCCGACGAAATGGATTCCGGTAGAGATTCCGCCGGCAGTCCCGACCATCGGTGCCGTAAAGGTAAAGGGCGACGTAAAGCTCGACCCCAAGACGCAAAAGCCGCAATACGACCTGAACCTTGAGACCCGGATTGGCGAGTTCTGGCCCCTCATGGCCTGCAACGCAAAAATCAAGCTAAAAGGCGACGACGAGAACTACCACTTCGGCATAGACCTGTACAACGACGAAGGCGGCCACATCCGGCTAGAAGGCGATGCCGACAAGAACCTCAACGGCGATGTCACCGGATACGTGGAATACATGAGTTCCATCTTTGGCCCGCACATGATGCCGCTCGACATGAAGATCCATACCGCGCACAAGGAAGGCGACATCATCAAGGTGGGCATCGAGACAAGGCAGGGTTCCGATGTCAATGCGATTATCGACTTGAAGAACGACCTGAACATCACGTTCACGGGCGACATGTCCCCATATGAACCGTGGGCCCTGGACTGGAACTTCGGAAACCTCATATTGCGCAACCGCTTCAACGTAGTCGGCTCCTTCAGGCACGGCGTAATGCATTCCAAGGTGAAAATCCCGAACGTAGATTTTGCCTACCACATGAAGGCAGACTCGCTCGAAGTCGAACTCGACCTGAACCGCAACGGCATTGAATTCACAAACGGCATTATCTACGGCGAAAAAGAGACTTTCGACTTCTTCGGCGACGTGATGTGGAATCACGAAGACCCGCACACCTCGTGGGATGTTACACAAAGGAACGGCGGGCACGCATACGCCTATATCGCATGGACAGATTCCATAACCATCCAGGTGACGGCGGACAGCGTAGACGTGAGCACCATACCTTTCGCAAAGATTAAAATCGGGAACGAAATGAACGGCGAAGTCACGGGAACATGGCACCACAATTTCACCGACAAAGTCGGCGAAATCGACGTCATCGCCGATGGCAACTACCAGCCCTTCGATTTCCGCGCCCGCATTAAGGCTAGGCAGAACGGAGACTCGGTATTCATTGAAAAGTTCCAGGCCATGCAAGACAAGAACAGGGTTGAAGCCGAAGCCGTATTCATTATGCCCAACGATTCGAACCCCGACTTCAAGCCTACTGGATTTTTGCCCATACAAGTCGTGCACGCGTGGGCGTCAGCAAAGGATTTCAGCATCCCCACGCTTCTTGAACCGCTCAACGACACGACCCTCTCCGAAGGGTTCATGAACGGTGACGTGTCTTACGAAGAAGGCAAAGGCCTGCTCGGCAACATCGACTTCACGAAGATTAGCTTCAGCAAGATTCCGACAACGATGCTGAAGGTCGACAAAATGAACGTCTTTGCAGAAGGCGACCGCATGGAACTCAACGCCTACGTGAACATCGGTAACGGCGGATGGGCAGGGTCTTCGCAGGTCATCATAAACAACATCTTCGAAGACAATCGCCACGTGAGCCTAGTCCACAGCACGGACAATGGCGGCGACCTTACCGTAGAAGGCGACCTGGATTCCGCATTCATGTTCAATGGACAAGTGAAAGCGGCAGGTTCCTGGTTCATTCCGGGTACAACGGCCGAAATCACGAGGACCGACTTGCAGATTGACGTTTCTGCAAAACTAAAGGAAGGTCTCAAGGGCATCACCGCCGAAATCAAGTCCGATTCTACGTTCATACAGCCGCCCAAGATGGGGCGCAAGATTCCTTTCCGCGTCGTGGGGCATGTCGAGAACGGCCTTGCAGAAATTACAGATCTCTCGACACAAAACAGTCAGGGCGAAATCATCAGCGCTTCGGCAGCCTATAATCTCGACAGCATGAAGCTTGAGAACTTCAATATCAATTCGGAACAGTTCAGCCTCAAGTCCGGGCAACACTCCATCCTCGTCAAGGATGTTTCGGGTTCGCTCAGCGACTTTGAAAACGAAATGGTCGTTTCGGTGAGCCTCCCCTACATCCAGTACAACTTCTTTGACGAAACATTCGGTGAAGGCGAAGCCATTGGCCAGAGTAACCTGGACTTCACAATTCCGCGCTCCACCGGCGACCGCCTGCAGAACAACTCCATATCGGGCAAGCTGATTGTCGACAAGATGATTTACTACAAGGCGCTCGAGTTCCAGATTACGCCGACATCGCTGAACCGAATCCTCACGATGTTCAACAACTTCATCACGAGGCTCCGCACCACCGAAGCACAAGAAGCCAAGATTTCGACAGCAAGCCCCATCAACCTGATGGTTCACGTGAACGATTCCCAGCGTGATTCCATCGCCATCGTAACCCCGTTCGCCACGTTCCCCTTCACCTTCGACTTCTGGGTGCTCGGCAACACGAACAGGCCCCTATTGCGTGGCGATGTCACCAACGCGAATACAGGCTTTATCGGCGTGCAGGAACTTTATGAATTCGAACTGAACTCGTTCAGCATTTCGTGGATGGACGTCCCGTGGCAGCAGGGCGTTGTTGAGGTTTCAAGTACCCAGGAACTCCCCTTCTGCGACGACTCCGGAGACAAGGAAGGCGAAACCTGCCCCATCAACTTCGACATATCAGGGACCATCACGAACCCGCAGCCGACACCGAGCAGCAACTGCGGTACTGAATCGAGTGCAGCGGCAACGTACTACAACATCATTCTTGGGTGTATCGCCGACAACAACGACGAATCTACCGACTGGAACAAGATTGCAGGCAAGGCTATAGGCAAGGTGCTTTCCACCACGGCAAACAAGGCGCTTGGCAACGAATACATCGGCGACATCGACATGAAGGTGATGCTGTTCAGCAACAACACGACAGGCGACAAGGACTCGAGTTACTTCAAGGTGCCGATTTCCCTTGACCGCTGGGTCAAGGACCTGAGCCTTATCTTCGGTTACACGCAAGACCAGAGCGAAAACCCGACTTACGACCAGGCACTGCAATTCGGCGTGAACTACACGCTCCCCGTATTCAAAGACAAGCAGTTCTCGCACAGGAACCATATAAACCCCTCGCTGTCACTGAACGGCCTACTGATTTCGAAGCAATACCTCACCAACACCGGTGCCGGAGGCAACGAAAACCGCCTCGAAAAGAACGTCGGCTTTAACTACGGTTACAAATTCTGGAACGCATGCCTGCTAGGTATCGGAAACTGCGAAACGATTTCGCCGAACGCTTCGTTCAAGGAAAAAACAGAAGAATCGCAGGAGACTGACAAATGAAAAAAATTCTAGCCTTCCTGTTCATCTTTGTTTCGCTAGCCTTCGCCGAAGAAAGCGAAAAGAATCCATGGTACGTCACGTTCGAAGGGAACGCGGTGTTCTCGAATTTCCAATTGACAGAACAGCTTGAAATCCCGGATGAATTCGGCAACCTCGATACGACCAAGCAAGACTTCATGATGGGCCTTGCCGTCGAAAACATCCGTGCGCTATACTACTCGCAGGGGTTCTTCAGCCTTGACATGAAGCTCGAAATCAAGCGCGAAGTCGACGAGCAGGGCAAGCGCAAGCGCGGCTACGCGATTTACCTGCGCGAAGGAGAACGTTACCGGTTCGGCGGTACAAACATTATTGTGCCCGACAGTTCCAAGATTGAAATCAACGAAAAACAGTTGAAGACAAATAACACCGACCGCATATTCTCGCAAGACGACATCGCCGAAGACATACAGTTTATCCAGCAGACGTACCGCAAGGCAGGTTACCTGCACACCTATGTGATGCCGGGCGAACTCATCGACACCACGCGCAAGATTATCATCGTAGAAATCATCGTGAACCCGGGCGCAATCGTCACCATGGGTAACATGATAAGCACCACGCTGAAAGCCAGCGAAAAGGGCCGCAAGGAACAGGAGGCCGGGCTTTCCGATACTGCATGGCTTTCTTCCCTATGGAAAACACCAAAGGGCGAAATCATCGATGGTAACAAATACAACTCCTTCAAGAGCAAATTGCTTTCTACGCAGCTGTTCACGCAAATCAAGCTTACGGACTCCCTGAGAGCCGACGGGCTTTCGGACGTCCACCTGGATGTCGTCGAACGCATTCCCGGCGAAGCGCGCTACGGCCTGTTCTTCGAAGAAATGTACGGATTCGGAGCTCTCGCCTATGCAAAGCACAAGAATTTCTTCGGTACGTTCAACGAATTTTCAACCACGTTCCAGGTCGCACAGAACAAACAGGAAATCTCGCTCGGCTACGCCAACCCGCTATTGTTCGGAACTTCGTTCTCGTTTATCCCGACGGCAATCCGCTTTGAAGACCGCTTGAGTTTCAACCACGAAAAAATCGCCCCGCCCGCCTACCCCGACAGCATCGAAGAGCGCTACGAAATCATCAACCGCGGTGACCTTACCTTCGGCATTACCGACCACATCCGTTTCCGCGGAACGCTCGATACTCGATTCGTGAGCAAGAACGACAAGGACATGTTCAAGCTGAAAGGCGAAATCGCCCTTACCTTCGACTACACCGACGATTACTTCAACCCGACAAAGGGTATACGACTCGCTCCGACAGTTGGCGCAGGCACGAACTTTAACGCCGACCTGGAACAACTTACTGTTATCGGAAACCCCTACACCTACGGTGAAGCGACCGTAAACCTTTATCACCCGCTATTCTGGACTTTCTTCGGGGCCGTTAGCGGTAGCGTCGGCAAGTTCTTCGAAAAGGCCCTTGAAGATGACGCCCGAGTGTTCTACCAAGGCGGTAGCCGTTCCGTACGCGGATACCGATTCCGCAGTATTTACGCAAGCTACACCAGCACCGACGAAGATGGCAACGAAGTCATCAACACCGGGCTTACCCCGATGTACTTCAGAATAAACGAAGAAATCCGCTGGGCATTCCCGTGGAAAGGCTGGAGGCACTGGCAAATTGTGCAGTTCTACGACTGGACGCGCGTAATGGATAGCGAAAGCGACCTGTATAAGGAACAGACAAACGAAGCGCTGGGGCTTGGCCTGCGTTACCGCTGGCAGTTCCTCACGTTCCGCCTGGATTACGCGTTCAAGAAGAACCTGTCGCACTGGAACATGGAAAACTTCGCCTGGGGCAGGTTCGCGTTCGACCTTTCGCAGACGTTCTAATGCGGCAAAGCCGCAATGTGGAATGTGGGATGTGAGATGAGTAATTACTAATTACACATTTCACATTACACACTATCTAACGGTCTTCTTATAAAGTGTTGCAAGGCCTGTGCCGGCGCGGTTCACGCTGGCGTCAATTCCGGCAGCGGCAAGGGCTGCGCAGATTTTTTCCGGGGTCGGGGGTTCGGGCATATTGCACGCGGGATTATTGCCGCGGACCTCTACCTTGAACGTCGCCGTTTCGCTAACAAGGTCGGCGACCCGCCCGCTCTTCAAGACATGCCCACGGTCGATAATCGCGAAGTCGGTCGCCTCCTCTTCCATCTCGGCGAGGATATGCGAGCAGACGATGGCCGTACCACCTTCCTGCTTGCGCCAGTCGGCAATGAGTTTCCACACTGCCTCGCGCGACATCGGGTCGAGATTCGCCACCGGTTCGTCCAGAATCAAGAGCTTCGGCGCGGGAGCCATCGCGCGCAGCAACTGCACCTTCTGGCGGTTCCCGAGCGAAAGCTTGCCCATACGGGTATCGAGCGGCGGGAGTTCCAGGCTCTTCGCGATGCGGGCAATGCGTTCGCGCGCCTCAGTCTCATTCCAAGTCGGGATACGGGCCGCATAGAACCCCACGAAATAGTCCACGTACTCGTTTATCGAAAGTTTCGGGTAAACGCCCGGATTCTCAAGCAAAATGCCGCAAGCAACCGGGTCGAGGAAAGTTTTCGAGCCGCGCACATCGTCCGCAAGCCCAATCGTGCCCGAAAATTTCGCGAAACGCCCGCACAGTAGGCGGAGTAGTGTAGTCTTCCCCGCCCCATTCGGGCCCAGCAGCGCAAAGAAACTCCCCCGCGGAATCTCAAGCGACACGCCCGAAAGCGCATCCGCATCCGATTTCGGGTAGCGGAACGAAACGTTCTCTATTTTTGCCAGCGGGTTCGAACTTTCCATCGCGAAACCCCGCACAAGTTACTTGCAGAATTCCTTGACCGCCTCGGCCGGGTTCTTGATGAGCGCGAAAGCGTCCTTCGTCTGGCGCACCGCCTCCATCTGCACCTTTTCGCTTGCACGCTGCAGGTACTGGATGCAGCGCCAGTCTGTACGCACTGCCGCCAGCTGCACCGATTCCGTACGGTCCTTGATGCTAACAAACTCGAACGCATGGTAATCCTGCTTCACGGCAGCAATTACGACGGCGACAGACGGGCGCACGATATCTTGCAAGGCATGCCAGTCGCGTTCCACGAGCGCAGCCTGGATTTTTTCGCCCATAAACGGCACGAACTTAATGGCATCAGCGCTCACGCGGATAGCTTCGGCCCACAAGTCCTCGCCCGCATTGTCAATCTTTTTCACCACTTTCCAGTCGGCACGGACAGCCGCCTTGAGCAGGTCTGGGTTCGTCACGAACTTGAGAATGTTCGGGTCGCCGTTCATCGCATTCAGGAGAGAAGCCTCGTCAAGTGCGTTCAGCGCCACCTTCAAATCTTCACACAAACCATTCTTCACGTAGAGAATCGCCTGCACGTTCTGTGCGAACGCCGCCTTCTGCGCGGCAACAGTCGGATTCTCGATAAGGCTGATGGCATACCAGTTAAGCTTAACCGCTTCGAGTTGCTGTTCTTCGGTCGGGTTCTCGATTTTCTTAATTTCAGTCCAGGACTGCATAAAACCTCTTGTTTATGCGGTAAAAATAGCAAAAAGAGGTGTGAGGCAAAAGGCGACACTCAATCCTTAACGCAACGGACAGAGTATCCGAAGTCAGAGCCAATCAAGAGGGGCCTGGAGGGGCAAACCACACCCGTCAGGCCACTATTGTAGTTACTCAAAGACATGAAGTTCGCGTAGCCGGGTTGGCCACCAGTAGAACTCCAGAATCTCGTGTACTCGCCTTCGGACATGTAAACCCTACTGTAGTTAAAGAAGCCAGCGGGCAACGCGGAAAAACCGAAAGCATCGGTACCATTACCGTTTTTCCCTTCATGATTTGCCCAACCGCTCGTTGTCATGAGCTTCTTCCCCCCACCAACTGCCTTGAGCAATGTTTCAAATTCGTCACTTGTTGGCAGATGCCAGCCTTCGGGGCAGACACCTCGCACTGGGTACGTTGGCGAGCAAGTCTTACCATGATAGCCGCAGCCTTTGCCATTCGTAGACCATATTCCCACGCTGTCCATCGCAGCAGCCCAAGTGTAAAGGCGACCGTACTTGGCGCAGTATGCTGCAAAATCATTATAGCAGTAACTGTCTTGCGTTTCGAAGTTGAGGTTCTCCGCCATCCACCACTGATCACCAATCTTTATAGTTTTATAGGTCTGACCATCACGGGAGTCGGTTATGGTTCCGATGGGCAACTCATCATCCGGACGCATTGGTAAACCGCTGCCGTCACCGCAGGCGACAAGCATCATCGTGCCAACAAGAATTCCAAGCCAAAAGTATCGCATATTTCCTCCTAAAGTTAGTCCTTAACGCAGCGGACCGAGAACCCGTAACTCAAGTAGTCGTCGCTGGCCATACCCGCAGCATAGTCGGCGTTGAAGTCCAAGTACGCATAGTACACACCGTAATCGCCTTTAGTAGTACTCTGGAACATAACGTCTTTGCCCTCGTAGAGATATCCCCCACCCTTAACCCTATAGCCAGCAGGGAGCGCCGAGAATCCGAATGCATCCGTTCCTTTGCCACCGGATGTGGACTTGAGCATTTTGCCTGCGGTCGCTCGTCCACCGACAGCATCGAACAACGTTTCCCATTCGGCCTTGCTAGGTAAATGCGAGCCTGTGGGGCAAGCACCAAGCGCAGCAGCCCTTGTGTAAAGCCGACCGTACTGTTCACAATACTCGGCAGAATCTTTGTAGCAGAAACTAGAGTCCGTTTCATAGTTAAGGTTTTCCGCCATCCACCACTGGTCGCCGATTTTAACGGTCTTGTAAATCTGGCCGTCGCGGTCGTCTGTCAACTCGCTATATTCGCAGTTGTCTTTCTTTTCGGTCTTACAACCGACGACAGAATCCGAAGACTTCGTAGAACTGCTGGATTTGGCACGGGAAGAGGACGAACCGTCCGAAGGACGGGTCGAGAAATCACTACCGTCGTCACCGCAGGCGACAAGCATCGCCGCACAAGTAAGAATTCCAAGCCAAAGGGAACGCATATTTCCTCCTATTGTTTACTTGATAATATAAACAAAATTCACACCATTAAACAGCACTTTATGGTATATAAGAACGGCTTGTTAGGGACTCCTACGGAGTCCCTCGCTGCTAGTTTTTGATGCAACGGACGGAGTGCAAGAGATCCTTGCGGAAGTTGCCCAAGGAAGCCTCATCGACGTAGTCGTACAAGATCATGTAGCACACGTTGCCGCTATTTATATCGGTAGAACTCCAGAAGTACGCATAGCGACCCTCCTCGCAGTAATGGTCGAACCAGAAGCCAGCAGGGAGCGCCGAGAACCCGAAGTCATCCGTACCATTACTATTTGTACCAATGAAATCCTTCCACCCAGATGTAGACTTGAGTTTTGTGCCCGCAGTTGAGTATCCTCTCATAGTTAGTTGTCCACCGACAGCAGTGAGCAATATACTCCACTCTGTCCTACTAGGCAGGTGCCATCCCTCAGGACAAACACCGCGTACGGGATAAGTTGGCGAGCATTCATTTTCGTAACCACAGCCCTTACCGTTCAAAGACCATGTACCTGCGCTATCCATAGCCGCACTCCACAGATACAGGCGACCATACTTCTCGCAATATTCGGCAGAATCATTGTAGCAGAAACTACTTGAATCTAGTTCATCTGTGGGTTGCAAATAAGCATAGTTCAGGTTCTCTGCCATCCATACCTGGTCGCCAATCTTAACAGTCTTGTAAATCTGTCCGTCTCGATCGTCAACCAACTCGCCATATTCGCAAGTATCCGTGCTATCAGTCTTGCACGGGGTCGCCAAAGTCACAGAACTAGAAGAATTCACCAAACTACTGCTGGATTTGGCGCGGGAAGAAGACGAACCATCCGAGGGACGGGTCGAAAAATCGCTACCGTCGTCACCGCAGGCGACAAACATCAACAAGACAAGCAAAATGGCCCCTATCGCGGCGCTCCGCTTGCTCCCACCGTGGTGGCCATGCGCACTAAGCACTAAAGTGCTAAGTGCTGTCCGCCAGGGTGACAGTTGTTTAGGCATATTTCCTCCTATTATCCGCGGTAAATATAAAAAAAGCCCCCGGCTTTTAACCGAGGGCCAATTTACTTTAGCCTATTTTGTCAAAAAACGTATTTTAGACACCACAATATACATTGACAGAATGATGTAAAAATCCCTACGAGCGTCGTTCTCTTTTTCACCTCTAAACCTTTGATACAACGGACAGAGTGTCCGGTTCCGGTGTCCTTGTGGCCGTAACCCAGGCCTGCAATGTCGTCGTGGTAGTGCAAGTTCATACTCCACGCGAGACCATCATCAGTAGAACCCCAGAAGAACGCGTAAAGGCCCTCATCACGGTAAATCCCTCCGTTGTTGGACCTGTAGCCAGCAGGCAACGCCGTGAACAAGTAGGCATCCGTACCATTGCCGCTTTCCCCTTCATCGTCATCCCAGCCGCTAGTGGACTTGAGCATCTTGCCTGCTGTACTAGAACCGCCAACAGTAGCAACTAGCTCTTTAAATTCGACCTCTGTCGGCAAATGCCAGCCGCTCGGACAGGCGGCTTTCGCGGCTGCCCAGGTGTAGAGGCGACCATACTTGGTGCAGTTGGACACGCTATCCTTGTAGCAGTAGGAGTTTGCAGTCTCGTAGTTCAAGTTCTCCGCCATCCATTCCTGATTGCCGATTTTCACAGTTCTGTAGGTCTGACCATCGCGGGGATCGGTCAAGACGCCGCAAAAAGCGTCCATCGCAAACGACAACGCAAGCAACACAAAGATGGCAAAAGAACGATTCATAGAAACCTAATCTGTCTAAAAACCGAACTTAATTTCAAGAAGAACATAAAAGCCCTTAGAACGAAAACCTCTTATAAATATATAAGATCTATCATAGTCAAGAATATGCCTTACCTTTTCATCCCAATATTGGTATCCAACATTAAGACCATAATTTGACAAAAAATTATCTCCATTAAAAACAAAGCCAACACCTATTTCTGCGCTTCCTCCAAAATCAAAAGTGTGTTCAGCCTCTTTTTTACTTTGATAGGGTTTGTCATGAGCCCATTTGAACGATGGAGCAACCATACTTTGTGCAAAAAATGAAATGGAGTTCGCTGGTACATTTCGATGTTTTACACGTACTTTTTTAGGAGCCCATTTAATCCTACCCAAATACTGACGGTAACCAGCCCCCGTACTCCAAGCACTCCTATATCCCTCCCATTTTTTCACATCTTCCTCATCTGCAACATAATCACAAAACAACATGACAGATGAAAGATTAACAATAACAGATCCACTATATGAATTTTCAAATTCAACATTAAAATCAAACAATAACGCTCCAAATATCGGAACTGCAAATAAATCCGTAATAAAAGCAGGTCCAAAATAAAAATTCACCCCAGGAGATACAGAATCAACATCACTACTTGAAACAGTTGAATCCTGAGCAGTCTCTGTTGCAAAAGCAGATACACTAAACAACAAAAGAATCAACAAAAAACGCATACAAAATGAATATACAAAAAAGACCGCTTAACAGCGATCCCTTTCATAGGAGATCCCCGCCTTCGCGGGGATGACACAATGTGCGAGGCGTTTGCCCCGCCATCAACTATTTGTAAAGCGGGTGCTTCTTGCAGAGAGCCACGATTTCTTCGCGGATCTTGGCGAGAGCGGCATCGTCGTCCTTGGCCTTGATGCAGCGGTCGATAATGCGGGTCACTTCGCGGGTGTCTTCTTCGTCGAAGCCACGAGTCGTGATAGCGGCAGTACCGAGACGCACGCCGGACGGATCCATCGGCTTGCGCGGATCGAACGGGATGGTAGAACGGCTGCAGGAGATGCCGACCTTTTCCATGGCCACTTCGGCTTCCTTACCGGAAACGCCCTTGGAGGTCATGTCGACAACGATGAGGTGGTTGTCGGTGCCATCGCTGATGACCTTGTAACCGAGCTTCATCATTTCGTCGGCCATAGCCTGGGCGTTCTTGATGATGTTCTTGGCGTAGGTCTGGAATTCCGGCTGCAAAGCTTCGAGGAATGCAACGGCCTTACCGGCGTT
>JBGUQN010000016.1:0-2164 GCA_045131085.1 Fibrobacter sp.
TGAATCGTGAAGTAGTCCACGCCCTGTTCCGCCTGCTCGATGAGCGTGTCGCGGTACAGTTCCCACGTGAGTTCTTCGGCCTTGCCGTTCACCTTTTCGAGCGCCTGGTAGATAGGCACCGTTCCTATAGGTACGGGACTGTTGCGGATAATCCATTCACGCGTCTCGTGGATATGCTTTCCTGTGGAAAGGTCCATCACGGTGTCTGCACCCCAGCGCACGGACCAGGCCATCTTTTCGACTTCTTCTTCAATCGAAGAGGTAATGGCCGAATTGCCGATGTTGCTGTTGATTTTCGTGAGGAAGCGGTTGCCGATAATCATCGGCTCGCATTCCGGGTGGTTGATGTTTCCCGGCAGAATCGCACGGCCTGCGGCGATTTCGTCGCGCACGAATTCCGGCGTAATGGGGGAGCCTGCCACCTGGATTTTACCCTGGGCTTGCAGTTCGTCAAGGCGCTGGTTTTCGCGGATAGCCACGTATTCCATTTCCTTGGTGACGATTCCCTTGCGGGCGTAATCGAGCTGCGTCAGGTGATGGCCCGCTTTTGCACGGAGCGGGTGGTGTTCCGCATTAAAGCGCAGGTGGTCGAGCTCATGGTTTTCGCGGCGGGCGCGGCCATAAGCCGACGTCATGTCGTCGAGCTGTTCGGCATCGCCACGTTCCATAATCCACGGTTCACGAAAACGTTCGATCCCCTTCGTCACGTCGAGCTTGGCGTCTACATCGCTGTAAGGGCCACTCGTATCGTACACCGTCACGACAGGTGTTTCGGGGTCTTCGGTTAAAATTTCGCGCATTCCCACGCGGATGTCCGTGTACATCTTTCCCGGAACATACACCTTGCGGGAGTTCATAAACGGCTTAAGTAGAGAATCCATTAGTTCCTCAATTTTTTACGCCCGAAATTTAGAAAATAATGACTTAGTGCAAG
This sequence comes from Fibrobacter sp., assembly GCA_045131085.1. Lineage (GTDB taxonomy): Bacteria > Fibrobacterota > Fibrobacteria > Fibrobacterales > Fibrobacteraceae > Fibrobacter. The sequence continues at coordinate 935 of JBGUQN010000016.1, forward strand.
ACCATCGCGGCTATGAAAGCAAGCGCGACAACGACTGCTGCAACGATGGCGACTGGGTTTGCCTTTTTCTTCTTGGCGTAGGGGCTGTCCGGGTCGTCACCGAATTCGTTTTCCAGGATCTCGTCATAATCCGGAGTCTCGAGATCGGAAAATTCCGCGCCCTCCTTCCAGCCGGTATCGGCATCGCTCCCGCAGTGGGGGCAGAACGTGGCGTCATCTTTCAGTTCGGAATGGCAATGAGGGCAGTACATTTTGATATGGTATTATTTCGTGAATTTGTAACGGCCTAGCAGGTCGAAGTAGCGGGCCTTGGGGGCAATTTTGACGGGCTTGAGAGTCTTGCGGATGGAGGTGGTTCCTTCAGTCTTTATAAAGAAAAATTCCCTGAAGTAGGTTCCGCTTTCGATACTTACCGAAAAGCCCCTTTCATTGGTCTTGTATGTCAAGGTGTAGGCAGTCTCTCCGTCTTCTCCCTGTTGATAGCATTTGAAATCATCCGTAGAATCAGCAACGAATTGCTTTTGACTTGTTCGTTCTGAATCTGTATTGTAATCGAAGTATCTTTTTTGTACCACGGTGTCTTGCGTCAGGATGTATTCAGTGAACCAATGAATTCCGTCTTCAACCTGTTCTTCAGTAATATAATTCGGTGTGATTTTAGTCGTTTTTATCCCGGCATATTCGCCATCAGAGTAAACTTTTTCCTGGTAACATAACGTATCTTTCGCTTGGCATTGAGAAACGATATATTCAATACCGTTGTTCTTTAACGCAGTCTCGTTCGTGTCATTGTAGAAAGGGCGAATTATGATTTCTTCACCTTCTTCCTTGGTATCATACTGTGTTTCGGCAATTTTCCCATCTTTGTAGATGTATTTATGCGTCCACTCGTTTCCATTTTCGTTAAAGTAGGATGAATCGATGTGAAATTCTCTTTCCGGATTGAGATAGGGATTTGCGAGCGCCGTAAACCATACATCCGTGCATTTGTTTGCCAAGGATGTGGTGCTCAATGTCAAAACGGCAATAGAAACTAGAAACAATGATTTGCGAATCATGGACGTCCTCCTTAAATTGCTTTAAATATAACAAAAACCGCCAGGCGATTGCCTAGCGGTTCATGAAGCTTTTGCTTTGGTTGCGATTACAGCTTGTCGTTAGAACCAAGAACGTCGACGATCTTGTGTTCGTACATCTTCTGCATGTTTTCGCGAGCCGGCTTGAGGTACT
>JBGUQN010000017.1:0-25463 GCA_045131085.1 Fibrobacter sp.
TCGCTGTAGCCGTTCCCCATGGCGTAGCAGTTCTCCAACACCACGGGGAATTCCTGGTTGATGAAGTCGAAACCGTCGTCGCTGTTCCACCAGGCGCGACACCCGATGAACTTGGTCGTATCGCCCTGGCCGGGTTTCTGGTAATGCGCACCGAAGCCGTCGGCGTTCTCGCCGTCGCCCTGCCAACCCGTAGGGTCGTAGTTGTCGTGCGCATCGCAGTTCAAGAAGATATGTCCGCCGCCATCGTCGGCGCCGTCGTTCGCGAAGAATCCCGGGCCTGCGTTGTGGTGGCTGTCTATGTTTTCCAAGAAGATGTGCTTGCTCGCGTAAAGGAAAACGCCGGAATTCGAGTTGTGCTTCATGGGCGTGTTGCGGACATCGAAACCCTTCAAATGCAGGAACTTTGCCGAAATCACGATGGGCGAGGTGTACATTGCTCCTTCGGGCGTGCCGTCGCTATGTTCGCCGCCTTCTGCTACCGGGAGGTTCGCCCCGTCAAAAATCGGGCGCTCGCCAGGGTAGGCGAGGTAATGGATGCGCTTGTTATCGCTCTCGCCGCTCGCAGTAAGCAGGATGCCCGCCGTCATTTTATAGCGCGCGAAAAAGACTGTGTCGTTCAGGTCGTACACGCCGCCGCGAATCCAGACGGTATCGCCCGCCTTGACCACTTCGTTCGCCCTGTTGAGCGTCGCGAAAGGCTTGCTTTCCGAGCCCGCGTTGCTGTCTTTGCCGTCGGTCGCCACGTAATACACGGCGCCGAACGCCTGGACACTAACCAGGGCTATTCCTAGGGCAAAAGCGAACAATTTTCCCATATACGCCTCTATCTGCTTGTTATAACATAAATTTTTTTTCGAAAAAAGTGAAATATTTGTTTTTCTTTATTATTTTTAAGGTGTAGACTAACAGAAGGGGATATCCCATGAAAAAGTTCTTTCTTATCGCTGGAGCCGTCGCCATGACCGCCCTCCTTGCTGGGTGCGCCAAGAAAATGATGCTGGACGACCCAAACCTCTACAACCAGTATCTCACCAGGAGCTACAACCAGCCTGTTGGCAAGTGCTTTTATGCAGTTCAGGTCGCTTTTGCGGAGAGGGGCGTCGACCTCACCAAGGTCGATACCGATAGGGGCCGTATTGTTACGGATAGGCACGTGATACTCTATTACGCCGTGCCCGGCGAAGTCGGTTCGATTTCAAACCGCTACTACATTGACGTGACCGGCGATAAGAAGACGTGCACCATCAAGGTATCCAAGTACAAGGCCTGGCGAGGCAACAACGAAATGACATGGGTGAAGCCTGACGAAGTTTACGCCCAGTACTGGGAACCCCTGTTCAGGAGTTTTGAAGGCCACCTCAACGATGATGAAGAAGACGAACTTGCCGATAAGCGCAGCGCCGGGAGCATCGACGATGTCGTGAAAAAGCGCACTCCGGACCTTCAGAAAATCTATGACAAATACAAAGAGAACAAGCCCGGATTCGCAGGCAAGGTCACTTTGAAATTTACCATCGACTCGAAGGGCGATGTCGCTGAAATATCCGTCGAATCTTCAACTACGAACGACAGCACCTTTGATGAAGTCATCAAGATGGCTGTGAGTACGTGGAACTTCGGAAGGATTGCGAAAGGCCACAATACGACGGTGACAATTCCGTTCACCTTCTCGGAATAAGTTTGGCATTTTGCGTATAGAATAATTAACAATCCGGACGTTTTCCCGAATTTTCGGAACGTATCGCACCACTTCAATTTGCTTGTTGTAAACGTCGGCTAGGCTCTGCCTATGCCGATTGTATGACAATGAATTTGCGGTGAAACAAAAAACGGCCAAAACAGCCTAAAAAACGCTAATTATGGTGCTCAAAAAGCATCGTGAAAACGGATAATTTTTTTTAACCTGTTGTCTTGCTCATCAACAGTTTTTTTGCGATAAAATACACTGCTTTTTTTTATTGGAACCTATATTACATATAAATAACAAAAGGAGCGTGTTATGGCTTTAAAGAAATGGCCAGTAATTGCATTTTCTGCAGTTTTAAGTTTTGTGGCCTGTTCTGATGATGGCAATCCGGTTACGCAGCCCGATGACGGCGGAATACCTTATGGCGGGGAACTCCCTGACCCAGGTCTTTCTAGTTCTCTTGGCTTAATTCCCGGCCCCGAACTTTCCAGCTCAAGCGTCGTGAATCCCGGCTTTGAACTTTCCAGTTCCAGTATCGTTGGCCCTGTATTTTCTAGTTCCAGCATGGGTTTCCCTGGCATGTCCAGCGCTATTGTTCCCGGTAGTTCCTCTACGCTTTTCCCCGGTAGCAGCGAATCCGGCGACGATGACAATGACAACGAAGATGCCCGTACTTTGAACGGCACGCAGATCCTTCTGAAGGTTTCTGGTACCACGGCCACCGTGGAAAACAACAACGGCTGCGTTGAGGTTGCGGACAAGTCTGCGACTATCACTTGCCCTGCCGCCTACTACATCACAGGCGAATCGACCGACTTCCAGGTGGTGGTGAACACCCCGGCGGCCGAAAACGAAGGCAATACCGGCATCTACCTGCACAACGTGACGCTGAAGAGTTCCAATTCCCCCATCCTCGTGAAGAACGCCGACAAGGCGGTGATCCACCTGGTGAAGGGCACGACCAACGTTCTAGAAGACGGTAACGGCAGCCATGCGTTTACGAACGTCGGCGGGAAGCAGGATACGTCGAAGGCCGCAATCTACTCCAAGGACGACATGAACATCAAGGGTGCGGGCAAGTTGACTGTCAAGGGCAACTTCAAGAACGGCATCCAGTCCACCAACGATCTCAAGATTAAGAACGGCGACATCACCGTGGTGGCAAACGATGACGGTATCAAGGGCAAGGGCAGCCTCGAGATTTCGGGTGGCACCTTGAACATCACCGCTCAAAAGGGTGATGGCCTTGAAAGCGACGAATGCGTGGAAGATAACAGGGGTGAATTCAAGGACACCGTGGCAAACAAGGGCATTGTCGAGATCTCCGGCGGCGACATCACCATCAAGGGCCACAAGAGCGGCATCAAGGCTGCCAACTACATTCTCGTGAGCGATTCCACCGAACCTGCGAAAATCAAGATTGAATCCCCCAACAAGGGCATATCTGCCGAAAAGTTCATCTATGTCAATGGCGGCACCATCGACGTGAAGTCGGATTCGTCTGCGATCCGTACCAACTGGCGCGTTTACATGAACGGCGGCGACGTGACCATCTCGACTAAGAAGAAGGGCATCCATGCGGATTCCGCCATTTACCTGAAGGGTTCCACGATCAACGTGGTTACCTCCCTCGAAGCCATAGAGGCCTACCAGATTTTTGCCGAGGGCGGTGTCACCTCCGTGTTTGCGACCAACGACGGCTGGAACGGCGGTGGCGGCCCCAAGAACAACAGCAGTTCCATGGCCATGTTCAGCGAGAGCAGCGGCTATATCACCATCACCGGCGGCTACCATTACATCAGCGTGAAGGGCAACATGGTTGACGGGTTAGATGCTAACGGTACTGGAAAAATGACTGGCGGCGTGGTGATTGTTGAAATTACCGGTGAAAGCTACGAGAACAGCGGCATGGGCGGCATGGGTGGCTGGGGCATGCCGGGTATGGGCGGCCAGCAGGGCGGAAACAACTGCGGCGCCTACAACTTTGCCGGCGGCCTTATCGATACCGACGACGGGTTCACTATTACCGGCGGCGTGCTCCTCGCATTCGGCAACTACACGATGGATGTTCCCGGTTGCACGCAGATGACCTACAACAATAGCAGCTATTACGGTTCCGACAAGGCTGCGGTCAAGCCGACACACCAGGGCAATTACATTCTGTATGGTGGCGAGATAAGGTCCGTGAGCCAGGTGCAGACCAGTGGCATGAAGGAATTCAAGTTCCCCAACGGCGTGAGCTACATGTACAAATAAGGTTTGCTAGTTGACTGGCGAAAAAAAACGATGCTTCTCGGCATCGTTTTTTTTGTAATTGAATTTTTTAGAATGCGATTATTACGTAATCTGTAACCGTAACGGCAAGACGCTTTATTTCAGCGTAATCTTGCCGTCGTCAGAAATCTTCACGCCGGTTTCGGGGATGTCCTGCTCGGTCAGCTCCTTCATGAGCTTGATGCAGGCGCCCTTGTCGTCACGCGTGGGCTTGCGGTCGCCGTTATTGCCCCTCTGGATGAACGAGTAGATCTGCCCTTCCTTGAAGTTACCCGTCTTCTTGTCGACGGTAATCTTCACGATGGGGGCATACCCCGTGACACCGGAGATATTCACGCTGGTCGATGTCGCGAAGTTCCCGAGGCTGTAGGCGATGAACTTTCCCTTGTAGAGGTCGATGGCGCGCGGCACGTGCGGGCCGTGACCGAACACCACATCGGCGCCTGCGTCGATGGCGAGGCGTGCGAACTGGTAGGGGTTGCCGCGCTTGTCGCCCAAAAATTCTTCCATCTCGCGCGTAACATGCGTGTACTTGGAACCTTCGGCGCCCACGTGCATCGTGACGATGACGATGTCGGCGCTGTCACGCAATGCGGCGATAGTCTTCTTGGCCTTTTCGGTATTGAATACGGTCAGTGTCCCGCTGCTTACAGAGAACGAAGCGAAACCGTAGCGCACACCGTTCAGTTCGAGGAAGCGCTGTTCGCAGCTGTTCTCGAAACCCGCGTAGGCGAGGTTTGCTTCGTTGAGGGCGCGCATTGTGCCAATCTTGCCTTCGTTGCCGAAGTCGCCGGAGTGGTTGTTCGAAACGCTCACGTAGTCGAAGCCCGCGTCGAGCAGGTGCTTCGTGTAGTGCTCGGGCGAACGGAAGCAGTAGCAGTTGCCGGATTTCTTGGTCACGCGGCAGCAGGGCTTCGGGAGCCCGCCCTGGTTCAGGAGAGTGCCTTCGAGGTTGCCGGTAGTGAGGTCTGCATCGCGCAGAATGTCCTTCACTTCGGAGAAGGTGAGTTCGCCGTCCTGTGTGGGGAGCGCGGGCTTTTCGTCGGGGAAGTTGAGACCCATCATGATGTCGCCCACGCCGATGATGGTGAGCGATTCTCCCGCAGCTTGTTGTGTGGCTTGTTCAGTTGCGGGCGCTTCGTTGTTAGCAGGAGTGGGCTGCGATTGGGCAAAAACTGCGCTTGCCGTGAGGGCTGCGCATAGGGCAAAAGGTTTTGTGAAATTCATCTTGATCCCGTTAGTCGTGGATGGAATTCTTGAGGCCTTCGATGAGGCGTGCGAATGCGGCGTCGGTTTCCATTTCTTTCTTCACGCTCTTGATGGCGTGCACCACAGTGGAGTGGTCCTTGCCGCCAAAACGTGAACCGATGCTCTGCAAACTGATGGAAGAACATTCGCGCATGAGGTACATGGCCACCTGGCGCGCCTTCGAGATTTCCTTGGTGCCGCGTCCGGGTTCGGTGAGCTTGGATTCGGCAACTTCGTAGTGCTGCGATACGGTGTGGAGTACGGCGTCGAGGCTTACGCGACGGCGGAGTGTCGGAGCGATTTCGGCGGCGACTTTCTGTGCGATGCTCATGTCGATGTCGTGGTTCATTAGGCTCGACTGGAGCGTGAGCTTGATGATTGCGCTTTCGAGGCTACGCACGTTGCTTGCAATCTTTTCGGCGAGGAAGTGGAGCACGTCTTCGCTGATGTCGAGGTGGCGTTCTTCTGCCTTCTTGTGGAGGATGGCTTCGCGCGTTTCTACGTCAGGCGGCTGGATGTCGACGGTAAGGCCCCAGGAGAAGCGGCTCACGAGGCGGTCGGAGAGGTTCTTCACTTCGCCCGCGGGAGCATCGGAGGTAAGCACGATCTGCTTGCCGGCCTGGTGCAGTGCGTTGAAGATGAGGAAGAATTCGTTCTGCGTCTCGTACTTGCCAGTCCAGTTCTGGATGTCGTCGATGAGGAGAATGTCCACTTCGTTGCGATAGAAATCACTCATTTCTGTCACGCGGCCTTCGCGCAGGCACTTCATGTACTGCTGCGAGAAGTCTTCACTGGTGAGGTAGCACACGCGCTTGGAGGAATCTTCTTCGAGCACGTAGTTGCCGATAGCCTGCAGCAGGTGGGTCTTGCCGAGGCCCGAAGGTCCGTAAATGAAAAGCGGGTTGTACTGCGTGCCGTACGGGTTCTTTGCAACGGCGAGGGCTGCGTTGAATGCAAGCTGGGCCTTGTCGCCGGGGACGAAGTTTTCGAAGCGGAAACTGTTCGAAAGCGGGACGCTCGGCTTGATAAAATCCTTGAAGTTGTTGTCGACGCTCGGGGCGGCGGCCTGCTGCAGTACGACTTCTTGCGGCTGGAACTCGAATTCCATCGGCGTGTCGTTGTGGGTCGCTTCTTTCCAGCCGAGCTTGATAAGTTCCTTGTAGGCGGAGTAGACCTTAGTGTCCAGTCCGGGGGGCACGGATATCACTGCGTGGCCGGTGGTCTGGTTTACCATCTTGGTCTGTGCGAAATACGTCTTGAATACGGAATCGGAGAGCATTCCGCGTAAATAGTTCAGGCATCTTTCCCAGTCAATCTGCATAATGGTCTATCCTCGTCCGTTTATTCCCGGTAGTTTCTAAATCTATCAACAGGCGAATAAAAAATCTAATAAAAACGGGTGCCGGTGTTGATAAGTTTCTCGGAATCACCCTGAAAAAGACGCGTTTTTGAGGGCGAACCGGCGGTGTAAGTCCTTGATGTTCATTATGTTACCGGCTTATTACACACAAAGTAACAAGATGGCGGGACGTGCCGCTTGGCCTTGCCTCGTGCTGCCTGCTTTTCCGAAATTTCTATATTTCACCGCAGTATGGTTTTCTATCAAATTATGGATTATGCTTTTTGGGCTCCTGTGCTTTTCTGGGCCCTCCTCTATTATTGGTTCTACCGCTTTTCGTACCCCCTGTATTTGCGAAAAATGGTGAAAAAAGGGAAAAAATGGGCCATTTTGCCGGAAAAGGTCTCGCGGAAGCCGGCATGGGCGGCGAAGCTCCGCTTGAAGAACTTCGTGTTCTCGCTAGTAGCCTCGCTTGTGCTTGCGTTGACGCTCTGCTGGGGTGTCAAGAAGACCGGCGTTTGCCCGCCTGAGTACGCGTTTGCCGCCTTGCCCGTTTTCCTCCTTTTCGCGGTAGTGCTTTACCGCTTTGCGATGTCCCGGATTACCGCCTTGTTCGAGGCGGCGTATTTCCTGGAATACCGCAAGGTGCGCTACCAGTCCGAAAGGAAGGGAAACTTCCAGAGCGAACCCGATATCCATAACCGTACCGTATGGAGCTTTGCAAAGAAACTCAAGAATGCGGAAGCTCACGGAAGGTTCTGGAAATACTTGAACGCGATGGCGAAGACGAAGAAGATTCCGCCCGATGTCTATGCGGAGACGATGTATGTCTAGGAACATCTTGGATACGCTCGGAATGGGCGAGGAAGTGCTCGAAGGGAAGAAGGCGTGGATGTACGCCGAAGAGATTCTTCTCCTGGTTTCGAGGACGTTTGCGCTCAACATCAATGTGCTCAAGGGCAAGTTGCACAAGAGCATTTTGCTTGCGTATCTGTACTTGCGTATCGCCGATACGGTAGAAGATGATCCCGACATGAATGCCTCCGAGAAGGAGACTTTGCTTGGGCTCTTTGCCGACATATTCCGCACGCCCGACTTGAAGGAAGACGCTGTGGCCGCTTTCGAGCGCGCTTTGCCCGAAAACTGGCGCAAGTCCGACCATCCGTACATGAACCTTTGCCTGCATACGCATGTGGTGGTGCCGCTTTTGAAGGAACTGCCCGAAGTCTATGCGGCTCCGGTGCGCGACGTGACCATCGAAATGTGTGGCGGTATGGCGAAGTTTGCCTTGAGGCAAGAGGCGGCTCTGAGTTCGGGCTGGTTCACGCTTGAAAGTGTCGCCGACCTGGATGAATACTGCTATTATGTGGCGGGCATTGTCGGAAAGTTGCTCACGAACCTGTTTGCTGCGGATACATGCCTCATCAGCGATGCACGCAAGGCCGAAATGCAGAAGCTCGACGTGAGTTTCGGGCTTGCGCTCCAGGTGGCAAACATCGTGAAGGACTGCGTGGAAGATTCCTCGCGTCGTGTTTGCTTTGTGCCCGAAGAAATTTGCCGCCGCCATGGCTTCGCGCATTCGTACGAGATGTTCGACGTGCCGGCTGCGGGTTCAGATGGGGCGTCGATTGAGTTCCGTGCCGATTTCGATGCTCGCCGTTCTGCCGTGATGGCGGAACTTGTCGCGAAGGCGTGGAAACACCTGGACGATGCAATAGCCTATACCAAGCTGGTGCCGAACGTGAAGATGCGTACGCGCCTGTTCTGCTTGTGGCCGCTCTTTATGGCTGCAGAGAATATGAAACTCATCGGCGACGGTTCGAGCCTTTTTGCAAATGACAAAAAGGTGAAGATTTCTCGCGACACGGTGAAAAAAATCGTGAAATCGACGATGAAGCATTTCTATTCGGACAGGTGGATAGAAAAAACTTATACGAAATTGAAGAAGGAGGCGGGCATCTAGCCGCCCGGTAACGAATGAAATTCTACAATAAGTGGCCGTTCCATATTGCCGTTGTCTTGTTCAGTATTGCCGCTGACCAGTTGACTAAACTTTGGGCGCTTGCGCGTTTTACGAATGAGACGGGAGCGCCGAATCACGACGTCATCAACGTGATTGGCGAACTGGTGCGTTTCCAGCTGGTGTTCAACAAGGGCGCCGCATTCAGTAGCCGCCCGCAAGACCTGATGCCGTTCCTTTCGCCGACGGTGTTCTTCATTCTGATTTCTGTCGTGGCTGCCGTGGTGATGTTCTTCTTCTACAAGAACATCGACAAGCGTGACTGGCTGAGCCGCCTTGGCGTGGTGATGATTCTCGGTGGTGCCGTGGGCAACTTTATCGACCGCATGCGCCTCCAGATGGTGGTGGACTTTATCGACTGCGATTTTCCGGACTTTATCATGGTGCGATTCCCAACGTTCAACGTTGCGGACTCCTTCGTGACTGTCGGTGTAGCGGTCATTATCCTTTCTCCGGTAATCTTGAAGAAAGTGCATAAGCAGATTAAGGAAGAAAAGGAAATAGAGAAGCAGAAACTTGCCGGTTCCAAGACGCCCGAAGCAAAACCGGAATCGAATGAGTCTGAAGCAACCGAGCCGAAGGATTAGGCATGAATTACATTGTTAAAGAACAGCATAACGGCGAGCGCATCGACAAGTTCCTTGTCGGCGTGATGGAAAACGTGTCGCGCACCGACGTGCAGAAATTGATTGCCGCAGGCGAGGTGAAGGTGGGCGGCGCTGCTGCCGCCAAGAATTTCCGCGTGGAAACGGGCATGGTCGTCGTCGTGGAAAAACTCATCGAGAAGGAATCGAGTACGCTCGAACCCGAAGAAATCCCGCTCGACATCGTGTACGAGGATGAAGACATTGTCGTATTGAACAAGCCGCGCAACCTGGTGGTGCATCCGGGTAACGGTGTGAGCAAGGGTACGCTTGCCGCAGGCCTTCTGCATCACTTTAAGGACAACCTGTCGCAGGTGAACGGACCGCTTCGCCCGGGTATCGTGCACCGCCTGGACAAGGATACGCCGGGCCTCATGGTGGTGGCCAAGAACGATGCCGCGCACAGGCACCTCGCGCACCAGCTTGAAACCCGTACGCTGCACCGCACCTACAATGCGCTCGTATGGGGTTGCCCGCGTGACTTGGAAGGTTGTATTGACGCTCCTATCGGGCGCAACCCGAAGAACCGCCTCAAGATGGCGGTGGTGAAGGGCGGTAAGGAAAGCCGCACGCATTACGTGGCCAAGCAGTTCTTTGCGATTGCTACTTTGCTCGAACTGCAACTTGAATCGGGCCGAACGCACCAGATTCGCGTGCATAGCCGCTATACGGGCCACCCGGTGGTGGGCGATCCGCTCTACGATGGCCGTGAAGAAAGCCTGAACCGCGTGCCGCCCCTGATGAAGGATATCGCAGCGAAGGTTCTCGAGATGGCTCCTGCTCAGTTATTGCAGGCGGTAAAGATTGAACTCATCCATCCGCGCACGGGCAAGAAGATGAAGTTCAAGGTCCCGCTGGAAGAACCGTTCGCGAAGGTGCTCAAGTTCCTGAAGAAGGAATGCCCGGCAGACGCTCCGGTGTTCGACGAAGAGGAAGGCTTCCGCGACTTTGATGCCGACATCCGTTTTGACGAAGGCTTCGACGAGGAAATCGATGAAGGCGCATTCGACAAGTTCGAAGAATGTGTTTTCCCGGAACTGAAGGAACGTAAGACCCGTGCCCAGCGCCATGCCGAAAAGCAGGCGACTGCCGCCCAGCGCAGGGCCAAGGCTGCCGAACGCAAGCTCATCAAGCAGATGAAGGCCGCCCGCAAGAAGGGAATTGCGACCGAGGACTTCGTGGAACCCGGTTACGAGCCGACCATTGACCCGGATTTGCTAGATTAGAAAATGTCTTCCTGGAGGGAGCCGATGGCAACCGATAGGATTAATTAAAATTTGTATGAAACTCTTTTTTATCAGTTTACTTTCTGCATTTGCTTTGTTCCTTGCTTCTTGTAAGGAGCATTCGGTGCAAGAGAATGCAAATGTTAAATTAGAGGAGAATACAAAGCTCGTTGTTGATGTGAAGGATCATTTTTCTCTTCGAACTCCAAAAGATTGGGTTGTCAAAAAGTTCGATACGGGGATAGATTTTGTGACATACAGCATCGATGGCCCGTCTGGTCACATATTCTTGTATATCGGCGATCATCCTCAGTCTCATTTGTATTGGGATAAAAGTTTGGGCAAAGTTGGAGAAGGTGAAGTTGTTTCTGTTGGAACGACAGATGATTTTGATTTTGGTGGGACAAGCGATGTTCCTTATAAAGTACACATGATGGCTATCGGAACCGATAACGTAAATCGTATACTTTATTTTGAGTTTTCGTATAATCCGAAAAAAAGTGATGAGTCTGTTTGTGAAAAGATTATAACCTCGCTTCAATATTTGAAAGAGGCTCCGGCAGATGCGGAGAATGTTGTCGACGTTGTTCAATATGGAATGCGCGATAAGCTTGCGATGAAAGATCTTCTTTGTGATAGCTGCTCCATACAGGATTCGCTTGATGCAAGGAAAAATCGGCTAGTTTTTATTGAATGTGCGTTTGAAGATGTCGAATATCGTTTTGTGTCGGATGCTTCCGTAAAATGGGATACGCTGACAGCTATTGAATTTAATAGAAAAAAAGATTCTTCTTTAGAATCTTCTTTAAAAAAATGCAATGCCCCTATTCTTTTAGAAAATCGCGTTTCTGTAGGTGCGAAACTATCGGATTATGAGAAGATCGATTTTGCAGATTTTAAAAAGAATGGAAATCACTGGGTTTGGAATAAAAAGGCAAAATATTACTGTAATGGTGATGAGTGCATCTATTGTTCTGATAAAGATGATTGCGCTTGGGCAAAGAAATTTTGTGAAAGTGACAATTCAAAATGTGCTTTGAAATATTTTGTGGAACGTACGGATTTATATTTTTTGAACGACACATTGTCGCGAGTTATTTATTCCTGGAATAAACAATGACTGAATCTTACTTCTTTATCGGTGTTGCGGGCGTGGGCATGAGCGCCATCGCGCAGTATTTGGTCGGCAAGGGCGTTGCAGTGAGCGGTTCTGACCGTCAGTTCGGCGAGTTCCTTGCGGGCCGTGTAGAAAAGCCGCTCGTGATGAGCCAACTCGAAGACTGCGGAATCAAGTGCTTTGCGCAGGACGGCTCTGGCGTTGTCGCTGGCCTCAATGCCGTGGTGGTGAGTACCGCCATCGAAGATGCGAATCCCGATTTGAAGCGTGCGAAGGAACTCGGCGTCCCCGTGATGCACAGAAGCGAGATGCTCGCGAAGATTTCGAAGGAAGCCCGCACGATTGCGGTAAGCGGGACGAGCGGAAAATCGACCGTGACCGCGATGATTTACCATATCCTGGAATACGCGGGATTGCAGCCTTCCGTGATGACGGGCGCTGGTCTCGTGAACTTGCAGAAGCAAGGCAAGATCGGTAACGCTGTTAGCGGCAAGGGCGAATGGCTCGTTGTGGAAGCCGACGAGAGCGATGGAACGCTCGTGCGCTACGAACCGGAAATCGGGCTCATCCTCAATGTGGACAAGGACCACAAGGAAATGAACGAACTGCAGGAAATCTTCCTCAAGTTCAGCCACAACATCCTTGACAACGGAAAGATTTTGATCGTGAATGACGCGCACCCGCTGGCAAAGAAGTTCAGCGCGGGCCGCGAATTCGATTTCGGGTTCGAGAACTACGTGGGTGTGCAGGGCACGGACTTCAAGACTGCCGGTACGCATATCAAGTTCCGCGTGCGCCACAAGGCGGAACTCGTGAACTTCGAAGTCCCTCTGCCGGGCAAGCACAACATGGAAAATGCCCTTGCGGCAACTACGGCGGCGCTCTTTGCGGGCGTATCGCTCCATACCTGTGCCGATGCGCTGGCTACCTTCCCGGGCGTGTTCCGCCGTCACCAGATTCTGGGGACGTTCAATGGCGTCACCCTCGTAGACGACTTCGCGCATAACCCCGCAAAGATTGCGGCAAGCATCAGGAGTGCGCAGGACTTTACCGAGGGCCGCGTGATTGCTTGGTTCCAGCCGCATGGCTTCGGGCCCACGCGCTTCTTGCGCAAGGACCTTGTGGAATTCATCGCGAAGACGCTACGCCCGAAGGACTTTGACGATGACCGCGACAACGACATGATGTTCTTCAGCGAGATTTACTATGCGGGCGGTACCGTGACGCGCGATATCAGCGCGGGCGACCTTGCCGACGACCTCCTGCTGAAGGGCTGCGAGGCCATCTACATCGAGAACCGCGACGAATGCGCAAAGAAGATGGTCGAATGCGCCCAGCCCGGCGATACCATCTTGCTGATGGGTGCGCGAGACCCGAGTTTGCAGGCCTACGCGCAGTCGGTACAGAAACTACTGGAAAACCGCGAGTAAATCTTTTGACTGACGGAGGAGCCATGAAAAAGATTTTATTGAAATCGGCGCTCTTGCCTGCTCAGGATGGGGCTCGCGTTGTCGACATTTTGATTGTGGGGAACCGTTTTGCCCGCATTGGGATTGTCCCGCCAGAGGAGTCTGCGGGTGCCGAAGTCGTGGACTGCTCCCGTTTTGCAGTTTTACCTGCGTTTTACAACGGGCATACGCATGCTGCCATGTCGCTCTTGCGCGGGTATGCCGACGATATGCCGCTGCAGAAGTGGCTGCAGGAATACATCTGGCCGTTCGAGGCCAAACTTACGGGTGGCGATATCGAGTTGGCTTGCCGCCTAGCCTTTCTCGAGATGATAAAATCCGGGACGGTGTTTTTTGCCGACATGTACTGGCATCGCGAACGTACCATCAAGATAGTTGAGGAAATGGGCATCCGTGCTGCGGTGGGCGTGACGTTTGCGGAATCGCTCATGACGGCAGAACAGATAGAGGGCAATTTTAAGTTCTTGGCTGCCCATACGGGTGAATCGGAACGTATTAGCCTTACGGTTGCTCCGCATTCCGTTTATACGGTGGGCGAGAAAATGCTGAAGCGCTGTGCCGACTTTGCATGTGCGGAAAACTTCTTTGTCCACACGCACCTTTCCGAAACGGTAAAGGAACTGGAAGATTGCGAAAAGCAGTATGGGTGCAGCCCTGTACGCCTGCTGGAACGTGCCGGGCTGCTCGATGAAAAACTTGCCGCGGCGCACTGCGTCCATTTTTCGGACGATGACATGAAGGTTTTTGTGGAATCCGGCGCAACGGCTGTACTGAATCCATGCTCGAACCTGAAATTGGCAAGCGGAATCCCGCCGATTGACTGCCTGTTGCGTGCTGGCGCCAAGGTCGCCCTCGGTACGGACGGCGATTCTTCTAACAACAACCTCGACATGCACGAAGAGATGAAACTTGCGGCTTTGCTTGCGAAGGTGCAGGGTGGTGCCGAAACTTTGCCTGCGTACGATGCGCTTAAAATGGCAACGGTGAACGCGGCTCGTGCCTACGGGCTAATGGATGCCGGCGAAATCAGGGAAGGCTACCTGGCGGATTGCCTGCTGGTCGACCTGAAGAACGAACGCATGGTGCCCAGCCACAACCTGGTGAGCAACTGGGTATATGCTGCCGACAGCAGTTGTATTGATTCGGTTATCTGCAACGGAAAGTTCGTGATGCGAGGCCGCCATGTCGATGGCGAAGAAGAAATTGTCCGCGATGCGGAAGCCTGCGCAAAGAGACTTGCGTAAACTATTTAGTGGCTTTTTCGACCTTTTCCTTGACGGCCGAAACGGCCGAGTCAGCCTTTACTTCGACTTTCTTGGCTAGGGAATCTTTGGCTTGTGTAGCTGCCTTTATGGCGGCGTCCTTGGCCTGCTCTGCGGCCTGCGTCGTGGTCTCCTTGACCTTTTCGACGGCCTTGTCCGTAATTTCCTTGCTGAGTTCTGTAGCCTTCTTTTCGGCCATGCCAATCAGGTCGGGTTCTTCGGAAGAGAATCCGAGTATTTCAAGATTGAACTTGTAGAAACTGTAGGCGATAGATTCGTTGCGCGATTCCTGCAGGTTGCCTGTGACCGGCAAAATGTGGAGAATGGACAAGAATATGGCGCAGATAATCCAAGCCTGGAATGCCCCGAAGAGCCCGCCAAAAATGCGGTTCACTTTGCCCACGGTAGTCTTTTCGATGGACTTTTGTACAAAGTGCCCAATCATGAACAGTGTAATAAACGGAATGAGGAACCCGATGCAGATACAGACAAGCGTGACGGTGAAGCCGCTGATATCGAGATTCCTTGAAATGGTATCGGCAAGGAGGTCGTTTGCAAAGTAGGCGCCGGCGATGGCGGCGACCCATGCGACAAGGCGGAACAGGTCCTTCAGGAACCCGCGCCATACGCCAATCAGGGTCAATACGAGTACGCAAACGAGGCAAACAATATCAATCCAATTCATGTTAGTCCGTTAGAGTATGTGCAAGAGGGTGAATATTGTCGAAGGAATGATAATACCGGTCGCAAGCCCAATAATAAACATTTTTTTCGACCAGCTCGGGTATGTTTTCGGTTCTATTGCAGGAATCGAACCCTTCACTGTGGCGGTAACCCATTCGGCGAGGTAGGGCGAGAGGTCGCGCGGGTAGGCCCGCAGCATGCGGCTGAGTTCGTCGGCCACGTCGGCGGCGGAAAGCGGACGCTTGGAAGGCTTCTTTTCGAGGAGGCGCATCACCAGCTTTATGAGAGCCTTCGGTGTGCCTTCGGGGAAGGCCTGCTTGCCAATCTTTAACCTGCGGATGTTTTGCAGGGTCTGGTTGAGCGATTCACCGCGGAACACGTTCTCGCCCAGCAGCATTTCGCTTGCGATGACGCCCATGCTGAACAGGTCAGAGGCAGGAGTGGCCTCGTTCCCGATGGTCTGTTCCGGGCTCATGTATGCGGCTGTACCGATTTGCGAGCCGGCCATGGTGAGCGTCGGGTCGTCTTCGTATTCCTTGTCTACGTGCGCGACGCCAAAATCGAGTAGGCGGATGCGCCCGTCCTTGTCGACCATCATGTTGGCGGGTTTCAGGTCGCGGTGCACGATGCCTGCACGGTGTACGACACTCAGGGCGAGGAAAATTTCATGGAGAATGGCCATCACGACCCATACGGGCGGCTGCTTGTTCACGTCGAGGATTTCGCGAAGGTTCTTGCCCATCACGAATTCCATGGAAAGCGAAAGCTGGCCGTCGCTCTCCTTCCAGAGGGCGTAGGGCACCACGATGGCGGGGTGGTTCAGGTGGGCGAGTATGGTCGCCTCTTGCTGGAAGCGCAGGATAAACGAATCCTGGTCCAGAAGCTTTGGGACCATCTGCTTCACGATGACCATGCGGTCGAGCGATTCGTCGTGACAGAGCCATACGTTGCCCATCGCGCCGTGCCCGAGCATCTGCGTCGGAGTGTAGCCCCCGATTTTTTTCGGGAGGGCTTCCTTGCGGGGTTTCCTTGCTGTGCTCGTCTTCGCTTCGGCCATACTAGGTTTCTCGCTTATTTCTTATCGTCCAGATAAATGGTATGGTGCTTTGTTTTCGGGTCGAGGTTCGGGTAGTCGAGAATGTAGTGCAGTCCGCGCGATTCCTTGCGGTGGAGTGCCGCGATGAGAATCATCTTAGAGACCTGCAGGGCGTTCAGGAACTCGAGGAAGTGGATGTTCTCTGTTTCCTTGTTCTTGATGGCAGTCTGGATATCCTTTTCGAGGTCCTCGATGATTTTGAGGCCCTGGTTCAGGCCCGCGATGGTGCGCACGATGCCGCAGTGAGTCCACATCATGTCTTGCAGCATGGCGCGGCGCTTTTTCCAGAAGGCGGCTTTGCCGAAACTTACGACTTCTTGCTTGCGCGGCTTGCTCACCGCAATCTTGTCTTTCAGGAGCCCGCTATCACATATATTGTCCACCGCGCGGATGGCAAATACGACACTCTCCAGCAGGGAGTTTGATGCTAGTCGGTTTGCTCCGTGGACGCCCGTCGCAGCGACTTCGCCGCAGGCGTACAGGCCCTTGATTTCGGTACGCGACCACGTGTCGACCAGTACGCCTCCGCACATGTAGTGTGCGGCGGGCACCACGGGAATCCATTCCTTCGTGATGTCGATACCTGCATCGAGGCACTTCGCGTAGATGTTCGGGAAGTGGCTCTTGATGTCCTTCGGGGTGCGGCCTGAGAGGTCGATGAACATGTTGGGCTTGCCCAGGCGCTGCATTTCACTGTGGATGGCGCGCGCCACGATGTCGCGGGGGGCGAGTGAGTGGAGCGGGTGAACCTGGTTCATGAACTCTTCGCCCTTGTAGTTTTTCAATATGCCGCCGAACCCGCGCACCGCTTCCGAAATCAGGAAGGGCTTCTTGAGTTGTGGGGCATAGAGGCTTGTCGGGTGGAACTGCATGAACTCAATATCCTGCAGGGCTGCACCTGCGCGTGCCGCAATCGCCATGCCGTCGCCACAGCTGTCGGGCGGGCATACGGTGTACTGCCAGATGCGTCCGGCGCCGCCGGTAGAAAGGATGGAGGCCTTTGCGTAGAGGTCTTCGACAATGCCCGTCTTCTGGTGGATAATCTTTGCGCCCACGCAGCGCTTGGCCTTGCCTTCGCCCTTGCAGATAAGGTCCTTGATGTAGCAGTTCTCTATATAGTGTATGTTCTTGTGCTTGTGGAGTTCGCACAGGAGCGCACGCATGATCTCTTTACCGGTGAGGTCGGCCGCATGCAAAATGCGGTGATGGCTGTGGCCGCCTTCGAGGTGGAGGTCAAACTGCGTCTTGTCGGCGGGCGATGGCGTGAACTGCACGCCCCACTTGACCAGCTGGCGGATAGTGGCGGGCCCGCTCTTGGTGAGGATGTTCACCGGCTCCTTTTTGCAGAGGCCGGCACCTGCTTCGAGTGTGTCGTCGATATGGAACTTGAATTTGTCTGTCTTCTCGGTGACGGTTGCGATGCCGCCCTGGGCGTAGTTCGAAGAGCCGTCTGGCTTGGCGCCCTTGGTGAGAATGACGACAGAAAGGCCTTTTTCGGCGGCGTGTATTGCTGCGCTTAAGCCGGAAATTCCTGCACCGAGGACCAAAATATCGTACATGCGATGTCTCCGTTGAGAAACTTTAATTTTTCTATGCTCATAGATAGAAAAAATGCGCTATTTCGGCATTATTTGAACGTAAAATAAATGAGTTTGGAATTTATTACTAAATTTTGCTCCGACAAATTTTAATGGAGTCTACTCTATGTTAACGTGGATTAATGAAAAGGCCAAGTGGATTATCGTGATTTTCGCGGCAGGTATTGTCGTGGGTCTCCTGGCTATGGACCGTGTGCCGAAGACTGCGCAAAGCTATCCTGTAGGTGTCGTCAATGACCGCAAGATTTCGTATGCGGAATTTGATTCTCGCTTCAAGATGGTGCAGCAGAACCAGTATCAGGGCCAGCACCTTGAAGACGAACAATACTCCCAGCTCCGCAACGACATTTTCCGTTCTTTCGTCCGCCAGATTCTCTTGGACGAACAGTACGAAAAGGCCGGACTGGCAGCCTCGGTCGCCGAACTCAAGGCCGGATTCAAGAATAATTTCAATGCGGTTCGCAGCCGTGTGATTCAGGAAGCTCAGTACAGGCTCAATGCCATCCAGCAGCAGGCTACTTCCCAGGAAGACCTGATGCAGCGCAGCCAGGCCTACATCGCAAGCCTCCCGAAGTTCATTACCGATACGGCAGCAACCCAGGCTGATTACGAAGCTTGGCTCGAAACTCCGGAAGCCTTCAAGTGGGGCATGATGCTCCAACTCGAAGAAGAAATGAAGACTTCGAACATCCCGATGCAGCAGCTCCAGGCTCTGGTCAGTGCGGGTATGCACCCGACGACGCTCGAAGCCAAGTGGGCCGTTGAACGCCGCATGGCCGAGTTCGATCTTGACGTGGCATACGCTGCTGGCAATGATTTCGCCGTGGCCGACGACGTGGTCGATACCGCGATGGTCAAGGGCTACTTCAATGCTCACAACGACAGCTTCTTTGTCGAGAAGGATGCTGCCAAGTTCCAGTACGTGTCTATCCCGGTTGCCGCAACTGCTGCTGACGATGAACGCGTCCGTGAATACGCGATGACGATTTACTTCCAGCTCGCGGATACTTCTTCTACCGCTTCTTTCGAAGAAATGGCTCGCATTTCTTCTGAAGACCCGGGCAGCGCCGAAAACGGCGGTATCCTTTCTCAGCCTGCTGGTCTCGGCGTGTATGTCCCCGAATTTGAAAAGGCCGCTCTCGCTCTCGATTCCGGTGCCGTTTCTGAACCGGTCAAGACGCAGTTCGGTTACCACATCATCAAGTGCTTCGGCAAGAACACTGATTCTACGGGTGCCGTTACCGCGAATGTCGGACACATCCTGCTCGTGGTCAATGCTTCTTCCGAAACGATCGACAGCCTCGAAAAGATCCTGACAGGCATCAAGAACGATGTTGCTGCCGGCAAGGATTTTGCTGCTGCCGCCAAGGAAAGGAATCTCGAAGTTGCTGAATCCGGTTGGGTTGGCCGCAACGATAACATCGCTGAACTCGGTTACCTCAAGGGACTTACTTCTTTCGCATGGCCCAACGAAAACCTTCCTGAAGAAGAAGGCAATGTTTCTCCGGTGCTCCGCAACAGCAAGTTTGTTGTGCTCGCCAACAAGCTCAAAGAAATCAAGGCCGGCGATCGCGATCTTGACATGTACTTCGAAAGCATCAAGACTGCTTTGAAGACAAAGAAGTCTGCTAATGCTGCTAGCATTTACCTGAACTCCGTTGCCGACAAGGTCAAGGAGTGGAAGGCTCCTGTTGAAGGCGATTCTACTGCAACGCCGGTTACTGTTGACAAGGTTCTTATCCAGAACATGAAGTCTTCTGCTGAAGGTTACGTGAACGGCTTTGGCTACAGCAGCACTGGACTTTACAAGGTGCTCAACGGCCAGAAGGTCGGCGAATGGGGCCCGGTCATCGAAACGGATCTCGGCGCTGTGATGGTTCGCGTGAACAGCAAGACCGAACCTGAAGAAGGTGCAGTTGCCAATGCTGTGAAGCAGGAATACGAGAATGCAACTCGCTTCACTGCATCGGTTCTGTTCAATGAATTTGTGAACAACATGGAGAAGTCTACTCCGGTTGAGAGCAATCTCGACCTCTTCTACAGGGATTGACGGAATAGGCGGGCTTTGCTATATTTGAGCCCGCTTGACGCCCCCATCGTCTAGTGGCCCAGGACTCGGGATTCTCATTCCCGCAACAGCGGTTCGAGTCCGCTTGGGGGTACTAAAGAACTCACCTATCGGTGGGTTCTTTTTGTTTTACCCTGTTTAGAACGCTTTTTTGGGGGAGGGGCTTATCCGTTTTTGAAAAAATGAATTTATTTTATTTGTATGATGCGATACATGACTCCTCTTTTCGTTATGGTGTTCTCGGCGTCGATGGCGTTAGCCACGGTCAACCCAATGCCAGATCTCGTGGACCCGCGTGACAAGCAGGTTTACAAAACCGTGCAGATAGGCACTTATCGCTGGATGGCGGAAAACCTCCGTTTTAAGCTCAAGGGTACCGAGTGTTATGAAAAGAAGGAGTCGAACTGTGAACAGTATGGCCGCCTCTATACATGGGCCGCAGCCATGATGCTCGTCGACCATTACAATTATGTTTCGATAAAAAAGTTTAAGGCTCCAAAGTCGGGGAAAAAGTATCACGACATTTGCCCTGCTGGTTGGCATGTGCCGACGAATAAAGAATGGTATAAGTTAAAGTACTATGTAGCCAAGAAGGGTAAAAGCGATGGCATTGGTATTAGCCTTAAGTCTCCCGATATGTGGGAACGCGAATTGCGCCTCCCGGCGGGCACCGATGAATTTGGCTTTAACGCTATACCTGCCGGTGAAAAAACTTCGTACAGCGGCTTTATGGATATAGGGCGTAGCGCACAGTTCTGGTCGTCTTTGGAAATAGACAACGTCGGTGCGTATTACTGGACGCTTATGTATGATACGAGAACTTTTGAAAAAGAAATGGCCGGCAAGGATGAGGCTGTTTCGGTTCGTTGTGTCGAAGACCGGCAATACGAAATCAAGGATCCGCCGCCGCCGCCAGTTGTCGTGAAGCCCGAGGTGATGAAGGTGCAGAACAAGACGATTTACACTATCCACGTGGGTGACCAGGTGTGGATGGTCAAGAATCTGGATGTAGATGTGCCGGGTAGTTTCTGCTATGCTGCAAAGCCTGAAAATTGCCAAAAGTATGGCCGCCTCTACACATGGAGTGCCGCGATGCAGTTGCCTAAGGAATTCTCCGAGAAGTCGGCACGCGATTCCGTGAGACGCGTCCATAGGGGCGCATGCCCGGTTGGATGGCATATTCCGAGTATTTATGACTTTGAAAGGCTGAACTCCTATATCAAGGATATTGATGAATCCGTTCCTGTAGGCACGAACCTTAAGGCGCGCGATGTTTGGCCTGAAACGGAAAACTCGATGCCTGGCGAAAACGGGTTCGGGTTCAATGCGCTTCCGTCTGGCATTCTGCCTACGTATTCTTCGTTCACCGGGAAGGATTCCATAACTGGTTTCTGGAGTACTGCAGAAAAGGATTCCGTGTCTGCCTTCTATTGGTCGCTCCGTTATGATAACGACGACATCGTGCGAGATAGCTCGGGCAAGGAGGCTGCTTTCCCGGTGCGTTGCGTGATGGACCCGCCCGGAGTCGATGAAATCTATGACAGCACGGCGCTCTTTGATTCCCGCGATGAGAACCGCTACAAGACGGTTGAAATCGGAGGTAAGCGCTGGATGGCCGAAAACTTGCGCTTTGCCGCTCCGGGAAGCTTCTGCTATGAGGACAAGGACATCCGTTGCCGTAGTTACGGAAGGCTTTACCCATGGCATGTGGCGATGCGCCTGTCGGCTGATTTTATCACGAATCCTGTGGAAGGCGCGATAACGGTTGAACATCAGGGCATTTGCCCGGCCGGTTGGCATGTGCCTTCGCAGGAAGAATGGAACAAGTTGATGGCCGACATTGTACAGATGAAGAAGGGTAGCGTGGCCGCTGCGCTCAAGACCCGCGAGGGCTGGGCACGGGGCGGCGTCCCCATTACCGAGTATTCAGGTTTCAATGCAATTCCAGCAGGTGCGCGTTATAGTGATGGCGAGTTCATGGAACTCGGTACGAGCACGTACTTCTGGGAAGCTTCCGGTGGTGGCGACGTTGGCGCCGGTTACTGGAACCTCATCA
Organism: Fibrobacter sp.; assembly: GCA_045131085.1. Lineage (GTDB taxonomy): Bacteria > Fibrobacterota > Fibrobacteria > Fibrobacterales > Fibrobacteraceae > Fibrobacter. The sequence goes on from JBGUQN010000017.1 coordinate 21,789, forward strand.
ACAGAAAGGACGAAGTGATGCGTGCAGAGGATTTCGAGAATAATGCTTTCTCTCTGCGCTGCGTGAAGAACGAAGTCACCGAGGCCGACTTGAAGAAGGCTGCCGCGAAGGACTCTACGGCAAAGGCTGCCGTTGCTCCGGATGCTGCTGCGCCGGCACCTTAGAACAAACTTAATTGACCGTTTGCATCGGCTGCGGGCGTATCGCCTGCAGCTTTTTTGTCGCTGGCAGGGGAGGCCGCGGGCTTCTCGCTTCCATCACTTGTATTGCTGGCGCCTTCGTCGCCGGTAATGTCGCCAGAATCTGCCGCGGCAATCTGCTCCAAAAGCCATGCCTCGTCGTGCACGGGAATGCCGAGTTCGTTCGCCTTCGTGAGCTTGCTTCCGGCTGCTTCGCCTGCAAGCACCCAACTTGTCTTCTTGCTCACGGAACCCGAAACCTTACCGCCGTTTTCTTCAATGAGCTTGCGGGCTTCTTCGCGTTCCATGCTCGGCAACGTTCCGGTGATGACTGCGGTCTGTCCCTGGAATAGCGTCTTCACGACGCCCTTGAATTCAGTGGGGCAGCCAAGTTCAATCAGTTCGTCAATTTCGTTCGTGTAGAGCGGCGTGTGGAAGAAATCGTAGACGGATTTTCCGATGCGTTCGCCCACGTCGTTCACGTTCTGCAAATCCTCGACGGTGGACGTGCGGATTTTTTCGAGCGTGCGGAAATGCTTGGCGAGGTTCCTTGCGCTGGTGCGGCCTACGAAGCGGATGCCGAGGCCATGCAATAGGTTCTCGAGGCTGCGTTCCTTCGATTTCTGGATGGCGTCGTAAACGTTTTTGGCGCTCTTCTTGGCCATGCGTTCCTGCGATTCGAGGTCTTCGATGGTAAGGCGGTACAGGTCCGGAATGCGCTTGATTTTGCCCGTGGCAATCAGGCTTGCGATAAGGGCGGGCCCGAGGTTTTCGATGTTCATGGCCTCGCGGCTCACGAAATGTTCGAAAAGGCATTGCACCTGCGCCGCACAGTGCATGTTTTCGCAGCGGAGGATGACTTCGCCGTCGATGTGGGTGAGCGGTTCTCCGCAAACTGGGCACTTGTCGGGGGCGGTCACGGGGAGTGCGCCTGCTGGGCGAAGCTCTTTTTTGACGTCGGTAATCTTCGGGATGATTTCTCCGCCCTTCTCTACGCCGACGGTATCGCCGAAGTGTAGGTCCAGTCGGGCGACTTCGTCGAAGTTGTGGAGGGTGGCGCGTTTGACGGTCGTGCCAGCGAGGCGCACGGGTGCAAGGTTCGCTACGGGCGTCACGGCACCGGTGCGGCCCACCTGGAATTCTACGGAAAGCAGCGGCGTGTAGGCACGCTCTGCCTTGAACTTGTAGGCGATGGCCCAGCGCGGGCTCTTGCTCGTGGTACCGAGCGCGCGCTGCATGGCAAGGTCGTTCAGCTTGACGACCATGCCGTCGATTTCGAAGGGGAGGCTGTCGCGGCTCGCGCCGATTTGCTCCGAAATCTTCATGATTTCGTCGACGGAATCTGCCTTCCAGAAGTCATTCGTGTGGAACCCGAGCTTTTTAAGCTGTTGCAGGTTCTCTTCGTGTGTCGCGTTGTTGCTCTGCGGTATATGATAGGCAAAGAATCGCATTGGGCGAGTCTTGCATTCGGCCACACTTTTGAGCTTGAGTGAACCCGAGACGGTGTTGCGCGGGTTTTGGAAAATCTTCTTGCCTTCCAAGATGAACTGTTCGTTCAGGCGTTCGAAGGCTTCGCGTTCCATGTAGACTTCGCCGCGGACTTCGAAAGTGCCCTGCGGAATTTCCGACGGGTCAATCTTCAGTTTCTTGGCGTCGAAATATTCGGGAATGTCTGCAATCGTGAGAGCGTTCAATGTCACGTCGTCGCCCTGGGCGCCATCGCCGCGGGTGGCCGCCTGTTTCAAGCGTCCGTTCTCGTATACGATGGAAAGAGAGACACCGTCGATTTTCCGTTCGCAAATCCACTTATGCGTGGAGGTCGCGCGCTTGTCGTCGCCAAGACTTTCCATCCCTTCTTCCGCCGCCCTTACAAACTCCGCCATCTCTTCGGCACTGTACACGTTCGCGATGCTGAGCATCGGCACAGCATGCGAGACCTTTGCAAAGTCGTTCGTGAGGTCGCTGCCCACGCGCTGGGTAAGCGAATCTTTGCCGCGCAATTCAGGGTACTTCGCTTCGAGCGCTTCCATCTCCTTGAGCCCGAAGTCGAAATCCTGGTCGCTCATAGGGGAAAAGCCGTCTTTGTAGTAGAGGCGGCTTGCTTCTTCCAGTTGCTTCTTCAGTTCAAAATAGCGGGTAAGGTCGAAATCTTTCTGGTCCATCGCTATCAAGATAGAAATCTTGTTCTTCAAGAAAAAAGCCTTCCCGCAGGGGAAGGCTTCAATGTTTGAAAATTGCAGTACTTAGCGGTATTGCGCGCTCCAGCGGCGCTTAAAGCGAGGCTCATCGAGGACTTTCGCCCAGATGAATCCCTTGCGCACGTCGGCAATGCTCCTTGTAGAGACAAGCGGCGCGCGGCGCGATTTCGGGGCGGTTCCGTCATCGGAGACATCTTCGATGTACTCGTCGCTAGATGATGCTGCGGATTCCCGTGCAGATTTTGCTCGGCCTTCGAGTTCGTTCAGCTTGCGCTGGCGTTCCAGTTCCTGCTGGAGAGGTTCATCTTCAGCTTCGAATTCGTCTTCTTCGATGAATTGATCCTGGGCCGGCTTTTCGCGGCTGAACAAGTTGTCGAGTTCGTCCAGGTCGTGTACGAGCACGTCGCATTCGCCTTCGCCCATGTCGCGCCCGATAATGTGGTGCTTCTGGAGTTCGGCGAGCATTGAAATCGCTTCACCTTCGGACAGGTCGAATTCGTCCATCAGGAATTCTGCATCGACTACATCATACTCGATAACTTCTTCTGCAATTTCGCGGAAGGTGTACGGGCCTTCATGAGGCTTCGGCTGTGGAACCGGCGGGGTAGGCGGCTCGATGTTTCCCTGCTCAGCTTCGCGCTGGGCATCTTCGAACTGGCGGATTAAATCCTGCAACGAGCGGGAAGGCTTTACTTCCGGCTCTTCGTAGTCCTGTTCTTCGGAATCATCGAAATCCTCGGAGTCGTCGTCATCTGATTCGTATTGCTGCATCGTTTGCTGGCGTTGTTGATCCTGCTGGCGCTGCTGCTCCGCTTTTTTATTCGCGACGATCTTTTTGACGACGATGTCTAGGACCCAGATGCCTATGAGAATGAGGAGTCCTTCCACGGATTACTTAGCCTCCGGAGCAGCTCCGATTTCCTTGCGCATCTGCGTGTCGGCTTCGATGTTCTTGAGGTTGTAGTAGTCCATCACGCCGAGCTTTCCGTCGCGGAGGGCGGTTGCCATAGCCATCGGAATCTGGGCTTCGGCTTCGACGAGCTTCGCCTTCATTTCCATGACCTTTGCCTTCATTTCCTGTTCGGCGGCGTATGCCATGGCGCGGCGTTCTTCAGCCTTGGCCTGTGCAATCTTCTTGTCGGCTTCGGCACGGTCAGTTTCGAGGATGGCACCAATGTTCTGACCCACGTCTACGTCGGCGATGTCGATGGAAAGAATTTCGAAGGCGGTACCGGCGTCGAGGCCCGAGGCGAGCACCTTCTTAGAAATCATGTTCGGATTTTCGAGTACGTCCTTGT
>JBGUQN010000018.1:0-23614 GCA_045131085.1 Fibrobacter sp.
TCGACCTTTGCGGATTCTGCGCCGGAGCGAAGTTCCGTAACCAGCACCTCGGTATAGCCCTGACGATGACCGTTACGACGTTCGTAACGGGTGCGACGCTTCTTCTTGAACACGATGACGGTGTCGTACTTGCCGTGGGCAAGAACTTCAACCTTCACGGAGGCGTCATTCAGGACAGGGGTGCCGACTTGCACTTCTTTTCCGGAGAAAAGAAGAACGGACTTGAGCTCCAGTTCGGAACCAACAGCGGCGTCAATCGTGGGGACCTTGTAGGCCTTGCCCAGCTCGACTTTATACTGGAAACCACCTGTTTCAACAATAGAATACATTTTTGTAATCCTTTTTTGGGTTGCTATTGGGACCCCAAATATAGAAAAGTTTGGAGGCTTGTAAAGACAACCCCCATAAAAAACATCATTTTTCGCATATTTCTTACCCCTCCGACCCACGGCCTAGGCTCTAAAATTCTATCTTTTACGCCAAATTTTTATAAAGGACATCCGAATGAATAAGATTATGAGCCTTGACGGCGACTGGCAGATGAAGTGGGACACTGAAGATTCCGGCATTTCCAACCGCTGGTACGCCACCTACCCCGAAGACACGGAAACCGTTTCCGTTCCGCATATCTGGGAAAGGTCGTTTGAAAAGCTCCTGATGTCGCAAGACTGCGCGTTCTATTTTAAGCGTTTCACCATCGAAGACGAAAAACAGGTTACCAAGCGTATTTTCCTCCGTTTTGAACGCATTGCCACGCACGCCACCATCTGGCTGAACGGCAAGCTGCTCGGCGACCATTTCGGATCCTACACCCCGTTTATCCTCGAGACCCAGAAGGCCATCAAGCTCGGCGAAGAGAACGTTCTCTGCATCCGCGTAGCCAACATGGGTGCAGCCAACAGCCGTATTGACTTCGGCCGCGAAACCAAGGAAGGCGCCAACGACCGCTACGCCCACCCGGGTGAAGTCCCCGTCGGCCTGCCCTGGACGCAGTACCCGTTCGGAGGCATTTTCGGCCATGTAGACCTGATTCTCGGGAACGCAGCCTTCATTTCGGACCTGCACGTGGAGCCCGACATGGACCAGGAACGCGTGACGCTCGAAATCGCGTTCAACAACCCGCGCGGCTTCAGCACCCGCCTGCGCATCCTCATGCGTAACCCGAACGGCGACGTGTACGAATGGTTCAAGGACAATCCGAAGCTCGACAAGGAAAACACGACCTACCGCCTGGTGCTCGGCATCAAGGACTTCAACCGCAGCAAGTGCGTGTGGAGCCCCGAAAAGCCCAACATGTTCGCCGTCGAAGTCCAAATGGAAATCAAGGCCGGCAAGGGCAAGGCGCCCGAATACGCCTTCCCCGTGGTGCGCACGTTCGGCTTCCGCAAGTTTGACTGCATCAAGGGCGACTTCTACCTGAACGACTCCATCCTCAAGCTCCAGGGCGTGAGCTACAACCAGCAGTGGAGCGAAGGCGGCCTCTGGACCACGAGCAACCCGAACCTCAAGAAAGACCTCCTCGCCGTCAAGGCAGCCGGCTTCAACGCCATCCGCAGCTGCGGCGCACCTCTCAGCACCGAAGCGCTCAACATCTGCGACGAAATCGGCCTCCTCGTGTTCCAGGAATTCCCCATCCACACGATGCGTTCCACGACCACGGGTCTCGACTACGCGAAGGACCTCATCAACGACATCGTCAAGGAACAGCACAACCATCCGTGTATCGCGGCCTGGGTGCTCGGTTCCGAAAACGGCACGTTCATGCTCCAGAACGGCAACAAGCTCCTGAACGCCATCAGCCCTGTCGACATGACGCGCCCGACCATCAGCAACCTCGACAGCATCTATATCGACAACGAAGGCAACTTCCGCAAGGATACGGGCAAGCTTCTCCCCGTCTCGGTCGACCGCATTTCGCAGTTCGCCTCGCTCTCCGTGCGCCCGAAGATGAACCCGAACGCCGCCTACACGCATTACCTCGCCCACTGCTTCAACAAGGACGAAGAAGAACTGATGGTGCCCGATTCCGGATTCGGCGACAGCCACTTCCAGGACGGCGATGACAACGCCGCTGCCGACGTGAGCAACAAGATGCTGGTGACCATCAAGAACCACACCTTGCTCCCGAACTCCGCTACAAACATCAAGGGACCGCGCGGCGTCAAGAACCAGAAGGCCGTCAAGAACACCTACAAGGCCATCGAATCCTTCATCAAGGAATCCGGCCTCTCCGTATGGAACTCGGTTGCGGAATTCATCGAATGCTCCCGCAAGATTGCAACAAAGAGCAAGCTCGACCAGATAACCGCCTTCCAGAGCAACCCGCAGATTTCCGGGTTCTTCCTGGAACAGTGGGCGGACTTCGGCACTGACTTCTGCGGCATCTGTGACGAAAACCGCAAGAGCAAGGGCCTCGAAGAATTCTGCAAGGAAATCACGACCCCGAGCCGCGTGCTTATCAGCGAACTTGAACACGTGGTCGCACCGCAGAGTGAAGTCAGCTTCCAGCTCACGCTCCTGAACAACGACCGCCTCGAGAATGTCACCGTCGACGTGAGCCTCCTCGATGCAAACGGCAAGGAACTGAACAAGCAGGAAATGGTCCCCGACGAAACCATCGGCAAGACCAGCCTCACCCAGCTCGGTATCTGCACGCTCATGTCCCCGCGCAACACGGGCAAGTTCCAGATTCGCATTACCCTCAAGGACAACGGCAAGGAAGTCAACTCCTCTACCGAAGACCTGATCGTGATGGAAAGCGCCGACGTGAAGAGCGCAATGGACAAGGTTTGCTTCCTCGACAACAGCGAAGAATCCAGCGACGCACTTGCTGCTCTCACTGGGCCGGAAAAGATTATCTTCACGGCCAACCTGAGTTCCTGGCCCGACGAAATCCTGAACAAGATCGTCGACGTCACGAAGAACGGCGGCAAGACGCTCCTGCTTTCGGACATGACGCCCGAAGATATCGACTTCATGAACCAGAGCCACAACTTCGACTGCACGGTCGAAGCCAGCTGGAGCACCGGTGCGAATGGCATCAGCCTGCACTACCTCCCGAAGGGCTCCGCGCTCCTGCCGGTGTTCGGCGGTGCAAACGTGCTCGACCACAATGCGGCCGCAGTGATGCCGGGACTTTCCCTGAATGAACTGCCGGGCGCAACCGTATTCGCCCGCTCCGTGAGCATCAAGGACGGCGAAGTGAAGACCGGCGTGGACATGCAGATGATTCCGTTCGGCGCAGGCAAGATCATGTTCAACCAGTTCAGCGTTTTCGAAGGCCTCGAAACGAACGCCCTCGCCGACGCGCTGTTCACCGCCATCGTGAACCTGCTTTAATAATTTCGCAATGAATTTCTAAAGCCTCGCCTCGTGGCGGGGCTTTTTCGTTTCGACAGTCAGTCAGTTTAGTCGCGGGCCAGTTCTGATGGCAGCGCTGTTCCGCGGCGGGGCTTTTTTGACAGTCAAGCGCAAGAAACAGGCGTTTTTTGCTGTTTCGACAGACGCGCGAAAAAAAACAGGCGATTTTCGCCATTTCGACAGACTAAATGCGAAGGGTGGCACATTTAGTCCGTAAAAATACAGACAAATTAATCAGAAATCGCCCACAAAAAACGACTTTTTGACGATTTCGCCCCTTTGACACCCTCCAAAACGATTTTTTCGCTCATTTTTAATACAAACAAACTAATAAATTACAGACTAAACCCCAAGGGGCCTGCATTTAGTCTGTCTTTTTCATGAAAAAAGCCCAAAACACAGCGCGAGCGGTCATTCGTGAGCAACAAAGCCCCAGTTATTAAACTGGGGCGGTTGCGAGAGCGAGTGAGTAACCGGAGGTTTCAATACCCGAAACGACGAACGAGCGGTCACATTAAAAAGACTCGGCGTGGAGAGAACACGCCGAGCCAAGCACCCAAGTCCGATACCTCGCGACTATAAGTTAATGTCGTGGGTAAAAACAAACCTGTACCATTAAAATACACTATTGTGTGAGCAAAATCAATTTTCTATATTAAAAACATGACTCAAAATTATTCCAACTTGGAAGAGTATTCCGAAATCTTGGCAAAAAACGCCAAAAACGCAAGCAAGACAATACGCACCCTGAGCGCAGAAAAACGTAGTGCGGTGCTGAACCTCGTGGCAAAACTGCTCCGCGAGCAAAAGCCGGCCATTCTCGCCGCCAACAAACTCGACCTTGAGGCTGCCGCCGGCAAACTCGACGACTCGAAGATGGACCGTTTGACCCTGAACGACGCCCGCATCGAGGCCATGGCCAAGGGTGCCGAAGAAATTGCCGCCTTTGCTGACCCGCTGAACCGCGTGCTCGAAAGCCGCGAACTGAAGAACGGCATCAAGATTAGCCGCGTGGCAGTGCCTATCGGCGCCGTGTTCTTTATTTTTGAAAGCCGCCCGAACGTGACGATTGACGGTGCATGCCTCTGCTTCAAGGCGGGCAACGCTGTCATCCTCCGTGGCGGCAAGGAATCGCTCAACTCCGCGAAGTGCCTCGCCGGAATCTTCCATGCGGCACTTGAGCAGAACGGAGTCAACAAGGATGCCGTGCAGCTCGTGACCGAAACGAGCCACGACCTGGTGGGCATGCTCTTGCAGCGCAACGATTGCCTTGACCTCGTCGTCCCCCGCGGAGGTGAACGCCTGATCCGCGCGGTCGTAGAACAGAGCAAGATTCCCGTCATCAAGCACTTCAACGGCATCTGCCACGTGTATATCGACAAGTCCGCCGACATCGAGAAGGCGACCAACATCCTGATTAACGCGAAGACGCAGCGCACCGGCGTGTGCAACGCCATGGAATGCGTGATTTTCGACCGCCATCTCGCCGCAAACGACGTGAAGAAGATGCTTGACGCCCTCGTGGAACGCGGCGTGGAACTCTACGGCAACAAAGACGCCCAGAGCCACGACAGCCGTATCAAGGACATCGGCGACGACTCTAACTACCATCACGAATACCTCGCCCTCAAGGCAAGTGTGAAGTTCGTGGACAACGTGGCTGAAGCCTGCGACCATATCGAGCAGAACAGCAGCCGCCACACGGAAGCCGTGGTTGCCGAAGACGCTAGCGTTCAAGACTACTTTGTGGCGAACGTGGACAGCAGCAGCGTGATGGTGAACGCGAGCACCCGCTTTGCCGATGGTGGCGAATACGGCCTCGGCGCCGAAGTGGGCATCTCTACCGACAAATTGCATGCCCGCGGCCCCATGGGCGTGGAAAGCCTCTGCAGCTACAAGTGGATTTTGCGCGGCAACGGCCAGGTTAGAGGTTAAGATGAAATTCGAAGACCTGATTAAAGAAGTCAAGTTCGAAGTCGAAGTGGACGGCGTGAAGCTCGCTCCGGCAATCGTTCAGGACGCCGACAAGGGCGACGTGCTGATGATGGCATGGATGAACGAGGAAGCCCTCCGCCGCACGCACGAATGTGGCGAAATGGTGTTCTGGAGCCGTAGCCGCAAGGAATACTGGCACAAGGGCGACACCAGCGGCAACGTGATGACGGTCGTGGAATGGGCCGCCGACTGCGACAGCGATGCGCTCCTGTTCAAGGTACGCATGCAAGGCCCGCAGGTTGCCTGTCATACAGGTGCCCGCAGCTGCTTTTTCAAGACCTGCGACAAGTAGCATAGGCGTTTCAAGGACTACAATTTATTTATATTGTAGTTGATGTTCACGCTAGTCAGTAAAATCATCAGGAGGCTCACGCGTTTTCCGTTCGCGGTTCTCGTGTTATGTGCGATTCTCGCCATACTGAGCGCATTCCCGATAAGCCAGCTACGCTGGGACATCCAACTGCACGACACGCTCTCTTTCCACAACCAGGAAAATAGCGACTACAAGAAAATCGAGAAGGATTTCGGCGGTCTCGGTAGCCTTACCGTGGTTCTCCAGGCCAAAGACAGCCTGTTGAACTACAACACGGCAAAAGCACTAGCCGAACGCCTGCAAGACGACTCCCTCGTCCACTTCGTAGACTTCGAGACCGACGTCGATTTTTACACGCGCAATTCGCTCCTCTACATCGAAGAAAGTGACCTCGACACCATCATCAGTCGCGTCGCTACCCTCAAGAGGGCAGCCCTTTCCAAGAGCAACCCCTTCCTTGTGGACCTCGTCGAAGAAGACGACTCCGAATCCCCTACGGGCAAGGCGCAAATTGACCTCGAAAGATTGCAGGACAAGTACTTCGGCCTGATGGCAACCCGCTTCTCGAGCAGCGACGGGACAATCCGCGTGGTGGACATCTACCCCACACACTCGCATACCGACCTCAAGGCAAGCCGCGCCCTCCTCTCGGCGACAAGCGAATACCTTTCCAATATTATAAACGGCAAAGAAGTAAACGTATTCTATACCGGCAAAGTGCACGACACCATTCAGCAGGGGAACACGATGCTCCCCGAGGCAAAACTCGCCGGCAAGCTCACCGCACTCCTCATTCTGCTCCTGTACATCATCCACTTCTACAGGCAACCGCAACTCATCGTCATCTCGTCGATTGCAACGGCGCTCCCCATCCTCTATACGCTTGCGCTTGCGGCCCTCATCTACGGGCGCATAAACCTCTTTACGCTTCTGCTCGCACTTGTGCTCCCGGGGCAGGCATGCCAGGTCGTGAGCCATGTGCTTAAACGGTATTTCCTGGAACGAGCGAGGAACCTCACCCCGCAACTCTGCATTGAAAGTGCAGTCCTCGGAATTGGGCCATCCACATGCGCGTACACGTGCATCATGGCCGGCCTTTTCGCCTGCATCATTTTTGTCCCGCTCCCCGGCCTGCAGGAACTCGCCGTACTCGGGAGTCTCGGCACACTGCTAAACTGGGCTGTCACCATCCTCGTCACTACCGCACTGCTGCGCGTATTCCAGCGCAAGCGCCCCTTCGCCGTAAACGATTTCCGCATCAACCGCGATTACCACATACAGCTGTTGCCCCGCGTGCTGAACATCGTCCTCATCGTCATCGTATCCGTAGCAAGCCTCGCCTGCCTTATCTACGGAGGGAAGAACCTCAAGTTCTTCTACGACTTCAAGAAGACCGAAATACAGAAACCAGCCTCCACCGCCGATTCGCTTATTGCGCAAACAGGCTTCCCCGAATACGACCCCATCATTATCGAATTTTCAGATGAAGAAGTTGGCAAGGAACTGTACAGGAACTTCATCAACCTGAAAAAGAAAAAGGCCATCCCAACCATCGCAAGCATGTACACCCTGGCCCAGTTCGGGCCTAACATGAGCGATTCGCGCAAGGCAAAACTCGATTCCCTGCAAGAAATGCTCACGGGCAACTTCACTGCGAAAATGGATGAGAGGGAACTCAAGGCCTTCGCGCTCATCAAGGAATCTCTTGCCCGCAGGAACCTGGATACATACGACCAGCCTAAAAACGTACTGAACAAGTTCCGCGACAAGAAGGGCAACAACGGCGTATTCGCATTCATTTTCCACACCATCGACCCCACCGACGGACTCGCCTGCCGAAAGCTCTACAAGGACATCCAGAAACTGCAGGGCACACAAGGCAATGAGTACCTCGCCACCGGCCTGCCGATAATCCGCGCCACAGTTCTCGACAAAATTCTGCAGAATCTCGACACGACCATCACTGTCGGGAGTTTCCTGGTATGGTTCCTGCTCCTGCTCTACTACAACAGGCTGACCCGCGCCATATTCACTATCCTGCCCTCGATTTTTGCCATGAGCTGGCTGCTCATACTGATGAGGCTTTTCGGCATTGAGCTTTCCGTGTACAGTTCTCTTGCCTTCCCCATCATCATCGGCGCAAGCGTAGACGGTTCGCTACAGCTATGGAGCGCCTTCTACAGCAAGCAGGGCGGCACGGCACTCACGGTGATGCAGAAGAAATTCTCAGGTATCGCCATAAGCCAGATGGCATCGCTTATCGCCTGCTACGGCCTCATGATTTCGTCTCACCCCGGCCTGCGAAGCATCGGCCAGGTCCTGCTCCTCGGACTGCTTTGCATATGCATGTCGCAGTTTACCATCTACCCCTTGATTGCGGGAGCCCTCGACCATTACCGAATTAAACAGGCCAAGAAAAAATCAAAATGACACGCGCACTTTCTACAAGAACCGAAAATATCGCAGCATCGCTCACCGTCGCCATAGACACCCTTGCAAAACAGATGATTGCCGACGGCAAGGACGTCGTGAGCCTCGGTGCCGGCGAACCTGATTTCCCGACTCCCACGCCCATCCAGGACGCCGCCTGCGAAGCCATACATGCCGGCAAAACGCGCTACACCGCACCCGTAGGCATTCTCGAGGTGCGCAAGGCCGTTGCCGAAAAACTCAAGAAGGAAAACGGCATCGATTACGCTCCCGAACAGATTATCATGACTAGCGGGGCAAAGCACGCCGTGTTCAATGCGCTAGCAGCGCTTGTAAACCCGGGCGACGAAGTGATTATACCCGCGCCCTACTGGGTCACCTACCCTGAACTCGTAAAGTGGCTCGGCGGCAAGCCCGTATTTGTACAGGCTGGTATCGAAAACGACTTCAAGATTACGGCAAAGCAGCTCAGCGAAGCCTGCACCGACAAGACAAAGGCTATCCTCCTGAACAACCCGTGCAACCCGACCGGTTCCGTTTATTCGCGCGAAGAACTCGCTAGCCTTGCAAAAGTAATTGTCGAAAAGGACATCTACTGCATCTCGGACGAGGTATACGAATACTTCACCTACAGCGGATCTTTCGTGAGCGCCGCCGCATTCGACGGGATGCCGGAACGCACGATTGTCGTGAACGGCTTTTCTAAATCGTACTGCATGACGGGATGGCGTATCGGCTACGACGCAGCACCCGCACCGATTGCAAAGATCATCGGCAAAATCCAGGGACAGGCAACGCACCACCCGAGCAATGTGGCACAATACGCGGCCCTTGCCGCACTCCAAATGGGCAAGGCAAGCACCGAAAGTATGTGCGCCGCTTTCAAGAAGCGCAGGGACTTCATGGTAGAACGCATGTCCGCCATTCTCGGCGAAAGCGTAAAGGCCCCGGCAGGCGCATTCTACCTGTTCCTCCCCGTCAGCAAACTCTACGGGAAAACAACCCCCGAAGGTACAAAAATCGAGGGTTCCATCGACTTCTGCAAGTTCCTGCTCGAAAGCGAAGGGCTTGCTATTGTGCCGGGCGCCGCTTTCGGCGACGACACCTGCGTGAGATTCTCTTATGCGGCAAGCGACGAATCGCTTGCGAAAGCCTGTGAACGTTTTGAGCGCGGAGTGAAATCGCTCCGCGGGTAAGCACCATGTTCCATATCGTCACACCGTGCAAGGACAGGCCCTTTACCATAGGGCGAAAGGAAGGAAGCGACCTCTACTTCCCCGAACGGTTCGTGTCGAGAGAACACGCCATCATTGAACGCATCGAGACCGCAGCCGGCCCCGAATGGCGCATCAAGAGCCTCACCGAAAACAGTTTCACACTCCTGAACGATGTTCAGATCACCGATTCCGAAATCCACGACGGCGACGTCATCGGAATTGGCGTAAAGCAAATGCGCGCGAACCTGAAGGACGGAGAACTTTCCCTGCTGCTGTTCGACGTGAACGACGAAGTGGAAAAGATCGAACTCGGCGATTCCCCTGCAAAGTACGAAATTGACGAGGAAGGCTCTAAAAACGAAATCCAGTTCAAGGCCAACGTAAACGGAGCAGAACTCCAGTTCAAGCACGCGGTAACCGACGAGAACGGCAAGCGCTACAAGAAAATTCTCCTAAACGAAGGCGAAACGACCCATTACGACCAGACAGAAATCGCCGCGAAGGACGGGGCGGTATTGCTCCGGAAAGCGTCCGTAGGGTTCGATATCCATGTGCGCAATCTAGACGTATTCGCCGGCAAAAAACAACTGCTTTCGGGCATAGACTTTGATTTGCCCGCAGGCGAAATACTTGCAATAATCGGGCGCTCCGGCCAAGGAAAGTCAAGCCTGCTCAAGCTCTTCGAAGGCACTTACCGCAAGGGCGAAGATAGCGAAGTGAAAATCGGCGGCGTCGACTACCGCTGCAAAAAAATACGCGAGCGCATCGCCATACTCTCGCAAGACCCGCCACTGCGCGAAGACTTGACCGTAGACGAAACGCTCCGTCACGGTGCTAGAATCGCGATGGATTCACAGGACTTCCGCAAGAACGCCGAAGGGCGACTCGAAAAGTTCTGCGAACTTTTCGGGCTCAGCGACCGCCGTACGCACCGCATAAAGACGCTGAGCGGCGGCGAGCACCGCCGCGTCGCCCTCGCCGCAGAACTCATGGGCAATCCGGGCCTCATCATTCTCGACGAGCCCCTCTCGGGCCTCGACCCGTTCAATTCGCGCATCCTCTGCTCGCATTTAAAGCAACTCGCCTTCCTCGGGCATACGATAATCCTCACCACGCACAGTTACGAGGCGCTCCACATCGCGAACAAGGTACTCGTGCTGCACCGGGGCGAACAGGGCTTCTACGGAACACCGCAAGCCGCCTATCAGTATTTCAAGACAAACGACCCCGAGACCATCCTTTCGAACCTCGGGCACGATGCTTCTTCTGCCTGGAAGGAATCGGGCATCGCAAGCCGCGACACCGTGCAGAACAACTGCGAGCACATCTATTTCTCGAGCAGAAAGAACAGCGAATCGCTCCTGTACGGCATGAAGCTCCTGCTCAAGCAGTGGTTCCGCGACAAGGGAAAGACTGCAGCGCTCCTGTTGCAGCCGTTCATCATCGGGTTCCTCTTCTCGCAGATTTTCTCGGCGTCGTCTTCGTTGTGGACAGTCTCCTTCGCGATAATCCTTTGCGCCAACTGGTTTGCGCTATCGCTTTCCATCCGCGAAATCGTGCAAGAAAAAGAAATCGTCCGCGGAGAACTGCGCAAGGGGCAAAAGACTATCCCCTACTATGCGGGCAAGCTACTACTCCCCTCCATCGCGGCGTTTATCCAGACCGCAATCGTCTACGCATTTGTCGCCTACCGCATTACCGTGCACCCCTCGCCCGCCCTGCTTGCGGCCACATTCGCCTGCACTGTTGCGCCCGCAGTGGCTATGGGCCTGCTCGTCAGTTCGCTTTCCAAAAATTCCGGGCAGGCAAATGCGTTCCTGCCGCTCATCATCATCCCGCAGGTAGCACTCGCCGGAGCGCTCGTGCCCTTTGACCAGATGCAGCATATCGGCAAGTGGCTTTCGACCATCGTCTGGTCGCGTTACAACCAAAGTTCACTCCTGAACCTGTTGCTGGAACGCCCCGACAACATGCGTAACGCCATTTCCGCGCTAACGCTCGCCCTTATATTTTGTATAATTACCGCAATAATTCTCCACAGTTCGAAAAAAGCAAAATGACCGCAAACGACGTACAGCATTTTCCCCGTCCGTTCAACGACAACTACGACCTAATCGGCACACTCGGCAAAGGGGGAATGGGGCTAGTCTACAAGGCTCTCGACAAGAAACTCAAGCGCGAAGTCGCGTTCAAGATCCTGGACGCCTCCGCTGACGGCGAAGCAATCCAGCGATTCTACCTGGAAGCCCAGGCCATGAAGGAACTGGACCACCAGAACATCGTGCACGTTTTCGACTTCGGAAAGCAGAACAACCAGCTCTTTATCGCAATGACCTACGTGCAGGGCTACTCGCTCTCCGACGTTCTCCAGAAGCAGAGCAAGCTCCCCTTCGACGCTATCGAACTGATTATCCGCCAGATTGCACGCGGCCTCCTTTACGCCCACAGCAAGGGAATCGTCCACCGCGACGTGAAACCCTCCAACATCATGCTCACCCGCGACAACCGCGTGTACGTGATGGACTTCGGCATTTCTTACATCCAAGAGATGGAAAAAGACAGGCTCACCAAGACGGGCATGACGATGGGTACGCCCGAATACATGAGCCCCGAACAGTGCCACGGTGACGAAGTTACGCTCCAGTCCGACATCTACAGCATGGGCGTTATCTTGTACGAAATGACATGCGGACGCCTCCCCTTCCAGGGGAACCGCCCTGTAGAAATTGCGCTCAAGCACGTGCAGGAACCGCCTCCGGACCCCAAGCAATTCCGCCCCGACATGCCGCCGGGACTCTCGGAACTAATCCTCAAGTGCCTCAAGAAAAAACTCAACGAGCGCTACCATGACATGCAGGAATTCCTCGACGACTGCGACCAGGTTTTCCCGCAAAAAGAAACCCATGGGAACATGAAAATCGGCAAGAAGCAGTCCCTGCTCCGCCACGGCACCACGTCCATCGCCGAAGCCGCAACAAAAATCCCGGCCAGCGTGCGCGTCATCCGCAGGCGCCTTACTGCACTCGCCATCTCGCTGTTCCCGCTCATCATCTTGCTCATGGTGCTCCTGATGCTCACGTACAAGCCCGAAAACACGCTGCGTGAAATCGAGTGGGACGATGCCATCGGCAACTTTGAACAGTCCGCTATAGAGGCAGACGTTTCGGGCGGATACCCGCTCGACAACCTCACCGACGGAGACCTCAAAACGGCCTGGCTCACGGCCATGCCCGCAAAGCCGCAGAACCCCGTACTCACGATGTTCTTCGACAACATGACTCTCATCACCAACATCGGATTCGCCGTCGGTTACCAGAAATCTGTCGACGACCCGTTCGGCGACCGCTTCCGCATATTCAAGAAGCCCAAGTCGCTCACGCTAGAGACAAAGGAAGGATTCAAGCAGAAAGTCCTGCTCGAGAACATCAAGGGAATGCAGTACCCGACAATCCAGGCCATGGAAACAAGCGAAATCAAGGTCTACCTTGACGAGGTGTACGACGCCGACAACAAGGACTTCGCCATTTCCGAAATCCGGATTCTCGGAATGGAAATCCACTAGAACTTTTTTGACATAGCCCTATAAGCAGGGCGACCTTATTAGAACATGCGAATCATCGCGTGTTCTTTTTTTTAACGAGGAAAACATGATAAAAAGAGAAAACCGCAATTTGCAAATGATTCGCAAATTTAAAAACACGCAAAACGGAGGCAACAAGACTTCGAACCGCCCCAAGGGTAACTTCATCGAATCGCAGGCGGCGGCATACCTGCGCAGGCTCGGCTACGAGATTATCGCCCGCAATTACGCCTACCAGGGAGGGGAACTCGATATCGTCGCCCGCGAAGGTGATACCATCGTGTTCGTGGAGGTAAAATCCGTATGGAACAACCAGCAGGGCAACCCGGCAGCACGCGTAAACGCAGTGAAGCAGAAGAAAATCTGGAAGACCGCCTGCCATTTTTTGCACACGCACCGCGACGATGCGCCCAAAGGTTTCGACCAGCCATGCCGTTTCGACGTACTTTCGGCGCGCGTGTACCTAAAACCGTTGCAGTTCTGCCATATCAAGAACGCATTCGAAGGCACGCAAGTGATACCGCAGTGCTAGCGACATATATTCCGGGCTATTGCAAGAGCCGTCTTCGCGCCCCTTTTTTATATTATCGCCATGCGTTTCGAAGTACATCCAGTGAACCCGCAGGCGAGAATCGTAAAACTCGCCGCTGCCGCCCTCGAAGACGACGGTCTCGTACTCTACCCCACCGAATCCGGCTACGCCATCGGCTGTAACGCCGAGTCCCCGAAGGCAATCCACAAGTTGTACGCCCTCAAGAAGCCTATGAAGAAGTTCTTCATGGCACTCATCATCCCCGACATCCGCTCGGCGACCGACTACGCACGCATCGACAACTTCGCCTTCAACATCATGAAGCCGCGCGTGCCCGGCCCCTACACGTTCATCTTGCCTGCCGACCCGCACATCGCCCGCAGGCTCGACGTAAAACGCCCCGAAATCGGCGTGCGCATGCCTACGCACCCCTTCTTCAAGGAACTATTCCAACACTTTGACAAGCCCATCCTGAGCACGGCAGCAAAGCTTTCAGAAGAAGACATCTACGAGCCTGACGAAATCTGGAAGACCTTCGAGCACTCCGTCGAAATGATGGTCGACTGTGGCCCCATCGAAATCAACCCGACGAACATCATTAGCCTTATAGGCGACAACATAGAAGTCATCCGCGGCGATCTGCTCGACCCGTAGTTTATACGAGCTATTGCACGCCTAGAAGAACACCCAGACGGCAATCCAGTAGGCCATCAAGGCGAATTCCATTCCCTGCGAAATCCGTGAGAGGAACGTAGAACCGAATATCGACACGCATATTGCAATAATGCGCGTCCATGGCATATCGATTCCGTGATAGAAAAGCGCGATGCCGCCAAAGAATTCAATCCAAAGCCACATCACCTGCGCCATGAGCAGGTAACGCCTTCTTTTGTTAGGCAGCGCCGTCGTCGAGACGCACAGAGCAAGCGAAATCATCCGCAACGGGTACGATTCCATTGCCGGGTCCGACATGTCGCCGGCCAGAAATGTGTAGACACCGAACAGCAGGAGCGAGCCCACGATGACAAAGGCTTCCTTGAAGAACCGTATCGGACGATGCCAGAAGAACTGCGCCATGGCAAGCGCAAGGAGACACGCAAAGGCATTCATCAACGGGGTCATGGAGCAACCTCCGTTGTTTCATCTGTTTCGGGTGCCGGTTTGATTTTTTCGGGAGCCGGGATATCCGCCGGTTCGTTCGCTTCAGCGAGCGAGCGCATGTAACGCACGAGGGCTCGGGCCTCCGGTTCGGTAATGCGGTCACCATACGGATTCATGTTCGTACGCCCGTTCATAATCACATGTACAAGCGAATCCTCGCCGAGGGAATCAAGGCGCTTCGCCGTCAACTTCTGCGGAACCGGGTAGAACTCGCGGATAAACTTTTCGTTGAACTTGCCGTCAGCACCGTGACAACTACTGCAACGCGCATTCCAAATGGCGCGGGCATGGAAGGAATCGGGTACGGCCACCGAATCGCTCTCCACAAAATGCGAGATATCGGCACTGGTTGAATACTTCGAAGGAGTAGACGAACCGCCCGCATAGAACATCCCTGCAAGGAAGGCCAGAACGACAAACGGGAAAATGACAGATAATTTCCGGACAAGCGATTTCGCCTTCGAATTCAGGAGCAGGGCATCCTTATCCGTCGCAATTTTCCAGAACGGGCGCGCACACAGGACAAGTGCGGCCACAAGCGCCACAATCGGGTAGAATAGAGGGCCTACGTTCGGGAGGAGAACCGATACCGTATCAAGCGCAGGCCGTGATACCGCCCAGAGCGTATAGACAAGCGCCACGAGCACGCCCACCAAGAGCGGGAAGCGCAGCACGATGAATTCCCTGCTCGTAAGTGGTTCCGTATGCGGATCCACGACGGGAACAGGCTTCTCGTCGAGTTCGCCAAACAGAAGTTCGCCGCCTTCGATAGGCTTGCGCAACTTTATGCGCAAAACAACAAGCAACGTTGTAAATAGCCCGAGCGAGAAGGCAAGCAACCCCGCGTCAACCCATCCGAAGGATTCAGGATTTGTCGGCGACACCAGGTAGAAGCGTTCCAGCCATAGCCCGAAAAGAACCGAAATCGAAATTGCGAGGCGCCCGACAGGGCTCTCGCGCACCGAAGAAATCCACCACAACTGCGGAAGAAGCGCGCCGAACGCGAAGACGGAGAAATTCCATTCCCCTTTCACCGCGAAAATCCAGCCCCAGAAGAGGAGCATTAAGAAGGAGAATGCCGTCATGAGCTTTTCGAGCAGGCGCACGCGGCAGCCTTCGGCCACAAGGAGCACGTTCACCATCGCAAGGCCCGAATAGATGGCGCCCGCGATAAAGTACAGCGGGAAGAACGTTCCCTGCCACTGCGGCACGAACGTCGTCGCGAAATCGAGGCTCACAATCGTATGCACCCAGAGCACCAGCGGGAAAAGCAACCACGCCATCGGGCGGCGCAAATCTTCGAGCGCCTGGAAGCGTTCCGAGAAAAGGTGGATCGCGAAATACACGAGCGAAAGCACCGCATAGACGGCGATGCAGCAGAAGTCCCATACCAGAGGCGAACGCACGTTCGCGAAACTCCCTCGCGCATCCGCGAACGGGATGACCATGAAGAAGTTTTCCACCACGCCGAGATGCATGAGCGGGAAAATCGCAGCAACCACGAGAGCGCACAAGGTCGTGAGTTCCGCAAGGAGCGATGTTCGCCTATCGAGCTTTACGCCGAGCGCAAGGAGAATCGCCGAGATGAGCGTACCCGCATGCGCGATGCCTATCCAGAACACGAACAGGCTTATCGGCACGCCCCAGAAGGTGCGTACATCCGTCATCCAGGCGGCAGGGCCTTCCCAGAGGGAATACCCCAGCGCGGCAAGGCCGGGCAACAGGAGCGCAAGGCCCGCATATAGGAGGATGCGGAAAATCAACGACGCCCCCTCATGTAGACGATGGACGGGTCAAGCGAAGCAATAGCCTTCGGGGCATAGAGCACGCGGTCCTTCGCGGCCTTCACCAGCGGGGAATCGTCGTCAAGCCAGTTACCGAATATGATTGCGTTCTTCGGGCAGGCGGCAGCACAGGCCGTCGTCACCCCTCGCCCACGCCAGCTTTCGCCGGGATGGAGCGCCTTGAAACCTTGGCGGCTATCCTGCAAGCGCTGCAGGCAAAGCGAGCATTTTTCCATCACGCCCTTCTCGCGCACAGGAACGTTGGCATTGAACTTGTGCGAACGGCCCGAAGCGACAGGGTCTTCGAAATTGAACTTGCGGGCACCTATCGGGCAGTTGGCCCCGCAGAAGCGGCTCCCGGTACAGCGCTTGTACATCATCGCGGAGATGCCATCGGGAGTGTGGTTTGCTGCACCCGTCGGGCAGACCTTCTCGCAGGGAGCGTCGCCGCAGTGGAAACACATCGCAGGAGCACCGCCGAAAAGTTCTATCCAGTGCATGAACTGCCCGCGGGCAACCTGTTCCGGGCCCGAAAGCGGGATATTGTTCTCCTGGATGCAGGCGAGCACGCACTTGCCGCAGGCATCGCAGGCATCTAAATCAATAGCCATGCCGAAGCGGTTTTCCGAGGATGCTCCCGGTATCTTGTGCGCCGCGGGCATCGGCACTCGCACGAGTTCCATCCCGGGCTTCATCTTGGAGAGTGCGAGGCGCACCTCGTTCTCGAAGTCGGCAAGCTTCGGAGCCGCCGCACGTTTGACTGGAGTACCGAACAGGCCGTCACGGCAGCCGAACAGGGCGAAGCCCGCTACCGTCATCGAGAAAAGCTTCAGGAATTCGCGCCTATCCATAAACTACCTGTGGCATGCGGCGCAGTAGGTGGCCGCCCGCTTGAAATTCTTCTGTTTGAACGTATCGCCCCTGTGGCAGGCGATACACATCTGCATGCTGAAATTGTCGCCGCCGTACACGTCGGCCTTCTGGGCAGGACCGCGGGTCACACCGGCCTTCTGGGAAGAACCGCCCGCAAAACTGCGGTGGCAATCCGCACACTCGACTCCGGCGGCCGCGTGTACCCCGTGGTGGAACACCACGTGCTCCGGCAATTCGGGCGTGTGCACCCAGGGGTATGCCGGAGCGGCGGCCAGCGCCGAATCCAGTTTCTCAATTCCGGGATTTTCTGTGAGCGGCAGGCGGTGGCAATCCATGCAATCCGCCTTCGATGGCATGTACGCCCTTGCAGAAGCCTTCACGCCCGTATGGCAATGGCTGCAATCAAGCCCGATGTTCTCGCCATGGAGTTCATGCAAAAAAGCAATCGTATTGGGGCCACTCGTATCTGCACCCTCACGCACCGGAGCGGCCTTCTGGCAAAACAAAAAATCCGCCAAAAAGAACGCAAAGACAACAGCAAAAACGAACCCCGCCCACTTGAACGGGGTTACTCCTGAAAATGCGCCTTGTCGTTTCAACAGACTCATCCTTGTAATGTAAATCTAACATCTTTTAAAGCGCAGCAAAGTTCCAGTTTTTTGTAAAAAAACGCATGTAAGCAAAATTTTCCGGCATATTTTGCCCGCGAAACCGTCTATATAAGTAGACAGGAGCGTCTCCTGTTCGCTGCGCAGGGCCGCTGCGATCACATTTTACAACAAATACACAACAAATACTTTACATTTGAAACTTTTTGTTGTATATTTAGAGGTATGAGTACCGTGGTTACAAATATCCGAATAGATAAAGAGCTCAAGGCTCAGGCTACCGAACTCTTCAACGACTTGGGGCTTACTCTGTCCCAGGCCTTCACCGTTTTCTTGAAGCAGGCCGTGCTGCACCATGGCTTGCCGTTTGCCGTCACCAGACCCCCGTCCAAAGAACTCCTCGAGGCGATAAAGGAGGGCGAACAACTCGCCCACGACCCCAACGCCAAGACGTACGCAACGCCACAGGAACTTTGGGACGAGCTAGGCATATGACGACAGCTTCTTACAAGTATACCGTTCGGGCGACAAGCAGTTTCAAGAAAGCCTCAAAGCGATTAGCCAAACGGGGAAAAGACTCCCAAAAACTGAAAGATGTTGTTGACATCCTTGCCAAAGGGGAAGATCTTCCTGAATCCTATAAAGACCATCCTCTTGTAGGTAATTGGGTTGGTCATAGGGAACTGCATATAGAAGCCGATTGGTTGTTAATCTACAGAATCGAAGAAAACATTTTAATTCTTGAACTCGTAGATACAGGGACGCATTCCGATCTGTTCGGGAAATAACGCTCCGGTTTATTTCGGTCTGCCCGCATCATCCGGGTGTTTCAGGATGTACAGGAGCCATGCCGCCATCATCTTGGCCTCGGCAGAATCCATCGGGGCGATTTCCATCGGGTCCCACTGGTCGGGGTGCTTGGGCTCGGGCTTCATCAAGTAGCGCACGAGGCCCTGCGGGTCTTCCGCATATTGAGCGACGTTATCCTTCATGGGAGGCGCCGCGAACTTGCGGGCCCAGCGGTGGCATCCCTTGCACTCGTTGTTATAGTATTCCGACGCCTTCGTCCTGAGTTCGGGCGTCACGGACGGCAACACAAAAGCGTCAACCGCGAAAAGCAGGCTCACGGCGAGAACAATCAATATGCAAATCCGTGAACCGCGCATATCTACCTCAGCGGATTCTTGTCGCTCTTGTACCACTTCATGAACTCGGCGATGCCGTCGTGCAGGCTCCAGTGGGGCTTGTAGCCGCATTCCGCCTCGAGCTTCGTGGTGTCGGCGTTCGTCTGGTAAACATCGCCCGGCTGCATCGGCAAGAATTCCTTCTTCGCAGGCTCGCCGTAAGCGTTCTCGATTTCGGCAATAAAGTCCATCAGTTTCACCGGATTACTGCACCCGATGTTGTACACCTTGTAGGGCACGCCGTTCGGGCACTTGTCGGCGACCGGCATGTGGTCGAGCGCATGTACGCTGCCTTCCGCGATGTCGTCGATGTATGTAAAGTCACGGATCATGTCGCCATTGTTGAACACCTTGATAGGCTCGCCCTTCGAGATGGCGCGGGCAAAGAGCATCGGGCTCATGTCGGGGCGGCCCCACGGGCCGTAAACCGTAAAGTAGCGCAATCCCGTCGCAGAAATCCCGTAAAGCTTCGAATAGGCATGCGCCATCAGTTCGTTGCTCTTCTTGCTTGCCGCATACAAACTAACCGGATTGTCGACCTTGTCGTCTTCGCTGTAGGGCACCTTGCTGTTGAGGCCATAGACGGAACTCGACGAGGCGTAGAGCAGGTACGGCACGCTGTTGTTGCGGCATGCCTCCAGGATGTTCAGGAACCCGACCATGTTACTCTGCATGTAGGCATACGGGTTCGTGATGGAGTAGCGCACGCCCGCCTGGGCCGCGAGGTTTACCACCTTGTCGAATTTTTCGGTGGCAAAGAGTTTGTCGATGGATTCCTTGTCAGCCAAGTCCATGCGCACAAAGCGCGCACCCGCGAGCGTCGAACTTTCGAGCATCTGCCCGAAGGGGATTTCAGCAAGCACGCCACCGTTCGCCGAACGGAAACCGTTTTCCCAAAGGCGTCCGTACTTGAGGCGTACATCGTAATAGTCGTTGATGTTGTCAAGCCCGACAACCTCGTCCCCGCGGGACGAAAGCATCGCCATGATCTTCGAAGCGATAAAGCCCGCCGCACCTGTCACCAGAATCTTCATTTAGATATTCCTATTTTGTAACGAAAAGTAGAAAAAATCTATAATTACAAGCATGAAGAAGATCTTATTTGCCATTTTGGCCGTATATTTCGCGCAGGCTTTCGCCGACACTCCCGAAGAATGGATTGCAAGGGCGAACGGCGTGATAAAACAGGAAATCCGTGCATCAAGCAACTCGATACACTCCGCCTATTCCCTCGGGAGTCTCCAGGAAGCCTCCGCCATCCTGGATTCCGCCCTCCAGCGGTTCCCGTACCGCATCGACATCTGGCTCGGGCAAGTCCAGCTGAACGGCGAAATGGAAAACTGCAAGGCACAAACCAAGTATTTCGAGAAAATTCACGACCTGCTAAAAACCAAAAAAGACAAGTGCGAACTCAAAGGCGGGCAAAAAATCGCCGATGCCGACAAACTCCTAGAAGGAGAATTCACGATTGCCGCCAGAAAATACTTCGAGATAGAAAACGACCCCTGCCACGAAATGCTCGCACGCCAGATGTTCAAGTACCTCCCCAACAGCGTAGAAGCGCTGAACTCCATGAGCGTCGTCCACATGCTACAACAGAGCGACAGCGCGATAGTTTATCTAGAACGCGCCCACAAGATTAACCCCTCCGACTGCATCGTAATCCACAACATCGCGGAATTCTACAAGCGCAAAGGCAACACGAAAAAACACGAAGAATACACCATGAAAGAAGCGCTGATGTGCAGGCAGAAGTAAAAAAGGCTATATTGGAACTATGATGAAAAAGAGTTTCGCATTTCTTCTGATGGCGTTCCTTCTCGCAGCATGCGGGGATGACGAAAGTAGTTTTGCCCCGCGCGACGACGAATCGTCCAGTAGCATTGAGGAGGAGTCCTCTTCTAGCGTCACACCGAAATCAAGCGAAGACGAGACAAGTGTGTCCAGTAGCTCTGCGAAGTCTTCTTCTAGCGTCACGCCGCAGTCGAGCGAAGGCGAGACAAGTGTGTCCAGCAGCAGTTCTGTAAAATCTTCATCTTCAAGTGAAAAGTCCAGCTCGAGTGTTGCGTCGAGCAGTTCAGCGAAGTCCTCTTCCAGCGTCACTCCGCAATCGAGCAGTAGTGAGAACTCCTCCTCGAGCGTCGTGTTGAGCAGCAGCGAAAAGAGCAGTTCTTCTTACAGCCATGCGTGGCCCTTGAATGCGCAATTTGCGGATCAATACAAAATTTTTACAGATGAACGCAATGGTCGCAGCTACTACTACCTTACGATTAGAGGGAAGAACAAGGCTGGTGAGGTGGATTCCGTAACCGTGATGGCGGAAAACCTGAATATTGGCAAAATGATTACATACGTAAAAGATCAGGCTGATGATACGACGATTGAACGTTATTGCTATGATAGGGACACGACTAATTGCGACCGCTACGGCGGGCTTTACCAGTGGGCCGAGATGATGCAGCTGCCGAGTCGTTGCAATACCGAGAGCTGTGCCGATTTGATTCAGCCGAACCACCAGGGAATCTGCCCCGATGGCTGGCGACTGCTGACGCAGGATGATTTTTACATCGTGATAAATGCTGATAACAATAAATATGGGATAAAAGGAGTCCGCTCTGAGGTCTTCGGTGGCCAAAATTCCACCGGCTATTCCCTTGTCGGTGCCGGGTATGTATGGGATAAGGTATTAACACGTATTGGTGTGGGTACATATTGGTTTTATCCGGAGGAAAGTTCTGCTGAAGCAAAAAAAGCTATTGCTTCAGCAACAAGTGCTCCCGGTGATAACTTTGATTATTATGAAGTATCCAAAATTCACGGCTTCTCCGTCCGTTGCGTGAAGGTTGAAAACCAGACCGAATAAAGCATGCTGAGTGGACCCTATCGGGCTTACAGCCCTCCAGGGTGACAATTACAAAAACATCTTCCTGCAGTTTAATACGATACCCGCGGTTCGCGAAAACTGCAGCGTCTAACAGACGCAAGGTTTTCGCAGTACCCGATTCTTGCATTTTCCTGCAATAAGCAGTCCATTTCCGGAGACCCTCTCGTGTTTCTTTGCGGAGAGGAGGTGTTTCGCTAAGCGAACACTCGAACGAAGTGAATGTGCGAGCGTGCAAAACACCCCTCGAAGCAAACTTACTTATAGAGAGCGGTTCTGGTAAGGAAAATTTGATGCTGACTTTCGTCAGCATGACGTCGGTATGGCAAGCCGGGGCGTTGCGGGGCGGCGAGCGCCCGCTCGAGGGGGTAGCGGAAGACGGCTTGGGCGCGGGTATAAAAAAGGTGCCCCCCCCGGAACGAGTCCGGGGCAGGCTCAACAAGGCCGGGGTGACAACCGTAAAGTACCGCGCACAAGGCGGCTGAAGCGAGGGGGATTCCTCCCCCACCAGATTTAGAAGTGGATTACGCGGACCTTGATGACCTTGTCGAGCTTGGAGAGCTTTTCGACGATAGAGTCTTCGACCTTGCTTTCCACGTCAACGAGGTTGTAGCCGATTTTGCCGTTGCTCTTGTTAGAGAAGCTGGCAATGTTGATGCCTTCGGCACCGAACACCTTCGTGATTTCAGAAATCATGTTCGGAACGTCCTGGTTGATGACCACGACGCGGCTCTTGACGCCGGCGTGCGGGTGATCGACGAGGGCCGGGAAGTTCACCGAGTTGCGGACGCAGCCGAATTCGATGTAGTCCTTCAGTTCTTCAACAGCCATCACAGCGCAGTTTTCTTCGGCTTCTTCGGTAGAAGCGCCGAGGTGCGGGAAGCAGGTCACCTTGTCGTTCTTGATGAGGTCGGCATCCGGGAAGTCGCAGAGGTAGCCCTGGAGAGAGCCGGAAGCGAGCATTTCGTTGACCGGAGCCATTTCCACGATGCCACCGCGGGCGAAGTTCATGATGTAGCTGCCCTTGAAGCCGGCGAGGTTCTTGCGGTTGAGCAAGTTCTCGGTAACGCCCTTGATGAACGGAACGTGCACGGTGAGGAAGTCAGAGTTGGCGATCACGGTGTCGAGATCGGCAATTTCGACCTTGTTGGAAAGTTCGTGCATGTTGGCGGCGTTCGGATACGGTTCGTAAGCGATGACGCGCATGTTCTTCCAACGAGCGTAGTTAGCGACGAGCACGCCGATCTTGCCGAGGCCGATGACGCCGAGCGTCTTGCCGGCGAGTTCCATACCGGCGAACTTCTTCTTGCCGCTTTCGACGGTCTTGGCGAGGTCCGGGTCAGTCGTGTCGAGGTTCTTGACCCAAGCAGCGGCCTTGTCCACGTTACGCACGGCCATGCCGAGCACGGTCATCACGAGTTCTGCCACGGCGTTGGCGTTTGCACCCGGAGTGTTGAACACGCAGATGCCCTTTGCGGAAGCCTTGTCGATGGTAATGTTGTTCACGCCTGCACCGGCGCGGGCGACGGCGAGAAGGCCGTCGAAGTTATCGGTATCAACCTGAGCGGAACGCACCAAGATGGCATCCGGATTTTCGACGGAGTCGGAAACCTGGTAGAACGAGCCAAACAGGCTCAAGCCTTTCTTGGAAATGTTGTTCATCGTCTTAATAGTTGCCATTGTATTGTCCTTTGTT
>JBGUQN010000019.1:0-26605 GCA_045131085.1 Fibrobacter sp.
TCCAAGCGACAATGGATGATTAGCTCAGTTGGTAGAGCAGCTGACTCTTAATCAGCGGGTCGCAGGTTCGACCCCTGCATCATCCACTCAAAGCCGATTTCCTCGCGAAATCGGCTTTTTTGCACCCTGAACATTGCACTAGAGGCTACATCGTGCCCGATTCGAGCCCCTTCACGGGAATATAGCGCACGGAACCGTCGGCAGAGATAATCATCGCGACGCCCGCCATGTAGTTGACCCAACGGTATTTTTCGTAATAGCGCACGTTCGCGTGGCCGTCCGTCGTGTATGCAAGCAGCGGCACCACCAGGTAGTCATGCGTGCACATCACGTTCACGCGCTTCATGCTGGCGATATTCGCAAGGATTTCGTCCTTGAGCAACTGCTCGCTGCGCGTTTCTAGATCGTAGAAAGCATCAGGATAGGCGCCGGTGAACCCGTACTTGGAATACACCACCCAACCACCGCCGTCGGAATCCACGTAGGCATTGGCCTTGTCGGCATCCTTCACGTACCAGGCGCCATCCATGTACGGGAGCGCCTCGATAGTGTAGTTCAACTGTCCCTTGCCCAGCGCAATGCCTTCGCAGGTCTCGTAGGTGCGCGTATACCCGGAGTAGCCGAAGTAGAAATCTTCTGCACCGACTTTTGCGATGCGCGCGCCCAAGTCGCGGGCATATTTCATCCCGTTATCCGTCAGGTGACCGTTCGGGCCCGTATCGTTCGTGCGTTCGCTATGCCGGATGATGAACACCACCTTCTCGCTCGACTTGAGGTTCGCATAGACATCCACGATGTCGGTAAAGCCGTCGGCCTCCTGCGGGGTCGCGACACGCCACGCTCCCTTAGCGGCCTCGTAAATGTAATAGCTGTCGTGATTGACCTGGCCTTCACGCACCTCGCGGTCATACTCGCCCGCACCGAAGCCTGCCGTGTCCTTTTCGATGGCATTTGCAGTGCGCCACTGGAATCCATTTGCATCGCAGATGAATCGCACCCGCGAATGGTCTGCATGGTTATAGTCGTTTGCGAAATAAACACTCTGGCCCTGGTTCACGTACGTGACCTTCCCCGCATTCATAGCGCCACATGGTTCAAACCCGTAGGCAATCGGGAAAAACGCCCGCATGTACTTTTCGAAATACGGCACGTTGCCGCCATAGTACGGAGCCGCGTTGTTGCGGACATCGTTATACCGCCAGTTGGAATCTAGCCCCACGACCCAATCTGCAATCTTGATTTTCCAGTTCGGGTCGCTCCACACGCCATCGCCCTTCAGGTCTTCCCCCAGATTGCGGATAAAGTTCTGAGTTTCTTCTTTGCTAGCGCGGTTCTGCACCATCGCCGACACGGCCAGCATCACCGCACCGGAATCGTTTGCAAGCTGTACGGAATCAATCCCGAAGGCGGCAGCCGCTTCGCGCTTCGCCTGCACATGCACCAGTTCCTCGGGAACATGGTTCATCAAGAGCTGTTCCACGCGCGGTTCCGACAGCAAGTCCAATATGTCTATACCGGCCGAATCAGCAGCCGTATGTTCTGCCAGGATTTCATAGACATAGAGCGGGGCGTCAATCGCCTCGTAAGCCTCAGAGGAACCGTTATCGCCGCCGTTTATAAGGCCGTTACCGTCACTGCAGTCCACAAGCAAAAGTGCCGCCGACAAAGCGACCGTCAAACATTCCAAACGCCAAATCATTCTTTCACCTTTACACCAATTAATTCTTCATCGACCCCGAATCAAGCCCCTTGACGGCATAGAACCGTCGCGTTCCATCTGGCCTTAAAACCACGGCAATGCCCGCAAGGTAATTCAGCCAGCGTTTGTTGCTATAATACTTCAGGTCTATACTATTCTTCGAAAAATACGATACAAGCGGAATTATAAGTAAATCATGTGAAATAAAAATGCCGTAACGCTTTCCGGAGCGCTCAAATGCAGGAATAATATGGTCATCCAGGTATTCCGTGCTGCGCGGAGCCAATTCGTAGAACGCATCGGCATAGCTACCTTCGTACAGCCACTTGGTTGTCACGTTCCAGCTGCCGTCATGGTCGCTCTTGTACTTTTTATACGCCACAGTATCTTTCACGAACCAGGTCCCGCCCAAAAATTCGAGCGTATCGGCTGTCGTATCCGCCTGGCCGCTGCCCTTCGCGATATTGCTGCAAGTCTGGTGCGTCCGGAATGCCGGAGACGCCGCATAGTAAATGTCGTCATAGCCCTGGAGTTTTTCACCCAGCGTTTGCGCCTGTTCTATTCCGTCGTCGTTCAGCGGACCAGACGAAGAATAATCGTCTCCGCGTTCTGCATGGCGCAACATGGCAACCACCTTTTCGTCCTCTGCCAATCCGTCCATGACCGTCTTGATCGAGACAAAGGCACTGACAGCAGATTCACGGACATACAGGTTGTTCCAATCCAATGCCGCAGGCGTGCGCCACAAATGCGTCTGTTCATCGCAAACAAAAAACTTTTCTTCGCCGTTAATTGTCGCAGGCTTTATCACGCCCGCACTGTCGCCCGTACATTCCCCGAGGTAAAATTCCACGTCGTGTATGGCAACGCTATCGTGTACGACCACGCTGTCTACGATACGGATACTGTCTATAACATTCAAACTGTCCGCAATGCGGATGCTATCGACAATGCGGACGCTATCTACAACATGCAGGCTATCGATGACGCGGGTACTATCCACGATGTGCACGCTGTCGTCAACGGTAGCAGAATCCCCCGCATTCAAACTATCTGAATCGCGGACAAAAATGGTATCGTGAACAATTAGGGTATCGTGGATATATGTGGTATCCCGCAGTAGTACATCGCTGTTGTCAGCTCGGGAGACGCTGTCGGAATCACTACAGGCAACAAGGGAAAGGGCGATTGTAAGCGCAAGCAAATTACCGGAGAGAACGTCCGCTACCCAAACCCTGCACATGCCCGTATCCCGCGTTACATCGTCATCGTCCCATTATCGAGGCCACGCACCGGCACGTAGCGGATTTTCCCGCTGGCGTCCATGATGATGGCGATACCCGCCAAGTAGTTAATCCAGCGCTTTGTATCGAAGTAGCGCAAGTTAACCTTCTTGTTCGTACCGTAAACCGTTATCGGTGTAACCAACACATCGTGCGAAATCCATACCTGCACGCGGTTGTTCACCCTATTAAATCCGGGCTTCACGACCTTCTCTATGAATTCTTCGCTACGAGATTCAAAATCATAGAACGCATCCGGGTATGCGCCCTTATAGGCGTATGCAGAAACGACCGTCCAGCCGCCGCCATCGGAATTCTTGTAGTTTTCGAACTTGGAATCGTTCTTCACGTACCATTCGCCATCGAGGTCTGCAATCGTATCCGAAACAAACGGGGTAACGCCCGCACCAGTAGCGACGTTTTCGCACGTCTCGTAACTACGCGTATACGTGGAGTTCGCAAACGCAATCTTTTCGCCCTTCATTTTTGCACCCACGGACTGCGACTGGGTCTTGCCGTTGCTCGTCAAGTGGCCCTTCTTGCCCGTATCGTCCGTGCGTTCCGCATGGCGCAAGATAAAGATTACCCTGTCATTTGCACCGAGGCTAGCATACACGTCCTTGAGGTCTTCGAATTCCATGATGTCATCCGAGGTGGCCTCGCGCCACTTGCCCTTACTCTGTTCGTAAACGTAGTAGCGGTCCTGGTTAATCATGCCGCTCTTGATTTGGCCGTCGTAATCGCCCTTGCCAAAGCCCACCGTATCTTTTTCGATATCGGTTGCCGTGCGCCACTGGTGCGTTTCGCCATCACAGATAAAGCGGGTGCGTGTGCCTTCGGGCTGTTCGTAGTACGAAATAAAGAACTTGCTCAGGCTGTTGTTGACGTACTTGACCTGCCCCGCATTCATGGTTCCGCAGCTACCGAACTGGTAAATGCCCGTCCAGAAGTTGCGCAGGTGCTTTTCAAAGTCCGGGACTTCGCCCTTGTTCCAGCTGGCGACATTCGACCTGATGGTCCCGTAGGCGCCGCTCGTATCGAGCACCATGAGCCAGTCGGCCAGGTCCGCCTTCGCGTTGTTGTCGTCCCAGTTACCGTTACCCTTGATGCGTTCGGCAATGCCCGATGCATACTGGAGCATTTCACTTCCGGAGCCCTTACGCTGCATCATGATTGAAACCGCAAGGAGTGCTGCACTGTATTCATCGCCGTCGAACAGGCTGATATCTTCGGCAAAACGGCCATCCGTAGTGGTCGTGGTCTGCTGTTGCTGGCCCCAACCGCCAAAGCCGCCATAGCCACCACCGGTTCCACTAGACGATCCGCCGAGTTTTATCTCGAACGAAGAGAGGACTTCCTTCAAGGCCTGAGCCTTCACGGCGCGTATAGGCTGGTTGTTGCCGCTGTTCTCCACGAGTTTCAGCACGCGTTCGGCTTCCATGTGGGTCAGCATATTCACGTTCACCGTATCGCGGTTCGTCACGTCTACAATAGCCTTCAACGTAACCGTGTGCGAAGAAAGCCCGCCGGTAAGTTCATTCTGGAAATACCCGTTCGCCTCTATACGCAGGTACGGCGAAGCCAGGTCTACACTGTCAAAGCTGTAATTGCCGGAAGCATCCGTAATGCAGGTCTTGTGGCTCCGCTTGGAATCCCCTAGGCGCTGCATGCTGTCGAGTTCCACAATCTTTACCGAAGTGCCGTAACGGAACGGGCCCTTTTCTGCAATGCCCAGGATATGCGCACCCACGATACGCGGTTCGGTATCCATGTCCATTGTCGAATTGTTCTGGCCACCGCCATAGCCACCGAAGTTCCCGCCCCACGGCGAAGTTCCGCCACTCGAAGAACTAGACTCTACAATTTCTTCGCCCGGGTTGCTGATAACGAGCATGCCATTGCGGCAGCCCATTTCAAAATATTCCTTCACTACATCGGAAGGGACCCACTGGTTGCTCATGCAGAAGTACAGGACATTCTCGCTCACCACCAGGAACGACTCGCCCTCTTTCTGGGCAGTGCACTCCGGCAACTGATTTACATCCGTTACCTGCGTCGTATCTTGAATAAGGGTATCCTTAACTGCATCGGGTACACCCGGATTAGCACTGGAGCTACTCCCATGATGATGATGGTGATGCGAACTGGATGACTTACCCGAACTGCCGGAATCCCCCGGCTTGCTTTCAAAACCGCTCGAAGACGAATCCCCGTCCAATACGTCTTCACCTGTCGGATTGTCAGATCCGCAGCATGTCAAAAAAAAGGCGATCAGTACTAAAGGCCAAAACGTCTTCATAAAATTGAACATTAGTAAATTCCCCCCAAAATTCAACTACATATAGGCAGAACTTAGGCCTCTCACGGGGATATAGCGCCGATTTCCCAGTTCATCGATGATAATTGCGACGCCCGCAAGGTAATTGAGCCATTTTCCGCCATCGTGCTTCTTGAGGTTCACCTTCTTGTTCGTGCAGTAAACCACCAGCGGGACCATCACCTTGTCATGGGAACTGAGCATAACGAACCGCTGCGTGGGGTCATTGTACTTGGCGAGGATAACATCTTCGATGAGTTCGACGGAACGTTCGTCCAGCTTGTAGAATGCGGGGGTTGTTCCGGTCGTGTAAGCGCCGGTGTAAGCGTACTTGGAAGTCACCTCCCAACCGCCACCGCATTCATCCTTGGCCTTGTTGCTTGCATCCATGTCCTTTATGTACCAGTCGTCGTTGAGCTGCGGGAAGGTATCGCGGATGTCGTACTGCTGGCCACGGCCACGCGCAATGTATTCCACAGTCTGGTGCGCACGCAGGAACTCCGATGCACCCAGCACAAAGTCTTCGGTATGGAACGTGAGCTTTTTGCCCAAATCACTCGACTGATTCTTGCCGTTCGACGTAAGGGTGCCGCCCTTGCTTGTATCATCGCCGCGTTCTGCATGGCGGAGGATAAATATCACGCGTTCGTTCGGCTTGATGGCTTCGTAGACATCCTGGACATCCCGGAAGGCGCTCGTAGCAGAAGCCTGAACAAAGTAAGAATCCTTTTCAACAGCGGTCGCCGTCCTCCAGGTGCCGCCATCATACGTGTAGAACTTGTTGCCGCTGAAGGCTCCCACGCGGACTTCGCCTTCACTGCCGGCGCCAAAGCCGAAGGTATCCTTCATTTCGTCGGGTACGTATTCAAGCCCGCCATTTACCCTGCAGGCAAAGCGCTCCTTGGCCTGAGTATAGTCCGAAGCAGCAGGCGCATAGAAACGGCTTGCCTTGTTCCCTACGAAGAACATGGAATCCATGTTGTTGGCATCGCAGTCAGCAAGCCCGAGAACGCTACGGTAGAAAGCGCGCAGGTAGTATTCAAAGTCGGGTGCGCTAGCAAGGCCGCTTGCAGCAATATCTGCTCGGATAGTGGCGAAACCGTCGGTAGCATCCTGTTCCAGCACCCAGTCCGCTATGGAAATACGCTGGAGGGAATCCGCCCAATCGCCCGCCTTTGCAATACCCGCCGTCAACGAGTCAAGGAAGGCGGCCCCACTTTCGAGCATGCGGTGAGAAACCATCACGTGCAGGGCAAGGCTCGCACCATCCTGTTCCTCCTGAGTTGCACCGGTAGCAATCTCGGGCAAGCGGAAGGCCTTCCAGACATCAGCCGCAGCCTTGCTAAAGGCTTCCTCAAATTGTCCGAGACCTTTCCACTCGTAGGTAAGCGCACGGGCCGACAGCAAATGGTTGAACAGGTTTACTTCTACCTGTTCGCTTTCAGAAAGGTCAACGGTAAGCGACAGCGATATCTTTTGGGCAGGGGCGCCCAACAGCGTAACGCCGGCAAGGTTCACCGTAACAAAGGGCGACATAAAGACCGCGGTATCGGTGGCACCCGCTTCGTACACACTTGTGGTTGCACCCTCCAGCGAGATGAACGGGGATGCGTACTTGTCCAGCGAAACGCCAGTAAAATCGAAAGTGGAAACCCAGTCGGTATCCCTGACAAAATCATGATTCCCGGGAATGGTGTCCCGGCCCTTCAACGAATCCTGAACATTTACCGAATCCGGATTGGTAGAAATAGACCCGATAGAAGAATAGAAGAAATTCCAAGAAGAAGAACTCCTCAGATCCATTTCGGAAGGATTATTGCTATCGGAAGAAGGCGTATCGTACTCATCTGCCGACGAACTCGCGGAATCGTCCCCGCAAGCGACAAGTACAGAAACGGCCGCAAATAGTGCGAACCAAAAAGGAACAATGATCCTGAAGCCTCCCTTTTTCGTAGCCATAATTATCCTACCCAATCCCGCTACGCGGAACTTTTTTACTTAAAATAACATTTTTTTTACAAAAGGGACGGCAAACGGGCTATTTTTTCATATTTCCAGTTGTAAGGAACCGCAAATGCATCTCGAAAGCCCTGTCCAGAGGCAGGGGCTGGTGCAAGCCCTTGGCATGGCGCAGGCCGTATTCCAAGAAATCGGTCATCTCGTCCTTGAAATCAGGGTGCACGCAGTTCTTGATGATGAGGCGCGCGCGTTCCTCGGTGGGGAGCCCGCGGAGGTCGGCAAGGCCCTGCTCCGTCACGAAAATCTGCGTATCGTGTTCCGTATGGTCCACATGGCTCACGTAGGGCACAATGCTGGAGATAGCGCCGCCCTTCGCAACCGACGGAGTCAAGAAGAACCCGAGGGCGCAATGGCGTGCAAAATCCGCTGCACCGCCGATGCCGTTCATCATGGCCGAACCGCATACAAGGCTGCTGTTCACGTTCCCGAAAATGTCGGCCTCGAGGGCGGTATTCATCGAGATGACGCCTACGCGGCGGATGATATCGGGGCTGTTGCTCACCTCTTGCTGGCGGAGAATGAAGTGCTTTTTCCATTCTGCGGCGTTCTGCACGAACTCCTGCTGGGCCGCCTGCGAAAGCGTGAGCGCCGTACCGGAGGCGACACCGAGCTTGCCCTTCTTGAGTAGCGGGAGCACCGCCTCCTGGATGACTTCGGTAAACAGGTCGATGCGGCCGAGGCGATCGTCGTCGGCCATCGCGCAAAGGACGGCATTCGCCACCTTGCCCACGCCGCTCTGGTAAGCCATTCCCTTCGGGAGCCTGCCGTGCGATTCCTCGAAGCGGATGAAGTCCAGAATGCGTTCGCCAATATTCTTCGATACTTCATCGGGTTCCACGAAGGGGGTCACCTCGTCAAAGCCGTCGTTCTCGACAATTGCAATTACTTTATTCGTGTCAATCTTGACAAAATCGTTGCCAACGCGATCGCCGGCAGAATAGACCGGCAGGGGTTTTGCGTGCGGCGGGAGTTCGGGCAGGGCGTCGTCGTGCATGCCGATGCAGCTGTCGCCCAAACGGGTGTTCAATTCCAGGATGATTTTCGGCGCCATGTCCAGGTAGCATACCGAATTGCCGCCCGAGGTAGAAAGGCACACGCGGCCATCGGGCAATATGGCGCTCACTTCTATCACGGCGACAGTGGGCGCAGGGACTGCGCCCGTGCGCACAAGGTAACCCATCTTGCCGAGGTGGGCGTCGATATACCGGATGCTGCCGTCATTAATACCCTTGCGGAGGCTCGGGTTGCTCTGGTAAGGCATGCGGAGCTTGAGCGCACCTGCGCGGGCCAATGCCCCGTCACAGCTGTCGCCGGTAGAGGCGCCCGCATAAAGCGTCACCTGAAAGTGCTCGCCTGCGGCATGCAACTTTTCGGCACGGGCCGCGAGCGCAAGCGGGACAGCCTTGGGGTAGCCGGCAAGCGTAAAGCCCGAAACCCCGAGGATATCTCCATCGTGAATCATCGACGCGGCATCTTCCGCGGAACACTTTTTGCCTTCAATCCAATTCATATTTCTAACCTAAAAAAATTATCTACTTGCCGCTCCTGAACACCCACTTTTTATACAGAGTGTAACTCGCCAGCACATACACGATGTTCGCTACGATGTTCGCCACATAAGAGGGCTTCATGAACTGCGAAACCCAAGTGCAGAACGGCTGCAGGCAGGCCGCATGGTTAAGTACGTACACGCAGGCTTCCAGTGCGACAAAGTTCAGCGCATAGCTCAGAAGGAACACGACTATAAACCGGACAATCTCGGTGCGCTTGCGGTTTGCGCTCTTGAAATTCCAGATGCGGTTCATGAGGTAACTGTTGATACCGCCCGCGACAAACCCGAGAAAATTCGAAACTTCCAGGCTAAAATCCAATAGATGCAACAACACCCACGACACCACAAGCGTGATGAGGGTATTTATAATACCGATGGCGTTGTACTTGATGAAATGGAGCACGGGGTATAATATAGTTACTAAAAAAGCGCCCGCATTTCTGCAGGCGCCTTTTAGTTTCTAGAACCTAGCTTCGATTAGTCGAACGGAACGAGTTCCACGCGACGGTTCTTGGAGCGGCCAGACTTCGTCTTGTTGTCGGCAATCGGCATTTCGGAACCGTAACCCACAGCACGGAGACGTTCGGCGGCAATGCCCTTCTTCATGAAGTATTCTGCCACCTGGTCGGCGCGTTCCTGAGAAATCTTCTTGTTCTTCACGTCAGAACCGGTGTTGTCCGTATGGCCCTGGACTTCAATCTTGGCGGATTCGACCTTCTTCAAGAGCTTGATAATGTTATCAAGAGTCTTGTAGCTAGCCTTGGTCAGCTTCGAAGAACCGGTCTTGAACTGGACGCCCTTCTTGAGGAATTCGAGGTCTTCCTTCTTGTTGACCGGGCAGCCCTTCTTGTCAATCTTGATGCCTTCGAGAGTGTTCGGGCACTTGTCCTGATAATCAGCCACGCCGTCCCTGTCGGTGTCGAGTGGGCAGCCGACGGAGTCAACCGGAGCACCCTTCTGGGTACCGGCACACTGGTCAATGCCATCAGGTACGCCGTCCTTGTCTTCATCGAGCGGGCAGCCGAGAGAATCAACCGTCACGCCAGCCCTGGTGTTCGGGCACTGGTCAACGTCATCAGAAATGCCGTCCTTGTCGAAGTCAGCGGGGCAACCGGTGTTGTCCACCGTCGTTCCGGCAACAGTGTTCGGGCACTTGTCATTCACGTCAAACACGCCATCCTTGTCAGCATCAGACGGGCAGCCGGTAGAATCAACAGGCACGCCCTGCTTGGTATTCGGGCACTGGTCAACAGCATCCGGGATGCCGTCGCCGTCAAAGTCGCCTTCGCAACCTTCAGCGTTCACCTGAGTACCGGGCTTGGTATCCGGGCACTTGTCAACGCCATCAGGCACGCCATCCTTGTCAGTATCAGACGGGCAGCCGACGGAGTCAACCGCGAGGCCAGCCGGAGTATTCAAGCACTTGTCGAGAGCATCGGGCACGCCGTCCTTGTCGGTATCGACCGGGCAGCCGGTAGAGTCAACGGCAAAGCCAGACGGAGTATCGGCACACTTGTCAGCATCATCAGACACGCCATCCTTATCGGTGTCGAGCGGGCAGCCCGAAGAATCGACAGGCACGCCCTGCTTAGTGTTCGGGCAACGGTCGAAGGAATCTTCCACGCCATCGCTGTCGAAGTCGCCTTCGCAGCCATTGATACCGACGCTTGCGCCTTCCTTAGTTTCGGGGCACTTGTCGAGGCCATCGTAAACGCCATCCTTGTCAGTGTCGAACGGGCAACCGACAGAGTCGATGGTAGCGCCTTCCGGAGTAGCCGGGCACTTGTCAAATCCATCGAGGACGCCATCCTTGTCGCTATCGAGCGGGCAGCCAAGGGAATCGACCACGGCGCCGGACGGAGTATTAGCACAGCTATCCTTCTTGTCTTCTACGCCATCGCCATCAGAGTCCTTCTTCCTGTCGCCAAAGCGAACAGTAAGAGCGGCAGTACCGGCATAAAGCGGAGTCGGCACATAACCGTAAGTAGCCCTGTGGCCCTTTTCATCCATGTAGTGGACGATGTAGTCGTCGACGTTCTTCATTTCCTTCTTGTAGTCGTAACGGAAGTTCTTGAGAGCGCGGACAGCAACATCCAGACCCATAGCGAAGTCGATACCCCACGGCAGGTGGAAGCGCAGACCCGGAGTAATGAGCATCGGGTCGTCCATCGGGTCACGCGGGTATCCAGTTTCTTCTACGCGGAATTCGCCAGAGAATTCGGCAAAGACATCCATCCAGGAGAGCGGGAGCCAGTTCAAGCCCGTGCCATACACAAACGTGTTGGCCTGGCCGTCACCGGTAGCGTAAACGAAGCCGGCATGGCCGTTCCAGCGGATGGGCACGTTCACCTTGGAGAAGTCGAGAGTCATCACGAGGGTTCCGGCCACAGCAAACGCATCGGCGGTAAACGGATGCGTAATGCCCTGGTCGTTCAGGTACCAGGCATGGCGGGGGCGCATACCCACGGAGGTTTCACCCGTCGGGATGTAGAAGTCGAACATGGCCGCAAGTCCGAAAACGCGGTCATCGTCGAACGGAATGCGGGCCTTCAACCACAGGTCGAGGTCACCACGGCTGGTCGTCCACATATCGTACCATCCGGCAACTCCAGACTTGTCGTTTGCATGTTCGTAGTACAGAGGAAGGCTTGCGCCCACATCCAAGAAGTCAAGCAGACCGATTCCCAGATTGACTCTGCCCGAAAGGGAGCCGTCCCATTCGTTGAGCCCGTAGGTCTTGCCGTTTGCAGTGTATTGACCGCCACGGCTCAAGCTCCAGGAATCCAGCGCAAGGTCGCCACCCACGCCAATGGCGACATTCCACTGGCCTAGGGTGTAGGCATTCTGCTGGTGAAGACCGTCAGACCCGGCCATCAACCCGCTT
The DNA here is from genome assembly GCA_045131085.1 of Fibrobacter sp. Lineage (GTDB taxonomy): Bacteria > Fibrobacterota > Fibrobacteria > Fibrobacterales > Fibrobacteraceae > Fibrobacter. The sequence goes on from JBGUQN010000019.1 coordinate 11,755, forward strand.
TGGGCGAAGGCTAAGCCTACGGCTAGTAATGGAAGAGCGAATGATTTTTTCATCTATTCTCCTTTGTGTGTTTAATACTTCTTGCGGTAATAGCCATAGTAACCATAGCCATACCCCGAGCGGCTGTGTTCGCACTTGTTGAACACGAAAGCCTTCGGCAAAGGTTTATCTGTACTGCGGTCGAACATGGCCAGCGCATCCTGGATGCTTTCCATGGAATGCGAGGCGTACTTGAGCACGCACAAAATGTGGTCGACATATTTTTCGACAAGCAGCGCATCACTGCACTGGAACACCGGCGGCGTATCCAGGATAATCAAATCGTACTGGGAGCGTGCCACATCAAGGAATTTTCCGAAGCGATCCTTGCCGAGCAAGTCACCCGGGTTCACCACACGCTTGCCAGATGCGAGCACATAGAAGTTTTCGAAAATCTTTTCAATATATTCGTCGGAATAGTTATCGGTGCGGAGCATTTCGCACAGGCCCTTGTGGCTGCGTTCGAACATGTGCCCACGACGCAGGTCCATATCCACAAGCAAGACCTTCTTGCCCGACATGGCAAAGGAACTTGCGAGGTTCATAGAAACAAAAGACTTACCCACACCCTCGACAAGGCCAGAAACCATGAGCACCTTGTCCTTGTCCATCATCAGGGAGAACTCGAGGGCCGTCCTGAGGGCGCGCACGCCTTCGGCAAACGGTTCGTCGGGGTTTTCATGCACAACAGGCTTGAGCACGTTGTTTACGGTATCCTTCCCTATCATCGGGAGCTTGCCGTATACGCCAATACCGGTAGCCAGTTCAAGTTCGCTGCTGCTCGTCACCCCGTTCTGGGCCATGCGGCGTACAAGCACGAGCGCACAGCCAAAGAGCAAGAACCCGAACACCACGCCCAAGAAGATGAGCTTGCGGTTCGGCTTGCTGGGCTTGATAGGCACATAGGCGCGGTCCACAATGCGCACGTTACCGACTTCACCCGCCTGCACCACGCGGAGCTGCTGGATATTGTTCAGGAGGTTCGTGTAGAGCCTGTTGTTGACTTCCACCTCTTCTTGCAGGGAAAGGACTTCCTGCTGCGTAAGCGGGAGCTTTTCTGCAGCCTTCTGCTGCTTGGCAAGTTCACCGCGGAGCCTGGCCTGCTGCTGTTCGATAGTGCGGATGGTCGGGTGTTCCGCCTGGAACAAGCGCAAAGCTTCCTGCTTTTTCTGTTCGAGTTCCAGGAGTTTCTGCTGCAGGCCCACATCCTTTTCCAGGTGCATGCGCGTTTCGCCCGAAAGGTCGATAGTGCCCTTCGTATGGCGGTACGAGGTAAGCTTGTGTTCTGCAGAATCGAGTTTGGCCTTCACGCCCGGGAGCTGTTCCTCCAGGAACTCGAGGGTCTTCTTCGCTTCGGCGCTGCGCATCTCGATATTCTGCTTGAGGTACGTATTGGCAATCGTATTCAAAATGCTTGCCACGCGGTCGGGGTACAGGTTGGACGTCGATACGCGGATAATGCCGGAATTCTTGCCCTCTTCAGAGACATGCAGCTTCTTTAAGAGGCCCGCAACCGCCATCTGAGGATGGATTGAAGAAAGCCTGAACATCTGGCCGGGCTTTGCGGCAATGGAACGGACGCACACGACAAGCGTATCGCCCCCATAGGGCAGGCGGTATGTTTCGCCGACAGCACCCTTCTTCAGGAGTACGTTTTCCTCGTCGCCCAGCAATTCATACGATGTCGAATCTGCAAGCACGCGGGCAACAATCTTGATTTTGGCTTCCGTCACCGCCTTCGGGATCTTGAGGTATTCGAGGTCCATGCGGCCCTCGTGGTGCAACAGGCGGTCCGCCTTGCTGAGCGGGGTGGCGGAATAGCACAGGCGTTCTTCTTCGACGACGGACGAAAGCACCATACGGCTCTTGATGAGCTGCATCTCGGCTTCGGACGGGGTCGATACATCGAGCAGGGCGCCCATTTCGCCGAGGGCCTTCGCGGACTTGTTGCCCTTCACGTCAACCTGAAGCAGAATATCGCTGTTATAGGCCGGCCGCAACCACATTGAGGCAAGGCCGCCAGCACAGACGCCCAAAATGAGGAAAATAATCAGGAAACGCCATTTTGTCCGGAGGAACATCAATATTTCCAAAATATCGATTTCATCATCTTCGGGCTTCGGCGCGGCCGCGGTTTGCGGAACCTTGTTATCCATCAAGAAATCTCCAAGTCCTTATCACACGACAACATACGTGCATCTAAGGATCAGTACATATTTATTACAAAAGCTAGCAAAAAACAAAAAGGTGGCAAAAAACATCCCGCCCTATCGAGCGGAATTTTGCCACACAACCACTATAAAGATATTTATCTTAGGGCCAAAATGCAACGAAAAAACCTGCAAACGCATCTAAATTAACGAAAATGACGCAAAAAAGCCCCATACTTTCGATACAGAACCTCCGCCGCGACTTCAAGATGGGCGAGGAAACCGTGCATGCCCTGCGCGGAGTCTCCTTCGACATCTACCCCGGAGAATTCGTGACCATCATGGGAACGTCCGGTTCCGGCAAGTCTACGATGCTCAATATCCTCGGGTGCATGGACCGCCCGACCTCCGGCCACTACATTCTGGACGGCGAACACACCGAAAAGCTCAAGGGAGATGCCCTTGCGAAAATCCGTAACCAGAAAATCGGATTCGTGTTCCAGAGTTACAACCTGCTCAGCCGCACTACCGCCATCGAGAACGTGGAACTGCCGCTCCTGTACAACCCGAAAATATCGGCCGAAGAACGCCGCCGCCGTGCCGTGGCAGCGCTCAAGATGGTAGGCCTCGAAGACCGCATGAACCACCTGCCCAACCAGATGTCCGGCGGCCAGCAGCAACGCGTGGCCATCGCACGCGCCCTGGTGAACGACCCCGTGATTATCCTCGCCGACGAAGCAACCGGTAACCTGGACACGCGAACCAGCTACGAAATCATGATGATTTTCCAGGAACTTCACAGGCAAGGCAAGACCATCGCCTTCGTGACGCACGAACCCGACATTGCGACCTTCAGCGAACGCACCGTAACGCTGCGCGACGGGCTCCTGAAAAAAGACGTAAAGAACGACATGCAAGACGCGAAAGCCGCCTTCGAGGCGCTCCCTCCGCCAGAACAATTTGACGAGGAGGAATAATGGGCCCGATTACCCTCATAAAGATTTCCCTCAAGGCGCTGCTGCGTAATCGCATGCGCACATTCCTCTCCGTGCTCGGTATCGTCATCGGCGTTGCCGCCGTGATTACCATGGTCGCGATGGGCGAAGGCTCCAAGAAATCCATCAAGGAGCAGATGACCGCGATGGGCACGAACGCCATCACCATCATGCCGAACCAGAGCAGGCGCGGCGGCGTGCAGATGGATGCCAGCAGCTCTACCGAAACGCTCGAAGAAGAAGACGTGATTGCGCTCCGGAACGAGGCCACCTATATCGATGCCGTATCGCCCCTGATTTCGGTGGGCGGGCAGGCGATTGTCGGCAACAACAACTCCCCCACGAGCCTTTCCGGCGTGTCGGCAGACTACCTCAAGATACGTAACTACGAAATCGCCGACGGCGTGATGTTCGATGACGAAGCCGACCGCATGGCAAAAGTATGCGTCATCGGCCAGACCGTCGTCAAGAACCTCTTCGCAGATGCAGACCCCATCGGGAAAACCATCCGCTACAAGAATATTCCGCTGAAAGTCATCGGCACCCTCAAGGCGAAAGGCTCCGGCGATTTCGGGCAAGACCAGGACGACGTGATTTTCACGCCTTACCAGACCGTGATGAAGCGCTTCGGCGCGACGACAAAGATCCGCCAGATTCTCGCAAACTCCATCGGCGAAGGCTACGCCACGAAGGCGACCGAAGAAATCATGGGCATCTTGAAGGAACGCCGCAGCTGGACAAAGCCCACCGACCCGTTCCGCATCTTTACGCAAGAAGAAATGATTACGATGGTCACGAGCACGTCTGACCTGCTTTCGCTGGTGCTTACCGCTATCGCAGGCATTAGCTTATTTGTAGGTGGCATCGGCATCATGAACATCATGTACGTCTCGGTGACCGAACGCACCAAGGAAATCGGGCTCCGCATGGCTATTGGCGCCCGCGGTCGCGACATCTTGTTGCAGTTCCTTTTCGAATCCGTCATCATCAGCCTGCTCGGCGGCGCCATCGGAATCGCGCTCGGAGTTGCTGCCTCCGAAATCGTGAAGAACGTGATGAACTGGCCCATGAGCGTATCGGTGATGAGCGTTGTCGTAAGCTTTGGCGTGTGCTTTGCCACCGGCGTATTTTTCGGTTGGTACCCCGCCCGCAAGGCGAGCCACCTCGACCCCATCGAAGCACTCCGATTCGAGTAATTCCTTTTACATTTTTCGAGCAATTTCTTTTACATTTTTTGTCTAATCCTTTGACTTGCAAAAGGTTACAACCGGGGTTGTTTACAGCCCCGAGTAAACCGCACCTTTCCGCACCTCAAACCACCTCCCGAGGACGTGGAACTTGCTATATTGCGGTGTAAGAAAAAACAAAGAAACAAAAGCCTCGGACCCGCTTATAAGGGTGTAGGGTTCCGAGCAAAGAGGTACATAATGAACGAAGCTTGGAAAGGCTTTAACGGCGGACTCTGGCAAGACGAAATCAACGTCCGCGACTTTATTCAACGCAACTACACGGCATACGAAGGCGACAAGTCCTTCTTGGCCGGGCCGACCGACGCAACGCAGAAGTTGTGGGGCGAACTCCAGAGCCTTCAGGCCGAAGAACGCAGACACGGCGGCGTCCTTGACATGGACACCGACATCGTCTCGACAATTACGAGCCACAAGCCGGGCTACATCAACGAATCCCTGAAGGACCTCGAAAAGGTCGTGGGCCTCCAGACCGACAAGCCGCTCAAGCGCGCATTCATGCCGTTCGGCGGTATCAAGATGGCCGAAGAAGCTTGTATGCAATACGGCTACAAGCCGAGTGCCGAACTCCACAAGATTTTTACTGACTACCACAAGACGCACAACCAGGGCGTGTTCGACGCATACACTCCGGAAATCCGCGCCGTCCGCAAGGCCCACTTGCTCACCGGCCTCCCGGACACCTACGGCCGTGGCCGTATCGTGGGTGACTACCGCCGCGTGGCCCTCTATGGTATCGACTACATCATCAAGCAGAAGCAGAACGACCTCGCCCATATCGGCGACGGCACCATGACCGACGACGTCATCCGCCTGCGCGAAGAAGTTGCCGAACAGATCCGCGCCTTGCAACAAATGAAGGTGATGGCCGCAAGCTACGGCTTCGACATCTCTGACCCGGCAACGAACGCTCGCGAAGCCTTCCAGTGGCTTTACTTCGGCTACCTCGCCGCCATCAAGACGCAGAACGGCGCCGCCATGAGCGTTGGCCGTATCTCTACCTTCCTCGACATTTATATTGAACGCGACCTCAAGAACGGCACGCTCACCGAAAGCGAAGCGCAGGAACTCGTGGACCACATGGTCATGAAGTTCCGCATGGTGAAATTCGCCCGTATCGAAAGCTACAACCAGCTCTTCAGCGGCGACCCGGTGTGGGCCACGCTCGAAGTCGGCGGCATGGGCCAGGACGGACGTTCCATGGTCACCAAGAACGACTTCCGCTTCTTGCACACGCTCGAGAACATGGGCCCCTCTCCGGAGCCGAACCTCACGGTGCTCTACACCAAGCGCCTGCCTGAAAACTTCAAGGAATACGCCGCATACATCTCGGTGACCACAAGTTCCATTCAGTACGAAAACGACGACGTGATGCGCCCGGTATGGGGTGACGACTACAGCATCTGCTGCTGCGTTTCCGCAACGCAGACCGGCAAGGAAATGCAGTTCTTCGGCGCCCGCGCGAACCTCGCGAAGGCCCTCCTCTACGCCATCAACGGCGGCAAGGACGAAAAGGGCGGCCTGGTGCCCGGCATGCAGATCGGCCCGGAACTCTCCCCGATTACAAGCGAATACCTCGACTACAACGAAGTGATGCACAAGTACGACATCATGTTGGAATGGCTCGCAGGCATCTACGTGAACACGCTGAACCTGATCCACTACATGCACGACAAGTACTACTACGAAGCTGCTGAACTTGCCCTCATCGATACCGATGTGCGCCGCACGTTCGCAACGGGTATCGCAGGCTTCAGCCATGTGGTCGACAGCCTTTCTGCCATCAAGTACGCGAAGGTCAAAACCGTCCGCGGTGACGATGGCCTCGTGAAGGATTTCGTGGTCAAGGGAGACTTCCCGAAGTACGGTAACGACGACGACCGCGCCGACGAAATCGCCGTGTGGCTCCTCAAGGAATTCATCGCGAAGATCAAGAAGCACCACACCTACCGCAATGCGGAACCCACCACGTCTATCTTGACGATTACGAGTAACGTCGTTTACGGAAAGGCTACCGGCGCCCTGCCCGACGGCCGCCCGGCAAACGCTCCGTTCGCTCCTGGTGCAAACCCGAGCTACGGCGCCGAAAAGAACGGCCTCTTGGCCTCGCTCAACTCTGTCGCCAAGCTCCCGTACGAATACGCACTCGACGGCATCAGCAACACGCAGACGATTAGCCCGAACGCTCTCGGCCACAGCGACGACGAACGCGCTCAGAAGCTCGTGACCGTGATGGACGGCTATTTTGCCCAGGGCGCACACCACCTGAACGTGAACGTGTTCGGCGTGGAAAAGCTGCTCGATGCGCAGGCCCATCCGGAAAAGCCCGAATACGCGAACTTCACCATCCGCGTTTCCGGCTACGCCGTCAAGTTCCTCTCGCTTACGAAGGAACAGCAGGACGACGTCATCAGCCGTACCTGCCACGGCGTGCTGTAATCGTTCGTTATAGAAATTAAAAGGCGTCTCGTTCATACGAGGCGCTTTTTTCATTTTCGCTTACAACAAGCCTTGTATTTTTTTTCAAATCGGATTTTAAAAGAAATCCTTTTCGTCAGCAATCATCTTATCTAAGTTCTTAAGCGAGATTTTGAAAAGGCCTTCATACGAAGCAGCATAAAGAATTCCATTATATATATCAAGACTGTATATTTCTGTTGTTGGTATCCTTTTATCTTGACCACAAGAATCTCCACCTAAAGACCTCCATCCTTTTTTTATGTCGCCATACGGCTCCCCATAATCCCCCATATAGACTTTGGGATACGAATTCTTTCCCGCAGCAAATAAATGTTTCCCATCAGAAACGAGCGAATGGATATTTCGCGGCGTATTGATCCGTATTCTGTAATCAAGCGTATCCTTATCAAACCCGCTAAGAACCAAACTATCTATTGCTCGCCAATTATTACTTGAAGCATCCCATTCATATACTAGCTCAGCCAATTCATCAACAATAACGAGATTGTTTTTATGGACAAGAATCTCCGAAATCTGAGTAGGAACAACTTGCTTCGTATACTGGACCTTCGGTGGGAACGGCAGTTGTTTCCATTGTCTTGCCCCTGAAGTAAGTTCAAAAACACCATCCATTGTCGCTGCATAAAAATTTCCATTCAGTTCAACACCTTTATGAAATTGAAATGGCACTGTACCTAATCCCGATGTTTCATAACGAAGAGGAGGGGTTTCCAAATCAATCCAAGATGAACCTTTCTGCAGTCTAACCACAGATACGATTTCCTTACTTATTGAATCTTTGAACCCAGCAAGACTTACTATTAAGTTTCCCTCGTACTTGCTTATTCCATAAACAGTATACACTACACCATCAGAAGAATCAAGTACATTTATTCGTTCCCACCTTTCTCTATCGGGCAAGTATTTCAAAAGATCCCCATTTGTCGTTCCGACAAAAAATCCAGTCGAATCAGCAAAGATTTTGTTTACGAAACCTTTTGACGGCACAGAAAGCGTATCCCAACGATTGCCATCTATTGCAGAAACAAACAAACGCGGAGCATGAACAAGATAACCAGATTTACCTTCAGCAGGAATAGACCAAGCATCTTCTAGCATAAGCCATGAACCTGAATGGACAATTCTTTGCAAACCACTGCCGCTTGTATAAAGGCTTTCTTTGTCAGGGATAAAGTTCGCCCCAGCCCAACAATCCTGTGAAGAATTATTTTTTTCCGAGTTTACACCCGAATCCTTAGCGCAAGCAAGCAACAAAAAAAATGTTATAAACAAAAATAAAGAAATTTTCATCTTAAAAGTTCCATGCATAAAAAGGCGTTAAAAAACTAGGGCCATTAAACGACTTACAAAAATCAACTGACGGAACAGACCCAAAAATCACATCGTCATTTTCATCAAAAAGCGCTATACCACAAATTGTTTTGTCAAACATGCTCCAATCCTTTAAATGAACCTTAACCGGGGGATTTTTTTACGGCCTTATTGACGGTTTCTTTTCAAATCAACCGTATCAATTATCACCGCACGTTTTATCAAAGTATCGGCAGAATATACCCGTTTCAGTTTAATCTTGTACAGGGTATCATTTACTGTCAAATCGTAAACGGGTATTTCAGAGCCCTTTACAACCGCAGAATCACTGCATTTCCTATTTGAAGGCACAGACGTGCCGACAGTCAGGCTTTTACAATTTCCCATGGGCTTGTGGTAGCTAATCTTTACCCTGATGCAATCTACGGTCGTATCCTTCGAAAACAAAATCATGGACGCATCATCATAAAAACAGCCCATCGAAAACGAGCTACATAAGACAAGAGCAGCAATTACTTTGTTTATCATCAGATTTCCACGAGGATTCCTGCATGGAGATAAACGTACCCGTGCCCGTCGTGGTTAAGGAACTGGTACCCGGCCATCACCAGGATAGAAGAATAGTCGCCGTTCTTGATATCAATTCCGCCGCCTGCACGCCAGAACATCTGGTGGCGGCTGCCTATCATGTAGCCGAAATCGCCAGTAGCGACAGGGAGCACTTGCCGCCCGATGGGGAGTCGCACCCACAAGCTGCCAGAAAGCGGAACGTACCCGACGTTGTCGAGTTCCTGATAACCGCCGCCAACGCCCACAAAGAGCATCTGGTCAATCGGATACCACCAATGCCCATAGAAGCTCATGTTGAACTGCGTAATCTCGCTTACATGGTTCGCGATGCCGCCCTGCAAATCCATAGTGAAGGCATTCGCCGGAACAAAGGCGCATGCAATTGCAAACAGGATGGCTGTCAAGGCTCTTTTCATATCGCGAACACTCAACCTAAATATAACCTCACACTTACTCGTCGGTTCTGGCTTCGCGCGCCCACCCGCCGCTCTTTTCGCGACAGAACGAGAGGAAGAATCCCTTGAGCAAGGCGAGGTTCATCGTCATGAAGTAGTAACCGCTGGGCACAACCTTCGTCACGCAAAGGAGCGCAATCAGGAGCATAAGCCCGAAACTCACGCAATACACCACACCGCACGGGAGCAGCAGGGCGTTCAGTATGAACATGAGAATTATAAGGTGCGGAGAGAACCAGCGCAACAGCTTATGTGAAAAGAACAGATAAGCCAACAGCGGGCGGAACGGATTGAGCAAGGGCAGGTAAGACCACAGGTAGTTGAAATTCGCACGGCCAATGCGCACCTTGCGGCGGAATTCACCGATGCTTTCCTTCGATGTCTGCTCGGTACCGATGGCGCTCGAGACGAACGTACAGAAACTGCCCTTCTGCAGAATTTTCGTGGTGATGAAGAAGTCGTCCATGACGCTCTTCTTGACCGGGAGTTCCGTATAAAGTTCGCGCCTTATGGCATAGAGGGCGCCGTTTCCGCCGATAAGCCTGTCGAGGATTCCCTCGAACTTCTTGATTTCGGATTCCAAATCCCAGTAGGAACTTTCGCCTTGCCCGAGCACGCTACCGCTCTTGTCCGAAAGGATCAAGTGGCCACAGGTACAGCCGATTTTCCTGTCTTCGAACGGTGCCACAAGTTTGCGCACCACGTTGGGGAAGAACATCGTGTTCGCATCGCAGAACACGAGGATGTCGCCCTTCGCGATTTTCTGCAGGCGATTGAGCATGGCTGCCTTGCCCGCGTTCTTCGGGGCCTTCACCAGAGTAATACCCTGGTCGGCATAGCGCGCGATAATTTCTGCCGTGCGGTCGGCGGAACCGTCGTCACCTATCAACACCTCAAGCTTTTCTTTGGGGTAGTCGATTTCGAGAATGTTATGAATTTTGCGTTCGATGACGCCTTCCTCGTTGTACGCAGAAATCAAAAGCGATACGGTAGGCAGTTCAAAATTTTCGTCGATATCACGGTGACGGCGCTTGAACAGTTCGCTCACGAACGGGAGCGTGACCGGGAAAATCCCGTAACAGAGCGCAAGCAAGAAAACGAGCGCCCAGAACGCCACCTGCAAGTAGAAATAGACATCACCATTCATCGTTTTATCCACTCCTCTTCTTTAACCAGAAACTGCAAAAGAAGAGACTTCATTTCTTGCGGACTCATGGAATCCGATACAGTCAATATAGTAAGACCTTTAGGCGCCACGAGTACAAACGCAGGCAAAACGCTCAATTCCCACACGTCAAAGTAGCAGCGCTTCACGGTTTTCTTCTGGCCATCGCACACAATGGAATCCTGAGATTCGGCATCGAGCTTGACCGCATAGAACCTGTTGTTCAAGAGTGCCGCAACCGACGGGTCGCTATAGACGGTCGCATCCATCGCGCGGCACGGAATGCACCAGTCCGCATAGAGATCGACAAAAATGAGTTTCGGATTCTTCTTAGCCTTTTCAAGTGCGGCCGAGTAATCCATCCAGTGGACAAGCGCCTGCCCCTTCATGGCGGCATTGGAAACTCCCACCATCAGGAGGAGGGTAACGGCCATGACGCGGGCAACACGAGCACAATGCATGCGAATCATTTCTTGTCCTCTTTCTTTTTCGCATCTTTCGCAGCCGGCTTCGGAATGCCGAGCAGGGAATCTATCCTGTCGACTACCGCCTGCTGGAAGGGGATCCACAAGGCATCGTCATCAAGGACTTTGTCGCAGGCTTTTGCAAACGATTCGGCGGTATAGCCATGCCTTTCGAGCACTCCCTTGCGGGCGAGCCGCGCTGCCGGGGATTCCGCACCAAAGGTCTGTTCCACCATGCGGACTTCCACATACGTGCTCACGAGATTTTCATCAACCTTCGGGGAATTGTCGCTGCAGCCGGCAACTAGCAGGGCAGCAAACATTGCAAAAGCAAAACGAAACGCGCTTGACCGCGTTCCATTCACCCTATTTTGCAACAATCCCGCCATCGTGAGGTTTAGCCCCGCATCAGGGTTCCTGTTCTTCGAGTGCGTTTTCGAAGAGCCCTTCCACGTACTCGGACTTGCTAAAGGGGACAAGCTGATCAATGCGTTCGCCCATGCCAATCCAGCGGATGGGAATCTGCAGGGAGCTTGCAATGCTGAGGACAGCACCACCACGCGCAGTCCCGTCGAGCTTGGTGACCACGAGTCCCGTCAGCGGGAAGCTCTGGTTGAAAATCTTCGTCTGGTTGATGGTGTTCTGCCCAGTGTTGCCGTCAATCACGAGCCACATGTCGTGCGGGAAGTCCGGATTCACCTTCTTCATCACGCGCACAATCTTCTTAAGCTCTTCCATCAGGTAGTCCTTGTTGTGCAGGCGGCCGGCGGTATCGACAAGCACCACGTCGCACCCGCGGGCAACTGCAGCCTGGCAGGCGTCGAATGCGACGGCTGCCGGGTCGGAGCCTTCCTGGTGCTTCACGAATTCTGCACCGCTACGCTCAGCCCATGTTTCCAACTGTTCAATGGCTGCAGCACGGAACGTGTCGCAGGCAGCGATCATCACCTTCTTGCCTTCGCCAATAAAACGGGCAGCGAGTTTGCCAATCGTAGTCGTCTTGCCAGCGCCGTTCACGCCGATGACGAGCACCACGTGCGGTTTGCCCTTGAGTTCAAACGGCGGAGGGTCCTTGAGCAGGCGTTCCGCTTCGGAGCGCATGATGCCTACCACCTGTTCGGTCGTAAGAGACTTGCCCAGGGCCTGTTCGCGGAGCGCATCCGTCAACAAGAACGCGGCATCCACGCCCACGTCAGCCTTGATCAAATGTTCTTCGAGTTCCTCGAGGGTGTCGTCGGTTATCTTTCCGGCGCCGACAATGCCCTTGAGTTCGCCCATGAGGGCGTCGCGGGTCTTGGCAAGCCCACTCTTGATAGCGGAAAAAAATCCCATTACAAAACTTCCGTATTAAACGAGGCTTTCAACCTTGTCCACAAGGCCGTATTTCTTGGCCTCTTCGGCGCTCATGAAGTTGTCGCGTTCGGTATCGCGGTCGATTTCTTCGATCGTGTGTCCGGACGTCTCGGCCAGAATCTTGCCCGTGATGTTGCGAATGCGCAGCATCTCTTCGGCCTGAATCTGGATATCGCTTGCAGGCGCCACAATTTCGCCATGGATGAGCGGTTGGTGAATCATGATGCGGGCGTTCGGCCATGCAACGCGTTTGCCCTTCGCACCGGCGGTAAGGAGCACTGCACCCATGGAAGCCGCCTGGCCGCAGCAAACCGTCACGACATCGCTTTCGATGGCGTTCATGCAGTCGTAGATGGCAAGGCCGCTGGAAATCACGCCGCCCGGGCTGTTGATGAAGAACACGATGTCTTCGTGGTTCAGCGAATCGAGGTACAGAAGCTGCTTCACGATGCGTTCGGCACTTTCGTCATCGACACCGCCCCACAAAAAAATGCGGCGCTTGGAGGCGAGGAATTCTTCCGCCTTCTTCATCATCTCGGGAACCTGGTTCTCTTTCTTCTCGTTACAATCGGCCATAATAAATCCTTTTTGTTCAGGTACAATTTAGAAATTTATTCCTCGGTCTTTACGCTACGGGCGGGGTTCGCGACGTTCGCGCGCCGCCTATTACGCCCGCAACATCAGTATTATCACGGAATTTTTGCCGGCGTTACCTATTTTTTGCAGGGGGGTGTTGGTTTAGTCCGTAATTTTGCGCCCGCCAGAAGGGTGCCTGCGGGGTGCCTTACGGACTAAATGCGGTGGGGTCGCGCGTTAGTCCGTAAAATTTCGCCCGACGGCGGCGTTTTCCATTTAGAACAAAGTAATAAATTGATTTTTTTACGGACTAAATAGCCGAGGGTGCGATTTTAGTCCGTAAAGGCGCGCCATCAAGACAAATACAAGCAAGAATTTTACGGACTAAATGACCAAGGGTGCGACTTTAGTCCGTAACGGTCCGCGAGACTGTCACTAAAACTCAGAGACGACCGCCATCTTAACAGAGGCAGTCTCTATCTTAGCCGAGGCCGTTGCAAAATTACATAGGCTGCAGCCAACAAACTCAAACAAAAACAACCATCCCCTGCCTACGAATAACTATATTTACCGCATGCCTGCGAGCAACGAAAAATATCTGGTCGGTCTAGTCGGCCCGGAAGCGCTCTCCGCCATTGAAGCGGACAGCATGCACCCCGTATTCCTGGACATCTCGGCCTGCAACGCGCTTGAAATCCGCTACGATTTCTTTAACGAGAAGGACTGGCCCGGACTTTCGGCCCGCGTAAGGAAAGTTGCCCCGCACGCCATGCAGATTGGCACCATCCGCCTCGCCCGCGACGGCGGGAAATACCCCGACAGGCTCGCGCATTCGAGGTTGCCTCTCTGGTCCGAAATCCTCAAGGCGCCCGAAGTGCCCGAATGGCTTGACCTAGAGCACGACTGCCTGCAGGCCCTGCACGACCTCAAGAACCTCACCGACTTGCGCAAAACGCGCATCCTCGTTTCGCAGCACAACTTCTTGCGCATTCCGAACCAACCGGAGCTAGCAGACTTCGCCCGCGACTGCCTGCGCCTTAAGGCAGACGGCCTGAAGATTGCCGCCATGAGCAACAGCGACACCGACTGCGAAAGGCTGTACAAATTTGCGATGGACTTTGCAAGCGACTTCGAGCTGTTCGCCGCCTTCGGGATGGGCGAAACCGGCATCGCCAGCAGGGTATGGTCGCTCAAAGTCGGCGCGAACCTCACCTACGCCTCCATCGGCAAGGCGCAAGCGCCGGGCCAAGTGGAAGTAGCCAGGATGGAAAGGGCCTTCAAGGAACTGGATAACCTAGTTTCTCCCCTAAATGCGCTCGAAATCATTCAAAAATTGTAATTCTAGAAGCAATTTTCTCACTTTTTCCGGCCAAAATATTATTTAAACGCTACAAGCCCCCAAAAAAAGCGTTTATTTTTCTAAAATATTACATGGAATAGAAAAAGGATAGGAACATGCGTCTTTCTGAAAGATTCGTCGACAACTGTATCTTGATCAATTCCTCGAGCGACACCAAGGAAGCCATCCTGAACGAACTCGTGGATACCTTGTGCAACGCCTACAAGCTCGAGCACAGGGACGAGATATTCGAAGCCGTCTGGAACCGCGAACAGAGCCGTTCCACAGGCATCGGATGCGGCCTCGCCGTTCCCCACACGAAGATTGACTACGTCGACCGTATGTGCATGGTCGCCGCTACCGTCGAAAAGGGCCTGGACTTCCAGTCCTTCGATGGCGAACCCGTGTACCTGCTCATCCTTATCGTGAGCCCGGGCAACACCGTGGGCCCGCACCTCAAGGCACTGTCCTCCGTGAGCCGCCTTTTGGCCGACGGAAACGTGCGCAAGGACCTCATCGCCTCGAAGACCCCGGCTGAGTTCCTCTCCATCCTCCGCGCCGCCGAAGACAAGTATCTCTAGCCACCCCTTGACAAGGGTCAAGCGCTTTTATATATTTGCGCCTACCTCGGACGGTTAGCTCAGTTGGTTTAGAGCGCTGCTTTCACACGGCAGAGGTCACTGGTTCAAATCCAGTACCGTCCACT
>JBGUQN010000020.1:0-13667 GCA_045131085.1 Fibrobacter sp.
GGAGAGTCGAACTCCTGACCTCCTGCATGCCATGCAGGCGCTCTACCAACTGAGCTATAACCCCGAAAGGTGAGCCAAATAGAGAAAATTATTTGACTCTTGTCAAGGGGGCGGAATACTTTTTTTTCAAAAAAACTCCGCCACCGTGAAATTTATGCCTTCTCGATGGTCACGGACTCGATAATCACGTCTTCGATGGGGCGGTCCATGGCTCCGGTCCTGACGTTTGCGATTTCGTCGAGCACGTCGAAGCCCTCGTAGAGCTGGCCGAACACGGAGTAGCCGTCAGCGGGGCCGGGGCCCACCTGGTCGTGGTCCAAAAAGTGCACGTTGTCGCCGTGGACAATGAAGAACTGGCTACCGATGGAGTTCGGCATGGCGGTCTTTGCCCAGCTGAGGGCGCCGCGCATGTGGGTGAGGCACGGGTCGTACTTGTCGCCGATGGTGGTGCCGGGGCCCTTGGCGGAGTGCCCGCCTGTGCCGTTCCTGCGGGTGAAGTCGCCACCCTGGATCATGAACCCGCTGATGATGCGGTGGAAGGGGGCGCCGTCGTACTTGCCCTGCTTGGCAAGGTCAATGAAGTTCGTGGCGCATTCGCCCACGCGTTCTTCAAAAAGGCGGAGCTTCATGGTCCCGTGGTTGGTTTTCATGATGGCGATGGTTTCGCCTGCCTGCGGTTTGTCGAGCTGGTTGAACATAAAATCTCCTTGGAGTTGTTGAATTTACCGCCTTAATATAGGTAAAAAAGCGTGCCTTTATTGACGTGATATGGAGATAAAGGTATTATGTTGCAGAAAGGAGGTGTGCGACAATGCTCAAAAAAATCGTTTTTCTTTCGTGGACGGCCTTATTCGCTGTCTTTGCCTTGAATTTTACCGCCTGCGGTGATGATGGATCCTTTGTCGCCAAGCCTCAAGACGGGGAAAAATCATGTTCTTCGCGCAATGGGGCGGGTTCGTCGAGTTCGGGAGCGCAGGTGACAGGTTGTGAAACATGCGAATACGGCAAGCTAAAAGATGACCGCGATGGACAGACGTATAGGACCGTGAAAATCGGGGACCAGTGGTGGATGGCGGAGAACTTGAACTACGCTTACCTGCAACCCACGGAAACCTTGGATTCAAGCAGTTTCTGCTATGACGATGACCCCGAAAACTGTAAACAATATGGCCGTCTGTATGTATTTAGCGCGGCGATGGATAGTGCGGGGCTTTTCTCTTCTGACGCAGAAGGGTGTGGCAATGGTGCGGAGTGTCCTTTAGACAGTATTGTCCCTAAAATTTTCAAGGGTTACAGCGATACGGCGAGTTCTTTGAAATACCCTATCCGCGGGGTGTGTCCGGAGGGGTGGCATGTGCCTACTGTGGATGAATTTGTGATATTGCTTGAATCCGTGGGTGGAGAGAATGACGAAAAGGATTACTGGAGATGGGGAAATGTTGACTTGCTATCTGCCAGTGGCTGGCCTGAAATTCCTGGAGAAGATACTTCTAATGGTACCGATTCTTTTGGTTTTTCCGCATCCCCTGCAGGCGAATGGTATAAGCCGTCAAATCTGGATTATCCGATATTCAGTTCTTTAGGTAAAGAGGCTCATTTTTTTACGGCATCAACGAAGAGTCCGTATGTATCAGGTCATGGTATGGTGCACATCATGGAAATGTGGCGTAGTAAAAATGGAAATGGGGCCGAATTTACGTTTTCCTGGAAAAATTCTGCTCAATCAGTCCGTTGCCTCAAGGACTAGTTATTGCCAGCCTTTTCTAGAGGACTGTCCCGCCAAACTATATGTCGGATTACTAAATTCTTGAATATGAAAGACAACTGCAAACGTATTCAGGAACTGCTTTCGGCGCAGGCGATGGAATTCGCCCTCGACGAGATGGCTGCAAAGATTGCCAAGATGCATCCGTCCGCCGAAAACTTGATTGTACTTGGCATGGCAAGCCGCGGGATTCCGCTGGCGAAAAAACTGAGCGAGAGACTCTCGCAAAAGTTCGGCAAGCCCATAGAGATGGGCTGCCTTGATGCGACTTTCTACCGCGATGACTTCCACTACCGCAAGCCCAGCGCCTCCACCGAGATGCGCTTTACCGAGATGCCTGCTTCCGTGGAAGGCAAGACTGTTATCCTCGTGGATGACGTGCTCTATACGGGCCGTTCGGTACGCGCCGCCATGCAGGCCATTTTGGACCTCGGGCGCCCTGCCGCCATCCGCCTCTGCGTGCTGGTGGACCGCGGGCACCGCGAACTCCCGATTGCGCCGGACTGCGTGGGCCTTACGGTCGAGACCGCACAGAACCAGGAAGTCCGCGTGATGATTGAACCTATTGATAACGAAAATTCAGTTTACCTCGTAGAAGTGGAGGCTTAGCTTGAGCGCCCTTGAGATTAAACACCTGTTCGGGCTGCGCGGAGTGTCGAAGCACGATATCCGCCTGATTCTCGACAATGCAAAACAATTCCGTGAAATTCTGGAACGCCCCGTGAAGAAGGTGCCGAGCCTTCGCGGCATGACGGTCGTGAACCTGTTCTTCGAGAACAGCACCCGCACCCGCACGAGCTTCGAGCTTGCAGAAAAGCGACTCTCCGCCGACACGGTGAACTTCACGAGTTCGAATTCCAGCGTTAAAAAGGGGGAAACCCTCGTTGACACGCTCAGGAACATCGAGGCGATGAAGATTGACATCGTGGTTGTCCGCCACAAGGGGACAGGCGTGCCGAAGTTCCTCGCCGACAACAGCGACGCGATTATCGTGAACGCGGGCGACGGTGCGCACGAGCACCCCACACAGGCGCTGCTCGACATGCTTACCATCGAAGAAAAACTGGGAACCCTCGAAGGCAAGAACGTGACTATCGTGGGCGACATCCGCCACAGCCGCGTGGCCCGCAGTAACCTCTGGGGCATGACGACGATGGGTGCGCACGTGACGCTCTGCGGACCGAGCACCCTGGTCCCGCGCAATACCGAACTTATGGACAAGGTAACGTGGGAAAGTGACGTGAAGAAGGCCGTGAAAAATGCGGATGCTATCATCGCGCTCCGCCTGCAAAAGGAACGCATGGACGACGCCCTCTTGCCCAGCATGCGCGAATACCGCAACACCTTCGGTATCACCCACGAACTGCTGGAATGCGCGAAGGACAAGGTGCTCATCATGCATCCGGGTCCCATCAACCGCGGTGTGGAACTCGACAGCGAAATTGCGGATGGCGAGAATTCCGTCATCCTGAACCAGGTGACAAACGGAGTGGCCGTGCGTATGGCCGTGCTTTACCTTTTGGCTGGAGGCCGTGCAAATGCGTAATATGGTTTTGAACAACGTTCGCCCGTTCGTAGGCGGGAAGTTCGGTGAACCGACGAAGGTGTGCCTTGTTGATGGAAAGTGGGCCGACAGCGCCCCCGAAGGCACTCCCGAATTCGATGCGAAGGGTGCGCTTGCGCTTCCGGCGCTCTTTGGCCTTGGACTCGATTTCAAGGAACCCCTGCGTGATGACATCTACACGTTCAGGGATGGCGTCTCTGCCATGCGCCGTGGCGGCTTCTTTGGCGGGCTTTACGAAAGCTCGGCAAACCCGATTGACGATTCTCAGAAGCTCACCGCAATGCAGCAGTTGGCTTCGAAGTCCGGCCTAGAACTTGCGTTCCTGGGCGCCTTCAGCATGGGCTACCAGTGCAAGGATTTGGCCGAGATGGTGGAACTAGCCCAGGGCGGTGCCGTCGGTTTCGGTGACGGCAACCAGGACTGCTCCCGCACGCGTTTTATGCGCCTTGCGATGGAATACGGTTCCATGACGGGCAAGCGCTTCTTCTTTATGCCGCTCGACGATTCGCTGCGCCATCACGGGCTTGTACACGAGGGCAGCTACGCCGACACGCTGGGCATGAAGAGCATTCCGCGTATCGCAGAAACTATCGCCGCCTTCAGGATTTTGGAAATGGCCCGATTCCTCAAGGTTCCGGTGCATTTCAAACAAGTTAGTTGCGGCGAGACGCTCAAACTCGTCGAGACCGCACGTGCTCAGGGCGTAGACGTCACCTGCGACGTGGATATCTACCACCTGCTCCTGGACGACAGCTGCCTGTTCGACCTCGACTCGCACTGCAATGTGCCGATGCCGTTCCGTTCCGCCGAAGACCGCGAGGCCTTGTGGAAGGGGCTTGAATCCGGAGTGGTGAATGCCATTAGCGTGAACCACGACCCGGTGCTCAGGCAGGACAAGGAAGTGAACTTTGAAGATGCGGTGCCGGGAGCGGTTTCCTTGGAAGTTGCTCTTGGTGCCATCTGGAAACCGCTCAGCGAGCGGCTTGGCGCCGCACGCGCGGTGGAACTGCTTTCCACCGCTCCGGCACAGTTGGCCGGCGTCAGCCCTTCCGCTATCGCGAAGGGCGAACGGGCGAACCTGGTCCTCCTGGACCCGGACCGCCCGATGAAGGTCGTCCCGACCTTGTTCGCCGGCCAGGTCCGCAACACCCCGCTCCTGGGCAAGGATTTGCCGTCTTCCATTGTCGCCTCTTATATTGGCGGGGAGTGGACCGAGGTGTAGCCTATGATTTTGCCTTCGCAGTTACTTTGGGTTGTCACCATCGTCATAATGGGACTAGTTCTCCTGGTCCTGATCGAAATCCACAAGTCGAACTTTCGCCGTGAACACGAAGAAATGTTTGGCACGAAGGAATTCGACGAGAAGGTGGCGGCGAACAACTTAACTCCGAAGGAAATTCGTACGCTAGAGAAACTTGTCCGAGCCTCCAAGTTCGAGAACAAGGATGCAGTATTGAATTCGTCTCACCTGTTCGAGGCGGCTGTATCAAATTTTTATGAAATCCGTGACGTAGATATGGTGCGCGACGAAACGCTTGACGCCGTTTCGCGCTTGCGCCAGAAACTCGGGTTCGATGCTTCTAACCCTCTTTCAGTAATCGCCAGTACGCGCCAGTTCAATGTTGGCAATCGCGTGGACTTGCTGCTGGACGGGGTGAGTAAGCTCAAGCATTCCGAAATATTGTCACAAAAAGAAAAGAAATGGAAGGTCGCTTACGACGGAAGTTTCGGCCCCGCCAGTTCGTACGAGGGGAAGGAAGTGCGCATCCGCTGGACCCGTCCTGAGGATGCGGTCTATTCTACAAATGTGAAAGTTTGCGGGAGCGAGCCTGGGGTACTGGTTCTTCGCCATTCGGAACAACTTGACAAGCAGCAGCTGCGCCGTTGGTTGCGTGAAATCGTCAATTTCCCGGTAGAAGCGGTGTTTGCGGATGGCAGTACCTGTAATGGCATGCTCTACGACCTTTCTGCCGGCGGTATCCTTATCGGGCTCCCGATGGAGTGCGAAAGTGGCCTGCACATCCGTATCCGGTTCGAGCTCCCGAGTTTCGGGCCTGAAGACGTAGAAATTGAGATTTTGCGCAATTTGGGGCATAAAAACGCCGATTACCCCGAACTTTTCTCCACGACGGCGTCGTTTACCGGGGCCTTCGGATGGACCCAGGAACGTGTCCTACAATACATATTCGAGGTCAATAAGCGGAAAAAGGCCAAAGAAAGTGGTGAAAAGACGCTAACTAGTTAATTTTCAATGACTTAGGTGCATTTTTCGCTTGACATTTTGCTTTTATAAAGGTAGAATTAGGATAGTACTGTTTCCGATCGGAGTTTACTTTGGCACTTGATTTGTTAGCTCGAATTCGCGGAGAACGCGAGACTATCGGCATAGATGTTGGCCATTACAGCATCAAATACGTGAAGGTTTACCATAACAGTCGCGGTGGCAAGGTTGTCGTCGAGATAGACACCGAACCTGTGCCGGAGGGCGCCATTATCAATGGCGAAATCCAGCGTCGCGATGGCGAACCTGTTACCGGTCCTGACGGCAAGAAGGAAAAGGACGGTTACGAA
This sequence comes from Fibrobacter sp., assembly GCA_045131085.1. Classification (GTDB taxonomy): domain Bacteria; phylum Fibrobacterota; class Fibrobacteria; order Fibrobacterales; family Fibrobacteraceae; genus Fibrobacter. Next base: position 5,901 of record JBGUQN010000020.1, read on the forward strand.
CTTTTGAGCGAGGCGCTCACCAAGATGATGATGCGCCATACTCGCGATTCCAACACGGACCTTGTCGCCTGCGTGAACTGCTGTGCCGGTGCGGGCGGCGTGCTGGTCGACAGGATCAGCGTAAAGGTGCCGAAGAACGGAAACGAATCTGCAATTATTCTCCAGACTGCGCAGTCCCGTCCTCCCTTCGATGACCAGGACAACGTTATCGACTTTGAAATCGAATCCCGCGAAGGTGAAGAAGTCAAGGCGAACGTGGTGGCTGCGAAGAACGCTCTGCTCGACTCCTGGGCGCAGTTCTTTACGGTCAAGGGCCTCAAGCTTACTGCGATGGACGTCGATATTTTCGGCCTCCTGAACGCCTATACGGCGACAGCATCCGAAGAAGACCTCAAGCAGACGACCGCCGTTATTAATATCGGCGAAAAGAAGATGAGCATCGGCTTTATCCAGCAGGGCAAGTTCCATTCGATGCGTGCCATGACCGGTGGTTCGCTGGATATCGTCATTTCGAAACTGGGCGATACGCTCGGTATCGATGCCGCCAAGTGCCACGAGATTTTTGAATCGGGCGATCTGGGCATCGTGGACGGGTTCGCTGAAGCCGAAGTGGAACAGGCTATGCAGATGGCCTACGAAGACATTATGGCTCAGGTGGAATTCGGCCTGCGCTACTACTCCTCTTCCGAAGATTCTGAACCGCTCGACAAGATTTTGCTTGGCGGTGGCGGCGCTTCGCTGAAGGGATTGAAGGAATTTATTGCCGAACGTTCCGGTATCGAGACCGATACGGTGAACCCGTTCCGTTACGTTGAATGTGATGCGAGCGTCGTCGGCGAATCGGGCGTGTCCCTTGCTCTTTCTAACATCCTTGCGCCAGCGCTTGGGCTTGCAATGAGGAAGTTTGACTAATGGCTGAAAAGAAAACTAAGACAAAGGAAAAGGCGAAGGCTGCGCAGAAAAAGTCGAAACGCGCTCTCTGCATTTCGATTAACCTTTTGCCGCCGGAATATCGAAAGGTCAAGAAGGACCTTTCGTGGGTTACGGACCGTCGCATTATTTGGCCCACGGTTGCGCTGATTGTCGCAATTATCGGGTTCTTGTATGCCAACATACAGATAGACGAAGCAATCACGAACCTCCAGAACGACGTGACTCGCGTGAAGGCCGAAGTTGAACGCGAACGTCCGCTGCTTACAAAGATTGGCGAACTGGAGCAGAAGCAGGCGATTGTCAATACGAAGATCAATGCCCTCAAGAGCATCCAGGTGAGCAAGAAGCGCTGGGTTGTGCTCTTTGAAAACGTCTCGTCGGTGCTGCCGCCGAACATGTGGCTCACGAGCCTCAACCAGGTGTCGGAAGACAACCTGGAAATGAAGGGCATGACGTTCGATTTTTCCGAGGTGGCTGAATACATGGTCAAGCTCGAAAAGCAGGCCAGCGTTGAGAAGGTCTCGCTGATGACCATTTCGACGACGAAGGTCGACGGCGAAGAGGCGTACAGCTTCACCATCAAGGTTGTCATGAAGAAAGACCTGGGGGATGGCTAGTATGGGAAATTTCGATTTTAAAGACAAAAAGAATATATACGCGATTGTCATAACCGTGCTTATTCTGGCGTTGGGCTACTACGTGTACGACTACATGTGGAATCCGTACGTGGCTGAGCGCGACAGGCTCGAACGTGAACTCAGTTCTGCACAGGCGGAACTCGACAAGATTAACGCGAAGAAGCACCGCATTGCCGAACTCGAACTGCAGTTGGTGCAGGCCGAGAAGGACTTTGAAAAACTGAAGGAAATGTTCCCCGAAGAAGAAAAGGTTCCGCTGCGCCTGCAGGACCTCTATGCTGTCCTCCGCGCTTCCGGCGTGCAGATCCAGAAGTTCAATCCGGAAGGCTCTTCTGCGAAGGAACACTATGTGGAAAACCGTTACTCCATCGCGGTGAACTCCGGATACCACATGCTTGGTTACCTATTTGCAGAAATTGCGAATTTCAATTATCCGACTGCCATCACGAACCTGAGGCTGAACCGCTATTCGGGCATCGCTGCCGAACTCCAGAAGGCGGAAACTCACGGTTGGACGCCTATCACGGTGTCGGTGTCGTTTAACCTGACCACCTATACATCAAAGAAGGTTGCCAAATGATAAAGAACAAATTAATAGCTTTGTTCCTGTTCGTTGCGGTGGCCGTCAATGCAGCCCAGATCAAGGACGTCGTTTTTGATTGCAACAAGGGCTGTGCGATTACGTTCAAGTTTGCTTCGGACAAGGATTTGCCTTCGTTCTACCAGAAGTACGATGCCAAGTCGCACAAACTTACTCTCGGTTTCTCGACTACGACATTCGCCCTCGGCGAAGGGAATTTCGATGTCGACGCTTCGAGTGAATTTGTGAAGTCGATGAGGGTGTTCAAGGAACCGTACCGCGGTACTGAATTCCTGAAGATTGAACTTGCCGTCGGTTCTTCTATTACGACCGACAAGAACGCGATTGCGCTCAACAAGTCCGACTTTATGCTTAAACTCGCCGGCAAGGGCGGCAAGGCCTGGACGCTTTCCAGGTTGTTCGCCGATAAGAAGAAGGCCGCCGAGAAGGCTGAACTCGAAGAAAAGAAGCGTGCTGCCGAAGAGAAGAAGGCTGCTGAAAAGGCTGCCCTTGAAGAAAAGAAGGCATCTGAAAAGCAGGCTGCTCTCGACAAGAAGGCCGCAGAAAAGCAGGCTGCGCTTGACAAGAAGGCCGCTGAGAAGGCTGCGCTCGAAGAAAAGAAGCGCCTTGCCGAAGAAAAGAAGGCCGCCGAGAAGGCCGCTTTGGAAGAACGCAAGCGCGAAGCTGCCGAAAAGAAGGAAGCCGAAAAGCGCGCTCTTGAAGAAAAGAAGGCTGCTGAAAAGGCCGCCAAGGAAGAAGAGAAGCGCATTGCCGAAGAACAGAAGAATCTGGACAAGGCTATCAAGGAAGGTGGCAAGATTTCTGCGCTCCTCCCGAACTTGAAAGAAATGACGGTGCTTATCGGGTCTGGAATGGAACAGTTCCGCCTGGTGGCAACCACCCCGATTGAACTGCAGAACGTAATCGGTCCGGACAAGGCGTCCACCATTACGGTCGGGCTTGCTGGCCCGCAGAAGTCCCCTGTGTTCAAGATTGGCGCAGGCACTCTGGTGAAGCATGTGACCTGGGGCGCTAACGGGCTCAAGATTCAGTTGCAGCCGAACGCAAAGCCTGTAATGGTGGTGCAGGAAGGTGCTTTGATTTTGCAAGTTGCCGAAAAGACCATCAAGAAGGACGGGTTCCTCTTCTGGAGCGCCCATCCGGATGGAATCTTCGTGCGCGACTGGATGAAGTCTTCTGAAGAAAGGGTCTCTTTCGATACCTTCGTGAACAAGTTTGACAAGGACAGCAAGAAACTCGTTTCCGGGTCGCAGACGTTCCACCTGCGCCCCGTGGTGCGCGAACTTATCGTGGTCGCCGACGAAATCGAACTCTTTGCCGCTCCCAACGACAATTCTCAGGTGTTAAAGCGCCTCACGTTTGGCGATCGCCTCGTAAGCCTCGACGTCAAGGGACTTTACTGCAAGGTACAGCACGGTAGCCATATCGGCTACGTGAACAAGCGTGCCGTGAGCTACATGGATGAACTTTCTTCTGTGCAGATGGAACGCCTGAAGCAGATTGAAAAGGAAAGGGGCGAAGTTGTTGCCGAAGGCGGAGAAATCGCCGGCAGCCAGCTCGATGGCCTCTACGAAGACCGCGTTACCTATAGTTCCTTTGGCCGTCGCGACCCGTTTGTCGAAATCAAGGGCCTTGTGGAAGAAGGCATCAATATCGACCAGGTCGAACTCGTGGGCATCATCTGGGAATCCGATGTTCCCATGGCGCTCCTCGTCGAATCCAAGAATCCGTCCATTTCCTATACGCTCAAGGAAGGCGACAAGATTCTCAACGGAAAAGTTCTTAAAATCACACAAACAGACGTGCTCTTCCTTATCCAGGAATTTGGCGTGAGCCGTCGCTACTCCATGGGTCTTCCCGATAAATTTGGGGGTCAAAAGTGAAAAAGCTGATACACATTCTCACAGTCCTGTTACTCGTTGCAGGTCTCACCTCTGTCTGGGCTGCTCCCGCCTCGGGATCGGTCGAGCCCAACAAGAAGCTGTATGACTTCTCCTTTGTGGATACCGACTTTAGCGCTGTATTCCGTTCCGTGTCTGTTGTCGCGGGTGTGGACATCTTGCTTGCTCCGGATGTGAAGGGCAAGATGAGCTTGAAGGTCACCAAGAAGACTTGGCAGGAAACTCTCGATATTATCTGCGAAATCAACGACCTTACCTGGGTTATTCAGGATAAGTACATCGTGGTTCAGCGCCAGAGCACTTACCAGGCGAAGCAGAAGAAGATTGCCGACGAAGAGAAACAGCAAGAAGAAACGGCTCCGCTTGTCCGCAAGAACTTCCAGATTCACCATGCTAAGGCCGATGAACTCGTGAAGGTTCTCGAAAGCATGAAGAGTGGCCGCGGCCGTATTACTGTCGTGGAACGCACGAACTCCATCATTGTCTACGATACTGACGCAAAGATTGAACAGATGGAAAATGCCCTGACTGAACTTGACGTGGAAACTCTTCAGATCATGATTACCGCAAAGCTTGTTGTGGTGAACAGCCAGCGCGCTCGTGAACTCGGTGTCGACTGGAGTGCAATGCTTGGAAACAACGTTGCGATGACCCCGGGTGCTGCTACTGGAGAATATGGTAGCAAGTCCGGTGCTAGCCGTAACGGCGCCATGATTACTTCGTTCCCGAACAACGGCGCAACTCCTGCTGTAGACAAGGCCGCGACGACGATTACGACGAGCCTCTTTGACAACAACCTCAAGCTTGCCGTTTCGAGCCTGATGGGTGACGCTTCTACCGAAGTGCTTGCGTCTCCGCAGGTTTCTACGCTCGACAATACTGAAGCCCAGGTGTTCATGGGTGACAAGGTTTCTATCCGCGTGATTGACGATAGCGGCGAATCTTCTACGCAGCTCGTTGAAACCGGTATCAAGCTGACGGTGACCCCGCACGTTTCGGGCGATAACCGCATCTTGCTCGACCTGCATCCGGAAAACAACTCCTACGATTACGACTCCAAGGGCGAAATCGTGATTTCTACGCAGGAAGCCAAGACGAAGGTCGTGGTGGCTGACGGCGAAACCGTGATTATCGGCGGCCTGACCCGTAACGAAACTCAGGAATCTGAAAGCGGTATTCCGTTCCTCAAGGATATTCCGTTCTTCGGTCACCTCTTCAAGTACACTCGTCATTCCGTGGTCAAGAAGGACCTCGTGATCTTCGTGACCCCGCGCATTATCCGCAATTACATCGGCAATGTGGAACTTTCGGAACCGTCTGCTGAAACGCAGGGCGAAACTGCCCCGCAGGCGCAGAAGGTGGAACAGCCCGCTGCCCAGAGCGCTCCGGCAGCACAGCCGGCCCCGCAGGCTCAGGAACCGGCCCCGGCTCCGCAGGAAGAACCTGTTCAGGAAGCCCCGGCAGCTGAGGCTCCCGCTGCACCGGAACCTGAAACCGAAACGCAGGACGAGTGGAACTAATCCGCAAGAGAGAAATTTTAAAAGAGCCCTGCGGGGCTCTTTTTTATATTAACCGGCATTGAAAATGATTTTTTAGGCAGGTAGATGAAACTATGTCAGAACAGGTTTTGACGCGTGAATCTTTGGTAGAGTTCTTCGGGGAAGAGGAATTCCAGAAGTTGTGTAACCATGAGGCGGGGCATGCGCTGGTGGCGTTCCTGTTCAAGCGCCCGCTCGATTACGTGAAGATGGACCGCTCCAAGGAACGTCCGGGTATTACGCACATTGCGGGCAGTGAACTTGAAGGCGACGCGCACATCGCTATGGCAGGCCACCTCGCGGAATTCTTGATGCGTCATGATTTCAAGTGCAACCTCGAGACGGTCATGAAGGACTTGCCGATGGAACTCTACAAGAGTGATGCGGATTACCAGCGGTTCCAGGCGGCATGCTACTATTTCCAATTGGCAGAAACGAACGTAGTTGAGCAGGATTACAACATCCTGATGGCATGCCAAAAGCAACTTTGCGAAATCGCAAAGGCACTAAATGAGCGGGCGTATTTGACTCGCGACGAAATTGAAAATATCGTGAAGGGCGCCTAGCGCACTACGAGTGCGGCGAGGGCGAGTTCCTGTGCGATGCGGGAACTGCATTGCCCGCTCTTGATTTCGTAATCCATGTCGGCGAGGCGGCGGATTACCCTGCAGAGGAGCGGCTTGCCCCAGCGGCGGGCGCATTCGGGAGCCTTGCCCTTCACGTTGTAGATAAAGTCGTTCTTGCCCATTTCGGCGGCAGCATCTTTCGGTGTCATGCCTTTGCCGAGCAGGGTGGAAAACCTCATCAGGTCGACGGCGTAATAGTAGAGCGAAGCTACGATGCTTACAGCATCTACACCGTTGTTGAACAGCTCGTTGAGCTTGCGGGCGTATTCCTGCGGGTCGCGCAACCCGAACGAATCGTTTATTTCGAACGAGACCATCTTGCGCTGCGGTACGACCATGGAGCGCACGAGTTCTTCCGTTATCTTTTTGCAGTTCGGGTCAAAAAGCAGGACTTTGCCGACTTCTTCGCAGACGAGTTTAGTGTCTGTTCCGAGGGCTTCGGCCAGGTATTCGCATGCGCTGCGGTCGATGGCCTTTTTGAAATGCGTTGGGATTGCCGCGGCAATCCATTCGGCCATCTTGTACTGCTTGGGCACATCGTATTTTTCGATGGAGCCTTCGGCTTTCAACGCCTTGCCGAGTTCCCCGCGAGCATCGAGCTTGCTGAATTCGAGGAGGAGCTTGCAGTTCGGCTTGTGGCTAATCCATTTCGCAAGGTTCCTGGCCTCGTCGGCCTTGAGCGCTTCGCATTTACGCACCACGACGACTTGTTCGGGCGAGAACATCGAGACCGATTCGCATGCAGTAAAAACCGCATCCGCTATGGAGGGGATGTCCGGGTCTGTCGCGAAGAGGATCTGGCGCGACATCGGGTCGTCCTTGAGGTTGCCGAGCGTCTCTTCGAGAAACCGCTCGATGCGCTTTTCCTTCGAGAACTCGTCTTCGCCGATGACTGCGATGATCATGGACGGATGGCCCTAGTTGATGTCGAGGATTTCGAACTTGTTGACGCCTCTCGGGGTCGTGACTTCGATGGTCTCGCCCTTCTTCTTGCCCATGAGGGCGGCGCCGATGGGGCTCTTGAAGCTGATTTTGCCGTTGAGCGCATCTGCTTCTTCGGGGCTCACCAGCTGGTAAACAACGTTCTTCTTGGTCTTCGCGTTGAGGAGCGTTACCCTTGCGCCGAACTTGATGGTGTCGCAGTTCGGGTCAAACGCGACGACTTCGGCGCGGGCAATCTGGTCCTGGAGCCTGGGCATTTCAATATTGTCGATAGAGGAGAGACGTTCCTTTGCGGCATGGTATTCAGCGTTTTCGCTCAAATCGCCCTGTGCACGGGCATCTACCAATTCCTGGAGCACGCGCGGACGTTCTACATTTTTTAAATTATCTAGGTCTTTAACGAGCTTGTCGAAAGCTTCTTGTGTAAACTTGATCTTTTCCATGCTCCACAAAGTAAAAATTTTAATGGGCGTTGCGAGCCCTGAATCGCAAAGAAAGCTTCTTTTTAGGAGATACTATGTACACTGTGTTGGAAAAAGGCGGCGTTTGCTCCCCCAAGGGCTTTACCGCATCTGGAATTTGCGCCGG
>JBGUQN010000021.1:0-7950 GCA_045131085.1 Fibrobacter sp.
CGGGTTGCCCTTCTTGATGTGTTCGCAGCACTGCACGATCGTCGTACCGGTACGGACCATGTCGTCGAACACGATCACGTCCTTGCCTTCGATTTCTTCGATGCTGATGTCGGAAAGTTCCGGGTTGAAGGTCATGCTGATTTCACGTTCGCCGGTACGGACCTTGTCCATCACCACGCGCTTGCATTCCGGGAGCTGCAATGCATCGTAAACAGCGTTCATGAACGGGCGGGCACCCTTGTCCGGGGAAACGATAACGAGGTTGTTGCCGTCCTTACCGGTCTGCACAAAGTTGCTGCTCTTGATGTAGTGAGCGTAAACGTCGGTCGGGATGAGGTTGTGGAAGTGACCTTCGAAAATTTCGTTGAAGAGGTTCTGCACCTTGATGCTGTGGTTGTGCACCGTCACCACGGCGTCCACGCCGGACTTCTTGAGGAGTTCAGCGTAAAGGAGGCTCGTAAAGGCCTGGCCGTCGAACTTCTTCAAGTCAACATCGGAGCGGTCCTTCTCGAGAGGGCCAATGCGGTGCGGGCCACGGTCCTGGGCGCTGTAGAACAGGTCGGGTTCAACGAGCACCACCTGCTCGGCACCGTTGTCCTTAGCGGCGCGGGCCAAAATGCAGTTGCGCATGGCGTAGTCGTTACGGCTACGTTCATGGTTCGAAACCGAGCAAATCAAGACAATCTTGCCTTCGAGGCGGCGGCCGATATGCTCCATGTCGGCCACATCCAGCATGTAGCGGGGGCAGAATTCGGAGTTGGCGAAGGTCTTCAGGGAGACCACGTCGGAGATGTCTTCACGGAGGCCAATGTACTGGGCCATGTCGATGGCGAACGGGTCATCGGTGAAGTTGCCGGTCACGATAAAACGATCTGACATATTTTTGCCTTGATTGGGGGTTGAATTTGATGTCCCAAATATAGTCAGTTTCGCCATCGGTTTCAACGTCATTTTTTTAGGAATATTTACAAACAATGCGCGCTTTCAGCGCTTCTTGAGGTTTTCGGCGTTCTTCTTCGGGAGCTGCGGGGTAAAGAACTGCGCCATGAAGGTGCTGTATTCAAGGCCCGCATCGGCCGGGAACGACGCCAACACGTCAAAGATATGCGCCACCTGCTCGTCGCTAAATTCGGCAAAGTAAGGCTTGCGCGGCTCTTCGTAATAACTGGTATAGCGGTACTTGACCGGTTGCTGTTCAAAGTTCTCGATGAACTTGGAGTGCTGCTTGATAACGGCGACCTTCTCGTCGACATTGTAGAAGTTGATGTAGAGGTCCGGGTCGCAGAGGTGCATGAGCCCGTGACGGATACCCGCAGCCTCGGTACGGCGGGTCTTGAGCACGAACTTCAAGAACGCGGCCTTCGCTTCGGCGACATTTGCAAATACCGGTTTCTTGGCCCAAGTCACGAACTGCTCGATAACGGCGGCGACCAGCGGGACATCTTTCCTCTTGTTGCTCGGGGAGGCGGGCGCATCCCAGAGGCCGGCATTGCCGTTCCCCTTGAAGCCCAGCGACCAGAGCCACGTGTAGTGTGCAAGGGCGAGCGATTTTACGGTATCCAGGTCGATTGCCGAATCTTTTGCGACAACGTTGTCCCTATTCGCCTTGACAATATCCGAAAATTTTTCTTCGCGGGTCGCAAACGCAAACGAGCCGTCTTCGTTACGGGTGGGCTCCTGCGAAAAGTCTATAGCGCGGTCGTCCATGAGGGCCGTCTTGACAAATGCATCAAACAGGCTGTAGACATCGTCACAACCGGGTTTCTTGAAGCGTGGGAAATTCTCGGACTTGCGTTCTGCGATTGTCGACATAAATACTCCTTTAAAACGCGCTTCACCCAAGCGCTTTCATTAATATCGCATTTATAATGCGAATTGACAAGTTTTTTCAGGAAAAATTTCTTTTTCGCACGCAGTTTATTGCGAAAAAACGCATTTTTTAAGGGTTATAGGCCCGAATCAAGAACAAAGTGCAGGACCCACATTTCGGTATCGCTACCGACGCGCACCGGAGGGCCCCAGCTGTCTACCCCGCTGCTAACCAGCCAGCGGACGGAATCGAGTGTGCCAAAGCCGTAAGCGAGGCGCCAGACCCAGTCAATAATGACGGTTCCGGGGAAGAACTGACCTTTGTGCGTATGGCCCGAAAGTGCGATATCTGGCAAGCGGCCCGAATATTCCGGCTCGATACCCTTCGGCTGGTGATCTAGGAGCAACCAGGGGAGTTTATTTGCCGCAGGAGTCGTGCCAGGAGTAGACTGCTCGCGAGGTTCGAGAAGGGCGAGCGGCTTGCGGTCCATTTCGCGGGCACGCGCCATCTGGAGATCCATGCGCCCGGTAATGCAGGCGACCTCCGTGCAGGCAGTCGAATCTTCCAGATACACCCATCCGTTACGCCGCAGGAACCCAGCGATGTCACTGCCGGCACGTTCCGTGTAGGCTTCGTGATTCCCGCTAATTGCAAACGCACCCACGCGGGCCACGGCGGCGAATTTTGCAATCAAAGTATCGTAGCCCTGGTTGGTGAGTACGGAATCGTGCACGTCGGCAAAGTCGCCGCCGAAAAGTATCAAGTCGGGCTTTACGCTGTCGGCCGCATGCAGCATGCGTTCCACCTTCTCGCGTTTAATGAGCGGGTCCAGATGGAGGTCGCTGAAGAACAACGCCGTGAAGTTCCTGGGCGCGACAGTAACAGAGGAATCGCGCGGAACGGGAGTGCCCGCGGAATCAACTGCGACAGAAGTATCGCGCGAAGCCTGCGCAGAATCTGCCGCGAGAACGGCAGAAGAATCGTCAGCGCTTTCCAGGTAAACCTGAATTATCGCATTGCGCATTTTAAAATTTGAATTGTGGAAATAGCCCACAACACACATCACGCCCGTGACCGCAAACGATGCGGCGAGCAATACGCGGGCGGCAATAACCGCAGTACGCTGCGACATGGGCCCACGCCCTAGCGCACGGCGGCCCAGCCTAAAAATCCACCAGCAAATATACAGGAGCAGCGCTTCGCACAGCCATACCGAAAGGAACGCCTGCCCCACGCAAGCCCAGAACATTTCGCGGAATATAAAGCAAATAGGCAAGAGCACCACGAGCGCGCCCGCCAAAATGCTTCCCTTGTTCCCGGGGGCAACCTGCCGCAAATTCACGAACAGGAAAAGCACTCCGAAAATAAGAATGAAAATGAAAATCACTAAAGCCTCGACTTCACCAACTTATAGATGTCGGCAGAAACTTCTTCTTTAGAGCGGTTTGCATCTACCGCCGCAACGCAGTCGGGGTATTCACGAGCCGCGGCCAGGTACCCCTGGCGCACCCGTTCGAAAAAGTCGGCCTTTTCCTGCTCGAGGCGATCGGGTGCTTCGCCCCGCTTCGCGGTGCGCGCGCGGCTCTGTTCCACCGTCAGGTCGAGCACTACGGTGAGTTCCGGAATGCAGCCGCCGCAGGTAAGTTCCGTAAGCTGCTGCACCATGTCGGCGCCAAGCCTGCGGGCGTACCCCTGGTAGGCAAACGTGCTCCACGCAAAGCGGTCGGCAATCACGACCTTGCCAGCATCAAGTGCCGGCTGGATGATTTCGTGAATCACCTGAGCGCGGGCGGCATTGTACAGCAAAAGTTCCGCCTTGTCGCTCATGATTCCCTTGAACGCAGGGTCCAGAAGAATCTCGCGGATGCGTTCAGAAACTTTCGCCCCACCCGGTTCACGGAGTTTCACGACGGAATAGCCTTCCGCCTCAAGGGCCGATGCAAGATTCTCGATATGGGTCGACTTACCCGACCCGTCGATACCTTCAAGACAAAAGAATCTCTTTGCTGTTTTCATCTAGGAATCTCTATCGTCTTCAATCTCAATAGCTACTCGGCGGTGCACACATCGCTTTACCGGTCACACCCTCATTTGCCGCATAACAGTTACGGCTTGACGAGCAGCCAGCATTATTATTACCGGATTCTTGGCAATGGCAGGCAATGTTGTCGCCATTACCGTCAAAATCCATAAGCCTGCCACCCTGGCATACGATCAAGTATCCACGCTGTCCGCGTTGTTCGTTAATGCAGTAACGAATCGAATTGTGACATACACCGAGCATTTTTCCGTCCGCATCACACGAAACGCGAGGATTCCAACTTGAATCCCTTGCGGCCATAGTAGTTGTAAAGGTTTCAACTTTTAGCGAGATTGGATAATATCCTGTTAGCGTTATATTTGCAAACTTATAATCGGAATGATGATTGTATCTCCCTGTGTCCTGTACATATATAGTAGAGTCAGGACAGAAATATTCTCCGTTTTCTCCGCAATTTTTGCCTAACATACGACCTTCTTCATCATATGTATATCCTACCGAATATCTCCCATCGAAAGCACCCTTTACCTCAACCCACGTCCCTTCGAAGCAACGGTACATGACGCCATTGTCAAATTCGTCATTCACGCATTTATGGTCGCCATCCTGGCATTCCCCGCATGAAACGAGTTTCATTAGCCAGTGTGATTTACCGTCTTCATCTGTATAATCGCCTACATGAGTGCGCTTGCACGAGTATCCGTTTTCGCATTGCTCGGTCATCATGGTGGAACCGAACCTTCCATTGACGCACTGCGTTACACGACCGGCACCATCGATGTCGTTGGAGCATTGCTTTTCATAGTTCAGGCATGACCCGCAACTATTCCCGTCACAAGATACGTTGCCGCAGGCGCTCTCTATCTTTTTTCCGCCTTCGCACTTCGTGACCGTTCCCTTAAGGTCCGCGCCGTCGGTACAGGTGCTCACGTTGTTCACGCACTCGCCGCAACCATTGCCGTCCTCGTTACAGGAAACAGACCTACAGCTGTATTCGACCTTCCTTCCCTTGATGCAGGCCTTGACGGTACCGATGCTCCTCCCGTCGTTGGTGCAGACAGTCGGCGTGTCGTCTTCCGTACATTCGATCTTGGACATGTTCATGTCGCAGTCGTCGCCTTTGTCGTTGCAGGCGGCGGTCCTGCAACTGTATTCAATCAGTTTTCCCCTGAGGCATGTCTTGATGATGCCAATGCCGTCCGCGTTGTTGGTACAAACGTCCGGATCGCCCTCTTTACATTCTTCCACAAAAATACTACTGCTGGACTTTGCCGAAGAACTGGATTTTCCCGAGGAACTCGAGACCAGGTCATCGGAGGATTCGATTTCCGGAATGGCTACGGGCTTGACCGAAGAATTATCGTCACCACAGGCCACAAAGTATGCGGTCATCAGTACAGCGAAAAGGCTTGCGCATAGAATTCGTGCTTTCATCTCTTTTCCACCTTACCTTGGTTTTGACTAGTTTCCATATTCGTAGTCTGGATCGTCTTCAATTTCAAATCCGGTCTTGTCTTCTGTCCTTGGCGGCTGGCACATTCTAGTGCCGGTCACCGCAGTTTGTCCCGCATAGCAGTTAGAACCCGACGAACAGCCACCATTATTATTACCGTATTCCTGGCAATGGCAGGCAATGTTGTCACCGTCGCCGTCAAAATCCATAAGCCTGCCGCCCTGGCATACAATCAAGTATCCATTTTTACCGCGTTCTTCGTTAACGCACAGACGAATCGAATTGTGACATACACCGAGCATTTTTCCGTCCGCATCACACGAAACACGACTGTTCCAATTTGCATCCTTTGCAGCCATAGTAGTTGTAAAGGTTTGAACTTTTTGCGTGATTGGATAATACCCTGTTAACGTTATATCTGAATACCTACCAAAAGATTTATGATTGTATCTTCCTGTGTCAAGTGAAGTGAATCGCTTGCCGCAAACATAACTCCCATTCTCTAACGTGTCCAATATCAAATAACCGTCATCACCGTACATGCATGTGCTGAATCCATCACTACCATTGATTTCGTGCCACTCTCCTTCGTAGCAACGGTACATGACACCATTGCCAGAAGGGTCATTATCGCATTTAAGTTCACCTTCCAGACATTCCCCGCACCTGGTAAACTTCATTTGCCAAAAACCTTCCGCGTTCTCGCCCACCTTGGTGCGCTTGCACGAAAATCCGTGTTCGCATTGTTCGCTCATCACGGAACTGGACTGCCCGTTTACACATTGTGATATGACGCCGACTCCATTTTCGTCATTTTCGCAGGTTTTATCATAGTTCCTGCATGTTCCGCACTTGTCTCCGTCGCAAGACACGTTGCCGCACTCTTTCTCTTGCTTTTTCCCGTTCTCGCATTTGGTGACCGTTCCCTTGAAATCCTTATCGTCGGTACAGGTGCTTACGTTGTTCACACACTCGCCGCAGTCAGTGCCTTCCTCGTTACAGGAAGCAGACTGGCAACTATATTCAATCAGTTGTCCCCTGATGCAGCTCTTGATGATGCCGATGCCGTCTGCGTTGTTGGTGCAGACATTCGGAGTGTCTTCGTCGCATTCGTTCCTGGACATGTTCATGTCGCAGTCGTCACCCTTCTCGTTGCAACCGGCGGTCCTGCAGCTGTATTCGATTAGCCTTCCCTTGATGCAGGCCTTGATGATGCCGATGCCGTCCTTGTTTTCGGTACAGACGTCCGGGGTTTCCCCCTCCTTGCATTCGTCCACATACATGCTCGTCAGGGAATCGGCTTCGTCTTTTCCACTGCTGCTGGACTTTGCAGAAGAACTCGACTTGCCAGACTTGTTGGAAGAACTTGACTTCTCTGTGCTATCGCTGCTTTCTGGGTCAGTCACATTCTTCCACACATTGTCCTGGCAAACGTATTTCGCCTTCTCGTCGAGGACATACACGGTGTCCCCTTCGTTGAATGTTCCGCAGGAGTCCAAGTCATCGGCGGAGTCAATCTCCGGGATGAGCACGGTCTCTGCCGAAGAATCATCGCCGCAGGCAACAATGTAGGCTAGTACAACTACGGCGAACAGGCCAGCGAAAACAATTCTTCCATTCATCTTTTTTCCCTATAGGCTACTCTCTTAGTCCAGGTCCTTGCCGTGGCACTTCTTGTACTTGAGGCCAGAACCGCACCAGCACGGGTCATTGCGACCGAGCTTGGGGCCGGCAGCCTGGGCACGCCTCTGGGCGGCAGCCTGCACGGCGGGGTTCGTGTAAGTACGGCGCACCGTCGGGCGCGTGCCCGGCAAAGCGGACTGCGGCATCGGCTGTGCAGCCTGCTGCTCTTCCGAAATCGCGTTGGATTCAGACGTAGCGGCAGTGCCTGCGAGGCCGGCAGCCTTCGCACCCTCGGCACTCAGCTGTTCACCTTCGGCAGGAGCGCTGCCCTGTGCCTGCGCGGCTTCGGCGGCCTTCTTCTCGGCGTCAATCTGTTCCTGGCTCTTGAGCTGCAGCTGGTCCGGAGAGACAGTCATGCCGTTCGGGAGCGTAATGCGGATGTTCAAGATGCGTAGCGCAGTGAGCGTGGCAATCTTTTCGAGGCAGCCTTCGAACAGCTTGAAGCCTTCGTTCTTGTAGACCATCAGCGGGTCCTTCTGGGCGTAGCCGTGGAAGCGGATGGAATCCTTCAGCTGGTCCATCGCGTACAAGTGTTCCTTCCACACCTGGTCGATCGTCATGAGCAAGAAGCGGCGTTCGATGTTGTGGAAATCAGCTTCCGGAATAATCTTCCCGAGCTTTTCGTAGCGGGCCTTGCACATGCCGATGACATCGTCAAGCACCTGCTCCGGAGTCTTCTTCATCGCATCTTCGAGCGTGAGGTGGTATTCCATGCCGAGCGTGCGCTGCAGGTCGGTATGCAGGCCTTCGAGGTTCCAGTCTTCGGGGTAGCTCTTTGCCACGATGTAGTTGGAAACCTTGATATCGCATGCGTCTTCGATGCGGTCCATGATTTCCTGGCTAATGTCTTCACCGTTCAAAATACGGCGACGCAGCCCGTAAATCACCTTGCGCTGTTCGTTCATCACGTTATCGTAGTCGAGCAAGTGCTTACGGATATCGAAGCTCTGGCCTTCCACGCGG
>JBGUQN010000022.1:0-6623 GCA_045131085.1 Fibrobacter sp.
AACGCGGTCCATCTTGATGGACCAACCGTTAGATTCCAAGAAGGCCTTAAATTCGTTGTCAGTCCATTCGTGGGCAAAGCGGATGCCGACAAGACTCAGGAATTTTTGCCACAGGTTCTTCTTGCCGCCTTCGCGAAAAAAGAAGTTCGGCGCAATCAGCAAGCCGCCATCCTTTAAGACGCGGCGAATTTCTTCAAGTGCCTTTTCCGGATTCGGTATAATGTGGAGTGCGTTTGCAATCACGACAATGTCGAAGGAATTGTCCTCGAATCGTAACGAAGTCGCATCAGCCACTTCGAAACTTAAATTCGATGGATTCTTTGCCTTGCGCGCCGTTTCAATCATCTTAGGGGCAAAATCCGTCGCTATCACAGACTTTGCAGAAGGTGCGATGTGGCGGGCAATCATACCAGGGCCAGTCGCAAGCTCAAGTACATCTTTGTCCTTGACGACTTCGGCAATACGCGCATACAGAAAATCATAGATATTCTTCTGCGAGCGCATCGAGAATTCATAAACCGGAGCAAAAAAATTCCATACATTCATATTAGGCCTTACTAGGGAACAATATAGTTATAAGCGACTACCACATTTTTACGGGCCACCGCATCATCGAGGAATTCGAACATCGTGCGGTAAGCGAAATCGCGAACGTCCTTACGGGAAAGGAATACGTCGTGCATTCCGTCTTCAACAGTCACTGTCGTAACATCAGGCCCTAGCTTGGGAGCCCATTTCTCTAGGAGATTCACATCGAGCAAGCAGTCGCAGCGCATGTAGTCTTCGTCCCATTTAACGTTGTTGACCGTGCATCCGCTACGCATCATAAGTATGGGAGACTTGATTTGCATCCCGTTATGGATCCACTTGATTCCCCTTGTGGTCGCGCGAAGGAAACCGAAGTATTGCTGCGGCCATTCGGCGCTCTTTAATTCCGTGTTGAATTCCCATTCGCCTCTTTCAGTCTTCAAAAGAGACGTGTTGTACTTGGGAGATTCTTGTTTTGGAGCCGGCGCGTCGGGCATGAGGAGCGCGACGTCCGAAAGAACGGGGAATGCTACATTACGGACAAACCAGCTGTTTTTGTAGTCGAGGAAGGGGCTGTTCAAGACAAACGCCGCAAAATCTTCGCTATTGCGTTCATTCAAGTAATTCGGCGTAATCAAGCCACCATTGGAATGCGCGATAATGACAAACGGCAGATTGCTCGAAATGGAATTTCCAGCAATCTTTTTACTGAGCGCTACGGCGGCATCCAATTCTGCATAGTATTCCTTGACACTCCGCATGTCGGAACGCGGCTCCCCTGCGCGGTAGGAACGGCCATTGTAATGCAGGTCTATCGCAAAGAAAGCGAACCCGGCAGAATCGGACTTTTCGGCGAGTTCTTCTTGGAAAAAGTAATCGTTGTATCCGTGTACGTACAAGATAATTCCACGTGGGCTAGAAATCGGCGCAACAGTGCGCGGTGAACTTCCGAAGGGGTATTCCACTAGCGTTGAACGGAAAACCTTGTCGTACGGATTCACCTCGATGGGGTAGACCATGTAAGGTGCGCCCAGTTCCGGGTCCACCGACTTTTGCGGTAGTGAATTATCAACAACGGTCTGCAATGCCGTTGTCGTGAGGGGTTTACTGTACGCCTCATCACGTTTCTTTTCTTTGCAGGCGGCAAGGCAGGCGTTAGCGGATGTGGCAGAAAGAAGTGCGACCAAGATCGCGGCAATGAGTGTTTTTGCTTTAATCATACCAATACGATAAAAAATCGTACAAACTAACTCTACTCCAATTAGGCCAAACAAAATCCGCTATGCATTCAGCATAGCATCAATTAGCTTTTCCTGATTGCCTTGCAGCAGGTACTGTTCCGCGATTTTTCCGTGTTCCATGCGAATCACGGACTGGCAACAATTTAGAATGAATTCAGGATCGTGCGTAATCACGAGCAACGTTTTTCCGCTTGCAGCAAGTTTTTGGAGAGTTGCCGACACGGCAAGCATCTGCTTGTAATCCAGGCCGCTGGTGGGTTCGTCGAACACGACAATTTCGCGCCCGCTAGAAGCACCACTGCCTATAGCCACGCGTTGCTTTTGACCGCCCGAAAGTGCCATCGGGTGGCAGCTAGCGTAATCTTTCAGGTTAAGCCGTTCAAGGATTTCTAGGGCGGCGTTTTCATCTTGCGGATTCATGCCTAGCAAGATTTCGTCAAGGACGCTTTCTGTAAACAGCTGGTGGTTTACGTCCTGCATAATCAAGTACGCCCCGTACTTACGCGCCTTGCGTTTTTGTCGCCAAGTTCCGCGGAGCCCACACAACACCTGGGCCAGCGTCGATTTTCCGGCACCATTATGCCCGATAATGGCGGTGATTTGATTACGCGGGAGTGAAAGCTCCGGAATGTCTAAAACCGTGAATTTGCGATTGTAGGCGAAATGGAGATCACTGAAGAGCAATGACTCTTTAAGAGATTGCTTCCCCTGAAACGAGCTCAGGGTCGCAATGAAACCTTTCTTGTCATGCCCGCGCAGGCGGGCATCTTCTGTTTCACCCAGTTGTTTCAAGTTCATGCAGCGCAGTCCGAGGCTTGCCGCATATTCCGGGCCTTTCGCTTCGAGTTCCGCAGGAGCCCATTCGTGCGCAATACTGCCATCTTTTACATAGCAAATCCGGTCTGCAATGTCTCGCAGGTAATGGATGCGGTGCTCCACGATAACAACGGTCTTGCCGCGAGATTTCCAGAACTTGATGATTTCAGCGAGGTCCGCGACGGTTTTCAAGTCAAGATTAGCCGAGGGCTCGTCAAGAACGAAAATTTCCGGATCGGTTGCAGAGACCGAAGCGCAGGCGATTTTCTGCTTTTCGCCACCGGAAAGGTGAAAGATGTTTCGACCCGCCAAATGTTCTATGTGGAATTCCTTCACGACGCGATTCACGCGTTCCCTGATATCTTCCGGATCCATTCCCAAGTTTTCACAGCCGAAGGCGATTTCACTGTCGGTATCGATGTTGAAAAACTGCGAACGCGGATTCTGGAAAACGGAACCTACGTGCCTTGAAATTTCGGCAAGCGTCATGTCGGCGGTATTCTTGTCGCCGAGCAATACGTCGCCCGCCATCGTTCCCGATTGATAAAGCGGAATAAGCCCGTTAATCAGCTTAGAAATAGTCGTCTTACCGCAACCCGACTCCCCCACAAGCACAACGCATTCGCCAGACTTGATTTCAAAATTCAAGTTCTTGATGACGGCATCGTCAAGGGATTCCGTGTAGGAGAAGGAAACGTTTTTTAATGTGATAGTCATTTCTAACAAGCAAGGAGATTCCCGCCTTCGCGGGAATGACAATTAAGGGACTGACCAAGAACAGAATAAAACTACAACGGCCAAACAATAAACAAACACGACAACATCTTGAACGTGGAATCCGATTTTGACAATGCAACTACGTCTCGTTTCTGGCGAAAGTCCGCGAGTCGTCGCCGCCACCGAAAGTTCATCCCCGATTTTCGTGAGTGACACCAACAACGGAATAAGTCTGTATTCCAAAATGGCAAGCGGGTTCTTTAATGTCCGCAGGCTGAACAGGCGAATACCCCGCATGCGCATTGCATTCCCGATATCGCGGGCTTCATCGAATACGGTCGGAAAAAAGCGAATCATCACCGCTAAGGGAATCGTCACTTTGTTAGGAATATGCATCTTCGACATTCCCGCCATGAACTCGTTCACCTTGGTGGTCGTCATGACATAGTAAAAAATAACGCTTATCGGCATCACATGCGAAACAAGCATCATCGTCGAGACAAACAGCGTGCCCGCCAGCCCGACATCCATCGTTTTTAAATAATCAAAACTGAATGCAGATATTGCGTACAAGAAAGAAAAGAGCAGGGAAAACCGCCATCTTTTTTCAAGCACCAATAAAACTGCCGGCAAAACAACAATCATAGCGCCGTAAATTACTGGTGCGGAAAGAATGATGCTGTTCCCTGCAATCGTTAAGAACAGTTTTGTTCGAGGGTCCAATTTCACCGGGCAAGACCGATTCGTTCGAAATGCTTTTTCATGATGCGGCGAGCCACAAGTCCACCGATAACGGCACCCAAGATGCCGAAGGTGTAAATTCCGACCAGGGGCCAGATACTTTTAGAAAGTTCCGCCAACTTCGCAACGTAACCTTCGTCGCACATGCCTCGGGTATATTCCAGATATTTCTCGGTATAAAGCCAAAGCGGAAGCATCATCGAAGAACTCATTAGGCTCAAGACAATGTTTGCCATGTACAAGCCAGCAAAATTTTTCCCTATGATTTTCAGAATTGTTCCCGACAGTAGCCCAACAGCAAGGCTTATCGCAAACATGATAACGCTCTGGCCCATCACCAACATTGCTCCCCCGAAAATGCCGCAAAAAAGCATACAGCACAGGATCGGCCTTTCTATTTTCGAATAGAACAGGAACATGGGAACGCTCGTCACAAGCGCAATGCTCGCGGTCGAAAAAACAATAAGGGCGGGAATGTAGCCGATGCTCGACGACATAAAACCAAGCACGATATAAAGCGCCGCAAAAATGCCCACGTTCACCAGGTCGCGGACCAACGTATTCGATGTTTTTTTTCCGGTCGATCTTACATTACTCATAAAAGTCTCCAATAGCAAACAAATGCACGCCAAATAGAGTTTTTTGATGCGCTTTTTTCTACTCCATTTAGACAGAAAAAGGACCGCGGCTTTTTGCCACAGTCCCTTTATTGGGCATTCTATGAAGTAATTAGAAGCTGAATACGGTTTCGAGACCGAAGCGCAGGGCGGTATCGTCCTCGTTATCCTGCACGGGAATGTCCACCATGCCGAAAGCAGTGATTTCGAGATTTTCCACCGGCGTAATGTAGGCGCGGGCACCGACATCGAACGTAGCGGCGGAATCATCGTCATCATCCATTGTATTGGTGTGGTATTCTACAGGAATGCCGAGCTTGATGAATTCAGCAAGCTTGAAGGCGGGTTCGGCATACACGAAGAAGTATTCCGGAATTTCGCCGTTATCAAGGTCGCTCGCATCTTCGGCGGCATCGCCCCTATCGACAATGGCATAGAAGGCGGTCGTCTTGATATCGAACATACCCACTTCAAAAGTCGGCTCGACCAAGAAGGCGTGGGCAGTAGAAGTCCAGTCCTGACCATCAACCACGTCCCCGTCGTCACCCAGGTAATCGGCATGGAAGCCGTACACGGCCCTAAAGCCAAAGCCGCCGATATTCAGGCCCGCCTCGACACCGGCATGGAATTCGTTGTGCTGAGCCGTCTGGAAGCTCTTGTAGTCAACGAACGGACGCAGGTGCTGACCGGCGATATCGAAATCGTAGGCAGCGTGCACGTCGTAGACCTTTGCGCCTTCGTCATCGGCAAAATCATTATCGCCACGACCAAAACCGAAACCGAGCACAAGGCCCGCCAAGTCAATTTCAAGACCGCGAATATCGTGTTCCTTCATGCCCGCAGCATTGTCGGCCGGATCATCGTAGCCGTAGTAGGCAACGAATGCACCTTCCGAGAAGGTCAGGTCACCCAGCTTGACGGCGAAGAAATCGGCCGGCTGGTACTGAACGTAGGCGCCGTTATAGACAGCAGCGGGGCTATCCGTTTCGCCATCGGCTTCGAGGCCCACGAACGCAGACCACTTTTCGTTGAACTTCACTTCCACATTCAGGTCGAACGTAGATGCATAGGAATGGTTCAAGTCTTCGTCGTTCAGAACGTCACCCGTATAGGCGTCGAATTCGACTTCGCCGGAGAACTTGACTTCCATGTTGGCGGCAGAAGTTTCTTCGCTCATGCTCGCCTTGAGCATGTCGAGAGCGTTACCTGCAGCGGCCGCAACTTCACCAGGATTGGTATTTTCGGCAGGGGCGGCAGCCTGTTCTTCCGCTTTCGGCTGTTCAGCGGCAACCTGTTCCGTCTTGGATTCTTCAGCTTTCGGTTGTTCTGCAGCAGGTGCGCTCTGGGCAGCAGGCTCAGCAGTTGCTTCGGCAACAGGAGTTGCCACGGGAGCTTCAGCGGCAGGCGCTTCGGCTTCCTGTGCGAATGTCGGCGTCGCAATAATTGCTGCGGCAGCAAGGCCGAACAAAAGGTTAGATGATAAACGGTTCTTCATATTTCTCTCCTATGACGGACTATTTTCCCGTTTTTGTAACACTCCGTCAAGTTTTTACATATAGTGCTACAAAAACGCTCGGCAATCGCCTTCTACATGCTGTTGTTGCAAAATGCGTGCCAAGTTTTTTACTTTGTCATTCCCGCGGAGGCGGGAATCTTAATAAATTAGACAACTCTAACTTAAACTTTTTAATTAAGGGCTGGCAGGTTTTGGGCCCACCAGCCCTATTCTTGATTCCAAACGTTAGTCTTCGAATCTCTTTTCCTTGTTCGCCTTCATGCCGAAGAGCTTGAGGAAGATTCCCGTACCCACGAGCACCACGATGGCAGCGACAATCCATGTCATGTTTCCGCCAACGGGGACCTGGTAGAGGAGCACAGCAATCGCCCAGGCAAGGAGCGTCTGCACGGTCGCCATGAGGACGGCGAGACCGAGGCCGATTTCACGGGCAACCACGCCCATGGC
>JBGUQN010000023.1:0-32708 GCA_045131085.1 Fibrobacter sp.
TCAAGGGTTTTTCTCAAAAAAATTCAATTTTTTTTCATTTTTTTTGAAAAAACGGGTATTATCCGGTGCCAGAACACCTTATCAACAAACAATTCACATATTTCTTGAAATCGGTCCGCCATTCAGGGCCGACACATCCGAAAAAAAGTGAATTGGGGCGATTTGGCCGCCATTAATCCAACGGAGACAGCGAAATTTGCTCCAGCGGAGTGTCCTTTACGACCTTTCGCAGCAAGATTTCAGACAAACTAGCACGAGCGTCGCGGTCTAGATAGCCAGAAGCTTCTGCCTTGCCATACGCAAGGATCTTATCGCGCTTGATATCTACAATGGAATACAGCGCCTTCACAGTCTTTGCGCTCAAAGAATCATTATAATCTTCCGCAACAATCACAATAGGCGAAATCACTACCGCGACTTCGTTCACGGAATCCCAGTACTTCTTATGGAGCGTTGGCACATCAATCGTTTCCACAGAGGAATATTTACGGTCAAACCACAAAACACTACGCTGCTCCTTTACAAACGCAGAATCATATACGCATTCCACTTCTGCGTGCGCAGTAAGCGTCCTGGCGGCATATTCCATCTTTTGCTTGAACCAGTTGCTAAAATTCGAACCGTACTCAGGCCATTCCCTCTTGAGCGAAGCATAACCATCAAACATGGGCTCCGCATAGAGTATAGAAACACTGCGCGGAACACCTGTCCAATCCGGATCCACCCAGCCACCAGACGGAATCTCATCGCGATAGTAAGAAGCCTGCGTATGCTGGTTCCAATCAACAGCAAGCCTTATCATTGTAGTACAACCGCTTAATAGACAAGCCATTAAGAACAAAGTAATAAACGACACTGGAGCAAAGAAACGTTTCATTATTCGCTCCTTTTAGGGAACCCAAAATGGAACCCCGCTGAAAGATTCAACACTTTGACCAAGCCGCCCTTGTTGCGGCCATCCATTTCGAAAGAAGAATAGTGCACGGAGAACTGTGCCCTGACATCGACGTCAAAAGTTTTCGATATAGGGATAAAGCCATCGGCCTGGACACCCGCAAACAATACATTTTCTGACGGGATATCATCCTTACCTCTAATATTGACACGTTCGCTACCTACGCCCAGTATAGCATCTGCCGTGAAATACCTCCATTCCAAAACTGCGGCACCGATACCCAACGCCACGGAGAAATGCTCGAAACCTTGGTCGGACACGTTGCCAACCTGCAACTGGAACAAAACCCTGCTCATCTGCAATTCGGTCATGACATTGAAACCCGATGCAGAATTCAGCACATCTTCAAGCCCGCCGGAATACATCGTGTAAGAATACCCGCCGAGCAGGGAGAAGTGCAACCACTTGGGCGCTACGGACAGATACATATCTTCGGCCCTTTCCGCTTCTTCAGTACTCGGCCGAGGCATCCAGTCGATATAGCTGCTGTTCGGGAAGCGCTTGCGGAACTCTTTCCACTCTATAGTAGAACTCTCTAAATCCTCGGGCCTACCACCGCCATAATTCAGTGCAAGCCGTTCCAGATATATCCCGTAAAACTCGCGCGTCTCGCGGGGGATATCCCTTACCGCCATGGCAAAGCGCAACCCGCGATGGTTCACGTTGATAGCCAGGTGGCGTTTTTCCAGCAGGCTTTCACCATCGACAACCTGCATGCCCTTGCGGGCTTCCACTATGGAATCGTGCTTCGCAAGCAAAAAGTCTATATGTTCCCAGTACTTCGGCTTGTCTACGACATCGGCATCCTGGATAGCCTTGCTGTACAGAAGGAATTCCTCTTCATAAGAAAGGAGTACAAAACCAGCTGGCGGAGAAAGGTGTTCTAATTCCTGAATAGCCTTCTCCGATGAATACAGGTATATCGCTTCTTGCTTGGCCTTCTCCAAATTTGAATCGGCAGCATAAACTGCCTGCGCAAGCAGCGCAAGGCCAAATAGAAATACACCAAACTTATCCCCTCTAGACATAATCACACCTTACTTGAAACTAATGGGAGTCTTCGAAAAAAAAGGAACCGACTCGAAGACCCTATTAGAATATATATCGCCAATGCAGATTATGAATGCAATTCGTCAGCGTTTTCCGGCATTCAATCGGAACGCCACGCAGGCGATATCTACAGCACGGGGCAGGCTCATTTCGCGGCTCATACCCTGCGGCAAGTTCCTGAACCCGACATTGCAAATCGTGTCGCAGAGTTTCTGCGCTGCACCTGCGATAGAATCAGCAGGCGAGTCGCCTTCGGTATTGCTCGCGGCATTCTGCAGCATGTTCAGCAGCATAAAACCGGCACCGAGCCGCTGCTGCTTATCGACAAGGGTCACGAGGCGCGAAGTATCGGCCACAAGGAAGCCTATCTGCAACAGCGTATCGCCGGCAAGTTTCACCTTTACCTGGCGCTCCACGGCAGATGCAGGCCGCACCGACTTCTGCAAGGGCTGCATGTAGGCGGCAAAGGAGCGCGCATTTACTTTTCCCGTTTCGGCGGATGCGTCCGCGCCTTCGGCAGTTTCGCGGTTGGCAGTGGCAGACGCCCTAGCGCATTCCGCCTTGTAGTTCGCCATGACAATTACGTTGTCTGCAAGGTCAAGATAGTCACCGCAGGCACCCGCGACAAGAATAAAGTTCATGCCCGCAGAAGCAAGCCCGCGAATGCGGTCGGTCAGCGGGATAAGCGGTTCACGCTCATCGCCCAGCAACTTGCGCACGCGCACATCGCGAATCAAGAAGTTTACCGCAGAAGAATCCTCGTCGATGAAGAACGTTTTGGCCCCCGCCTCCATCGCCTCGAGCAAGTTCGCCGCCTCGCTCGTAGAACCCGAAGCCGACAGCGTATTGAAATCCTTCGTACTGATTCCGCCCGGCAAATCGCGCACGAACATCGAGAGGTCCGTACCGCGTACGCTGCGCCCGTCTTCTACGCCCACACGGAGCGCAGTAGCATCTACAACGATACCTTCACGCCCGTCACCCGGCACATGCGGGTATACCGCCCGCGTCAAGGCCTGCAACAGGGTGGACTTCCCGTGGAAGGCTCCACCGGTAATCACCGTAATCCCCTTCGGGATTCCCATACCGCGGATTTCGCGCCCGCAGGCATTCAACGTCACCGCCAGTCCATCCGGAGCATTAAACGGCACCGCATTTTCGAGCGGCATTTCGCTCAGGCCCGATGCACGCGGCAACACCGACCCATCAGGAACGAACGCGCAGAGCCCACGCCCGTCGAGTTGTTCTAGGATTTCCTTGCGTTCGGCAAGCACGCGGTAGTGCTCCTGCATCGCAGGCTCGTCCGCCTTATTATAATAGAGCCCTGCCGACACCAGGTCGGGCATGACCATCGTCAAAATTTCAGCAGCGGCTTCCGCCTGGATTTTGCGGCCTTCGCCCGGAAGCCTCACCTGCAGGCATGCACGGATTTCGCCGTTATCAATCCAAAGGCTGTTCCGCACCAGCATCTCGGGTCCAGCCGAATCGAACACGACCGCGGCATCTTTCCCGGAATACTTCTCCTGTACCAGGCCGCTTAGGCGGCGCAGCAGAAAATCGCTCAGCGCAAGCCTGCGCTCGAATCCCGAACCCCACTCCGGTGCATACCCGAGCGTAGCGAGCTTGGAACGTAACAGCACTCTCGAGGGGGGAGCATACGGGTCGCCCTGCACATGGATGAATTCCAATACAAAGTCACCAAAATCCCAGGGTTTGTCGGCGAGGGACTTGTAGAGACCGTAATTTTTGCCATTCAGGGTGCGAATTTTCTGATAAAGGGCTTTCATATATGGAAAAGTAGATATTAGTTTCCAAACTTTTGCACAAAAAAAAGGTAAATTCCGAAAAAACTTTATATTTTATATACAAACAAAAGGAGTAATCCATGAAGAAACTTTATATTTTCGCCCTTTTGGTGGCTTTCCTTGTCTCTGCCGCTGTCGCAGACGACGATCCACCTCCGCGCAACAAGCCCGCAACGGTCACCATTATCACCAATCCGCCTAACAGCGAAGTGTACCTGGGCGGCGAACTGCTCGGCAAGAGCCCCATCGAGAACATGCAGGTCAAGTCCGGTCGCCAGACCCTCATCGTCATCGACCAGGGTTACGAACTGGTGAACCAGCGCGTGAACGTTTGGCCGGGCAACGACAAGCGTAACACCTTCGACTACGGCACCAAGATCCCGAAGGGCCACATCGAAGTGACCACCAAGCCGGGCAAGTGCATCATCTACGTCGACGGTGAAAACTCCGACAAGACCGACGGTGCAGCGCTCACCATCCACAACCTGGATGCCGGCGACCACCTGGTGCGTGCCGAATGCTCCAACCGCAAGTCCGCCGAAATGCTCGTGACCGTGAAGGGCGAAGAAACCGTCAAGATCGAGCTCGACGCTACCTCCGGCAAGAAGAAAAAGTAATCTTCAGCTGAAGTTTAAAATAGACCCTCGCCTTCGCGAGGGTGACAAAGAGAAAAAACTTCCCGCCAAGGGAAGTTTTTTTATATCCGCTCGTTCGTCGTCTCAGAAGTCGAGACCTCCGGTTCCTCACGAGCTCTCGCCAACACGCCCCGTTAAGACGGGGCGCTTTTGGCTCACGTTATATCCGCTCGTTGCGGAAGATATCCGCTATTCGGCGCAGATACGATTGACTTGTTCTTGAAGTTCCTTGAACTTGAGTTTCGCGATACCCTTGTCCATGGCTTCCGCTTCGGTTTTACCGACGCCCTTCGTAGACTTGGAGAAATTCACGCGGTCGCCGGTAACGGAGACGGCCATGTCAAAAGACACCAACTGGCCAAGCGCTCCCTTCGGGGTGGCCACGACTTCGGCCTTGAGCTGCGGGTATTTCGCGTTCTTCCCGATGAATATCGCATTCTTCGCGAGCTGGCCCTCAAGAGCCTTGCACGCTTCGGCGTTCCCCTTGCAATCGAGGCGCACGTTACATGCAGCCAGTTTCGCTTCGTACGGGAGAACAAAACCCTTCTCCATCCTGGAAGCCTTCAGGATTTCTTTCGGGAAATCCGGAATAAAAGATACAGACAACGTGCCAGAAGTAAAATTCACGTTCTGGAGCGTAAACACCGCAACGCCGTTATCCTGCGTACGGCGGGAATCAAGCTTCTTGCCATCTTGCACAGCCTTTAGCGGGAAATCCGTCACGGCACCGTTTGCATCTACCACCTTGACCTTCAGGCCTTGAATGATATCCTTCTCAAGCACGAGCTTGGCTGGTTCCGTTTCAATCTTTACATTCCCAAGCCTAGATGCAATAAGCGACTTGAGCCCGGGAAGGTCGTGTTTCAGGTTAAAAGATTCATTCAACGTGAACACTTCCGCAAGTTCCGCCTTCAGGTCGGCATAAGGCTGCAACAACGACACAGCCTCACTGTAGTTGCGTACCGCCTCATCATAGCGGGAAGCATCCAGTGCGGCGCGGCCGGCGGATTCGAACTTTGCAATCTTGTCCTTGATATCGGCCATCTGCAGGCGGATATTGTTCGTCATCTCGTCTACATCGAGCGTCGCGGTGGCACGGAATTTTTTGCCGTCTTTCGGGAGTGCGGAAACCTTGATCCACTTGAGGTTCACATCGGTCTTGACGTTCTTCTTGGAAGTGTACGTCTGCGAAATGCTTTCCTTGCCATCTGCAGTAACATCAGATGTACTCAGGCGGTCGTCACTCTTGACTTGCGCAGAAACCTGCTTTGCCACGCCGGCAATAGCCGTATTGTTCGCCTGCTCTTGAGACACCTCGGAAGATGCGGTATAGGTAATCACCTTGCCAGCAAATGCGGCTACGGAAAAAGACAGTAGCAGGAACGCAATCTTCTTGATGTTCATATTACTTCATGTCGATAAGGATCAGTTTCTTCGTGATGTTCAATTTCTTCACGTTGACTGAACCCTTCATCCCGCGGCGAAT
Organism: Fibrobacter sp.; assembly: GCA_045131085.1. Lineage (GTDB taxonomy): Bacteria > Fibrobacterota > Fibrobacteria > Fibrobacterales > Fibrobacteraceae > Fibrobacter. The sequence continues at coordinate 5,932 of JBGUQN010000023.1, forward strand.
GTAGCTGTACACTTCCTGCGCGTCACCGAACTTCGCAACGTCCGCGAACACGGTCACGTCGATAGTCTTCGCCGTCATCACGTTCACATTCACGCGCTTGAACGCCTTCTTGAGAAGCTGATTCACATCGTCCTGAATGTCTTCGACGCGCTGTTCGTCGAAATCACCCGTAAGCTTCATGATGACCTTGTACTGCACACCGTTCTTGCGGTCTACTTCCCAGTAGCCCTTAATCTTCTTTTCGAGCCCGGGCATGGCACGGCTTGCCGCAGCGTACACGGCATCGGCGATTTCTCCCCTGGAGCTGCCATTTGCAGCCGCCTGGCTAGTCTGGCTCCCGAGAAGGCGGGCAGTTGCCGCCTCGTAGGCGCTCAGTTCAATAAGTACGATACCGCCTTCGATAGAGGCAGAAAACTTGATATAGATGTCGGCACCCAGCGCAAGGCTTGCGAGGTAAGAAAGGTCTTCGTCGGTCTCGGCGATGTCCTGCTGCATTTGCACGACTTCGTTGAGGGATTCCTGGCCAGCAAGGGATTTCACTTCATACTGGCGCTGCGTAAGGTAGCCATTGATGGCCTCGGTAGCCATCCTGTTGTTCGGATTGCTCTGGAACGCCTGCAGATCGCTCATTCCCTTGGTCTTTTGTGCGGGGACAACGAGAATCGTGGGGGCATCAGCACGCGGCACGGCCTGCTGGTTCCTGGCAGCGCTCTTAGACGCCCTGGGCGCCGCAGTAGACACGGCCTTTTTCTGGGGGCTGCCACCGAACTCGGAATCGAGCTCGTCAAAAGCGTCAGAGGAGTTGCGACGGGTTTCGGCAGAAGACGCAGCGAAAGACAGGCTTGCCACCAAGCCCACCAGCGCAAAAAGCATCATCAAATTCCGCATAATTTGTCCTTTCCAATATCCCATCGGGCCCCGCAGAACAGGGCCATTAAGAAACTTATATAATATATACTTTTTGGGGGTTGATGTTATAAAAAAGTTTACACCAAACCGATAAAAGCCCTATTTTTCGGATGAATGGTCACACTTTTGAGAAAAAGGACCCATTTTAGGACATTTTCGCGGCAGCATCTGTCCTTTTTGGGAAATTTTTATCTAGTTTCAAGTTTAAAAGTTACCATAGGAGTCTATATGAACTTCAAAGTTTTACTCGCTGCTGGCGCCCTTCTCGCCACTCAGTCGTTCGCCATTATCGGCGTCGGTGCACATTACGCACCCGGTTTCGGTACCAAGATGACAGGTCTCGGTGCAGACAAGGTTGCAAACAGGGTCAGCGTCTCGGACGGTGGCGAAGTCCAACTGTGGCACGGCGGATTCGATGAGATGATGCAGGGCTTCGGTTTCAAGGTGTGGGTAGACATCCTGCCCATCATCGACGTTGAAGCGACATTCAACATCCAGTTCGGTTCCTACGACGCAACGTTGTTCGTCGTGAAAGACCCCATGGCCATTGTCAGCGGCGACATTCCCTCTGACGCATACAAGCAGATCGACCTCGAAATCGAACTGGGCGGCACTCCGTTCGGCAAGGCCAACCCGAAATTCGTGGCCATGACCGGCGACCTTTCCATTACGTACCCGATCACCTTCATTCCCATTATTCGCCCCTACATCGGCGGTGGCCTCACCTACTACATGAACACGTTCATCTTGAACCAGGCCTTCACCAAGAAGGTTGTGGGTGACACCTACAAGAACATGGTCAACGAAGTTCTGAGCGACCCGCTCGCACTGGTAACGAACCCGGACGCCTCCACCGACATCAGCAACCGCATGTCCGATGCCATGGTGGAAAGCCTGCAAGATGCAGCCCTTGAAGAAGGCCTCAAGACAAGCATCGGCGGCCACGTCCTCGTGGGTGTGCGCGCCAAGCTCCCCATTATTCCGATTGCCGCGTACGCGAACTTCAAGTACTACTTCGGCGGTGACTTCCCGGAAGAAATCGACCCGGGTCACATGACTGCTGAAGTCGGTGTCGGATTTGCACTTTAAAAATATTTTGCCCCCTAATATTTTTTACAGGAGTTAAGGAACAACAAGATGTCTGTTAACAACACCAGCAGCACAAGCATCCTCATTGTCGAAGACGAAATAGCTATTGCAGAGGGTCTCATTGACCTGTGTGAACTGAACGGTTACCATGTGAAGCATGTGGCCGATGGCGAAAGCGGCCTTTCGGAAGCTCTCTCCAACCAATACGGACTTGTCCTGCTCGACGTCATGCTCCCGGGCATGAACGGTTTCGAAGTTTGCGACAAGATTCGCGAAAAGGACCGCAGCCTCCCCATCATTATCCTTTCGGCGAAGAACACCGACGAAGACATCATCAACGGCCTCAAGTTCGGCGCGGATGACTACATCCCGAAGCCGTTCTCCGTGCCCATGCTGCTCGCCCGTATCGAAGCAGTGCTGCGCCGCAGCCGCCAGTCCCTCGAAAACGAAGGCAAGCTCGCCGCCGGCAACCTCCGCGTAAACTTCCGCGAATACTCGGGAACCCGCGGCAAGGAAGAACTCGCCTTTACCCGCAAGGAAATCGAAATCCTCGAATACCTGTGGAACAACCGCGACCACGCCGTTCCGCGTTCCGAACTGCTCCGTGAAGTCTGGGGCTACGAAAACGCCGAATCCGTGGACACCCGCACCGTAGACATCCACATCACCAAGCTGCGCAAGAAAATCGAAGACGATCCTTCGCACCCGAAACTGCTCGTCACGTTCCGTGGCGAAGGTTACCAGATGCGTTCTAGCCCCGAATGCTCAAAAACCGCATAAAGAAACGGCTAGTTCTTATCTATACGGCCATCTTTGCCGTTATCGCGCTGCCCGTCGCCGGGCTGCTTTATGACTCGTACCTGCACATGCAGGACGAGTCCAAGGCGGAATGGGCGATGCACGCGACGCAAGTGCTGAAGATGGTGAACAACCGCATCAAGGATGACCTTTCCATCGAGAACAAGCGCTCCTTCATGGAGTACCGCTTCATCAAGGTGGCAAAGACCATCTCGGCGGGAGAACAGCCTACATATTCAGACCTCGCCCTGAACTTCCCCGTAACGTCGTGCAATAGCGATTCCTCAAAAATCGACTACTGCAGCCAATATGCGGGGCTTATCGGGCATTTCCAAATTGACCCCGACGGCGTGTTCAGCACCCCCTACCTGCCCGCAGGTGCGCTAGGCCAGGTGCAGCTCGAGAACAAGGAAATCCGCGAGTCGTTCCAGAACCAGCTCAAGTTCATTGTACGTGACATGGGCATCAAGAACAGGGGGACATCCTCCTCGCTGGATACCTCCAAGAGTTCCAACGCCCTCGACCAGCTTGCCAACGAACTGGACCTCTCCAAGACAAAGAAACGGAAGAAGCGCCTCCGCGTCGAACGCACGTCGGAACAAGAACAGTTCGCGTTCAACGTGGAATCCGCGAAGATGGATACGTCGGGCCTGTACAGGATATTCCCTTACGTAGGCACGATGGACATCGCTATCGAATCCTTCCAGGCCGAAATGAACCGCAAGTACATCGTGTTCTACAGGAACGTGCTGCGCGGCGAAGAGAACTTTGTGCAAGGGTTCGTCGTGGACCTGCGCGAATACCTCAAGAGCATCGTCGATATCGAAATTAGCGACTACTCGGGAACGGATAACCACCTCGGACTGAAATTCATGGACAGGGACGAGACCATCATCTCGTTCGGCATCGACTCGCGCGAAGCCATCAAGGTGTTTGAAGAAAATCTCGCCGAGCCTTTGAACAACATAACCATGGTGATGTACGTGGACGAATCCGTACAGAGGATAGGCGACGACGAAGATCAGTTTGTCTCTAACGGACAGCTGCTGTTCCTTATCGGCGGCATCATGTTCCTGCTGTTGGGTGGCGCCCTTATTTCCATATACAGGCTTACGCAGAGCCAGCTCGATTTGGCCCAGAAACGCCAGGACTTTATATCGGCAGTGAGCCATGAACTCAAGACCCCTCTCACGACCATCAAGATGCGCGCAGAAATCCTGCAGAGCAGCTACACCAAGATGGACGACGCGAAACGCATGAGGAGCTTTGACCAGATTGCAAGCGAGAGCGACAGGCTTACGCGCCTTATCCAGAACGTGCTTGACCTTTCGAAACTCGATGGCAACCGCTGGGTTGCAAACATCAAGAAAGACCGCCCGAAGGCCGTGCTCGACGACTTTGTGACCATGTACACCAAGAACATCGAGGACCACGGATTCTCGCTCACGGTATCGTGCGATTCCAATATCGACAAGGTACAGTTGATGATGGACCGCGACGCCGTAATGCAGATTCTTACGAACCTGGTGGACAACTCGCTCAAGTTCTCGAGGAACGCGGACTACAAGATGATTATCATCGAGCTCAAGACCGAAGGCGACCACGTGTACCTCGCCGTGCGTGACTACGGCCCCGGTATTCCGCCTTCCGAAATGAAGAAGGTGTTCCAGGAATTCTACCGCGTAGAAAACGAGATGACACGCACCACCAAGGGCACTGGCATCGGGCTCTCCATGGTGAAAAAACTCTGTGCGCTTTCGAATATGCGCATCGAAATTGAGAACGCAAATCCCGGTCTGCGCACGAAAATCCATTTCCCGCCGCAGAACATCTAGAATTGCTGCCTCATTTTTTTGTATTTTAACGCACGGCGGAGTATACCGCCGTGCGATTTTATCAAGGACTTACAAATGACGCAGGAAGATATCCTCAAGAACCCTGAACAGTACGACCTTTCTATCGAGACTGTCGGGAAAGGCACACTCAAGTCCCCCATGAAAGGAATGCGGTTTGTATCCGACGACGACCGGATAAGCCTCACTACCGACGTCAACCGCATCCAGGAATTCTACAAGAAGGGCATCGCCGTGCCTTCGCTCGAAGCAGCCGGCCCCCGCGAAACCATTTTCCACGACCCGGCCTGGACCCGCGCGGGCGTCGTTACCTGCGGCGGACTCTGCCCCGGCCTCAACAACGTGATCAAGGGCCTGGTTCAGGTGCTGTGGTTCGACTACGGCGTCCGAAACATCTTCGGCATCCCCTACGGATACCGCGGCCTTAACCCCAGTTACGGCTACTCCCCCATCACGCTCAACCCCGACGTGGTCGATTCCATCCAGGAAGACGGTGGCACTATACTCGGGAGTTCCCGCGGCATGCAGGACCCCTCCATCATGGTGGACACCCTGATGCGCCTCAACATCAACGTGCTATTCTGCATCGGCGGTGACGGTACGCTGCGCGGTGCACACGCCATTGCCGAAGAAGTCAAGAAGCGCAGGCAGCCCATCTCGGTCATCGGCATCCCGAAAACCATCGACAACGACTTGAACCTCATCGACCGCACCTTCGGTTTCGAGACCGCGGTGCTCTCTGCAACCGACGTGATTACGAGCGCCCACAACGAGGCGAACGGCGCGTTCAACGGGCTTGGCCTCGTGAAGCTCATGGGCCGCGATTCCGGCTTCATTGCCGCATACGCAGCGCTTGCGACTACGGTCGTGAACTTCTGCCTTATTCCCGAAGTGCCATTTACGCTGGAAGGCCTTTTCAAGGCCCTCGAAAGCCGTTACGGCAGCGGCAAGACGCATGCCGTTATCGCCGTCGCCGAAGGCGCCGGCCAGGAACTCTTCAACGGCCAGGAAGAACGTCGCGACGCCAGCGGAAACATCCTTAAAAACGATATCGGTGAATTCCTGACCCGCAAAATCAAGGAACACTTTGACAAGGTCGGCAAGGAAGTCAACATCAAGTACTTCGACCCGAGCTACATGGTGAGGAGCATCCCCGCCAAGGGCACCGACGCCATTTTCTGCTTCCAGCTTGCAGAAAGCGCCGTACACGCGGGCATGGCCGGCAAGACCGACATGGTCGTAGGCAGCATGAACGAACAGTTCAGCCATGTTCCTATCGAGTACGCCGTGAACGAGCGCAAGAAAATTGACCCGAACGGGACGCTTTGGCACGCCGTTCTTGGTGCAACGCGCCAGCAAGACTATTTTGCAGGCAAGGGAAAGGGCAACAAATAAATTAAAAAACAAAAATTTTGTATTATTAGGATATGCTGAAAAAAGAAGACAAGATACTCATCCGTACCGCCATGATGGAGTACCGCAATCTGCTGTTCAAGACGTTCCACGGCAAGGACGAAGAAAAAGACAGGATTGCTCACGTAAACAGGTTCCTCCAATCCTGGAAAGTCTAACGGCACAATGAGAATCGCATTAAAAATAATCGGGACGGCATTGATTGCCGCATGTACGGTTTTCGCCAACGAAGATTTGCGTTTCGCAGATTCGTGTTATGCCGCACGTGCAGAACGCGCCAAGGGCGACAAGGCCGACGCCCGCAATGCGAAACTCATGATTGAAGCTTACCAGAGGGCAAGCGCTGACCCTGCCGTTGCCGAAACAGCAACCGAAGGCTACGTGAAGAGCCTCTACTTTGCATTCCGTTTCGTGCCCTTCGACAAGAGCAAGCGATCCAAGAAGCTCGACTCCCTGAAGACCATTACCGAAGCCGCCTACACGAAGTTCCCCAAGAACAAGGATATCGCACACATTTATGCGACGGCGGTATCGATGTGGGGCGCCGACAAGAACCCCCTGCAGGCCGTAAAGAACGGCGTGGCAAACAAGGTTCGCGACGTGGCCACCCAGACCGAAGACTGGCAGGTGCTCGGGCGTGCGCACCAGCTGCTGCCCTATGTGCCGCTGATTCTCACGTGGCCCGACAAGAACCTTGCGGACCAGTACCTGACGCAGGCACTGCAGCAGGACCCGAAAGACCTATACAACTACTTCTTCTTGGCTGAACTCCGCTTTGACCAAAAGCGCTATGCCGACGCGCTCGACCTGATTGAACGCGGACTTTCGCGCGGGATACGCACGAACTTCTTCATGGAAGACAAGCGCGGCCGCTGGCAGTTGAAGGAACTGAAAAAGAAGATCAACGCGAAACTCGATAAGAAATAATCCGAAATTCGCCGACAATAGAAAAAAGCACCGCCGAAGCGGTGCTTTTGAATTTTTTTTGTCTGAGCGAGCGGTCGCCTGTGAGCCGAAAGCGACTCATATCAACGAGTCGTGTCGGCGAGAGCACTTTGACCACTTAGCGCTTTAGCGCTTACGTGGGCATGGTCCCCCTTGCGGGGAGAGTGAGAAACCGGAAGTTCCACACCCGAGACGTCGAACGAGCGGTCTTATGTGAGCCACAAGTGCCTCGTATTAACGAGGCATGGTGGCGAGAGCGAGCGCTTGCCGGAGTAATTTAATCCCCGAGTGAAGCGCGAGCGGTCTTAATTTGCTTGTACTGCAGTCAGGGCGATCGTGTAGACGATATCTTCCACAAGGGCGCCGCGGCTGAGGTCGTTCACCGGCTTGGCAAGGCCCTGGAGCATCGGGCCAATAGAAATCGTGCCGTGAGCGCTGCGCTGCACAGCCTTGTAGCCAATGTTACCTGCAGAGAGGCTCGGGAACACGAACACGGTAGCCTTGCCGGCGACGGTGCTGCCCGGAGCCTTGAGGGAACCGACGCTCGGCACGGTCGCCGCATCGTACTGGAGCGGGCCATCTACGAGCATTTCGGGGCGGGCTTCCTTCACAATCTTGGTGGCCTCGCGCACGAGGTCTGCATCCGGGCCCTTGCCGCTGTTCATGGTGCTGTAGCTGAGCATGGCGACACGGCTGGGGAGGCCGAAGGCCTTAGCGGTGTCGTCGCACTGCATGGCAATGCCGGCGAGTTCTTCGGCGGTCGGGTTCAGGTTGATGGCGCAGTCGCCGTAAATGTATGTCTGGCCAGGCAGGCACATGAAGAACACGGAGCTCACGGACTTCACGCCGGGAGCGCACTTGATAATCTGCAGGGCCGGGCGCAGCGTATCGGCAGTGGAATGGATGGCACCAGAAACGAGGCCGTCCACTTCGCCCATCTTGAGCATCATGGTACCGAGCATTACGTTGTCTGTAAGTGCGGCCCTAGCCTGTTCTTCGGTCATGCCCTTGGACTTGCGGAGTTCCACGAGAGTCGGCACATACTTTTCGGCAAGTTCGGCAGAGGGTTCAATGATTTCGATATCGGCGGGGAGATCCACGCCCTGTTCCTTGGCGACCTTGAAGATTTCGTCCTTCTTGCCGACGAGCACCGGCACGGCGATATTCCTGTCGATGACAAGCTTGGCGGCCTGAACGGTACGCGGTTCGGAACCTTCGGGGAGCACGATACGCTTTTTCACCTTGGAGGCCTTGAGGAGAAGGCCTGCGCGGAACATGGCCTGGCTAGTCTTACGTTCGGCAGGAGCTTCGGCCAAGTCCTTGGCGAGGCACTTGGAGCAACGGAGCAGGCGCTTGGGGCAGAACAAGTCCGCATCTTCGTTATCGGAGAAAATCTTTGCATCGAGAGCAGTTGCAAGCGCTTCATTGAACTTCTGGGCAACCACGTCGCTCATGCCCTGGGCGCCGGCGACCACGACCGCGTCAACTGCGGTAAAGTCGTGCATCAGGAAGTCGGCGGCAATCGTTTCCATGAGGACAGCCGTGTTATCGGCCTTAATCTGCGCAGCGGCGGCAGCGCCATTTACGTTGAGCTCATATTCCGCATAGGTAAGGCCGGCAGCGGAAATTCCGTCTTCAAGTTCCTTGAGCGTCGCGTCCATGTGCTGGGACGCAACCAGATATACTCGGTTCATAAAAACTCCTTTTAAAACTTACGCGTTAAAAATAGGATATTTGAAGAGCGAAAGTGGGGGTAAAAAAAACTAAAAATCTGTAACTTTTGGTTCCGAGGTACAGTTTTTACCAAAAATCGTGCTAAATTGCACCGATTTTGTGCTTTTTGGGGCGATGTAAAATAATATATAGTTGGCATTTAGCGCAAAAATAGGATATATTTAATATATCGCCCTAGGATTGGGTTTGTTTACAAAGGAGCGATTTGTGTGGTATAAATCTATCACTCGAGTTATCTTGCTCACTCTGGCCTTCGCAGTGTGCGCTAGCGCACAGCTTGGTCCCCGTGACAGGAGCTCTTCATCTACATCTATAAGGTCTTCCTCCAGCCGGGTGACCACGCCTAAGACCGTGGTCCGCTTCATGCCCTCTTGGACAAATACCTCGGCTGTCATGATCATTAACGGTCAGGAGACCATCATGACCGCAGTCAAGAACTACTGCGGTTGGTTCGAAGCTAGGACTGACAAGAAGACCTCAGACTTCAGGATCCGTTTCAAGCAGACCATCGGTAACATCTATGTGGGTGCCGAAGGCAATGAGGAAGTCGCCACGGGCGCCCTCCCCATGTTTAACGAGATTCTGCTCGACAGCGTCGCTGCCCTGAGCGATACCATCTGGGTCCAAAGCTTCAAGAACGGCGCGCCGGAATTCTTCGCCGAATACCCTGGCGTCCTTGGACAGTGCCCGAACCGCGTCATCTCCGTAATGATGTTCGACTGGCTGCACGGCACCTACGGCGACGTGGACAAGACGACCTGGACCGGTGGTAACGGTGCCAAGGACTCTATCCTCGACAACTTCGCTTACCTCATCAGTAACGACTTCGGAAGCGGCGGTTGCCAATCCACCGGCGGCAAGGCAATGCTCGGCATGGTGGAAGAGACTCTCGGCCCCAACGGTGTGCCCAAGCGCAACTCCAGCAACTTCCCCGAAAACTGCCATGTAACCGACTGGCTCGACTACTGGTTCCTGCCTCTCGAAATCGGCCAGGACGCCAACGGCAAGAAGTACACGAACTCCACCTGCCGCGACCTGGAACTCAAGTTGGACGACGAAGGCTACTGGTTCGGCCAGAAAAACAGCCAAAGCCCGGAAAGAGGCCTCTTCTTCCTGGATGACTTTGAATACCTCGATGAAGCAAAGACTGTCCCCAATATTTTCTATGACCACCTGAACGGAAGCGGCGGTTACCACAACTTCGGCTTCACCATGAAGTTCCAGGCCAAGTTCGAATACGTACGCGGCCAGAAGTTCGAATTCAAGGGCGACGACGACGTATGGGTGTTCATCAACAACAGGCTCGTCGTGGATATCGGCGGCCAGCACGCCGAAGTGAGCGGTGCAGTGGACCTCGACACCCTCGGGCTTATCGAAGGCCAGGAATACCCCTTCCACATCTTCTACGTGGAACGCCACACCAGCTCTTCGAACTTCATGATGCGCACTTCCATGGACCTGCACACCGATGCAAGCATATTCCTCACAAGCGACTCGCTCAATGCAGTTGCAACTGGACAGCCGTGGAGCCCCAAGAACTACGACGTATGGCAAATTACGAAGGGTGACGCCCTTACCTGCGACTTTGACGCCAACGAAGGCGGCCAGGTCGATACGACAGAAGGCCCCTCTTACTACCGCCTGACCGGCAACAACCTCGGCGATGCGGGCGTAATGCTTGACGCTACGAACAAGTGGTGGTACGAAGGCATCAAGATTGATGACAGCTGGGCAAAGTTCACTATCGACACCGCAAGGATTGTCGAGAACAACGGCCTCGCCCCGGGACACTACTACCTGGAAATCACATTGAAGTCCGATCCCTCGCAGAAGACCGGCGTATGGTTCACCATCCCGCCGTACAAGGTCCCGACGCTCGTCTACGCGACCGAAAGATGGGAATCCCTTGGCGCACTGGTCGACAACAACGAACATGCGATTGGCAAGTGGGTCTACGAAATGTACAAGGTGCAGGTGATGTTCCTCGAAGACTGGGCCCAGGTGTCCATCTATAACCAGAACATCACGCTGACGTCGTCGGACCCGAACTTGAAGACCGTCGACGAAAACGGCAAGCCCATTGGCAAGGTCGTTCTTGACTCCGACGGACGTGCCACCTTCTATATTATTGCAAACGCCCCTGTTACGGGAGCCACCCTGCAGGCGAAGGGCGCAGCCTCTTCTGCAGCATCGTGGATTAACATCAGCCTGCAGGAACCGCCTATCCCGAGAATCTCGCAGGCCAAGATATTCGACAGGAACGGCGATGGCCGTGGCGACAGCGTCTACATCCACTTCGACCGCAAGCTTGGCGGCGATAACAGCCTTGACTCCCTGAAGTTCGCCTTCGGTGAAGGATTCCCGATTATAGCGAAGAACGGTTACAAGGTTCACGACAACGGTACGGACATCTCCGTCGTCTCGAGCAAGACCTGCGAACCGTACAAGATGTGCGGATTCAGTTCGCTCATCTTTACCGGCGGCAAGGAAGATATCTATAAGGGTAGCGTGGACACCTGGTTCACCTATACCGACACCGACAGAAAGCAGTACCACTTCCACATTGCGGCAGACCCGCTCGAAGACGGCGTGAACCCGATTGTGATGCAAGCGGTCAAGAGCATTTCCAAGAACGGCCACGAGTTGCTCCTCACCTTCAGCGAGGCGATCGACGACGACACGAGGCAGTACTTCAAGGATATGTTCAGGTATACCTGCATCCGTTCTGGCGCACCTGCCGACCCGGAAAAGCCTGTCGGCCAGAGCAACGAATCTTCCAAGAGCAAGATGAAGTTGCTGTTCACGATGACCACCTACGATGCGGTTATCCCGTCTGTAGGCGACTCCGTCGGGTTTGTACCTGGCGAAGGTGGCAGCTCCGTGAACGTTGCACTTGACCTGAATTCAATTAAGCCGCACAAGTACACACCGATGGTGAGGATTACCGGCCAGCAGGATATGCAGATTACCGGTACCGATGTACGCCCGATTACGCCGGACAACCCGATTATCGATACCGCAAAGACGACGGAACCGTTCCTCATTTCGAACACCGACGCCGACGCGAAGTACGTATCTGATTCTCTCGGCGTGCAAGGCCACCTGGTCGGATTCGATGTCGCAGAACTCATCTCGACGCAGACCGCCAACGAAATCGCAAGCCTCGACGCCCTTATCTCGACGCTCCTGAACGCCGGTAAGGACGACACCACGTACAGCGTAACCCAGATTACGGAAGAACAGTCCATTGCCGAGTTGATTGCGGCGATTGAATCCAGTTCCATCACCGGCTTCAGCGATGAAGTTTACCAGGGTGTGCTGGATGGGACCATCACCGCCGACAACTACAAGAAGAAACTGACCGGCGACGACCTGGCCCTGTTCAACGAATACGTGCAGCGCGGTATCGAAGCGAGCAAGGATTCCACGATGATCATCACGCCGGCGGCAGACAAGGACGTGAACGCACTCTTCCAGCAGATTATCGACGGGACTATCTCGGCGAAGGATCTCAAGAAGAACGGCGTGAGCCAAGATGTCATCGATGCCATCAAGGAAGGCAGGATTACGGCTAGCAACATCGACCAGTACCGCGACGGAACGCTTACCCTCGCGAAGCCCGACGATGTGAAGCTCAAGTATGAAACCCTCTACTACACGCACCTCGGCAACTACGTGGGCGGTAGTTCTGGAACCATCCTCTGCTCCGACAAGTCCGTCTATGGCGATGAAGGATGCCTTGTGAACAACGGCAACCTGTTCCTCGCCTGGAACATGCGCGACGACAACGACCGCCTCGTCGGTACGGGCGTGTATATCGCACGACTGCACATGAAGGTCATGGTCGGCAAGAAGACCGTCACCGACATCACGCGTGACCTCCTGTGGGGCGTGCGCCGTGGCGGCAAGAACGGGATTGACCTGGGCGCCGCGCTGAAAGGCAAATAGAATTCTCTCTCATTGAATGAAATTAAAGGCCAGCATTATCGCTGGCCTTTAATTATTTGGCGACCGCTCGTTCGTCGTCTCGGGTATTAAAACCTCCGGTTCCTCACTCGCTCTCGCCCACACGACACGTTAATACGTGTCGCTTAGGGCTCACAGGCGACCGCTCGTTCGTCGTCTCGGGTATTGAAACCTCCGGTTCCTCACTCGCTCTCGCCCACACGGCCTGTTAATACAGGCCGCTTAGGGCTCACAGGCGACCGCTCGTTCGCGATCTGAACGCAGCTTACACCGTGCCGTAGAGGGCTGTCATATCTTCGCCCGCCTTGTCGAGCATCCAGTACTGGTTCACATGTGCGCATTCGTCTTCGACGACATTGATGCGCAGCCCATGCTTGCTTTCGAGGTAGCGGTAGATGCGGCAGGAATCGGCGCAGAGGGCATCGACCATCGCGGTGCTTACCACCAGGGTAACTTCGCGGATCTTGCCCTTGTTGTGCGCACGGCCCATCCAGCGGTCGATTTCGCCCATCGTAGATTCGAGCATGGCGATACGTCCACCGCCCTGGCAGACCGGGCAGATTTCCGTCTTCTCGGTCATGAGGTTCACGCGTACGCGCTTGCGGGTCACTTCCATGAGGCCGAACGGGCTAATCTGTGCGGGGCTAATAGGAGCCTTGTCGCGGCGGATAGCCTTGCGGAATTCCTGGTACACGGAATCGCGGTCGGAATCGGCATCCATCTTGATGAACTTGATGATGATAAGGCCGCCCACGTCGCGCATGCGGAGCTGCTTGGCGATTTCGCGGCATGCCTCGATGTTCGTCTCGAGTGCCTGCCTGTTGCGGTCCTTGCCACGGGGCTTGCCCATGTTCACGTCGATAGAAACGAGCGCTTCGGTCTGTTCGATCACGAGGTTGCCGCCGTTGAACAGCGGGATACGGCGCTGCAGGGAGCGTGCGTAATCGTTTTCGATCTTGAAGTGTTCGAAGAGGCTTTCGTTCTTGTTCCAGAGCTTGACCTTGTCGAGTTTGTCCGGAGAAAGTACCTTCAGGTAATCGCGCAGGGCGAGGTATTCCTCGCGGTTGTCGATATACACGAAGTCGGTATTTTCGCCGAAGTATTCGCGCACGGTCTGTTCGATGGAATCAGATTCTTCGTAGATGCAAGTCTCGGCAGGCTGGTTCGCGAAGTTGAACTTCGTCTGTTCCCACTTGCTTTCGAGTTCGCGCATCTGCTTGCGGATTTCGAATTCGGATTCGTTCAGGCCGTTCGTGCGGACAATGTAGCCCACATCGCGACCCTTGAGGCGGCGAACAACCTTCTTGAATTCACGGCGCTTGGCCGGGTCGCGTTCACGCTTGGAGACGCCGATGAAGTTCGTGCCCGGCATGCAGACGAGGAATCGGCCTGCAAAGCTCAGGTGCGTGGTAAGGCGGGCACCCTTGGTGCTGATCGGTTCCTTGACCACCTGCACCATGATTTCTTGGCCTTCCTTCAAAATCTCGTCGATGGAGATTTCCTTGGACGGACCGCCTTCGTCATCGTCGTCGCCGTATTCGCGGCGCAAAAGTTCGCTACGGTCCATCGCATCGTCCTGGTGCAGGAACCCGGCCTTCTCCATACCGATATCGATAAAGGCGGCCTTGAGTGCGGGCAGAACCTTCTGCACCACGCCCTTGTAAATGTTCCCGAGCACGCGGGTAGACGAAACGCTCTCCACGACCAGTTCCGCAAGTTCGCCGTCTTCCATGATGGCGATGCGCTTTTCGTAGGGAGTCTTGCTGATAAGGATTTCGCGCTTGCACTTGTTGCGGCTGCGTTCACGGCCACGCTTCGGGCGAGCCGATGTAGTCGGAGCGTCGGATTCCGCAAAGTTGTAGAGGTCCGTGATGTCTTCCTTTTCGGCATTGAACATCCAGAACTGGTTCACATGCGCGTGGTCGTCCTGCACGAGTTCGACCTTCATGCAATGCTTGTTCTCGAGGTAGTGGAGCATGCGAGCCCTGTCGCGGACAAGCACTTCTACCATCGGGGCGCTGAGCACGAGCGTCACGTTCTTCAGGTTGCCCTTCGTGTGTGCACGTGCCATCCAGCGGTCGATCATGCCGAGCGCCGATTCAAGAGTAGCGATGCGGCCACCGCCCTGGCAAACAGGGCAGGCCTTTGTCTTGCCGGAATCGTCACGAACGCGCTTGCGGGTAATTTCCATGAGGCCGAACTGGCTAATGGGCGACGGAGTCACCGAAGCCTTGTCGCGGCGGGCGGCCTTGCAGAATTCCTGATAAACCGTTTCACGGTCGGCATCGGATTCCATATCAATGAAGTCC
Source organism: Fibrobacter sp. (assembly GCA_045131085.1). GTDB lineage: Bacteria > Fibrobacterota > Fibrobacteria > Fibrobacterales > Fibrobacteraceae > Fibrobacter. The sequence goes on from JBGUQN010000023.1 coordinate 20,948, forward strand.
ACGATGACAAACCCGTTGATATCCCTGAGACGGAGCTGCTTCGCGATTTCGCGGCAGGCATCGATGTTCGTTTCGAGAATAATCTTGCTCTGGTCCTTGCCGTGCACCTTCGGTCCGGTGTTCACGTCAATGGAAAGGAGCGCTTCGGTCTGCTCGATGACGAGGTTACCACCGCGGGAAAGCGGTACCTGACGCTGCAGGGAACGCGCATAGTCGTTCTCTATCTTGAAGTATTCGAACAGGCTCTCGCTACTACTCCAGAGTTTCACCTTGTCCAGCATGTCAGGAGCGACTTCGCGCAGGTAATCACGCAGCGTGAAGTATTCGTCGCGGTTGTCCACGTACACGTAGTCAGTGTTCTCGTTGAAGTATTCACCGATGCAACGGCCTGCGGAATTGGATTCCTCGTAAATGCAGGCGCCCGGAGCGGCACTCGCAAAGGTTTCCTTGGCACGGCTCCACTTGCCTTCGAGGACGCGCATCTGCTGCTGGAGTTCCTCTTCGGAAGCGTTCATGCCTTCGGTACGCACGATGTAACCCACGTCGCGAGCCTTGAGACGGTTGACCATCCCCTTGACTTCGCGGCGGCGAGCCATATCGCGTTCATGCTTGGATACGCCGATGAAGTCCGAATTCGGCATGCAGACCAAGAGGTTCCCGGGGATAAGCAGGCGCATCGTAAGACCGGCGCCCTTGTTGCCTTCGGGTTCCTTGTTGACCTGAACCATGATTTCGTCACCTTCGCGGAGCGCCTTCTCTATGGCAACTACAGTGCGTGAATCATCATCGTCGTCGGGAGAGCGGGAAAAAGAAGCGTTCTTGTCGACGACTTCTTCCTGGAAGAGGACGCCATCGGTGCCGAGGCCCACGTCTACATAAGCGAGCTTCGATGCCGGAACAACCTTCTTAACAACACCCTTATAAATATTGCCGAGAATCGGATTAGAAGAGGCGCCATCGACTACGAGTTCCGCAAGTTCACCATCTTCCATAATGGCATAGCGAGTCTCATAGGGCGTCTTACTAATCAAAATTCCACGTTTGCACTTATTCGTCATTAACAATCCTAAGTGATGTAAAACCTAATAGAAAAACATCCAAAACAGTGTCCCACACGTGAGACACCGCATTGTAGCATAAATATAATAAAAGACTTATGTCAGATGAGCAGGCGGTGCGCTGACGTTATTGCGGATGGCGGCCTTCTTGCGCTCCACAATCTGGTCGGCAATGGCACGGGCCTTCTCGGTAAGCCAAAGCCAGGACTGTTCGCCCTGCCGGTAGTCCGCCTCGCCGAACATCTGCACGCGGTTGTCGCGGCGCAGGGCATCCACCTGCTTGAAGGCCTTCACGTCGCCCTTCGGGTACACCGCAAACGTGCTTCCGCCATTGTAGTTCAATATGCTAAAAGCCGGCACATCGGAGGGGCCATCGGCAATGTAGACCATGTTCTCGAAAGGCACACGCCTGCTTTCGCGGGCAATGGACGAATTCACGTCGATAGTTTCGGGGTACTTGTTGCTCCCCTTGTTGATTTCGAAGAGGTAGCGCGTCTTGGACGTATTGTCGAGAGCGCATGCAACCTGCGAAATCTCGGACCCCTCGGCAAGCCCCAGTTCTGCCGCTACGGCAGGGGACTTGAGGTTCCCGGGCATACCGGATTCCGCCACATCGAGGAACCCAGGTTGAAGCACATTTTCAATAAATTCACAACCGAAAATTCCATCCACGTAAGGCGCGATGGCGCTGCCGCGGATTGTCTCTGCAAACCCGGTGCTGACAACATAATGTTCCAGCCGGATATCGAACGCCTTGTACTTCGGATCTTCTGCAATGAGGTTCTTCACCTCGCCAAAAAAATCAGGCAGCCCCGGGTAAAAAACGAGTTCCTTCCCGAATTCGCGCAGCAGGCTGTTGTTCAGGCCCTTGAATAGCCCCGCCTTCACGTAAGTCAGAATATGGTTCAGGTAGCTCGTATCGGAATTGACGGATATGCCCTGCTGCGCATAGCGGGCCTTGAGCGCGTTCACTTCGGCCCAGAACACCTTACCATCCACGTTATAATGGCGGAAAAGCGGATCTTGCATGTAGGAACTGATGAGCGTCTTGTCGCAGTCCCACACCATCGCGATGATATTCTGTTCAAAAGGAACTTGTTTCATACTGTATTACGTACAAATTAAAATTTATTCTGCCGGCTCAGCAAAACTATCGGGTAATAAAATAGTCTTCAGGATTCACGGGGACGCCGTCTACGCGGATTTCGTAATGCAGGCCAATGCCGGATTCGCGGCCGCTCTCGTTGATGGTGGCAATGGGGTCGCCACGGCGTACACGGTCGCCCTCGTGCACAAGCGCATGCCCGAGATGCGCATAGAACGTACGGATCTTCGGGAGGTGGCTCACCTTGATGGAAAGCCCGAAACCGCGATGCGCGCGGACTTCGCTCACGATACCCGCACCCGTCGCATACACAGTATCGTCGACATCGGCGACAAAGTCAATGCCGCGGTGCGGCAGTTCAATTTCGGTAAACGGGTCGCGGATCATTTCGAAACGGTTTCGCACGGCGTGCCCGTTCTTGAGCGGGTGGATCACGGGCAAAGCGGCCGCAAGCGCAGAATCCTTCTCCACGCTGTTCAGAAGATTCTTGAAACTCTTCTCGATTTCACGCAAGCTCTTGCGCGAAGAAAACGGGACATTCTCTTCGCCGCCAAAGTCATCTATGGCAAAGCCCAGTCCGCTCAACTTGAGCGTGCTGTCGCGAAGCAGCTTAGTCTCTTCGGCCTTGAGGATAGACTCGTCGACCGTCTCGCGGATCCCCTTGATTTCTTTCTTGATAGTCTTGTTCTGGCGGTACACCGAAATGACATCGTCGTTTGACACGTTGTCTATAATCTGCATCGGCGAGAACAGGATAAAACCCGCAATGGCAAGGAGGATGACCACCGGGATAAGGATCAAGCGCAACGGGGACACGCGGTAGCTTTTGCTGCCGGACGTCCTATCGCCAAAGACATGTATTTCGAGTTTGCGCACGGATTAACGGTTCCCCCCGCCAATCTTGCTTTCGAGGTCGGCAATGCGGCGCTGCGTCTCTTCGATATCGCCAATGAGTTCCACGACAGAAGGATCGTTCTTGATGGTGCCGAGCAGGTCGCCCTGGACAGCCTTGTAGAGCTTCTGGCCGAGAGCCTGGAACCTAGTTTTCAAGCGGCTTTCTTCCGATGCCAGTTCAACCCTCGCCAAAGTGGTGCCGGCAAGCCCCAAAGCGGTGCTTTTTATCTTGTTAAAAGGCATTCCATTCATAAACGTTATCCTCGCTCGGCCCTAAAAAATAGTAGTTTTTCCATTGTAAAAAACAACGGAGACATAACATGAGCCGAAGCGAACGCAGACGCGCAAAACAGAACGCTAAAAATTTCGCGCCAAAGAAAAAGAACGCCCTGAATAAATGGGTTATCGTGGCTATAGGAACTATTGCAGTCGTATTCTTCGTGGGTACGATGCTTATTCAGAGAGGTGCCTAAATAATGAAGTTCGTGATTGAAAAATCCACTTTCCAGGACGTTTTGCAGGCAGCCATCAACGCCGTCCCCAACAAGTCCACCATCCAGATTCTCAACAACTTTGCGCTCCGCCTCGAAGGCAACTTCCTCGAAGTCAGCGCTACCGACTTGAACCTCGGTATCAGGGCCCAGGTCGAAGTCCAGGGCGAACGCGACGGTTCGGTCGTCATCAATGCCCGTAAGCTCCTCGAAATCGTGAAGAGCCTCGTGGACCCGAGCATCACGAACATCACTGTCGACGTACAGGACTTCCTCGCCACCATCCAGTGGAGCGAGAAGGGTAAGGCCAGCATCACCGGTTTTGACGCCAGCGACTTCCCTCCGTTCCCCGAAGTTTCCGAAGGCGAAGCCCTCAACTTCGCTGCAAGCGAACTGGCTTTCCTCGCCGAAAAGACCGCATTCGCATGTTCGACCGACACCATCCGTCTGAACCTGAACGGCGTCTATCTTGAAGCGAAGGACGGCGTGATTTCGATGATTGCGACCGACGGTCACCGTCTGGGCCGCGCCACCATCGAACAGGAAGGTGCAAACCTCACGAACGGCGCCATCATCCCGAAGAAGGCCCTCCAGCTTATCCTCCACATGGCGAAGTCCGATGCCAACGTCGAGGTCCGCACCTCTGCGACCCACATCCTCTTCAGCACCGGCACCACGCAGGTCATTTCCAAGCTGTTCGAAGGCCCGTACCCGAACTACCGCGCCGTTATCCCGCAGAATTTCGAACGCACCGTGCAGCTCAACACGACCGAGTTCCAGAACAAAATGCGCAGCGTGCTCGCCATGGCGAACGCCCGCACCCACAAGGTCCGCCTGCAGATCGACGGCAACAACATGGAACTCAGCGCGAGCGACCCGGATGTCGGCGGCGATTCTCGCGAAGCAATTGCCGTGACCCACAATGGCGAAGGCAACTTCAGCATCGGGTTCGACGGCCGCTACCTCAGCGAAATCTTCAGCATGTGCAAGAGCGAAGAAACCATCATGAAGATGAACAACCCGATCGGTGCCTGCATTATCGAGCCGGTTGGCGAGAATCTCGGTTTCAGCTTCTTGCTGATGCCTACGCACCTGAACGACGACTAAGGCACGTTCGGTTGCAAATAAATTAAAATCGGGGCGTCGCGCGAGCACGCCCCTTTTTTCAACCCGCATTTCATTTTCTGTAAAAGCACATGGCAAACGCAATCCGCAAAAGAATCAGCAAGAAGATCACCAAGGCGCTGCACGACTTCAACTTGATTGAAGACGGCGACAAGGTGCTTGTTGCTGTAAGCGGCGGCAAGGATTCCAGCGTGCTCTTGATGGAACTGGCAAGCCGCATGGGAAAATTCTTGCCGGATTGCGAGATAGGCGCCATCCACATCCAGAGCGACTTCGCCGACAAGGCGCCCCGCGACTTTTTGCAGCGGATGGCGGAGCAATATCCGCAGATTCCGTTTTACTTCAAGGACGTCGCGGTAGAAGGCCGCCTCAAGGAAGGGCGCACGCTCAACTGCTACTGGTGCAGCACGCAGCGCCGCACCGAACTCATCAAGTTCGCTCGCGAAAACGGGTACAACAAGATTGCGCTCGGCCACCACATGGACGACATCGTAGAAACGCTCCTGATGAACATGCTCTACAAGGGCGAGTTCAGCGGGATGCCGCCGATGGTGCCCTACGAAAAATACCCGTGCAGCATCATCCGCCCGCTGTGCTACTGCGAAGAAAGCGAAATCATCGAGTACGCTGAAGATGCGGACATCCGCAAGTTCACCTGCACCTGCGAGTTCTCGAAGGCAAGCCACCGCAAGAGCATCCGTGAAGAAATCAAGAGCCTCACCAAGGGCAATTCCACCCTCAAGGCAAACCTGTTCGAGAGCATGCGGAACATCCGCATGGATTACCTGCTATGAAACGCGCAATTGCCATATACGCGATAATCGCCTGCATCGGAGTGAGCCTGTGCGGGTGCGCCAGCGATTATGCGAGCATACGCGAAGGCAAGTTCGACGTATTCGCTCCGGCACCCTATACCGGAGCCGCATTTTCGATGGACGAAAAATCTAGCACGATGCGCGCGAGCCTGCAAATCCACAAGTATGACGAGGAAAGTTTAAAACTCAACGGCCTCATGAACGAGGGCAAATGCGGGAACGACGGCTGCCTGCCACACGAGAGAGCGAACATCGCCTACGACTTCAAAAGGTTCCCCGTCACCGGAGCATTTGATTACTTCAGCAAGAACCGGATTTCCATGTGGGGCGCAGGAATTGGCTTCGACCCCTACCCCTTTATCCGCACCACTGCAGGAATCAATTCCCGATTTATTGAAGCAGGAGTGAGCGCCTACCTGAGTATCGGCAACAACACCTACGATGCGAAGGGAGAATGGCTCCATAAAGATGGGATTGGCTGGTATGATGACACCCGCGGAGAAATCGACTGCGAAGACTGTCACGAAATCACACTACACGGAGGCTTTGGCGGGTATATCAACGTGTTCCCGATAAAAGCGCTCGCCCTCTCGTACGCGCCGTTCTTTTACAGGCCCCTGTGGAACGGCGACATAGACGGTAACAACTTATCATTCCAATTCCCCTACATCATCTCGCAATATCTCGGAGTATCGTACCTTATCGCCAAGCACGTGCAGGTATCGGTAGGCGCAAGCGTCTACCTCGGCGAAGCCTTCGAAGGGCGCTACTGGTTCTTCGATTCGGGAATCGGATTCGTATTCTGACGGCAAGGGAACTGGCTATACCATTCCTTCACCTGATCCTTGCGCCTTATATTCTGACATGCGGTCGCATTCCGCTTGTCCATCACCCAGTCGCTCAAAAACCAAACGACACCGCCATAGAATAGGGTCCCGCTAAGTCCGCCGACAATGGCTCCTTCAATCCCGCCCGCAAGCAGGCCTATCGTGCTCCAGATTCCCGCAGTGATTCCCAGACGGAGCAACATCGGCCCCACCTTGCTCCTATACGGAATTGAATCGACTTCGCAAGGGATAAATTCATCGCTATAATAGACGTTCGTTCTCCGCAAAGGCGTCTCGTATGCCCACACGAGATCGCTTGACGGCTCGTAACAGATGGACGACGCTACGACAAGTTCCTGATTGCCGACATCGTTACGGCGCTCCTTGAGGAACACGTATTTCTCGCCATCGACTTCGTACATCCCGAATTCACCTTGCTCGTCGGCTACTTCTGGAAGAAGCTCGTGTTCAGACGTATCGGGAGCGGGCACTACGAAGGGCGCGCTAGCCGCAACAGAGGAGTCTAGGCGCGGCGCACCCGAATCCGGCACCGGTTCGCCCGAATCCTTCTTCTGGGGAGCAGGTTGCGATGTCGCGCTATAGCCCTGCCGCGTGTTGATGACGACATCATCAACATTCAGGCGCATGCTCGCCCCTGCGACAATCATCGGGAAAGAAGCAGCAAGGAGGTTCGCGGGGAACGGAACCAGAAGAACCGTGACAAAGCTTCCGATGGCGCCGCCCATGATTGCCGCATTGCCGTTCCTTTCGTAATCGTCGGTGACGACAATTGTCGTATCGTGGACAATTTTCCCGCCGTAGTTCATGACGATGCGGTGTTCGCCCTGCGGGAGCGAAACATAGAGCGGAGTGTTACCTGCGAATTCGTTGTCGATAAAGACTGCCGTCACGCCCCACTTGTTGTCGATATGTACCATCCCCTTAGGGTCATTTGAATCTTTCGCGAAATCAACCGTCCGAGTCCCTGCGCAACTGCACAGGAAAAGCATCAAAAGACTGACGACGAGGAATTTGTACATACCACAAAAAATAGCAATTTGGTCGATATCACCGACTCAAGGCAGCGGAGTATCGGCACCCGACGGTGCGGCATGTTTTTTTGAATCTATCAGGAACGTAGCGTACAAGACCACGAAGAACACGTTGAAAATCGTGTTGATGATAATCTCGCCGCTCGGCCTGTACTCTACAATGTCCCAAAGGAGCTGGAGGAGCGCAAAGAACGCATATACCTTCAGGATCAGGGCCTTCTTCGTTGCAAGCGCAAGCACGCCCACCGCCACGGAAATGCCGCCCAACGCAATCGCAATCCAGGAGAACACTTCTTCCAGGTGGCTCAGGTCCATGACAGACATGTCTACCGCGACGTTAATAATCTCGTTCACGCCCCTCACGATGAAATACGCGGAACAGAAGCGGAGCAACCCCACGTTCAAACTAGGGCCCTGATCCAGGAGATTCTTTTTCCCGACATCCACAAGGAACGCCGAGACAACAAAAATCATCTTGAAACTTAAAAGTAGACCGGCAATCACCTTGGTAACGTACACCGGGTCCAGATTGACCGTCGTATGCTTGGTTACATTGGTCGCCCCCATAATCTGCTGGACTATCATGAGGATAATCAGCAACGCATAAATTTTCAGAATCAAGGCGCTATTCCGGGCAATCGCAGTGACACCCACAGCCACGGTAGCAAAGGGGAGAAGTACGAAGAATAACCTTCCTTCGCACTCGCCTGTCGTAAACAGGCGCCAGAACATACCCGTCATCCCATTCAAGCCGTTCACAATTAATATAATGGAACAGACTCTGAGCAAAGCCAGGTTCGTCGATCGAGTCTCCGCTTGCTGCATATCTGTAATATATATTAAAAAGCCCTCTGCCGCTCTGGCAGGCTAAAAGAGGGTGTCTTTTCTGTTGAGAATATCACTCCGGCACCCCAAAAAGGTGCCAAAATCGCGAAAAAGCGGCAAATCAGGTAAATTCTTTACACCTGAAGAATAGTTTCTTCAGTTTTTGGAAGCAAGATTTACTTTCTTCGGAATCGATAAAGAACGTGGCGACGCACACCACGAGGTGCGCACTGAGAACTATGCCCACGATAGCATTGGCAACGTGATACGCGCCAAACATGTTTGTACGGACAAATTCAAAGTGGGTCCACAGGAGCCAGAGAATCGAGCATACCGCAAAGGCCTTCAGGACTAGCGTGTTATTCTTGGCAAGGGCAACAACGCCCGCGACAATAGAAGCCGTCATCATGACCACGACAGGCACGGAATGGTCGTACCCGATATGCACCAAGAAGCCAAACCCGTCTACCAAAAAGACTACGGCGCAGAACCGGAGCAGGCTCAGATTCACGCGGCTCCCTTCTGGAGTCTTCATGTTCCCCATAAACAACGAAACGAAATAGACTACCATAAACATGTTTATAAAGTGGTCGGCCAGCCTTTGCAGCAGGAACCCGATACCCGGTGAAAATTGAAGGCCCAAATACACGCGCGCGAAGTTTATACCGCCAACAATACTCACTATTATCATAATTGCGGAAAAGACCCTCAGGAGTCTCGCGCTCTTTTTCGCGAACACGATTATCCCCACGAGAATAATGGCGACACTTGCGAGAATCATCGGAGCAATATCCGTAAAGGACTCGCCCTCTTCAAACCCCACCATAGTAACCTGCAACAAGAGCCTCACGAGTCGATTTAACTCGTGCACGGCAATCAGGATGCCGAAGACCCTAAGTAAAGCGAGATTCACACCGGCCCCTAATGCTCGTGTTTCCCTGTCGGGCTATAGCTGCAGCCGGAACCATAACTAGTCGAGCCGCAATAGGCGCACTTGTCGTTGCCATGGCCGTGCTTGTGCCTGCCGGTAGGACTGTAACTGCACGAGCCATAACTGGACGAGCCACAGTAGATGCAACTCGAAGAGTCCGCAATATGGACATGCTTGCCGGTGGGGCTGTAGGAGCAACCGCTCCCGTGACTGGATGAACCGCAAAAACGACAATGTGACATAGAAAATACCTCCAGTTGTAATATAGATTAAAAAAAATGTATATTAACAATATGAAGAAGAATATAGTGGGTTTAGGAATCGCCCTCACCATGGGCTTGGCTACGACTATCTATGCGGATAGGTGCCCTAACGCATGGCCCGCGGAGGGCGAAAACTACGCCTCCGGCACGATAGACAGTACAAACTACAGCTACGAAGTCTGGCGCGATGGCTACAATGCTTATTTGAGGTGCTACGATGATGGAAGCTACTTAGTTTACTCCAAGGCCGCGGACGCTATCGTGCGTTTCGGGCCCAAGTTTGACGAGCCCAAAACCTTCGACCAGCATGGCAACTTTGCGGCGGACTACAAGTTTCGCACAAAAGGCGGCGGCTTCGGCACCCCCTATTTTCTGGTTGGCATCCAAGGCAATACCACCGAGCCGAAAACCGAATTTTATATCATAGACTACTGGATAATCAGAGATACAGCCGACACATCCACTTTCGGAACCAGGCTCGGCGAATTCACCGTCGATGGCGACACCTACGACATCTGGCAGAACACCACCAACAACTACTTGGGCGTCCAGGGCAACACCTCGTTCAAGCAGTATTTCAGCATTCGCCGCACCGTACGCGACAGCGGCCACATCGACATTACCGCCCACTTCAAAAAATGGGAAGAACTCGACCTCAAGCTGGGCAAGATAACCGATGTCATGGCGCTTGTGGAAGGGTATAAGGGGCAGAGTTCCATCAACTATTTTCAAATTGACTACTTCAACATCACCGAAACGGCGGACAGTACCGGCACGACAGCTATTTCAAGGCGCGCAAGCCTTCCGCTCCTAAAGGGTGATGCCCGCGTGTTCGACATGCAGGGCCGATACCTCGGCACCGGCGAACAAAAAATCAGCCCCGCCGTCAGGACCGTGAAGAAAAGATAAATCAGTTTTTTGATAAATTAAAAACGGCCCGGATTTTATTCCGGGTCGTCTTTTAATATTGATTAAGATCCCCGCTCGGAGGCGGGGATGACGAGCGGGCGTTATTTCACAAACGCACCGTAGATGGCCTTGATGGCCTTCTCGGTGTCGGCTTCGTCAACACCGGTGATGATGTTGATCTGCGAAGAACCCTGGTCGATGATGCGGACGTTCACCTTGTTCTCGGCGAGAGCGGTAAACAGCTTCGCGGCAACACCGATCTTGTTCGTCATGCCGTGACCCACGGTAGCGATGAGCGCGATACCCGGGAACACCTTGATACGGTCGGGGCGCATCTGCTGCGTGATGTCTTCGAGAACCACGTCCTGCACGGCGTCGAGGGCCTTGGAATCCACGACAATGCTCATGGAGTCGATAGCGCTCGGGCACAGTTCGTAGGAGAGGCCTTCGCTTTCGAGCACGGCGAGCACGCGGCGGCCGAAACCGACTTCCTTGTTCATCATGGACTTCTCGATGTAAATCATGGAGAAGCCCTTGCGGCCGGCGACACCCGTAATCGGGAGCTTCGCTTCTTCCGGAGTGGGGCCGATGATGGTGCCAGCGTCTTCGGGGCGGTTCGTGTTGCGGATATTGATAGGAATCTTCTTCGCGCGGCACGGGGCGATGGATTCGTCGTGGAGCACGGAAGCGCCGGAGTAGGCGAGTTCGCGGATTTCGCGGTAGCTCACGTATTCGATGGGCAGCGGATTTTCCACAATGCGCGGGTCAGCCATGAGCATGCCCGAGACGTCGGTCCAGTTTTCGTACTTGGCGGCGTCGATGCCGTTGGCGAGGATGGCGCCCGTGATGTCGGAGCCGCCACGGCTGAAGGTCTTGACTTCGCCACGGAGGTTTGCACCGTAGAAGCCCGGCAGCACGTAGAGCTGGTTCTCGTCGGAGAGCGTCTTCGCGATGTCTTCGTAGGTCTTCGGGACAATGCGGTACTTGTCGTCGAAGGTGATCAGCGGGAAGGTGTCGACGAAGTTTGCGCCCAGGTACTTGGCCATGAGGCGTGCGCACAGGAATTCGCCGCGGCTCACGAGGAAGTCCGTGCTCACGGATTCGGGCTGGTTCTTCAGCTTGTCCTCGAGGCTGTCGAGATCTTCGGTCAGCTTGTCTTCGAGACCCAGGTCCTTGCAGATTTCGTCATAGCGCTGACGGATCAGGTTCCACGGGGTCGAAAAGTCGAGGCCCTTGGAGGCGAGGTCGTAGGTGCTGTAGAGGAGGTCGGTAAGCTTGGTCTCTTTGGGATTGCGCTTGCCGGGGGCGGAAACGACGATGACCTTGCGGTTCTTGTCGGATTCAACGATGGCCTTGATCTTCTTGAACTGGCCGGCATCGGCGACAGAGCTGCCGCCGAACTTGCATACGATTCTTTGACTCATTTTTTCCTTTCGGGCCACCAAACCTCTCGGCTTCGAGCGCAA
>JBGUQN010000024.1:0-5658 GCA_045131085.1 Fibrobacter sp.
TGGAATTGGTAGACACGCTAGCTTGAGGTGCTAGTGGGAGCGATCCCATGACAGTTCAAGTCTGTCCGACCGCATTACGAAGTCCGCTCTCGCGCAAAGCGAGGGCGGATTTTTTTGAGAGACGACACAGTTGGCAGGCTCTAGCCGGAATGACGTCATGGCGGACCTGATCCGCCATCTAAGTTCTAAATTTATTCCAGAGGTTTTTATATGCAGAATACATTAGTTGCGCCGGTCGGCGTTCTCGGTTTTGGCGTCGAAGGCCAGAGCACGTTTAATTACCTTGTACGTAATGGCGTTAAGGAAATCGTGGTGATGGACAAGAACCCGGTGAAGTTGCCGGAAACACCCGCAGGCATTAACGTAAAAGTTTTCAGTGGCGAAGGCTATCTGGACGGACTCAAGGACTGCGTGACCGTAGTGCGCTCCGCAGGCGTGTACCCGATGAGCCAGGATTTGTTCAAGTTCCAGATGAACGGCGGAATCATGACAAGCCAGATTCAGCTGTTTTTAGAACAAACTAAATCCAAGAAAGTCGTTGGTGTTACGGGAACGCTCGGCAAGGGTTCTACCGTGAGCATGATTAGCCATATCTTGACGAAGTGTGGCGTAGAAAACGAAATCGGCGGGAACTTCGGCGTGCCCGCACTGGACCTGCTTGAGACAGAGACTCCCGACCGCATCAGCATTCTGGAACTTTCGAGTTTCCAGCTGATGACGCTTTCGCTTTCGCCCGACGTGGGCGTTGTACTGCGTGTATCTACCGAACACCTGGACTGGCACAAGAGCGTCGAAGAATATAGGGATGCAAAGGCCAACCTGGTGCGTTGGCAAAAACGTACCGGAACCTGCGTGTACCTGAAGGACGCCGCACCGACGGCAAAGATTGCAGCGGAAAGCCCTGCCGGAACGAAGTATGCCGTATGCCACGCCGATGGCGACGGTGCCGGTGACGGAGATGCAGTGATTGAAGGCGCCACCCTCGCCATCGACAGCGAAAAGCTGTACCTTGCTGATTGCAAGGTGCGTGGCATCTACCAGCTGGAAAACATGGCCGCGGCGACCCTCGCCTGCAAGGCCTTGGGAATCAAGGTGGCCGATGCATTCGAAGCCCTGAAGAGTTACGAGACTCTCCCCTTCCGCATGGAATTCAAGGGCGAAAAGAACGGCATAGAATTCTTCAACGACAGTTACGCCACCCGCCCCGACGCGACGATCGCCGCGACTGCCAGCATGACGCGCCCCTTCGCGCTTATCCTCGGCGGTTCCGAGAAGAATGCAGACTTCACCGAACTTTCGAACATCCTCGTTAAGGAACGCCCGAACTTAAAGCGCATCGCGCTCATCGGCGCCACAGCCGAACGCATGCTCGAATCCCTGAAGCAGGCCGGGCTAGAATCCGCAAGCATCGAGGCAAAGATATTCCCCAACCTCGAAGAGGCGTTCGCCGACAGCATGCAGATTGGCAAGGGCGGCACGGTCATCATGAGCCCCGCCTGCGCAAGTTTTGGCCTATTCAAGAACTACAAAGTCCGCGGACAAGTCTTCGACAAGCTTGTGGAAGAGGTTCAATAAAAAAGCGTTTTTTTCAAAAAAAAATGCGCCTCACCCCTTTACAAGGCCGTCCTTTTAAACTAAATTTGTTGCCGTTCCGCTAAGGACCACGCGGTCGTGGTGGAATTGGTAGACACGCTAGCTTGAGGTGCTAGTGGGAGCGATCCCATGACAGTTCAAGTCTGTCCGACCGCAGAAAGAAACCCAGTCGCAAGACTGGGTTTTCTTTTTATTTTTTTGCAAAATCCCTAATTTTACATTTTGTGTAAAAATATTTCGTAAAAACGGCGTTTTTCTTCATTTTTCCACAAAAATCCTATTTGGCATGGCTTTTGCAATACGCGCCTGCAAGAATGTTGCTTTTTCGCACATTTTTTTGTAACCCGTTGACTTTCTTAGAGATAACTATCTAAATTTACAAAAGTCTTACAAAACCCCCTCATAGGAGACACAAATGAAAAAAATGACGCTCTCCGCAATCGTGCTCGGCCTTGCTGCCGCAGGCGCCTTTGCTCAAGCACAACCGGCTGCCGCTCCTGCCGCAGCTCCCACTGAACAGACTGCCGCCAAGGCTGACGACGCCAAGAAGGCTGAAGAAGCTAAGAAGGCCGAAGAAGCCAAGAAGGCTGAAGAGGCTAAGGCCGCTGAAGAAGCCAAGAAGGCCGAAGAGGCTAAGGCTGCTGAAGAAGCCAAGAAGGCCGAAGAGGCCAAGGCCGCTGAAGAAGCCAAGAAGGCCGAAGAAGCTAAGGCTGCTGAAGAAGCCAAGAAGGCCGAAGAAGCCAAGGCTGCTGAAGAAGCTAAGGCCGAAGAAGAAGCCAAGGCTGACGAATCCAAGCCGGCCGAAAACACCAATCCGGGTGAAGTCGCCAACGCTGCCGGCAACGCTTTCGCGATGCTCAAGGCCAGCATGAGCGAAGGTACCTCTGCTGCTAACATGGAAGTGAAGTTCTCCGGTAACGTCGAATTCGACGCCTACACGGGCGACCTCCTCAACGACGACGACGTGAACCACAACTACTGGACCACCTTCGACTTCAACATCGACGTGAAGTTCAACGAGAAGTGGTCTGCACACGTGGGTGTCGAAGCTGACGGCCCGATCGACAATCCGGGTATCGGCTACAACGGTGCCTTCGTGCAGTACAAGCCGGCCGACTTCTTCTCCATCAAGTTCGGTGACCTGACATTCGTGGAAGGCGCATTCAAGGCCTACTACGGCTACGATGATCCGACCTACTGGGCTGCCGGTATGAAGGAACACGACATCCGCGGTATCCAGGTTGACCTCGCCGGTCTCGAACTCGGCATCGGCTTTGGCCGTGGCGGCAACGACCGCTGCGTCGGCCTCGATATTCTCGATGACGCTGGCTGCAAGGTCTACAACGCTCACTTGGCTTACGAATTCGATTACGCCGGTCAGCACCTCCGTCCGTACGTCGACTACAAGAGCTACCAGGAACTCGAACATAACGAACTGCACGCCGGTATCGACGCCGGTATCAACGTCGGTGGCTTCAGCTTCCGCGCTGTGTACGGCTTCCATGCTGACTACCTCGGTGACGACGAAGACATCGCCGAAGATCAGGACTGGACCTCTACGGCCCACACCATCTTGGCTGAACCCAGCTTCGATGTTGCCATGTTCCAGATCAAGACCACGTTCTTCTACGCCTTCATCAGCGATACCGACGCTCCGGTTAGCGATGCTTGGTCCGAAGAAATTCCTGAATACTTCTTCGTCTACGCCGAACCCGCCCTCAAGGTCGGTGGCTTCATGAAGTTCGGTATTCCGGTTGAATTCCACACCAACACCCACGACAGTGACCAGGATGGCACCAAGACGATTGACGTCGGTGGCCGCCTCTACCTCACTCCGGTCGAAAACCTCGACATCACCGCCTTCGGCATGGTTGACATTCCGGTTGGCGACAACGATAATGACGTGGGTCTCCGCTTCGGTGCAGAAACCGTGTTCAGCTTCTAATCAAGAAGTTTCACAAATATTTGAAGCCATCGGGTTTTCGCCCGATGGTTTCTTTTATTACAGACAAATAAACAGCACATCATTTTTCTACCTTTGGGAATAATGAACCGCTTTGAACTCCTGAAAACTTCCAAGAAATCGAAGGCCCGCCTCGGCGTGGTGCATACCGACCACGGCGACGTGACGACCCCCATCTTTATGCCGGTAGGCACCGAGGCTACCGTGAAGGCGGTAACGCCCGCGCAGCTCAAGGACATCAAGGCAGAAATCATCCTCGCGAACACCTACCACCTGTACCTGCGCCCCACTACCCCGCGTATTGCGAAGGCGGGCGGCATACACAAGTTCATGGCGTGGGACGGCCCGGTGCTCACGGACAGCGGTGGATTCCAGGTATGGAGCCTCAAGGACCTCCGCAAGATTACGCCCGAAGGCGTCGAGTTCAGGAGCATCCTGGACGGTTCAAAACATTTCTTTAGCCCCGCAAGCGTCATGAACGCCCAGCGCGAAATCGGCGCCGATATCATCATGGCGCTCGACGAATGCACGCCCTTCCCGAGTACGGCGAAGGAGGCGGAACACAGCCTGAATTATACCCTCAAGTGGACTGCAGAGGCCATGCAATGGCTCAAGGAGCACCCGCCTATTCACGGTTACGACCAGCAGTTCTTCGGCATCATTCAGGGCGGCATGCACAAGAACTTGCGCAAGCAGGCGATTGAACGCATCGCGGAACTCGAGCCCGACGGATTTGCGATGGGCGGCCTCTCCGTAGGCGAGCCCACCGAGACGATGTACGAGATTGCAGATTTTTGCACCGACATCTTGCCGCAGGACCACGCCCGCTACGTGATGGGCGTAGGCACGCCGTGGAACCTGCTGGAGCTCATCGAGCGCGGCGTGGACATGTGCGACTGCGTGATGCCCACCCGCAACGCCCGCAACGGCATGCTGTTCACGAGCGAAGGCGTGCTGCGCTACAAGGCTGCCCGCCATGCCGAAGAATTCGACAAGCCGGTCGACCCAAATTGCGACTGCTACTGTTGCCGCAACTTCAGCCGCGCGTACCTACGCCACCTGCACCACGCCGGCGAATCCCTCGGGTTCACGCTGGCGAGCATCCACAACCTGCATTTTTATCTGCACCTGATGCGGCAGGCCAAGCAGCACATCGCTGACGATGATTTCGAAATTTGGAAAAAAGCCAAGTGTGAAATACTCCAAAGAGACCTACAGTAGTCTTTAGCTTTTGGGAAAGGAGGGTGTTAGGGAGGGCGGAGCCTTCCCTTGTCTAAGATGCCTTGCGATAAGCAAGGCATCAAACAGGAAGCGCGAGCAGTGCGAAATACTGCAACGCGACCTGCAATAAAAGGCTAGCAGTTTAAAGGAAAACCGCAGGGACTAACAGTCACTAGGTTTTCCTCCCGGAATACACATCCCGTTTGTGCGACAAAGCAACAAACAAATTCCTACCTGTGCCCTCGCATATTTTTGGCGGAGGAATATGGCTTGCTAAGCGAACACTTAAACGAAGTGATCGTGTGAGTGTGCAAGCCATATCCGTAGCCAACTAATGTAAAAGACCCTGAAAAGCACAATACACAAAAACACCCGGTTCTTGCGAACCGAGTGCTTTTTGTTAGGAGGAGAATCTTGTTAGCAAGACGCTAGATTACATCATGCCGCCCATGCCACCCATGCCCGGGTCCATGGCCGGAGCAGCCGGCTTGGGTTCCTTCTTCTCGGTGATCACGCAGTCAGTCGTGAGGATCATCGAGGCGATGGAGGAGGCGTTCTTGAGGGCCGTGCGGGTCACCTTGGCCGGGTCGATAACACCAGCCTTGATGAGGTCTTCGTAGGTGTCGGTCTTCGCGTTGTAACCGAAGGCGTCCTTGCCTTCCTTGACCTTGTTCACCACGACGGAGCCTTCGAGGCCCGCGTTCTGCACGATCTGGCGGAGCGGTTCTTCGATAGCGCGGCGGATGATGGCAGCACCGGTCTTCTGGTCGGCGTTGTCAAACTTGAGGGCGTCAATGGCCTTCTCGGCACGGATGAGGGCAACGCCACCACCCGGAACGATACCTTCTTCGACGGCAGCGCGGGTTGCGTGCATGGCGTCG
>JBGUQN010000025.1:0-39315 GCA_045131085.1 Fibrobacter sp.
CTCTGGGCGTCGCCGAGCAGCAGTTCCGGGATTTTCTTGTACTGGTCCGGGCCCACGATGTAGCTCACGTTCGGGAGGCGCTTCAAAAGTTCCGGCCCGCGATTCTTGGCCATGCAACCGCACACGACGACCTTCACGTCGGGGTTCTTCTTGTTCAGGTACTTGAGCTTGCTGATGTTCGCGATGGCGGTTTCCTCGGCCTTTTCACGTACGCTGCAGGTGTTCACGATGATGAAGTCGGCATCTTCCTGGTTGCTCGTCTCGACGCAACCGCTCATGTCGAGTTCCTGGGCGATCATCGCCGAGTCGTACTCGTTCATCTGGCAGCCGTATGTGGCCAAGTGGTATTTTTTCATGGGTGCAAAGATAGAAAATATTTTTGCTATACTTAAAATATGGCTAAACTCTTTAGCAGATGTCTTGGGAAGATTGTCCTGATGACCGCAGCGGTGCTGTGGGCCGGTTGCAGCGATTCAGAAAAGGTTGACGATACCACCAAGCAAGATAAGCCCAAATTTGTACACCCCTGGGATTTTTCAGAATACGTAGAGCAAAAGCGCGCTGAAAAGATTGTACCTGGAAATATAAATGATGACCTTTGGGGATGTCTCTATGGATGTGGCCGTGATGTAACAATAGTAACGAAGTCTCGGGGAAATGCGAAAATTTCTTTTGTAAATGTTGAATCTGCGGACAAACAGGCTCTTGATCAAGAGAGGTATTTAAAGGTTGCTCAACAAAGAACACCTGGTTTAAGGCATGTATACAATAAGTTTCTCAAGAAGAAAGCGGATCCATTTGCAGGTGAAATCACTGTGAAATTGATAATCACTGAGGACGGCTCCGTTAAAAAAATTCAGATTGTATCTTCGACAACGGATTATACGGAATTTGACGAAGAAATCAAGACGCTTCTCAGTCGTTGGATATTCCCGAAAGTAGAATCTGGTGAAGCCATTGCAGTATTTTTAATCAAGTTTTATGAGAACGCGGAGATGTCCTCCTCGTCGCAGCTTAAGTAAAGAGGAGAGGGACTATGCGTCAAGATTCAAAATTTTCAGTGGTGTTAGCCTGCTTCGCATGTGCAGGCCTTATTGCCTGTGGCGATGACGCGAGCAGCTCCGGCCCTGAGGGTGGCGAAAGCAGCGCGATTGAAGAATCTAGCTCTTCGGATGCCGTGCTGTCCTCGTCTGTTTTGCAGTCAAGCTCGTCGGCAGATGTTTTGTCTAGCAGTTCTTTGCCCTTATCATCATCCTGGAGCGGAGCGATAGGATCCAGCAGCACCGACCCTTCCTCGGTTCTTGCTGCTGACACTATCATAATCCCTTTTGCCCTCAAACCTTTCGACGGGCCGCTTTCTAACCCGCACAAGGGTTTCACGGTCCCGACCGAAGGCCTGTGGACTTTCGTCCCAGAATTCGAATATGGGCCTTACGGATCCTTGAACAACAAGGCGTGGGACCTTATCACGTACGGTTCCGGTTACCAGAAGTGGAGCAAGTTGAACCCGGCAAAGGGCGTTTACGACTGGACAGAACTGGAAAAACTGCTGAATGGTTTGGCTGAGCACAACATGGGCTACGCCTTGCGTGTGCTGCCGTATTCCCCGTCATTTGTCAAGGGTGATGATACTCCTGAAGAAGAGTATGACTGGACGCCGTCTTTTGTTTACGAATCGGGAGCAAAGAAGGTCACTGCTACCGTACAGTGGAACGGTTTCCATGCCACTGCTCCTGTCTGGGATGACTCGGTCTACCTGTACTATGCAAAGGAGTTTGCGAAGGCGCTGGCCGAAAAATATGATGGTGACCCGCGTATTGAATACATCGATATCCGCACCTTTGGTGAATGGGGCGAGTGGCATGCCTCACACCTAGACGGCAGCGAAATGCCATCTGATTCGATAGAGATGGATCTGCTGGATTACTACGCCTCCGTTTTCAAGAAGACTCAGCTGGTGTTGCCATCCAGCGGCATGGGCGATGTGTATACGCATGCGCTTAAACTCGGCATTACCAAACGTGACGACGGATTCATCGGTATTCCCGGCAGGCCGGATTCACTGGTGCGTGCCTACGAGGCCAACTTGCCGACTATCGCCGAGAATATCGCCGGCTATACCACGATGTTGAATTACACCGACGTGATTCCTGGAGGCTATTTGAAATGGACTCCGCAACGTTGGGTAGACGCGATTACTACGGCCCACTTGACTTACTACGTTCTGGACCAGGACAGCGATTGCGGCTACTATTTCTACAAGGACAACAAGGCGCTGGCCGATTCCATGAGCAAGGTCATCGGCTATAACTTTACCGTGACGCGCGCGGAGTTGCTGACGGTCGTGACGCCCACTGCGGAAAACTCCGCCGGCTCTACTGCAGGCAATGTTGCGACGAACACGCTGAATATCACCGTCAAGAATACGGGCGTGGCGCCCTGCTTCTTCGATATCTACATGGTGGCGGAATTCGCCGACAGCACGGGCAAGGCTCTTGCGCAAATCGGCGAGACGGTCCGCATTCCCAAGGGAACGTTCAAGGATGGCGCTTCGCAGCAGTTCTCGTTCGGCAGCGCAGTTCCGGCGGGCGAGACAAATCTCGCAAACCAGCCGGGTGTTTCCATCGCCCTTTCACTCTACGAAAGTGAAGATGCCTTCAAGAGCGGCAAGAATCCGACCGTCCGGTTCGATAACGACGGCCTCCAGGAAAACAATAAATTGCTATTGAAATCCCGATAGCGCGTAGTTTTATGTCCCTTTTGCTTGCCCTTCTTTTTCTTGCACTTTTTTATAAGCGCAATTGTGCGCGGGAGTTTCTCCTATGGCAAAGCCGATTACGACTTCCGCGAGCATCCGGTGCAGTTTGTAATTGTGTTGGTGTTTATTTTGGGTGTTTCGGCCCTGTGCTTTTATCGCTTTTTGGTCGAGATGGAGATTCTTCGTTGAAATTACTATATTGGAAATATGAATTTTAAGAATCTAGCCTTTATTGCGGCGCTGGCCGTTTCGTCTCAGGCCTTTGCCGACGATGCAATCCGTTTTGTTCCTGATCCGTACCCGATTGGCTATGTCGACCAGGGCGATGTCAAGCATATTGTAATTAAGGGGGCGAATGTTACCTCGAAGGAGATTACGCTCGAAAACGTGATTGGGCAGGGCATCGGCATGTCGAATTTCAAGTATCCGACAAAGATTGCCCCGAACGCTTCGGTCACAATCGAGTTCGATATGGATTTCTCTGGCATGGATGGCAAGATTAATCCTGTCGTGGTACTGGTCGGTAACGATGGCACTCCTTATCCGGCAACGCTCGACGGCTTGGTGAAGGCGCCTGTGTTCTTCGGTGAAAAACTTTTTGATGCCGGCTTCTACAAGGCGGGCGAAAAGCGCGAATGGACGTTCTACGTGTGGGAGACCGACAAGAAGGCCCGCCCCGACATTGAACTTTCGCCCGAGTCGGCGAAGCAGTTCTCCATCAAGACGAAGAACGTGATGCTCAACGTGGACAAGCTCGACAAGATAAAGGAGGGCGGTAAGGTGCCCGGTCTCAAGGTGACGCTTTCGACGAATGGCCTTACGCGCGAGGGCTGGGAACTCAAGCAGAAGAGCATCCGCAAGATTGTATCCTTCAAGAGCAAGAAGTTCCCGAAGGCGACTCCGGAGGTGCTCATCGTCGGCTACTGGAACGAGTAGTCCGGCGAAAAATGGCGATATTTTTGCATTTTTACGCAGTTTCGCCTTGAAAAATTGCCCGAGTTTAACTAACTTTGGTTCACTCTTCAAAAGAGACCTCGGGATGTAGCTCAGCCTGGTAGAGCGCTTGAATGGGGTTCAAGAGGTCGCTGATTCGAATTCAGTCATCCCGATAAAAAGTCCGCCGGTTTCCAAAACCGACGGACTTTTTCTTTTGTTGGTCTCTATCCTGAGAAATATCTTGCGCCTTATTTCCCTGTGGCGTCCTTTGCGGCAGCCCTGTAGTCTTCTGCGGTAGTCCGTTCCGGATTCCAGGCGATGACCTTGTTACGCCCTGTTTCTTTACCTTCGTAAAGGGCGCGGTCTGCCAACTGGATGCTCCTGTCCGCCCCGAGGGCGTGGTCGTATTCTGCGACACCTAGAGTGATGGTCACCTTAATGGAAATCTTCCCGAATACGACGGTCGAATCTTCGATGGTCTTGCGGAAGCGTTCGGCAACGGTCCTTGCGCCTTCGAGGTCCGTTTCCGGGAGCAACGTGAGGAATTCTTCTCCGCCATAGCGGGCCAGCACGTCGTACTTGCGTAGCAGGTTGCGGATTGTCGAGGCTACATGCTTGAGGACTTCGTCACCGCAGGCGTGGCCGTAGGTGTCGTTCACGTTCTTGAAATGGTCGATATCAATAAAGATGAAGCAGAACGGCTTTCGGGTTCGCGTGACGCGCTGGATTTCGTTGTCGATGGTGCGCAGCATGTCACGACGGTTCGGGAGCGCCGTGAGTTCGTCCGTCCTGGAAATCAGGTCGAGTTTCTTGTTCGCCTCTTCGAGTTCCTTTGTTCGCGCCTTCACTTCTTGTTCAAGCATTTGGTGGTGCGCCTTCAGTTCCGCAATCTGGCGCTTGATGGTGTGGTGCATGATGTTGAAGTGCTTTGCGAGAATGCCGATTTCATCTTGCCGTACGCCGAGGTCGATGTCTTCGGCTTCCATGTCGCCTTCCGAAATTTCGATGGTATGCTGGATTAGCCTGCGCATCGGGACTACGAGCATGCGGTAGAGCCAGAAGGAAAGGAGCAGAATTACGAAGAGCGCTGCGACAAGCATCACCTTACTCACGAGCAGGAGTGAAGATACTTGTTCGTCAATTTCGGACTTGGGTTGCAAGGACAATAGCCCGATGTCGTACGTGACGTCGTACACGTAGTTCACGAGGTACGTCTCGTTGTCGGAGAGCGTGTAGAACCTGATGCTTTTGACTTCGTCGTTTTTCGGGTCGAAGTCCTTGATGCCGAGTTCAGAAATTTTGTGGTGCCCGGTAAGCCATGTTTCGAGGTCGGGGTGGAACAAAATTTCGCCTTCGGAGTTGATGGCGACGTAGTAGCCCTTTTTGCCGACCTTGCTTTCGGACAGTATTTTCCAGAGCCTCTGAGCTGAGAAACTGGCGACGAGGCTTCCGTTGCCCTTGGCGTTATCGGCGACGACGGTTGCAAAAGCTCGCTTCGGGCGCATGTTGTCGGAGTCGCGGTACCACCCCGATATGAACGGCCTGTGCGGGGTAATCTTGGAAAAGTCTACGGGGTATTTTGTCGGCACCGACGCTATCATGGCGTTGTCGCAGATAAGGCTGTCGTTGCGGTTGAACAGTGAAACCTTTTCGCCCGAGATGAATAGCGGCGAGATGTTGTAGCTCTTGAGATAACTTGTCGAAATAGACGGATCCATGCTCTTGATTTCTGACGCCTTGGCAAGCAGCGTGAGCTGGTTTCCGAATTGGTACATTTCATTGTGGAGTGTCGATGACATCTGCTGCAGGTGAAGCTTGTTCGTTTCGCCTGTAGAGACAAGGGCCATTTGCGTTTGTCGGTTTGCGAAGTAGTATGTGCCGCCGATGGTGACTGCGGCCATAGCGCAAACCAAGAGCAATAGGCTCTTGACGATGATGCTCTTGGATAGTTTTAGTTCTTTAGCCTTGCTCATGATTTTAGTTTACCTTTTTCTTTTGCGCGTGTACGAAAAAAGGAAACTGATGATTAGAACAATGCAGAATATAAACGGGGTCGGGTTTACGCCCTTGGCTTCGGGCTCCTTGGCACTTTCATCCTGCGCTTCTGCCTTTTCGGCCTTGCCCATGGCTTTATCCCAGATTTCCTGGAATTCGGCGAATGTCATGGTATTCGTGGGGGTGTAACCGAGCTGGTTGTTGATGGAGTCCGAGTAATTTTTGAAAATCTGGTAGAGCTTTTCTTCGGAATAGGGGACGGGAAGTTCCAGGTGGTCCCATACGGCGCTGAACATGGATACCAACGCCTGCTCGATTTCGCCCCATTCGGGCAATGCCGGGTATGTCTTGCCTGTTTTGAGCTGCGTTACGAGGTTCTTGTAGGCTTCGTCTTCAGCCCAGGATTCAAGGACTGCCTTGGATGGAGGCAGAAACCCGATTTGTTTTGTGTAGTCGTCGAGGCTCTTGTCTTCGGTCATAAAGAGCAACAGCTGGACGGCATACTTGTTTGTGCTCTTTGCGGGAATGGCCAGGTTGGAGCCACCGATGAAGCTTACGCTACCTGCGGTTCCCTTCGGGAAGGGCAGTACGGCCACGCCGTCAGAACCGATGCGCGAATTTGAAAGCCCGCCTTGTGAACTGTGAATGCGCGTCTGCATTACGACTTCTGCGGTGCTGACGATAAACGCGAGTTCACCATTGTTGAACTGTTGTGCAATCTGCGCCGAGTTTGCCTGCAGTGCGTCGGTGGAAACTAGCGAATCAATGACGAACGATATGTACTTGGCAATCCCTTCGAGCGTGCGGGGAGAAAGGATATTGGAACACCACTTGCCGTTCTTGTCCTTTTTTACAAAGGAGCCGCCGTAGCTCCATATCCAGGGGGCAAAATTGTGGGGAATGTTCCAGTCGCTTTTTCCGGGGAGAGCATAGCCGTGGATTTTTGCGCCGTCTTCCAGGAATTCCTTGCCTTGATTGACTTTGCGGATGGCATCCGAGAACCCCTTGTAGCTTTCGATATCTGCAGGCGATATGCCGTACTTGTCCATGATGCGTTTGTTGCCGAGTACGGGGCGGATGTCGATGAACCACGGGATGGAATAGTAAATCGTGTCGGAATCGATGTGCGATGTGTACCAGGATACAGGTACAAAGCGGCTTGAATCAATATTGTCGAGGTATGCGTTCAAGGGCTTGAGTTCGCCGCGTGCAGCGAAGTAGGGTACCCATGTAGAACCGAGCTGCAACACGTCGGCAGCATTGTTGCCTGTTTCAAGCATGGTCGAAATGCGGTTCCATGCTTCGCCCCAGTCGAGAACGGTGACCTTTGTCGGAATGTGAGTCTTTTGTGTGAACGCTTCGAGCTGCTGCTCAAGTCTTTCTTGAGGGGAAGCCCCGTTGGGCATAATCCAAATGCTGAGAGTATCGGCGGCAATCGATTGTGAAAAAAAGATCGCTGCAGACAGAGCGATTAGCCTAAACCTAAACACCATATGTTTTCCTTTTTACCCATTTTGGAGCTACAATACGTTCCTATGGTAACCCCTTGTTTAAATTATATAATAATTTGTACATTATGCGTAGTAAAATTTGATAAATGGAGTGACTTTATGCTAGTTGCTTGCGGCATAGCCGAACGGGACGGCAAAGTTCTTGTTTGTAAAAGGCAAGCGGGGAATCCCTATGCCGGTTGCTGGGAATTTCCTTCGGAAGTGCTCGAAGGGGATGAAACCCTCGAAAATTGCCTCGAGAGGGCCTTTTTTGAGAGGCTTTCGGTGCGGTTGGGGGCGCTGGAACCGGTGGGCGCACAGGACTCCGTTTGTAGGGAAGGTTACCGTATTTTTACGTTCCGGACCAAATTTGACGAGAAAAAAACGGACTTGACGGGCTATGATGGTGCTAAGTGGGTGCGCTTCAAGGAGTTATACAAGGTCCGACTCGTTCCGGACAATGTGATACTGGTCAAAAAAATGGAAAAAATATTTTAAAATTTCTGTGCAAAATACTTTTTTTATTTATATTTTTCTTTGTCGTAAATACGATAAACATAACCCCCTTAAGGAGATTGAAAAATGAAAAAAGGTATCGCTGCTCTCGTTTGCGCCGGCATGATCACCCTCACGGGCTGCTATGGCAGCAACGCTTGCTTCGAAAAGCTTCACAAGTGGAACGGAACCCTTGGTAACAAGTGGCTCAACTCCATCGTTCATTTCATCCTCAACATCTTCGGTGTCTACTGGATTTGCTTGGGCCTCATCGACGGCCTCGTCCTCAACACTGTTGAATTCTGGACAGGTTCCAACCCGCTCGCTGCTGGCGACTCCTACTTCGAACAGGACGCTCAGGGCAACTCCATCGCCGCTGTGAAGAACGCCGATGGCACGATGTCCGTTGAAGTCACCACCGCTGCTGGCGAAAAGGCCAACCTCACGCTCCAGCGCGACGAAAACGTCGTCCGCGCTCTCGACGCTGAAGGCAACCTCGTTGCTCAGTACGACATCGAAAAGTAATTCAATTACACGAACGCTTTTGACCCCGGCTTTTGCCGGGGTTTTTCGTTTTTTGGCGAAAAAAAAGAAATTTTTACCCTGTCAAGCGTTTTTTGACAGTTTTTTAATGTATTTTGGGGGTATGACAAGGCGTGTTTGTAACCAGACACATCTTTTTTTGCGTTTGGCATCGTGGGCGGCAGTGCTTTTTACTGCAATCGCCCTTTGCGCCTGTGTAGATGACTATGTGAACCGTGGTAACGAGGCTTTGCGCATCGGTGACTTTGACCGCGCCGTTACGAATTTTTCGAAGGCGCTCGACGAACAGCCCGCAAATAGGGATGCACGTTATGGTTTGGCGCTTTCTTACTATGCTATTGCCGAAGACCGTGAACACCTCAAGTCGGCAACGACCGAAATGTGGGAACGTACGGTCAATGAATTCCGCATCCTTTCGAAGGTCGATTCCACGGACCGTATTGCACCGGCGTATTCGACAAGCCTTTTCTACCTTGCGCGCGCCACCCTGATGAAGAACGGGCGCACGGATGTGATTTCGCTTTTGGACCAGTCCATACGGCTGGATAGCACAAATTACTTTAGTCACAACTTGAAGGCGATTTTGCTCGGGAACATGGGCCGTATCGAAGAAGCGAAGAAGATTTTCGTGTTCATCGTAACGAAGGAACCGAAGTTTGCATCGGCCTACCTGAACCTTGGAAACCTCTACTGGGCCGAAGGCGACGTGGAGTCGGCGTGGGATATATGGTCAATGGGCCACGAGGCTGTGCCCGCAGATGCTGAACTTGCACGCTGGACCGCCACTGCCGAGGATTCTTTGAAGGCACTTGTCTCGTCGGGAGAACTATGAGCGTACTTGCGGGGGTCGAACGTTGCGTGCTGTTGCACGAAGGCGGCGAGGCCCGCATTTACAAGGTATACTCCGGCTCCAAGGCGTATGCGCTCAAGTGGTATGCCGAAGGTTCCCGTATAGATGCCCGCGTAATGGAATGCCTGAGTGGCGAAAAGTTTGCGGGGGTCTACCATGTGCTTGAAACAGGCGAGAAGGCTGGCCGGCCTTACCTGGTGTACGATTATGTGGAAGGCGTTCCGCTTGCAGGTACGCTCTCGCTGCCCGTCCCGTTTGCTATTTCGGTGGCGAGGAGCCTGGTGCAGTCGCTTGCCGGGCTTGAAAAGCGCGGCATCCATCACGGAGACTTGAATCCATCGAATGTGTTGCTTGACAGGGGCGGCAGCCCGACGCTCATCGATTGCGGGATTGTCGGGCCGGGCGCGCTCCCTTATGCGGCGCCGGAAAGGTTCCAGGGGAAGGCGGCCGACACGAAAAGCGACATGTACAGCTTGGGCCTGTTGCTATACCGCATGGTAGCGGGAGAAGACCTGCTCAACTGCGCGCGGTACGAGGACTACGCGCAGGCGGCCTCGCAGATAGAATCCATGGAACCGACTTCTCGCCTGTACGGCAAGGGGGTCGATGTGCAGGCGCTGTCGGCGCTAGAACCCTTGTGGGGAGCGACTTTGCGCGCAAATCCGGACGACCGCGCAGAAGATTTCGAGGAGTTGGACGAACTGCTCGAAATCGCATTTGACAAGATTTGCGGGGGGAGCGTTTCCTGGAACTCTTTACGGGCTGGCCTTCTTGCGAGTCTTGCCCCAAAAATTGGAACGATTCGTGACGAAAGGGCTTATGTTTGCGAACTTCCGCGTGAATTTGTTGTGAGGAAGCCCACAAGTAGGCGAAAGGCCTTCCTTTTTGCGGGCGTATTTGGTACTATATTGATATTGTTGTTGCTTTTCCTGGCGCTTTGGCCTAGGAACCCTTCTATCGACGAGACGGGGGCGCTATTGCTCCAGAATTCGAGGACGATGGAAGATTGGGGGCTGCTTTCCGATTCTACTGTCGAAGGCGTTTCCGGAGAAGTACTCGAGTCGCTTCCTATGCCAGGGGATAGCGGTGAGGATGTTGAATAACGAACG
Organism: Fibrobacter sp.; assembly: GCA_045131085.1. GTDB lineage: Bacteria > Fibrobacterota > Fibrobacteria > Fibrobacterales > Fibrobacteraceae > Fibrobacter. Next base: position 10,177 of record JBGUQN010000025.1, read on the forward strand.
GAGTCATGTGTATGAAATCGGAATCGATGCTTGCGACAGAGAAAATGCTGGATGTTGTCAAGACGCTCCTTGACGAAGAACAGCCGGAGAGCCTCTTCACGAAGATTTTGGAGGTCGCCAAGGGCGTACTCCATGCGGATGCCGGCGTTCTGGATGTTGCTGGCGAGACTCCGCTTCATTTTTCGAACCCCGAGCAGGTGAGTATTTCTATTTCTGCAGTGAAGCAGGCGAAGAGCGAAAAGCGCGCCGTGGTCTGGAACCAGCTTGATGACGATGGCGCAGACCTTTCCAAATCTATCGTGCAGAACCAGCTTACGAGTATCATGGTTTCGCCGTTCCGCACTCCCGATAGCGAATCCGGCTACCTTTATTTGCAGCGCGCCGCCCGCGAGGAACCGTTTACCGAAGAGGACAGCCAACTGTTCGATGCCTTTGTTGCGGTGTGCGAAAAGTTTGCGTTTGCCGCCTACGACCGCCTGCGCGACAAGGAATCGCTCGATGTGCTCAAGAACGTGGTGCGCAAGGACGATATCGTTTATTCGAGCAAGGTCATGGCGGATCTCGTCGCTTTGGCCGAAAAACTCTCTACGCTCCCGCTTCCGGTGATTATTCGCGGTGAGACTGGTACGGGCAAGGAAGTATTTGCAAGGTTCATTCACAAGCATAGCCCGCGCGCCGACCGTCCGTTTATTGCGGTGAACTGCGGTGCCATTCCGGAACACTTGATTGAATCCCTTTTGTTCGGGCATGCGCGCGGCTCGTTTACCGGCGCCGTCGATACCCGCAAGGGCTTTTTCGAGGAAGCCGATGGCGGTACGATTTTCTTGGACGAAATCGGCGAACTTCCGATGAATATGCAGGTAAAGCTCCTGCGCGTACTGCAAGAGAAGCACATTACTCGCGTGGGCGATAACCGCGAAATTCCCGTGAACGTGCGCGTCATATCGGCGACGCATGTGGATCTCGAGGCCGCCGTGCGTGAAAAACGCTTCCGTGAAGACCTTTACTTCCGCATTCAGGTGATGCCGCTCGTGATACCGCCTCTGCGTGAACGAGGGCAAGATGTAATCTTGCTGGCCGAAGAATTCGTGAAGCGCTATGGTGCGGAATACGGCCGCGGCCGCTTCAAGATGAGCCGCAATACCGAAAAGGCGCTGCTGGGCTACCACTGGCCGGGCAACGTGCGCGAACTCGAAAACCGCATCCAGAAGGGCCTGGTGCAGGCGGTGCACGGCGTTATCCAGCCCAAGGACATCGGGCTTGACGACATGCAGAAGGAGACGAAGGAATCTCCCCGCACGCTTAAGGAAGCCCGTGAAGCGGTGGAACGCGAAGTTATCGGGCGTGCCCTGCGCGATAGCAATGCTAACCTGACGCTTGCCGCTACGATTCTCGGGATTGACCGTAAGGTCCTCCGTGAGGTTATGGAACGCCTTGGCATGAAAAAAGAGGATTTCAAAAGTTGATTGTTAGCGAGGTCACAAAAAACGGAACAAAAAGTCCTACAAGGGCGAAAAGTCTCGTTTTTTTACTTTGTCTTTTTGCACGAATAATCTATATTATGGCTAGAAAGGCCCAAAAAGCCTTAAAAGATAGCCGGAAGGAAAATTGGCACAGTTTTTGCAGTAGAATCAGTATGAAGTACGCAACTTTCATATCGATGGTAGCTCTGGTGGCGACGATGTCGTTCGCCCAAGGTACTGCGATGCCTGCGTCCAGCGTTCCGACCCCCGCCGAAAAGATGGATGCCTCTAACGGGGCTCCTGATTTAGGTGCTAAGGAAAGTGCAGAATGGCAGAAGATGCGTGCTGAACGTAAACAAGCCCGCGAACAGATCCTCTCCCGCCTAAGAGAGAGTACCAATGCGGAAAAACAGCACATTCGCCAGGACGTTTCGAAAAAACGGAACGAAAATTCTCGCTTTGAGGGGAAACCGCAAAGACAGCAGCCTCGCGAACGTCAAAATTTTCATGAGAGACCCGATTCTCCTAATATGAATCCTGCGCAAGGCTATCAGCCATATATTGCACCATGCTGGCCATACCCGTGGTGTGCTACTTGGCCGCAACAGATGCCTCCGCGATGATCAGGTCGCTTTCTGTCGCCCTTTTGTTGATGCTTGGTTCTGTGCTTTACGCTCAGAGCCAAGTTGATTTGTATACGCAGGCCATGAAGGCCGAAGAGGCGGGCAACGTTACCGAATCTGTTTCGCTCTTTGAGCAGGCGCTTGCCGCCGGTGGCGAATATTCTGACGAAATTCGCGAAATTCTTGCTCAGTATTACGAGGCTCTCGGGCTTGCTGAAGACGGCTCGGGCTCCTTTTCTTTCCGGTTACAGAGCGATGTCGGTTATTTTGGCCTGCGTTATACCGAATTTGGGGCGAAGAAGGATTCCTCCGGGAATAGCACCGGCGACATCACTGAAAACGGAGGCGACATCTTTGCTTCTTTGAACTTGTACCTGGACTACACTAGGGGGAGTTGGACCCACTCGTTTGGTGTAACCTTTGTTTCAGACTGGTTCTATGACAATAAGGACATGCCCGTACTGGATACGAACGACTGGAACATTGCACCCGGTCTGGAGTACTCTCTCGTGGGACGCAACATCTTGCTCGATGTGGGCGTCGACTTCAATATCACGAGCGACAAGGAGTTCAAGCCTGCCGGATATGCGTGGATTGAATACGACATCTACAAGTTCGAGACGATGCGCGTGGGTGTGGCCGCCTTAGGCTACTACCGCAAGGACGGCCCTTCTACTGCATCCTTGATGGGGTCGTTGCACCGCACCGCGGAGACGGGCTTTAACTTCTCTGCATACGTGGGGGCGAAGTACGAGGCCGACTACATGTTGAACGTTCTCGACTATGTGGAGCAGATGCAACAGGTTGGCTGGAACGGGTATAACTACGATCCCGAGTCCGGGTATCAGGGCGGTTATCCGGGGGGTGGGAGCGTAATACCTGACGATAACCCTTGGGCCAGGTGTGTGGCGGATCATGGGGATTCTGTCTGCGCGAACCAGTACAACGGGGTTCTCCAGACGTATATAGAAGAATATTGGGCTGAACAGGGCGATATTTGGAATAACCAGAATCCGTGGACGAATCCGCAGGACACTACTGCCGTGTTGCCTACCTACTGGACCCGCTGGGTTGGTCCGTCGGTGCGTGCGAATGTATCGTACCTGTTCAAGACGAATATTGCCCTCGAGGTTTCTCTCAACATGTTCTATGCGCTGGTCGTGGACGGGGCTTCGTGGGAATTCGAGAAGATGCAGAAGTTCTCGGGCTCATGGGGTTTCAAGGCTTCGTGGAATCCGTGGTGGTTCACAATCTATGCGGGGGTGGAACAGACCTTCCTGGATTATAACTTGCCCAAGGAACTTTCGGCTTACTTTACCGAGCGGAACCTGCTGACGTCGCTCCGTGCCGGCGTGAAGATTGAATTCTAAAAAAAGGCTCTATGCCATAAAAAAGAGGCCGGCATATTGCCGACCTCTAGCGTGGAGATAGTGGGAGTCGAACCCATGACCTACAGATTGCGAACCTGTCGCTCTACCAACTGAGCTATATCCCCAGGTGCGCCAAATATATTTTTTATAGCCCGATTCGTCAAGCGGGAACCTATAAAAATCCGTAAAAAGTGGAAAAACACCATGAATTTTTTCTATTTTAGCCAAAGATGAAAAAGATTCCCGTTTTTATAGCCATTTGCTTATTGCTTCTTGCTTCGCTCACGTTTGCGTACCCGGCTCCGGCTGCCCGTAGCGGTTTTAACAACATGAACGTGACGACGGAGTATTCCGAACTTTTGAAAGAGAAAAACGCCCGCAACGACTCGTTGTTGCCGGCCCTCGATGGAGACAAGGCCTTTGCCGAAGTGTTGCGCCTGAACCCGAACTTCTGGAGCCTCGGAAGCGCAATGGAAAAGGAAGGTTCGCTTGTCACCAAGCTCAATGCGCAAATCGTGTTTATCGACGGTATCCGTGAAGATCCGTTCTGTGAACTGGTGAAGGGTTCCAAGAGCGATGCCTCCACATGGAACGTGCGCATCGGCGTGGACTTTGTTTCGGGCGGTTCGAATACGGTTCATATCCACGTGCAGCAATGCCTGGACTACGTGCGCGACCAGCTGGGCTATGCCATCAAGCAGGGCGACAAGATTATCGTTGTGCCGCCGAAGAAGGTTTTGGACAAACTCCGTGAAAGCGAGATTCCCGATGCAATTGACCTCGACATGCAGCAGACGCTCCTGAAGGCGCACGAAGAGGTGGAACTCGACGGCAAGTGCCCCAAAAACATCGAGGCCTACGTCATCTTGATGAACGTGTACAACCAAGTCAAAGACAAGAAGATGGATTACGTTGTCATCAACGACCAACTGAACAAGCAACGTAATGGCGGAAGCCGCGTGCAGAGTTGTGCTTTTAGCCGCGAGTGGAATAAACGCTACCAGGAAAGCGCGAGTTTCGAATGCGATATCGATAACGACCGTTGCCTGTACCGCCAAGAAAACGACGGCAATTCGCAGTGGCAGATCAATTACGAGCAAGACCGCTTTGAGTACATCAACAAGAAGTTCCTTTTCTTCAATCTCAATCCCAAGAGCATCCATAAGGGCGGTTCCATGCTGGATTTGCGCCTTATCCGCCTTTCGACCAAGCTCTACTTGGAGGCCTACATCAACCTGAAGGGCGAACCTGTGACGCTCGGGCTTATCATTGTCCCGGGCGACAAGACCATCGAGGATTACGATGACGGGAGCGATGAAGATGAAGGCGTGATGATGGAATAGCGGAAAATAGTTGCAAAAGTTTCCGCATGAGTATATATTTAGGATACTCGATAAATTAATATGAAGGGGGTGACAATGATGAACAAGTTTCTGTGGCTCGCTGCGCTTGCATTTATGTTTGCCGCGTGTTCTGATGATTCTTCGACCGAGTCCATCACGAATAAGGCGTCTAGTATCAAGAGTTCTTGTAAGTTCGACGACTCCTGGTTTGGAGATGCAAATGAAGCCAAGTCCTTGAAGAAAATGGTTTATTCCGAATCTGGTGACGATCGGGAGCCGGACCGTAGTTTTCATGTAGAGGATCTCGGGGATTCTGTTCTTGTTTCGCTCACGGGACTTGTCGATGCTTGCAACAGGATTGTTAGAAATATAGAGGTGCGCATGGAGGGCGATACGCTCTACGCAACACTTGACTATGATCCTAATGGGGGGACGGATTGTATCTGCTTCTGGGTAGACATGTCGTTTACTGTTGCCAAGAAGTTTGAAAAGGCTAAAACTCTAGTTATCGGGAAAGAAATTTTCCCGCTTCGCGAAGAAGAAGGCGAACCTGCTGATAGTCCTTCGGTCGATGTGCCGGGAAAGGATTCGACGGCTTCGGCGGGGAAGGGGGTCTTTAAGGGCAGTTCGTGTGAGTTTGACGATTCTTTGCTTGAGAATGCCGTTGCAGGCAAGGCCCTGAAGAAGACGACCTCTGAGGATAAGTACGGCGAAGGGGGCCCGGAACGCAGCTTCTATGTCGAGGATGCCGGGAATTCGGTGGAGGTGTTTGTTTCGGGCCTTGTCAGTGGGTGCCAAAAGACGGTCGACGATATCGATGTGAAAGTCCAGGGCGATACGCTCTATGCGACGTTTGATTTCAGGGATTATCCGACCTACTGCATGTGCTCCTGGGTGGACATGTCGTTTACCGTCGACAAGGGGCTTCTGGACGATTCCGTAAAGACGTTGGTCATAGGTGAAGAGGTCTTCACGCGTCGCGAAGAAGAACCTGCAGCAGCAGACTCGGCGGTGACAGAACCTGTTGTACCGGAGGAATAACGCTTTTTTCGGGAAAAACGGCGTTTTGCCGGCGCATTTGGCAATTTTTATAGTATATTTAATACGAACAAGTTTTTTTAAGGAGAATTTCATGAATTCTTTTGTCAAGTTTTCTATTGCTGCCGCGATTGCTGCGGCTCCGGCCCTCGCCGATGAAAATTTCGGCGGTATTGGCGTCACTATTTACCAGGTGCCTGCTGGCGTATATGTCGCTGAGGTTATTCCGGGTGGCCCGGCTTCTGAAACGAAGATTGCTACTGGCGATGTGATTGTCGCCGTCGATGGCGTTTCCCTGAAGGGCCAGAACATCGAATTTTCGAAGAGCCAGATTCGCGGCCAGGTGGACAAGCCGGTCGAACTCACCTACGTGAGCGGTGGCGATACGCTTTCTGCTGTTGTTCGTCGCGCTTCCATGCTCGTGAAGGATTTTAACGCCGAAGAAGTTACGGCTTGGTATGGCGACAAGAAGGAATTCAACGCCCAGGAACTCGAAACGTTCGCAAGCGGTAGTGAGACCGACAAGCAGTTGCTTGCTGTGCTTAGCCGCGGAACGGTTGTTGCTGGCGATGCCGAGAAGGTTTCTGCAAGCAACTTGAACGGCGTGTTTGTCGCAAAGGCCGAAGTTGTGGCCCCGAAGGCTAATTCGAACAAGGCTGTCAAGTCTAACGGCGCCGAGCTGAAGGGCTTTAGCCGCAATTCGATTTCCTTTACGCTCAAGACTGCAGGCTCGACTGTCGTGAAGGTTTCTGACCCGAACGGCGAGGTGGTTGCAACCGTGCGCGTGGATAATGCTCCGGCTGGCTTCAATTCTGTTGCCTGGAACTCTGAAAACGTCCCGAGCGGCCGCTATATGGTCAGCATCGAACAGTCCTTCGGCATTGCTGGCAAGTTTGCTGTGTTGAAGTAATAATCAGAAAAAATCTTAATAGAGAAAGCCCCGCTTTTTGCGGGGTTTTTCTTTGATACGGGGATGTTTTGTTTTGAATAAACTAATATTTCTTTTGGCGGCCTGTTCTCACACAAAAACGGTTTATTCTGCCCATGTACAGAATAAACATTATTTAAGCAAAATTAGGCGGGCTTTCGAATGTAATATTCCTATATTTGCTCGCACGTGATTTTGTCTAGAACCCATAGTTCACTGTGGGCCGTTTTGCTGTTTGCAATCGTTGCCCTCAATGCTCCCGCCATCCATGGCGAGGAGATGACTCGCTTTGAACTCGAAGAGCGAGAACAGCCGGTGGAAGACACTACCGAGGTGGACTGGATGAACGATACGACGGGCACGGACACGGTGGAATACCGCGCTGTCGACCTTGTCTACGATGTGGAAAAAGAAACGTTCAACCTGAACAACAGCGCACAGCTCAAGTACCGTACGGCGACCCTTGATGCCGATACCATCTGGTTCGATCAGAGGAACAGCGTGCTTGCAGCGAGTGGCGGGCCTGTACTCCGCGAAACGAAGAACCCTTCGCTTTCGGGTATGCGCCTCAAGTACAACATGAATAGCCGCATCGGTGAAATCTATTACGCGACCACCTATCAAGACAACCAGCAGTTAAACGGCATGGAGGTGCGCCGTCTTCCGGACCAGAGAATTCAGATTGCTCGTGGCGACTTCAGTACTTGTAATGATTCTACTCACCAGCACTTCTATTTTTACGGACGTCGCATGGTGGTGAAGCCCAAGGAAACTATTACGGCAAGGCCTGTGGTGCTGAATATCGCAGACGTGCCGGTGGCCGTGCTCCCGATGATTGTTGCTCCTTTGAAGAGCGGCCGCAAGTCGGGCCTTTTGACACCCAAGTTCGGTGGTGACCAGGTGCAGGGCTATTACTTGCGCAACCTCGGCTTTTACTACGCGCCGAACGATTATTGGGATGCGACCATTAGTGGCGACATTATCGAAGGTGACGAGGCTCGGTTCGAACGCTCGACATTGACGGGGCAACTGCGATACAACAAGCGCTACGTGCTCGATGGTAACGTGTCTTACACGGCCTACCTGGAGGAATTCGATTTCGGGAACAGCGGTTACGACATTCGCTTTACGCACAACCAGAACTTGACTCCCGACAGGAAGCATACGTTGAGCGGTACAGGTTCGTTCGTGAGTAGCCAGAATATCCGTAAGGACAACGCGCTCGATGCAGAAACGATTTTGAACCAGCAGGCAAACGCCTGGCTCACTTACTCGGGCAGGTTCGGTACGAACAAGAGCCTTACCGTGAAGGTGGGGCAGGACCACAACCTCGTGACAGGATTTATCCGCAGGCAGTTGCCCGATATCCGCTTCAACATGAGCGGCCCCTTGTTTGATTTCGAAACTAGCGATGACGAAGTTGCGGCTGCCGACGGTTCCTTCAGTTCGTACCTGAAAAAACTCAACTACAGTTTTTCGAACCAGTTCAACTTCGAGACAGAAGAAGGTCGTGATACGACGCTTGACGTGGATACGCTTGCGAAGTATGTCGGTTACTCGGGAACGTACTCCTTGGATTATTCGGGTTCGCTTTTCAATGTCATCAACATCACTCCACGTGCCACGTGGAGCGGGTATTGGACTGGCCAGTCCTGGGAAAACCCTGAAGATTCGAGCAAGTACTGGAGGCGATACACGAGCCTTGATCCGGAACATAACACCTACGGTGAGTTCGCGTACAACCACAAATACAGCCTTACCGCCGATACCAAACTGTATGGCATCTGGGTGCCCGAAATCGGTCGCTTCACGGGCCTGCGCCACATCCTTTCGCCGAGCGTGTCGTACACGTATGCGCCTGAGATTGATACCGTCAAGGCTTTTGCGCCGCACCCGCATTTGGCGCAGTCGTGGTACCAGAAGGAACAACAGACCGTCGGGTTCTCCCTGGGTAACGACCTGGACTTGAAGTACTTGAAGGTGGTGGGCCACAAGCCCGATACTACGAAGGGCGATACGTCGAAGGCGGTCGAAGACCAGTACGGAAACCGTAGACTCCTTACTACACGCCATAGCGTTTCGTACAACTTTGCGGCGGACTCGCTGAATTTCTCTGATATCAGTTCAAGTTTTGGCTTGCAGATTTTGCCGGATTACCTGTTCACGATTACGACGCGCCATAGCCTTTACCACAAGTATTCCATGGAGCCCAACAAGGTTAGGTTCCCCGAACTCACTTATTGGGGCTATGACTTTAGCCGCAGTTTCCACTGGAGCGGAACGTTCAATGCGGGCCTGCCTTCGCAGATGGGCAAGTATGAAATGCGCAAATGGTCGCTGGGCTTAAGCTACCGTTATTCGTTCTCCAGTACGCGAGTGGGGAAGGACTTGTTCCAAGACAACATAAGCCATTCGACATCCATTACGGCATCGTTCCAGCCGACAGTAAACTGGGAAGTATCGTACAGTACGCAGTACGATTACAACGAAGGAAAGTTTGTTACACACAAATTCACATTTAACAGGTCTTTGCATTGCTGGCAGCTTGATTTTACATGGACGCCTACCGGGCCTGCTGCAGGCTGGTCGTTCGCCCTTTACGTGAGGGACCTGCCCGATATCAAGCTCAATGCTGGCAGTACGGAAACCAAGTAAATGTGCGATGTGGAATGTGTGGTGTGTAATGTGGAATTTTTAGGTGAAGATTTTTTATGAAAGCAAACCAGATTGTCCTTGCGAGCGGCTCGCCGAGGCGCCGCGAAATATTGACCCAGATCGGGGTGGATTTCCGGGTGGTGGTCTCGAACGAGGAGGAATGCCCCAAGAGCTCGAACCCGCTCGATTTCCCGCGTGAAAATGCCGCCATGAAGGCCCTTGCGGTCTCGAAAAAGGAACCGGGGGCCTATGTCCTCGGGTATGACACCCTTGTTTTTTTGGATGGGAAGCCTCTCGGCAAGCCAAAAACGCCCGAAGAAGCCCTCGAAATGTTACAAAAACTGAACGGAAAATCTCACAAAGTTGTTACGGGCGTCGCGCTGGCAAAAGATGCGCAAGTCGTTGATACTCAACAAGAAGAAACACAGGTACTTTTTCGAGAGAACTCCTTACGGGAGCTAAAAGATTATGTAAATTCTAAGGACCCGATGGATAAAGCGGGCGCTTACGGAATCCAGACCCGTGGGGCACGCCTTATCAAATCGATATCTGGATGCTATTACAACGTAGTGGGATTGCCAGTGGCCCTTACGTTAGATATGCTGGCAAAGCGGGAGGTTGAGGTATGAACACGAATCCTATAGAAGATAAACGCCCAGATGAGCGCCTTGGTGCTTATTTGTCCCGTGTTCGTGAAGCTAAGGGCCTTACAATTGAAGACCTCGCTACAGCAACGAAACTTACAGTAAAGAACATTACGCTTATTGAAAGCGGCGACTGGAAGGCTTTCCCGGTGGAAGCTTACCTTCGCGGTTATCTGAATTCCATTTGTGAAAAACTCGGGCTCGAACCGAGAAGGATTGTGGATTACTATCTGGGTGAAGCCGGATCGAAGTTCACGAGCCTGCTTTCGCCTACGCCGGAGAAGCCCGTGAAGATTTCTCCGATGAGCGACGAAGAACGCAAGCCCCGTAGTAAGGCTGTGCCAATCGTTATTATTTTGCTCGGACTGGCATTCGTGGTCGGGTCTCATTTCCTCAAGGAGATGGGCGCAAGCGAACAGTCTGCTCCGGCTGCTGAAACGGCTGCTGCAGATGCTTCTGCCGATGCCGCAAATGCGGATGCCGCCATTGCCGAAATGCCCGAAGGTGCGGAGGTTGTTCCTCCTGATTCCGTGCAGGCTGATACTACGGCAAAGGATACCGCAGCGAAGTCCAAGGATGTCGTGACGCAGGCCGTGGTAGACGCTGCTGTGAAGAAGTCTGAACTGCCTGCCTCTGCAACGATTTTCATTTCTTCCACGTCTGAGACGGATGAAGCTGAAGTTTCGAAGAAGACGCATTTTGAATTGGTCGGTTCCGGCGCGATGGCATCGTGGATTGGACTCAAGCGCCATGAAGACGATGGCTCGTTTGTGAAGGAAGCGAACATTGCCGTGAAGGACGCCCGCATGATCTACGATACGGAAGATACTTTGTATGTAGTCGTCGGTGAACCGCGTGCAATTTCCAAGATGCTCTTGAATGGCAAGGAAGTAAAGATTCCCGAAGCGAAGTTCGGTCGCGTGGCTAAGTTCCGCGTGTTTGCCGGCGAAATCGTGAATGTCAAGGGAGGACGCTAATGCGTACTGCAAAAATTTCTAGGAAGACCGGCGAAACGGATATCCAGCTTTCGCTGAATCTCGACGAGGCTTCTCGCGGCGTCGTGAATTCTGGCAATGGATTCCTGGATCACATGCTTGACCTCTTTCAGGTGCATGGTGGTTTCCGCCTTGACCTTACCTGCAAGGGCGACACGAATGTCGATATGCACCACAGCATGGAAGACATCGCGATTGTGCTTGGCCAAGCGCTGGTTGAATGCCTGGGCGACAAGAAAGGTATCGAACGTTACGGGTTCTACTTCGTCCCGATGGACGAGGCGCTTTCCCGCGTATGCCTTGATTTTAGCAACCGCATTGGATTTGTGTGGAACGTGAAACTCCCCGCAGCGATGGCTGGCGGTATCGAGGCTAGCATGTTCGAACACTTCTTCAAGAGTGTTGCTGAGAATGCACGCATGAACCTGCACGTGGAACTCTTCTACGGTAGCGATAACCACCACTGCCTCGAAAGCATATTCAAGGCTTTTGCACGTGCGGTTGCGATGGCTGTCGCTCCGAGCCGTAATGTGAAGGGCGTGCCCAGCAGTAAGGGTGTGCTTTAATAAGCGATAAAGATTAAACAAAAGAGGCGCGGGCTAAATGCTCGCGCCTTTTGAGACTGCTCGTTCGACGTTTTGGGCTTTGAAACCTCCGGAATCTCACTCGCTCTCGCAACCGCCCCAGTTTAATAACTGGGGCTTTGTTGCTCACGAACTTTGTTTAATCGATATTAAGCGAAATCGGTCTTAAAAACTAAAGCCGGTGAATATGTTGTTGCTGAGGAATGGCAAGAATCCGATGGCGATGACGGCGATGGTAAGTACTGCGATGACACCGCGCTGGCGCTTGGTGAGGCGGAGCGGTGTGAGGTGGCCATCGGGTTCATCGACCCATGCACTCTTGATAAGTTGTATGTAATAGAACAATGCGAGCACGTTGTTCAATACGGCGAAGGTGACAAGCGCGTAGTGGCCCGTCGATGCGCCGCTGAAGAACAGATGGAACTTGCCGAAGAAACCAGCAAGAGGCGGAATGCCCGCAAGGCTGAACATCGAAATCGCAAGCGCAATGGCAAGGCTCGGGTTCTGCTTCGAAAGCCCGCGCAGGGAGGCGAAGGTTTCTTCGCGGTGGTGCCCGATGATGCCGAACACGAAGAATGCGAGATAGTTCGAAATGGCGTACACGAACAGGTAATATACGATTGCGGTCTTTGCCGTAGTCGCAGGGCCAAGGAGTGCCACCATGATGTAGCCGGCCTGAGCAATAGAACTGTATGCCATGAAGCGGCGAAGCCTGCTCTGCTTTAATGCGCCGAGGTTACCCACAAACAGGGTCGTGCCTGCGAGGAGCGCGATGAAGGGCGCAATCTGTTCCTGGATGGGGGCGAAGGGGCCGAACACAAGCACCACGAGGAATGCGATGGCGGTAGCCTTCGAAGTTACAGAAAGGACGGCCGTTACCGGCGTGGGGGCGCCTTCGTACACATCGGGTGCCCAGGTGTAGAACGGGAACAGCGTGAGCTTGAAGCCGATTCCGCTGAAGAGGAACAGTACGGAAATCCACAGGAGGGGGCTGGTGCCCGCGGCGACAGCCTGCTGGATTTCGTTGAAGTGGAGCGAACCTGCAAAGCCGTAGAGGTAGCTGAAGCCGAACAGTTCGAATGCTGTGGCGACAGAACCCATCAAGATATACTTAGTAGCGGCTTCACTTCCGAGTTGGTCTTTTTTGTTCCAGGCCGTAAGGGCGTACATCGGGATGGTCGCAATTTCGAGCCCGAGGAAAAAGGTGAGCAGGTCGCACGCCGACACGACGGTCACGCCGCCGAAGGTGGCAAAAGCGATGGAACCGATGAATTCGGCAATCTGGTGCATTTGCGGTTTGCCGTCTGCGCCGTGCTCGAAGTAGTCCTTCGAAAGCCACATGCCGAGAATAGCAGAAATCATGAGGACTTCGCGCATGAGCACGCCGAAGTCATCGATTTTCCAGTTGCAAATGAAGAACTTGCCTTCGCCGCTGGCGAGCGGGATGAAGTTCAGCAGGATGAAAATGGCGATGAACCCGAAATTTGCAATGCGCCAGGGAAGTTTTGACCTGTAATCGCAAAAGAGTCTGCTTCCGATGACGATGAACGGGAACAAGAGCAGGAGAATGTCGGGAATAATGAAATTCAAGTTAGGGAAACTGAACATATTAACCTCCTATCCCGCCAATAACGGGCTGGGTGGCTGCAGAAATCTTTTCGAATATCGGTGCAATGCTCTGGTCCAGCAATTCAGAAATCCACCCGGGGCAGATACCGATAAACAGCAGGCATGCGACAAGAACGACTATGACGAGCTTTTCGCGGAAGCAACCGTCGGTAAGGCTCTCGTACTTTTGCGGGAGCGGGCCATGGAGCATGCGGTTCGCCGTCTGCAGAATATAGACGGCGGTCGTCGTGATACTCAGGATGGCAAGCACGGTCACGATGCGGGTGAGCGTAGAATCCTGCTGGAACGCTCCGATGAAGATGGTGCTTTCGGCAATGAACCCGCTGAAGCCAGGGAGGCCGAGGCCTGCGAAACCGGCGAGCACGAAGCCTACACCGAGGAAGGGCATCTTGCGCATGATACCGCCCATCTGCGTGATGTCGCGGGTATGCGTGCGTTCGTAGATCATGCCGATGGTCGCGAAGAAGAGCCCGGTGAGGAACCCGTGCGAAATCATCTGCAGGCTCGCGCCGCGCAGGCCGATGGGTGTGAGAGCGGCAAGCCCGAGGAAGATAAGGCCCAGGTGGCTGATGGAACTGTAGGCGGTGATGTACTTGAGGTCCTTGTGCCTAAGCGCAATGAAGGGGCCGAGTACGACGTTGAATATCAGCAATGCCACGACGTAGGGGAGCCAGATCTTGGCCGCTTCGGGCATGAGGAACATGGCGACGCGGAGGCATCCGTAGGCGCCCATCTTCATCATCACGCCGGCGGCGAGCATCGAGACGGCGGTAGGTGCCGCAGAGTGGCCGTCGGGGCTCCAGAAATGGAACGGGAAGAGTGAACTTGAAACCGCAAAACCCATGAACATGAGCGGGAATGCCCACATTTGGAATTCCATCGGGAACGTGACCTTCGAAAGTTCCGTGATGCTCCAGCTGTTCACGCCGCCTTCGAAATAAAGCCCGAAGAGGGTCGCGAGAATCATGGAAGACCCGAACGCAAGCGTCAAGGTGAGTTTTTTACCACCGTAATCCCTGCGTCCGCTGCCATAGCAGGCAATCATCAGGTACATGCAGAGCGCTTCCATCTCGTAGAACACGAAGAAGAGTACGAGGTCGAAACTCATGTATACGCCGTAGACGCTCGTGGCAAGCAGCTGTATAAGGGCGAAGAATACCTTCTGGTTCCCCTTGATATTGTAGCTTACAAGAACGCCTGCCCAAACGATAAATGCGGTGAGCGCAAGCAGAAGCATGTTGAGCCCGTCGGCACCGACCGTGTAGTGCGCGCCCATCATCGAGAGCCAAGGAATGTCTGTAAAGAAGCGGAGCGCAAGCGGCGCTGCGAGTTCGTGTGCGGGTTCACCCATGAGCGCGTAGACGCGGTAGGTGAGGTAGCAGACGATGGCGAGGACGAGTGTCGCGGAGGCGGTGTGGATTCCGCGGAGCAGTTTCTCGTGTGTAACCGAAATGGGAATGCAGGCGAGAACCGTGATGAGCGGGATAATCCAGATTTGGTTAAAAAGTATCGTTTCCATATTGCGCCTACAGGGGAAGCTGGCTGAAGAAACGCCAGATGAGAACGCCGACAATCAGAGTGCCGAGATAGAACGGGAGGTAGCCTGCCTGCGCCGTGCGTACGAGGTCGCCCAACTTGTGGATGAACCAGACGGAGAACGCGAGGAGCCCTTCGATGACATAGTCGTTGAATGCGCGCGAGACGCGGGCAATTCCGCCGATAATGAACTGGCGCACGACGGCGTAGTACATTTCGTCGAAGTAGAACTTGTGGTAGATTACCTTGTAGATGCCGGAACGGTTTTCCGCGTCGAGCGCACGCTGAATCTTTGCCTTCGGGCTTGCGTAGAGGACCCATGCAAGAATCAGGGCGGCAACCGCTATTCCTACGGCGACAAACGGAATCCAGTGAGCTTCAGGGAGTTTCAGGAATATAGGTGCATGCAACTTGCCCGGCGTGAAGAACTTCTCGAAAAGCCCCTTGCCGACAATACCGCTGAGGAGTGCAGGTACTGCAAGCACTGCAATCGGGAGCGTCATGGCTAGATCTTCGTGCACATGGCCAGCCTTGACGCCTTCGTGGCGCGGTTCCCCGTGGAAGGCGAGGAAGAACAGGCGGAACATGTAGAACGTGGTGAGACCGCTAGTGAGGAGCGCAAGGCCGAATACCACGTAGTGGTGGCCCTGGAATGCCGCGAGAATGATTTCGTCCTTCGAGAAGAATCCGGAGAACGGCGGAATGCCCGAAATTGCAAGAACCGAGATGAGCGTGCAAATGTAGGTGACGGGCATTTTTTTGCGAAGTCCGCCCATCGCATCGAGGTCGTTCGTATGCACCTGATGGATTAAGCTACCTGCAATAAGGAACAGGCTGCACTTGAAGAATGCGTGCGTGAAGATGTGGAACGTAGATGCGGTCCAGCCCGTGGTGACAATTGCCTGGCCTAGCTTGCAGGCGCCGAGCGAGAACATCATGTAGCCAAGCTGCGAAAGCGTGGAGTAGGCGAGGATTCGCTTGATGTCTTTCTGCGTGCAGGCGATGACGGCGGCGAACACCATCGTGAATGCGCCCACCCACATGATGATGGTGAGGGAATCGCCACAGATGGCGAAGAACGGGAAGAGGCGTGCCACCAGGTAAACGCCTGCGACCACCATCGTCGCGCTATGGATGATGGAACTGACCGGAGTTGGGCCTTCCATGGCGTTCGGGAGCCAGATATGCATCGGGAACATGGCGGATTTGCCCCAGCCGCCGGTGAATATGAGGATAGACCCGAGGATAAGCGCTTGCGCCTGCGAGACTTCCATAAGCCCGAGGTTGATGGTCGCTTGCCTGAACTGCAGCAGCGAAAGCGAATTGATGGTCGAGAAATCGAAGCTGCCGACCACATAGCTTACGAGCACGATGCCCAGCAAGAAGAAACTGTCGGCGAAGCGCGTGAGGATGAACGCCTGCTTGGAGGCGCTAACCGCAGAGGGCTTGTGGTACCAGAAGCCGATGAGCAGGTAACTGGATACGCCCACGAGTTCCCAGAAGATGAACATCTGGAAGAGGTTTGTCGCGACGACGAGCCCGAGCATGCTGAAACTGAACAGCGAGAGCAGTGCGAAAAAGCGCCCTTCGGCACGGTCTTCGCGCATGTAGCCGATGCTGTATATGTTCACCATGAGGCTGATGAACGTGACGACGACGAGCATCATCACCGAAAGCGGGTCGACGAGCATCCCGATTTTGGCAACGAGATCGCCGATGAACGGGATGAATACGTATTCAAACAGTACGGCCTTTTGCGGCGCGAACGTCGAGGCAAAGTAATGGAATGCGACGAGTATAGCAGATATTGCCGAAATACCGTTGAGCGTAACCGCGATGGCCGCGGCGGCTTTAGCATTCTTGTTTCCGACAAACAGCCCGTTGATGACAAATGTCAGGAGCGGACACAGGAAAATCAGGTAACCGAGGGTAACGTCGTTAATCATGGAGGTCCCTCAACTGGTCTACATCAAGGCTCTTGTGGCGGCGGTACATGGTGACGATGATGGCAAGGGCAATTGCCATTTCGCAGGCCGTCACGGCGATGACGAAAATGCTGAACAGCGCACCCGCAGTAGCGTCGTGTGCCGAGAAATACGCAAAACTGATGAAGTTGATGTTTGCGGCATTCAGCATGAGTTCAATGGAAATGAGCATCCCGATCAGGTGGCGGCGGCGCATAAGGCCCCAGACGCCGATTCCGAACAGGAGGAAGGCCAAAATAAGGCAGTTCATCAGGTTCATTGTTTTACCGCCTTTTCTTTTTCTACTTCATCTTTGCTCTTGCGGGCGACGGTGATGGCGCAGACAAGAGTCATCAGGAGGAGCACGCTTACGACTTCGAACGGAATGATAAATCCGTCAGGCCCGTAGCCGAGAAGCCTGAGCGCAAACTGTTCAAGCCCGGAATAGCCTTCGGGAGCGCTGACCGCACCGCTCGAGAGCGCTTCTACCGGGAGGATGCACTTGACCATCACTAAAACGAATGCGATGGAGAGCGCAAACGCCGCAAATACTCGCGGGATTTTCGTGGTGAAGGCGTCTTCGCCCAAATGGCTTGTCAAGAGAATGGTAAATACCACAAAGATGACGACGCCGCCCACGTAGACCATCACCTGCGCAAGTGCGATGAATTCCGCATGTAGGAGCAGGTAGAGGATGGCGGTCGTGACAAAGCTGAAAATCAGGAAAACGGCACTTTGCAGGATGTTCTTGACGGCAACGGTAAAGACCGCGGTCACGAGCATCACGATGGCCACCACATAGAACGCGATGTCCATGCCTCCCATCGGGAACGAGAGCGGAAACTCCGGTAGGGGTAAATTCGGGAACATTATCCTTGTCCCTCCTTCTTGTTCAAAATCATTTCGAGCGAATTCGGGTCGGTTGTGGCCACTTCGAATGCCTGGCTCATGCGGATGGCGCCGAAGGGGCAAGCCTCTACACAGAGCCCGCACTGGGTGCAGCTGGCAAAATGGTACACGTAACGGCCGAGCACCTTCTTGCCGGCGATATTCTTTGTCGAAAGCACGTTGATGCTTGCATTCGGGCAGGCGCGTTCGCACATGCCGCAGGCGGTGCAACGGTTATTGCCGTCCGCATCTTCAATCATTTCGAGGCGACCGCGGAAGCGCTCATGCATCTTTAGGGTCTTGCGATTTTCCGGATACTGTTCCGTGACAATGCGTCTCGGGTCAAAGAAGTACTTGAGCGACACGGAAAGCCCGCACATAAGGCTCCACGGGCCCGTGATGCAGCGCTTGAAGTACCGCTTGAAATATTGTAGTAAGGTGATATTCTCTTGCATAAAAATCTCCCGCCTAACCACAGACCGCAATGTATGCCGCGCCGGCAACGAGCAGCACGAGGTTCACGGGCAACAAAAACTTCCATTCGAAATCCATCAGCTGGTCTACGCGTGGGCGCACGAACGTCCAGCGGACCATCATGTAACACCAAATCATGAAGAAGACTTTAGCGAAGAACCACACGACTCCCGGCACCATGTTGAGGTAGTTGTCCACGAAGGCGACCCCGATACAGGGCGGCAGGAACCCTCCGAGGAAGCACGTGGTGGCAAGTGCCGAGTTCGTCACCAGCGCGATGTATTCGGCGAGGTAGAACATGGCGAACGGCGTGCCGTTGTATTCCGTATGGTAACCGCCCGTAAGTTCCTGCTCCGCTTCGGCAATGTCGAAGGGGGCGCGGTTCATTTCGGCGGTAGAAGAAATGAAGAACAGAATGAAGGCGATAATCCCGAGGACGGGAATCTTGAAAATCCACCAGTCGGCAATAGTGCCGGACTGACCGAGCGTGATGCTCATGAGGTTCGTGGAACCCGAAATCATCACGACGAACAGAAGGATCATCGCAAAAGAGATTTCGTAACTGATCATCTGGGCGCCGCTACGCAGTGCGCCGAGCAGGGAATACTTGTTGTTACTGCTCCAGCCGCCAAGCAATATACCCAGCACGCCGAAACCGTTCACGCCGATAATCAGCGGGATGCCCATGTCAACATCGGCTACGACAAGGTTCTGGCCGAAGGGAATGAGCGCGCAGACGATGAAGGGGGCGATAAGCACGATGAGCGGGGCCAGGTAGAACATCAACTTGTCCGCGCCACTCGGGGCATACACTTCCTTGAAGAGCATCTTGAGCACGTCGGCAATAGTCTGGATGGTCCCGTGCCAGCCGAGCCTCATGGGGCCAAGCCTGCACTGGATGTGCGCGCAGACCTTGCGTTCCATGTAGATGAGGATGGGCGCCGAACCGATGTTCACCGCACACACGGCGATGACGCAGATGATTGCGTTTATCAGGAATGCGACGATACTGTTGAGCGTGTCGCTCTGGAGGCTCGCGGGCAGGAATTCTGCTACCCGCGGGACCATGTCGCGCACGAAATCGCCGATGGGGTTTGTAACTGAGGGAACAAACATAAACTACCTGTCAATTTCGGGAATGACGGGGTCAAGGGTTGCCATGATGGTCACGAGGTCAGAAATCTTGTGGCCCTGCGCCATCTTGTTAAGGGCGGCAATATGCGGGAAACTAGGCCCACGCGTGTGGATGCGGTAAGGCTTTTCGCCGGTAGTGGCCGCAACCACATAAGTGGCGTACAGGCCCTTCGCCGTCTCGATTTCACTGTAGTAGCGGCCTTCGGGGAGTCGCACCGGCTTTTCCTTGCTGCGCCAGGGGCCTTCCTTCGGGAACTTATCGACACACTGCCGCAGAATCTTCATGGATTCATGAATTTCGGCAATGCGGATCTTGTAGCGGTCGTAGCAGTCGCCGTTCTGGAATACCGGAATGTCGAAATCGAACTGGTCGTAAATGCTGTACGGGTTGGCGCGACGCACGTCGAAGTTCACGCCGCTTGCACGCAGAACAGGGCCCGAGCATCCGTAGGCGATGGCGTCTTCCTTGGTGAGCACGCCGATGCCGATGCTTCTTTCGAGCACGATGATGTTCTTGGAGAGGAATCGTTCGTAGTCGCGCATTGCGTCTTCGAGGTGGTCGAGGAACGCCTTTACGCGCGGGATGAACGTTTCTGGAACGTCGGCCCGGCTTCCGCCCGGCCTAAAGAAGTTCGTGGTGAGGCGCGAGCCGGTGACTTCTTCGAGAATGTCATGGATCATCTCGCGTTCCTTGAAACCGAACAGCAGGCAGGTTTGCCCGCCCAGGTCACCGCCGAAGCAGCCGTAGAACACCAGGTGGCTTGCAATGCGGCCGAGTTCCTGGAGCATCACGCGGATGTATTCGCCTTTTTCGGGTACACCGACGTTCATGCCTTTTTCAAGTGCTATCACGACTCCCAGGTTGTTCTGGATAGCCGTAAGGTAATCCTGGCGGTCGCTAAGCGCAATGTATTGCAGGTAGCTCATCGATTCCGCCTGCTTTTCCATGCCGCGGTGGATGTAGCCAAAGTGCGGGACGAGTTCCACAATCGTTTCGCCGTCCATGCGCAGCGCAAGGCGGAGCGCACCGTGCGTACTCGGGTGCTGCGGCCCCATGTTGATGAAGAATTCTTCGGTATTGGTTTCGCGCTGGATGCGGAATCCCGGAGGGAGTTTTACACTCATACGGGCCTCCTGATCATCTGCGGGTGGGTAAAGTCCTTGCGGAGCGGGTAGCCTACGAAATCCTTGTCGAGGAATATGCGGCGCTGGTCAGGGTGACCTTCGAAGTTGATGCCGAACATATCGTACACTTCGCGTTCCTTGACTTCGGCGCCGGGGTAGAGGTGGCTTATGCTCTTTACGCTTGCAAGGAGCGATGTTGGGCGCTTTTCTTCGGGAATGCTGAAGTCCTTCTTCATCTGCACGCAGAGGAAGAGCTTGTGCCCGTGTTCAAGACTGCGCAGCATCGTCACCATGTCAAAATGGTCGTCATAGTCGATGGCGGTCACGTCAATGAGGAAGTCCATGTTGAATTCAGGGGAATTCTTCACGAATTCGACGATGGGGAGGTAGTCCTCGGGTTCCACCATCACTTCGAGCGGGCGGTCGGCGGGTATTGCCGCCACCACGTCTTCGATGGGGTCTTCGCTGTGCGTGTGCACCGTGACTTTCGGGAATTTCTCGCGCAGCTTGGCGAACAGTTCCGACTGCGTAAGGCCAAAGCGCTTGAACGGCACGCGCGGAACTTCTGGGAAGTCTTCTTTTTTTACGCGGATGGGCTTGTAGGCGCTCTTGTAGTCCGGATTTTCTTCCTTGAACTTCGCGCGGGCTTCCGCCATCTCTTCGTCCTTCATCTCTTCGAGGGCGGCCCAGGTCTTGGCGGCTTCGCGGTAGCGGTCCATGGTCGAAACGTCTTTCGGCCTTCCGACATGCCACGGGCGGCGGCAGGTTTCCTTCAGGATTTTTTCGCGTAAAGTCAGGAGCCCGTGGAAAAGTGCCTCGGGACGCGGCGGGCATCCGGGTACGTAAACGTCGACCGGAATCAGGTTCTGCGCACCGCGGACTACGGAATAGTTGTCGTAGATGAACGGGCCGCCGCTAATGGTGCAGGCGCCCATGGCAATAACGTACTTGGGGCCGGGAATCTGTTCCCAGAGCATCTGGATGGCAGGTGCCATACGGCGGGTAATCGTTCCGGCAAGAATAAAAAGGTCCGCTTGTCGCGGGGACGAGCGGAACACTTCACTGCCGAAGCGTGCAATATCATAACGGGCCATTGAACTGCTCATCATTTCGATGGCGCAGCAACTAGTACCGTACGTGAGAGGCCAAATTGAATTTGCTCGGGCCCAGTTCACCACGTAGTCGATGGCGTTCACGACGTACTTTCCGCCGGGAATCGGGTCGAGGATTTTAGGGGCTAAATTGACTATTCCCATTTGAGAATTCCTTTTTTCCAGGCGTAAGCAAGGCCGGAAACGAGGATGGCTATGAAAATGATAAGGTCGATAATGACGATGGTGGGCGAGAGCGCCGTGTGGCCGGCCATGATTTCCTTGAAGTTCATCATGACGGGGAAAAGGAACAGCGCTTCGATGTCGAAGACTAGGAACAGGAGCGCAAACAGGTAGTAGCCTACCTTGAACTGTATGCGTGCGTTACCGATGGTTTCCATGCCGCATTCGTACGGCGCCATCTTATTCTTGGTGTTCTTTGTCCTGTACCCGAGCAAAAGCCCGACGACAGTCGCCGCAGCGGCGATGAACGCGCCCAGGAAAAGGAATATTGATAGGATGATGTATTCAGACATAGTAGCTCTTATTAGTCTTTAATCAATAGTCATTTCATATTATTAGTAGAAGTTCTGGAGTTCCTGTACGGTGCCAAACAGCGTGTTGCCTATCTGGAAACGGTCAATGATGTGCTTGAAAAGGTCCTTGAATTCCTCGATGGTCGCATTGTTCATTGCGGTCAGCTTTTCCTGGATGGA
Source organism: Fibrobacter sp. (assembly GCA_045131085.1). GTDB lineage: Bacteria > Fibrobacterota > Fibrobacteria > Fibrobacterales > Fibrobacteraceae > Fibrobacter. The sequence goes on from JBGUQN010000025.1 coordinate 32,377, forward strand.
ACTCACGAACCCGGAGTTCATGGGCTTGGCCTTCATGTCTTGCATGGAGCCGCTCCACTGTTGCAAAATCGTGTCTGTTTCCATACGCGCGATGATGTAGCGGGTCGTGGAAAGCAGTTCCTGCAAAAAGTGAACAAGGAAAATTTCTTCTTGCAAAATACCCCAGCGCTTGTCCTTGGAGTAGAGCGTCGCGATATCGGCCTTGCCGTAGAATACGGCGGCCTGGGAATACTCGAGGCATGTCTTGAGCACGCGGTCGAGGCGCTTGATTTCTTGAGCGAGGTTCTTGAACCATTCGAGGTTCATTGCCGAACCGTCGATGTCGCCCTTGGCGTCGAGCGGCATCACTGCACGGAAGGCGTAATACACCTCCTCGTAGTAGCGGTTGCGCATACGACAGTTGAAGGCGCGGTTCTTGAGCGTGTAGTCGCTATGGTGTAGCGGGGTTATCATGCCTTGGAAACCTCCCTCACGCCAGAAATCTGCTTGATTTTCGTGATGATGGAATCGACCTGTTCCGTGCGGAACGCCTTGAATTCGAGTCGGATTCTTCCTGTAGATTGTGCGCTTGCGACACTCATGCGGTCAAGCGACACGTCGGAGCCCTTGAGCTGTTCAAGCACGTCAAGGGTGATATTCTTGCGGTTGTCGGTGTCGATGGTGAGGTGCGTCGTGAACGGCTTCGATACGTCGGCACTCCATGCGACGGCAATCTGCTGCTCGGCAGGGAAGTTCTTGAGGTTCGTGCAGGTGCGGTTGTGCACCTCGATGCCTATCTTCGGCCTGAGAATGCCGACGATTGCATCTCCGGGGAGCGGGGCGCAGCAGTCCGCGAAATGGATCACGAGACTTGTTTCCTGGCCAATCTGCAGGGGCATTTCTTCGGTAACCGCTTTCTTGTCGCTCCCGAAGGTAGGGAAGAACCGGAGCGACATCTCCTTGGGGAGCGCGCTCCCGCCGGTGATGAACCGGTGGATGTCTTGCAGGGGCAGTTCGCCCTGGCCAATGCGCTCGTAGAAGTCGTCCATGTTGAGCGTGCCGAAGTACCTGCTGACTTCTTCTTCACCGGGGCGCTTGTCTTTTTCGATTTTCGCGAGTCGGAGTTCTCGGGTCCAGATTTCCTTGCCGAGGCTGCGGGACTGCTGTATGATGCTGGTTTTCATCCAGCGGCGCAGTTCCTGCTTGGCCTTTACCGTTTTGACGATGTCGAGCCATTCGGGGCTCGGTTCCTGGTTCTGGCTCTTGAGCACCTGGATGGTCGCTCCGTGGGTCACGACCTTGTCAAGGCTCACGACCTCTTCGTTGATGCGGGCGCCGATGCAGTGCAGGCCCAGTTCCGTATGGATGGCGAACGCGAAGTCGAGCACCGTGGAGCCTTCGGGCAGTTCGATGGAGGCACCCTTCGGGGTAAATACCGTCATGCCTTCCGGCTTCAGGTCCACCTTCAAAAAGTCGAGGTATTCCTTAGAGTCCGAGATTTCGGACTGCAGCTTGACCATGTGATCGAGCCAGGCGAGCTCTTCGCCCTCGTGCTGCGTTTCCATCTTGTAGGCCCAGTGCGCGGCGAAACCCTTTTCGGCGGTCAGGTCCATGTCCTTCGTGCGGATCTGGACTTCCACCATCTTGTTTTCCGGCCCGATGACCGTGGTATGGATGCTCTGGTACAGGTTCGGCTTCGGGGTTGCGATGTAGTCCTTGAAGCGGCTCTGCATCGGGGTCCACAGGTTGTGGACATAGCCGAGCGCCAGGTAGCATTCGGGGATAGTTTCCACGATGATGCGGATGGCGAAGATATCGAAGATGTCCTCGAATTGGCAATCGCGGCTGAGCATCTTGTTGTAGATGCTGTAGATGTTCTTGGTACGGCCCTGGATGGTACAGTCGAAATCTTCGAGGGCCATCTTGATTTGCAGCGGGCCTATGACGGACTGGACGTACTTCTCGCGCTTTTCCTTGTTTTCGATAAGCGCGTCGACAATCTTCTGGTACTCGTCCGGGTTAACGTACTTGAAACTCAGGTCCTCAAGCTCGGTCTTGAGCTTGTACAGACCGAACCTGTGGGTCAGGGGCACGTAAATATCGAGAGTCTCTTGCGCGATGGAACGGCGCTTTTCGGGCTTCATGTAGCGCATCGTCCGCATGTTGTGGATGCGGTCAGCGATTTTAATCATGATGACCCGCGGGTCTTTTGCCATCGCGGTGATGAGCTTGCGGTAGGTTTCCGCCTTCTGCGCAGTCTTGTTCTGTTCCTGGGCTGCGGTAATCTTGGTGACGGCATCCACCATGAACGCCGTGTCTTCGCCAAATTCTTCTGCGATTTCAGCAAGCGTGTGCTGCGTGTCTTCGACCACGTCGTGCAATAGGCCTGCAAGTACTGTAGCCTGGTCTTGCTGGAGTTCGGCGAGAATCTTCGCGACTTCGAAGGGGTGCTCGGTATAGGGCATGCCGCTCTTGCGGTATTGCCCGTCGTGGGCGTCTGCGATAAAGGCAACAGCGCTCCTCAGGACCCGACGGTCTAGGTTCGGGTTCTTCTTGATGAGCACGTCGACTATGTGCTCCTGATTCGGTGTCAGGTTCACAGTTATCATCAGCCATAATTATATCTAAAAAAATGATGTTTGTAAGGGTAAAAAGGGTTAAATAAGCGAAAAATATGGGTTTTTCGGAATATAAACTTTTTTTTGCAGTCGACCGGAAGCTCTTGCTTTAGGCCTGCACGCGCACTTGTTGTAAGTACGAACAACGCTTTATAAAAAAAAAGAAAATTTTGAATGTGGAGGAAATTATTTTATGTTCACTAATCGGGTCGAATTCACGACTCGAAAAGTGGGTTGGTTATGAATAAAAGGAAATTCCTATTTCCGGTGGCTTTGGTTGCCATCGGCTTGTGGGCTTGCGGAGAGGAGACGAACGTAGGCCCAGAAACTTGCACAACACCAGATTGCATTGCAGAGCAGGAACCTAATCCGGGTGCCTCGTCTGCTGTTGTTCCTGGTGAAGAACCGACGTCGTCGTCAGTTATCGGCGATCCGGGAGCGCAGACTCCGCTATCTTCGGTCGCGGTTCCGCCTGCGGAATCCTCTGCTGCGGTCCAGCCTCCTGAATCTTCGAGTGCTGTCGTGCCGCCGGCATCGAGTGAGACGGTTCCGCCTGTTACCTCGAGCTGCTCGCAGCACCACCATCGCAGTTCAAGCAGTTCCGTCGTAAAGCCGGTTGAATCTAGCTCGAGTGCCGTGGTTGTGCCGCCGACACCTGGCAATGACTTCGTGGAAGACCATCGTAGCGAATGCCAGATTGGCGACATCCCGACGAGCGTGAACAACGCGAAGCTGCCCGACCCGTTCAAGGGTCTCGACGGCAAGCGCATCTCTTCGAAGGACGAATGGAAGTGTCGCCGCGAAGAAATCGGCGCGATGTACGAAAAGATTATGTTTGGTACCAAGCCGCGTAACCCCGAAAAGGTCGAAGGCTCCTTCTCTGGTAACAAACTCAAGGTATCCGTGACCGACAAGGGCAAAACAATCTCCTTCTCTGTTAGCATTTCTGGAGGCGGAACCAAGGATAACCCGAAGCCCGGCATTATCGGCTTTGCGAGCTTTGGCGGTTGCGGAAGCCTGGGTGCCTCTACAAACGGCCTTGGCGTCGCCATGATTTCGTTCAATCCTGATGATGTGGCTCCTGAAAACGGCGGTGGCTCCTTCTTCCAGCTCTATAGCGGCTCCGATGCAGGTACTGCTATTGCTTGGGCGTGGGGTATTAGCCGTGTAATCGATGCCCTTGAAAAGACCCCCGAGGCGGGCATTGATGTGCACCATCTGGGCGTCACCGGGTGTTCCCGCCATGGCAAGGGTTCCCTGATTGCTGGTGCGTTTGACGAACGTATTGCGCTTGTGATTCCGCAGGAATCTGGTTCCGGTGGTGCGTCTCTCTGGCGTTCTATCGCCCAGGTGAACAAGCAGAAGGGTACGCAGTTCGTGCAGGGCCTTGCCAGTGCTGGCACTGAAGGCCGTTGGATGAAAAGCAGTTTCAAGAATTACGATGGCAAGGAAACCACCCTCCCGTTCGACCAGCACATGCTGACGGCCATGGTGGCACCGCGTGCGCTCCTCGTGCTTGACAACCAGTCCTTCGACTGGCTGGGCGAGGTACCGTCGAATTACTGCGGCAATGCATCACTTGAAGTGTTCAAGGCCCTCGGCATCGAAGACAATTACACCTATGCGCAGAAGGGTGGCCATGACCACTGCAGTTTGCCGCAAGACCATTACGATGAGGTAAAGGCCTATGTCAACGCCTTCTTGAACGAGAGCGGAACGACAAAGGGCAAGGTCGAATCCTTCAGCAGCGTCGCCAAGTGGAACAAGTCCGAGTGGATTGACTGGGATACGCCGAATTTAAAATAACTTCTCTCCCGATATAACTCCTGATAAATCGGGCGGGGCTGGGTAAAACCGGCCCCGTTTTTTTGTGACTGCGCGCGAAACTGCTCGTTTGACAGCCTGCGAGATTGCGCGCGTTTCGTTTGTGCGCAAATTGCACCGGAAGGCGTTTGCTTGTGCTTCGTTTGGGCGGTAATTGTTCCGGAAGGCGTTTGCATGCGGGGGATGAATGCGGCGGAATGGCAAAAATGACTAAAACGACAGACTAAATGCAGGGGGTGCGGGTTTTAGTCCGTAAAATATTAGTTTATTTGTAATTAAATTTGGCGATTTTGCTGTTTTCTACGCAGATTCTGCGTTGAATAAGCTTTTTGGAGGCTGTTTTTCTCCAAAAAGTGAATTATTTTGATTACTTTGTGTGTAAAATTACGGACTAAAAGGGAGGGGGTGGTCATTTAGTCTGTCGAAACACTAAAAAACGCGACTTGAAACGCTTAAAAACGCGACTTGAAACGCAAAAAGCAGCTCGAAAGCAAATAAAAGTGGCCCGAATGCAAAAAAATGACCCGGTGTAAACGGGGCGCAATTGTGAGAGCGCAAAAAGCCGGTGGTTCTGCTCCAGGAACGTTGAGTGCTCGTTTTTTTCGTGAGCAACAAAGCCCCTAGTATTAACTAGGGGCGGTTGCGAGAGAGCTCGAGAAATCGGAGGTTCAGTTCCAGAGACGTCGAGAGCTCGGTATGTTACAGCGTCGCCTGGAACTGGTGGAACTTCTCCAGCAACTCAGCGTAAGTCTTGGTGGCCTCGAGCTGCGGGAACTGCGCCACGATGGAGTCCGGCGCGCAGAAGAAGCAGCCCTTGTCGGCCTGCTTGAGCATGCCCGTGTCGTTGAAGGAGTCTCCCGAAGCGAACACCTTGAAGTTCAGCTCCTGCAGGTGCTTCACGACCTTCGTCTTCTGGTCGCTCATGCGCAGGTGGTAGCCCCTGATGCGGTCGTTTTCCACCACGAGATTGTGGCAGAAGATGGTCGGGAATCCGAGGTTCTTCATGATGGGGTAGGCGAATTCCTGGAACGTGTCCGAAAGGATAATCACCTGCGTCTCGTCGCGGAGCTTGTCCATAAAATCGCGCGCGCCGTCGAGGAGCCCGAGGTTCGCAATCACGTTCTGGATGTCCGAGAGCTTGATGCCCTCGCGGTCGAGGATGGCGATGCGGCCCTTCATGAGCACGTCGTAGTCGGGGATGTCGCGCGTGGTGAGTCGCAGGTCCGCGATACCCGTCTTCTCGGCGACGGCAATCCAGATTTCGGGGGCGAGGACACCTTCAAGGTCCAGGGTAACGACACATTGCTTCGTAAACATACTGATTGTCATCCCCGCCCGTTCGGCTTGCTCAGGGCAGGCTCCGGCGGGAACATCTCCTTTAACGTTTAATTCTTCCGTTCCTTAATAATTGCGCGCAAATCCTCTACCGTAATCTGGTACGGCGTGCGGCAGAAGTCGCAGATGACTTCGAGGTTCTTGCCTTCGGCTTCGAGTTCCTGCAAATCCTTGAGCGGGAGCGTGGCGAGCGTCGCCACCGTGCGTTCGCGGCTGCAGGGGCAGTATGCCTTCGGGTCGATTTCTTTGACGATGTCGATTTCGTACGGCCCGCGAAGCTGGTCCAGCAGCTCGTCCAGGTTGAAGCCCTCGGATGTGTTCATGTCCTTGAACTTCGGCAGGTTCTGCACGATGACTTCAATCAGGTTGATGTCCTTGTCCTCGAGGTCGGGGAACGCCTCGATGTAGAAGCCGGCGGCGTAGTCGAGCTTGCTCGGGTCTTCGCGGTTGAATGCCGCCTCGATGCCCACGGCGGAGCGGATCTGCTCGGACTGCAGCAGGTAGGTGGCGAGGTTCTGGCCCATCGAAATCGACGGGGCCTCGATAATGCTCTCGTGGACGCGCTTGCCCTGCTCGTTCAGTTTCACGACCTGCACGCTCTGTGGGATGAGAGCGGGTTCGTTACCGCCCACGGCCTGGAGTTCGGCCTGCGGGATCATCGCACGCACGAGGCCCATCGGCGTCGTGTCGGAGGAAACCTTCGTGATTTCGCCACCGAAGCGCGTGGTCAGCGAGACGGTGCCCGCGTACTTGAGGCTTGCGCTCAGGAAGATGCTTGCGATGGAGTTCTCGGCCAAAAGCTTGAGGGCGAACCCCTGTGCGTTGTGCTGCTTGCCGATTTCGTTCATCGTCGCGGTCAAGTCGACGACAATCAGGCGGAAGGGCGTTTTTTGGCCCGTGGCGCGGATAATGCGGTCCTTGAAATTCATGGGCACAAATGTAGAAAAATTTTCCCCGGCGGGGGAGGCCTCCCCCTCGCTTCAGCTGCATCGTTGTAGCGGCTTCGAGGCCCATCTGCAGTAAGAACGTCATGGCGGCCTCGAGCCGCCATCTCCTCGCATCTTCCGCTACCCCCACGAGCGGGCGCTCGCCGCCCCGCAACGCCCCGGCTTCTCATGCCGGTGTCACCCTGGACCCTGGAGTGAAACGATAGGGGATAGGGTCCAAGACCGCTCTTTGTAAA
>JBGUQN010000026.1:0-27358 GCA_045131085.1 Fibrobacter sp.
CATCGCAGGCAAGGGCATCGCAAACCCGCTCGCACAGATCCTCTCCGTGGCCCTCATGCTCCGCTACACCTTCAAGGAAGAAGAAGCGGCCAAGGCTATCGAAGCTGCTTGCGAAAAGGTGATTGCCCAGGGCTTCCGCACTGGCGATATCTACCAGGAAGGCTGCACCAAGGTCGGCACGACCGGCATGGGCGACGCCATCATTAAGGCTTTGGGTTAATTATCGCGGTCGTCGAAGGCCTGAGCTTCCTCGGGTTCTTCGACAGTCCACTCACGAATGTGGTCGGCCAGTTCTTTCTGGCCGGCCTTTTCTAGTTCATCCGAAATTCCGTTCAGGATTTCTGCATCTTCTGCGGGCAAATCCTTCTCGTACATGTCGATATACTTCCCGAGAAGCTCATAGCGCTTCATACCGAGGAGCAACTGCATGAATTCGGTATCGACGTTGCCACCGCTGCGGAAACTGGAATGTTCCTGCAGCAGGGAATCGGCCTTGGCGGCATCCACAAGCTGGCAGAGGCGTGCAAGGTTGATGACCTTCGGGAACTTTTCGTACAAAAGGTTCGCAATCTTGAGGCAATCGGACTTGCGTCCTTCCTTGTCGGCAACGGCCGCCATGAGGTCGAGATAAGCCTCTTCGTCTTCGGCACCGGGGTCTCGCACGTCGCCGAGCCACTGCTTGGCAAGTTCGATGTTGCCTGCAACAAAATATTCGTTCGCGATATCGATGAGCGTTGCGTTGCTCTTGTCCGGATCCTTGAGGAGGGCAGCCTTCGTGTAGCGTTCGCAATCGCCCACGGCATCGGACATGTCGGTAATGGCGTCGATGATGTCTTCGCGGTTCTGAAGTTCCACTTCGGTAACCGTTGCGATAAGTTCATCGATAAGTTTCTTTGCAGCCTCGTCGGGGAGCACTTCGTTAAGCGAGAGGAACAGCACGGAACGGCCTTCCCCACCCACATGGCGGAGCGCCAAATCGTGAATCAAGTCAGAAATATATTCCTTGTCTTCGTACTGGCTCGCAAGTTCCACAAAGAAGGTGCCGGCATCGTAGAAGAGGCTTTCCCAGTCGTCGCGTTCCTCGTCGTCCGCCTTGAACGAGAGAAAGTCCGTGCGGAGCGTCCAGGCGAGCAGTTCAAGCTGCAAGCCGACATCCTTGAAGTCCTCGATATCGTCGATGGTCTGTGCGATGAATTCGTACAGTTCGTCCGGGCGATGCAACAAGCGGCTCTGCCCGCTGATAATCTGCGTAAGCGTGTCGCGGATGCGGTCTTCCTTGCCGCGGAAGGCGGCAGCACCGCTATTCGATTTCCAAACTTTTTTCTTTTTAGCCATATCTACAAATGTAGAAAGTTAATCCTTGATACAACGAACGGGGTAACCATATTTGCGGGCATCTGCTTGCTGCAACGGACTAATCTGATACAACGAGTTATATATGGCGATAACAGGATAATAGTTTGAACTCGCAATATTTTCCCCAGCCGGCGCTCCCGCAATAAACATCTGGACTTGTTTTTGCGATACTAGCCAGATATTATACGAATCAGCCAAATTTGCATAGTTTGCGGCCTCAAAACTTCCGTCAGGATTCCTGCGCCCCATAGGGACTGCGGAAAAACCAGATGCGTTGTTCAAGAGTCCCCAGTTTTCAAAATCCCATGCGATAGCTGAACTGAGCGCATATGAAAAAGCATATGGTTCACTAATGGATGCCCCAATAAGACCAGATACTGCATAATTCGCTTCTTGGCCGTATCTTTCGAGTATATACAAAAGAAGAGTTCCCCAATCCGATACAGACGGAACATGCCAGCCATCGGGGCAAATGCCGTTAGCGGTCGTATCCAACGGCATTTCGAGAGTATCGCCAGCAAAGGATTCGTCTAGGTCCATTGCCGCCAAGAAGGAGTAGTAACGACCGGCCTTTTCGCAGTTCTCCGGATTGTCCATATAGCACCAGCTATTCCCCTTCAGGTTCGGCGTCTTCACGCTGTCGGCATAATTCAAGTTCTCTGCCATCCATACCTGGGCCCCTATCGTCACTGTCCGGTACGTTTTCTGGTCACGGGAATCCGTCATGGTGCCGTACCCGATTGCAGGATTGAGGTAGTCCTCTCTCTTGAAATCCCACATGTTCGTGACTCTCCACCCTGAATCGGAACATATGTAGTGCTTATAGAATTCTACAGGGCCTTCGATAATTTCATTTGTGGCCTTCGAACAATCCTTGCCAATCGTATTCCTCTCTATTTCCGTCGCTTCGCGCCAACGGCCTTTATCACAGATGAATCGAACGAAGTTGTAATTCTCCGTAAAATTACCCTTTATGATTTTACCTTCAATACATTCGTTTCCATAGGCGTTGTATTCCGCATAGTTCGACGGGCGCCAGCCGTGTTCATCGCAAGTATAAAATCCGTTTCCTTCGTGAACTATTTCGTAACGGTTCTGTGGGAGACACGCCGGCAACACATCTTCTGCATTTGTCGAATCCTTTAGGCAACGCACCGAAGCCCCTGCAATCGAATCATCACACAGGAAGTTCAGATGGTAGTTTGAGATAAATGCCTGATAGCAGCCTGCTTTCGATGTTGCAAGGTACGCATTTAGCATTTTATCACGATAAGAACCATCAACAGAACGGTAACCGGCTCCCGGAATGCCAAAGGAAAAAGCATTATTTCCAGATACGTGCCACGTCAACCCATACCCCTGTAAACTTCTAGCCGGCTCGATGTCGGGCTCTACGGCGGCGACATAGTCTATCAGGTCTTGCCATTCCCGTTCGGACGGAATATGAAATTTTTCCGGGCAGAGATTCTCTGTTCCGGAATCATACAGACGGCCAAGAATTTCACAATTTGTAGTATCGTCGTCGTAGCACCAGCTGGGTTCCGCTTTGTACTGCAGATTCTCTGCAAGCCACACCTGCGTCCCTATCTGCGTTGTGGTATAGGTTCGGCCATCCCTGGAATCCGTAATAGAGTTCATCACCGTAGTTGTAGGCCGGTTAAGTTCTTCTTCGTGCGAAGACGTATCGCTACAGGCAACAAAAGAAAGGACAATAAAGAATATGGTCAGTAAGTACTTCACAAAAGCTCCCATTTTCTCCGTAGATTTGTGTTGTAAAATATAAAAAATATGCGCCGTATAGATTACTTTTTCTCGCGGATGCGCTTGTACAGACTTTCTGCCTTCTCGGTATCGCCAGCGTTAGAGAACACGTGGCCCACGTTCTCGGCACCGATACGGCCCTGCGAACTGCCGGCAAGCCAGGCCTTCATGTAGCATTCGAATGCTTCATCATAGCGCTTCTGGTTAAAGTAAATCTGCCCCAAATCCAAATTGAGGTCGCCCTTGCCCTTGTTGTGCCGCAGGCCTTCTTCCAGCGTAAAAATCGCCATCCACGGGGAATTGTTCTGCACGTACATCTGCGCGAGGTAACGGCGGGCGGAAACGTTTTCCGGGTCCATCAGCAGGCCGTTCTCCATTTCGTTCAGGGACTGCCGCGTGGAATCCATGCTGCGGTAGTAATACGCGAGCGTAAAGTGGACGTCGGCACCCGCGGTAGCCGTCATCTGGAGTGCGTTCTGCAAGGTCTTGATGGCGTATTCGTAATCGCCCAGTTTTTCGTAGACTTCGGCAAGCCCGTACCAGGCATCCATGCGGTCAGGGTTCAGCTGCAAGGCGCGTTCGAAGTTCTTCTGCGCAAGCGTCCAGTCTCGGCCTTTCAGGTAGCATTCCGCAAGCGCGAAGTGCACGTGGTCAGATTCCACCCCGAGTTCAATGGCACGCTTGTAGGCCGCAATCGCATCGCCCGGAGAATCTGCGAGGTAGTAGAGGTCGCCCAGCAGCATCCAAGCCTTCTCGAAATTCGGCAGGAGTTCCACGGTGCGCCTGTAGGCCACCATCGCGACCTGCTTGCGGTCGAGCTGCACCAGCGCGTTGCCCAAGTTGAACCACGCGAAGGGCTCGTAACGGCCCTCGTCAATCGCCGCACGGTAAAGCGGAACCGCTTCCTTAAACTTCCCTTGGTCGTAAAGCTCGTTCGCCTTGAAGAAGTAATCCTCCGCCGCGAAAATCGGCACGGCAAGCAACAACAAACACAGAAGCCTACTTAACAAAGCGGAACTCCTTTGTGGCCTTCTGTGCCACGGGATATCCGCCCAAGTGCGCGGGACTGAACTTCCACTGCCTTACGGCCTTCAGGGCCTCGTTCTCGAAACCGTAGCCCGGAGGGTCGAGGCTCATTACGCTTGCCTGCGCCACGTCGCCATATACGTCGATAACGATCATTACCTTCACGTAGCCCGAAACACCGAGTTTCTTGGCTCGTGCGGGGAATGTCGGCTGGATTTCCTTAAGAACCTGCGCCTGTTCGTCCACCTCGCCCGCCTCATACACTACATTCTCCATCGAGCCCGTACCTACGGCAACGCCATCGCCTGCAGCACCGCGTGCCAGCGACAAATCCATCTGGAAATTCTGGCTACGGGATACACCCATATTCGAGGTAATCTTGAACGGGTTCGGGTTCACAATGGTGCGAATCACCTTCTGCTTTACCTCGGGCTTCTTCTCACTCACGAGTACTTCTACTTCCGTTACGGTATCGAGTTCCTTTTCCGTCTTTACGCCCTTGTCGAAAAGTAGGGCGTTCAGCACCGGAATCGCAAGGAAGAACACCGCGCTCACAATAAACGAGAGCACGAATGCCGCCGGGAACCGGAAATATTTAGCGAGAAAATCGAGCACTACTCCTCTTTATTTGCAGAAATGGAAACCTTGCGGACTTTTGCCAGGTTGCATTCGTCAAGGATATCGACCACCACGCCATTGGGGGCATCGCGGTCACTCACGATAATCACGGGCCTATCCGGAGCTTCAGCCATCATCTGGCGCAACACCGTATTCAAGGTCGAGAGGTTCACCTGGGTCTCGTTGATGTGTATCGTACCCTGGCGCGTCACGCCTATCAATATGCTTTCCTTCGCGAGGTCCTTCGCAGAACTTGCCTTCGGCTTCGTCACGTCCACACCCGTCTCGCGCGTGAACGTCGATGTCACGATAAAGAAGATGAGCAGGATGAACACCATGTCGAGCATCGGCGAAACATCTATTCCGCCCGCATCGCGTGTCCTTTTACGTATAAAACTCATTTATCCTCCTCCGCGGAACGCTCCGCGATGGAATCGGCCGGCTCTGCCGCGCCATTTTCAAAAACATACGATTCGTACTTGAGAGCCTCGCTCCAGGCGCTGTCCTCGACCTTCTCCACGCAACTGGAGAGGTAGTTGTAGGCCAGCATCAGCGGGAAAGCCACAAGCAAGCCCGCCTGCGTCGTAAGGAGCGCTTCCGAGATGCCATCGGCAAGGAGCACCGGGTTCCCGAAGCCAAACTGCTGAATGGTCTCGAAGGTATGCACCATGCCCGAGACCGTGCCAAGGAGGCCCATCATGGGAGCAAGCGCTGCACAGGTAGAAATAGTCTTGAGCGACTTGGAAAGGTTCACGGATATGCGGTGGCGCGTAGCCTCCATCGCGTTGCGCACGGCGACAGGCCCGAGCCCGCGATACTTCCGCACGTCACATGCAAGCGCATAGAAATAACCATAGGGGCGCTTGCCGAGCGAATTGAACGCAACGTCCTCGCCCTTCTTTTGCAAGTTCTTCCAGAATGCAGAAACGGACTTGCCCTTGAGCATGAAGTAGTAGCCGTAGCGTTCGAGCATCAAGAACCAGCCGAACCACCCGAGCAAAAAGATAGGCGCAAGTACCCACCCTCCCCTGAGGAGGATGTTCATGGCCGCTTCGAAAAGCGAATTCTGGTCGACGCCCGTAATCAAGGGCTACTTTTCCTTTATCCAGAGGGCATTGAGCACGGCAAGCCCGGCCTTTTCCATACGGCTGCGCAATGCATCGCAACGGTTCACGAGGAACGTGTGCAACAGCTGCAGCGGGATAGCCACCATAAGGCCCGCTTCCGTAGTCACGAGGGCAATGGAAATGCCGCCCGCAAGGAGTTTCGGGTCGCTGGTGCCATGCATCGTGATGACGTCGAAGAGTTCGATCATACCCATCACGGTACCCAAAAGGCCCAGAAGCGGTGCAGTAGAGGCAAACACGGAGACCCACGTGAGGCCGGATTCAATCTTCGGGACTTCGGCAGAGAACAACTCTTCCAGAGCTTTCTCCGCGCTCTCGCGGCCCGGATAGGGCTTCGAGAGCACAGTCCGCAACACCTTCCCCACCTTGCCGTGGGACTTTGCGGACTGAGAGCGCGCACTTTCTACATCGCCCTTCGCAAGCGCCTTGAGCGCGCGCCGCGTAGAAAGCCCGCCAAAACTTGCCACCATAATCCAGATGAACTTCACGAGGAATATCAGGAGGCCAAGCCCGAACAGAGTCACGATCGGGTACATCAGAATGCCGCCGTTCTTGAAGAACTGCTTGAGGTCATCCTTCCAGGTCGTTTCCGTATGGTTCGCCAGTTCGCTCGAAAGTTCCGTACTCAGGAGCACATCCACCGGCACCATCACGAAAGCGGAATCGTTCACGTTCTCAAAGACCTTCGCGATGTTCTTCTTCGTTTCGGGAGTCAAGTTTTCTTGCCAGCTGTAGGTGCGCTTCTTTTCGCCCGCAATCGGGAGCATCAATGCCGCCGGATGGAGCCCGTTGATATCGACGGTGTTAGCCATCTGCACTGCATACAGGCCGCCCAGGCGCATGCGGTCGCCCTGAGCTACAGCCGTACCGAACATCAGGTCGGCCTTCTCGACACCGCTTTCGCGGGTAAACGCCATCTCGGCACGCGCAGCATCGAGCACGCCCTTCGCAATACGCAGCGGATCGTCGCGGTAAAGCGACATTTCTTTTTTCACCTTGTTCTGGATTTCTACACGTTCTGCCACCTTGAAGGGAACGCCCTGTTCCTGGAACTTCGCAAGCGTTTCGAGGCGTTCGGGGCCTGCAGCAAGGGACAAGTACTCAGCACGGGCCTTTTCGGCCTGGAGCTTCACCTGGGCCAGGTCCTCGCGGGCAACGCGCACGTCTTCGAACAGGCGGGCACGTTCCGACATCAAAGCGTCGACCTTTTCCTTGCTCTCCTGGTACTTCTCGTTGAACATCTCGCGTTCCTGGTTCGCCGTCTCGCGGTCCTTCCAGCGGGCGGCAACAGCCATGTCACGCTTTTTGCGGGCTTCTTCCAGGTCGGCCTTCGCGCTGTTGAGTTCTGCGCGCTTCTTCACCGCATCGATGTCGGAATTCTGCTGGGCATGGACTGCGGGAGCGAATAAAGCAAGAGAGGCAACCAATGCGAGAGACAAGAGGCCACATCTCACATTACACATTACACATTTCATCATTCGGCCTCCTTCGGGAAGGCAACCGGAATGGTCACGAGTCTAGGCGCCGTTTTCCCTTCGGCAACCTTCATCACGTCCTTCAGTACGGTGCGCATTGCAAGGTCATCGGAAACATTCTTCCAGGCGTATCCACCATCGGCGGTACGGGCAAGCCAAAGCACGTCGTTGCCGTCGTTACTCACAAAGATTGAAGCCACTGCACCATAACGCAGGTAAGTTCCGGGAACGCTGCGGGCGTCCACCTGCAAGAACCCCTTCCACACCTCGGTCGTGTAACCCAGGCGGATGCGGTCATAGAAAACCTCCAGCGTGCGGTTCAAGGCATCGTCAGCCTCGATAACACCCTTGTGGAGCTGATCCGCTATTTCCTGGACGCTCTTAATAGTTTCCTCGTTCCGGTACGGGAAGTCGGACTCAAATACGGGCACCAGCGAATCGATGACTTTGGCCAGGGATTCGTTGTACTTTACCTTGCGGCTTTCGTACCAGCGCACTGTGCCCATCGTCTTCTGGCGGGCTTCAGCGATATGGCCGAGTTCCGCCTTGAGCGAATCGATTTCTGCCTTCAGCGTCTTGTTCTGTGCTGCGAGCGCCTGGACTTTTTTGCGGCCCACCTCGACAAACTCCGCATGACGCTTCTTTTCGGCATCGTGCATGCTCTTTTCACGGCTGGCTTCTGCCTCCACCGCCTTGATCTGGCGACGGACACTTTCGACAGTCTCCTGCGCAAAGCCCATCACGGAGCAAAGCGCCAAGCAAACTAGAAATTTTGGGAAAAATGACTTCATAGGCGAAAAATACAAAAAAGTATCATAAAAGAACAACGTAAAGGCGAGCAAATCCAGCATACAGAAAACCCCGGACAAGCCGGGGACTTCTGTAAACATGTAATGCCGGGACATGCCGGCATGGCAGAACTGATTACTTCTTGGAATCCTTGAAGTACTGCGGAGTGTTCTTGGCGCCAGCCTTCTTCAGGGCCTTGATCAGGCGAGTGTAGCCTTCGTTGGTGGCCCAGTCGAGCACGGAGTAGCCCTGACCGCACTTGGCGTTCACGTCAACACCCTTCTCGATGAGGAACATCATGGCGTCGTAGTTGCCAGACTTGACCGTCCAGTGAATCGGGAGGTAACCGTCCGGGCCGCGGTTGTCGAGCGGAGCGCCCGCATCGGCGAGAACCTGAAGCATGTCGACCTTGCCCGTCTTGGCGGCGATAAGCACGCCCGTACCAAGAGAAGCCGGATCAGCGCCTTCCTTCTTGAGCTGGTCAATGAGAATCTTCACCACGTCGGCATTGCCCATCATCACGGCGTTGTCGAGAACGGGTTCACCGTTGCTGTTCTTGACGTTGGCCTTGGCACCATTGTCGAAGAGGTAGTTCAGCACCATCACGTTGCCCTTGTTGGCGGCAATGGCGACAGCGTTGTTGCCGTTATCAGCAGCGGCATCAATTTCGAAAGCGGCCTTCAGGAACACGGTCATCATGAGGGTGTCGCTGTTGAAGGCATAGTTAATGAAGTTATTGGCGTTAAGAGCAATATGCTTGTTTTCGAGAGCCTTACGGACGCCCTGCGGATCGCTCTTGGCAAGGAACTTCTGCACAGAAGCAGGATCCTTGAAGTTGACATCGTCGCCACAGGCGACCAGGGATAAGGCAAGACCGAGGCCACAAATTCCGAGAAGTGTTTTCTTCATTTTTTACTCCAAATGGTGTTTTTTTGTTCTTATGCCACTAAAACTACACTTTTTTTCACAAATTTATTCACATGAAAACAAATTTTTTTCAAAAAAAGCAGTTTTACCCTCGCGAGTAAAGAAATATTTGCCTTCACCTGTGCCGCAGGCGCTACGGCTTCTTGATTTTCAGCTTGTCGCCGGCCTTGATCTTCGTATCGGTCAGGTTGTTCCACTTGACGATGCTGTCGATGGTCGTCTTGTAGCTCTTGGCAATGTCGAACAGGGAATCGCCCTGTTTTACCGTATAGGTGATGAATTCGCCCGACTTTGCGGGAGTTGCCGCACTGGTAGGCGTTGCCGGCTTCGCCGTAGAACCACCGCGCACAATGAGCGTATCACCAGGATGGATATTCGCATTGGAAAGGTTGTTCCACTTCATCAGGTCTTCGACCGTGCACGAGAATTTCCTCGAGATGTAGTAGAGGTTATCCCCCGATTCCACCACATAGGTATTGCCCTTCAAGGCCGTTTTCTTCTCGTCTTTCTTGGGTTCGGACTTCTTCGCAGCGGCGTTCTTGCCCGCGGCATTCTTGTCTGCAGGGGCATATTTCTGCTTTTTCGGCGGGGTGTAGGCGGGAATGACCAGCGAATCGCCCACGGAAAGGCGCTTTATAAAGCCGCCGTTTGCCCGCATCAGGAGCGCCACCGGGATTTCAAGGGCTTCGGCGATATTTGCATAGGTATCGCCCGCGCCCACCACATAGCGTTCGCCCTTCTTGAGCTCAATCTTCTTGGTTTCGCCTGAGGGGCGCATTTCGGGCTTAGAGACGAACAACGTGTCGCCGCGCTTGATTACGGCCCCCGCATCGAGCGAGTTCCAAATGCGCAAGGCCTCTTGCGATACGCCAAACTGGCGCGCCACCGTAGCGAGGTTATCCCCCAGTTCCACCACGTAGGTGCGGACCTTCATGGGCTTCTTGCCCGACGACTTGCGCGGGGTGACCTTGATAGGAATAAGCAGCGTCTTGCCCTGACGGAGGTAGTCGCTCTTCAGGTCGTTCGCCTGGCGGAGTTCGGAAACCGTAATGCCGTACTGGCGGGCAATGGCACCGAGGTTTTCACCCTTCTTGACCTTGTGGTGGTGCCAGCTCGAGAAGTTGTTCTTCTTCATCCTGTCGTAGCCCTCGACAAACGCAGAGCGCGTTCCGACCGGGAGCCTGAGCACATAGGAATCTGTGTTCGGGGGCGTACACCACATCACAAGTTCCATGTTCAGGGAACGCAGGGTATCTTCGGGGACCTTCAGGAGTTTCGCCACCTCTTCCAGCGGGAAGGAATCGAAAACCGTGACCGTATCGAACTGCGGGCGAACCGTCGGCTTCACATTCATGTCGTACTGGTCCGGGTAATGCCCGATGACCATCGCCGCCAAAATGCGGGGCACGTAATGCATGGTTTCCTTCGGGAGTTCCAAGTCCCAGTACGAGACAGCAAGCGTAGTATCGTGTGTCGTGTCGGCCTTCCATTCACGGATTTCACGGCGAATACGCCCTTCACCGCAGTTGTAGGCCGCCATCGCCAGGAGCCAGTCGCCAAACTCGCTATACAGGTACGAAAGGTAATTGAGGGCAGCCTCAGTTGCCAGTTCCGGGTTACGGCGCATGTCCACCCAGTAGTCTACGCTCAGGCCATAGCGCTTGCCCGTCTCCGGAATAAACTGCCAAAGTCCGGACGCCTTCGCGCGGCTGTACGCCTTCACCTTGAAGCCGGATTCCACCAGGGAAAGGAATATAAGGTCTCGCGGCATGTTGTGCTCGGCAAGCTTGGCATAGACCATGGAATCGTAGGCGGTCTTGCGGCTCAGCGAGCCTTCCGTAAAGCTCTTCGCCTTTGTCGTGAGGTAGAAAACTTCTTGCAATACACGCTCGTTGAACTTTATGGGGAGCGTAAAATCGTTCATGTCGAGGGAATCAAGCTGGTCCTCGATAGAAATAAGCGAGGCACTGTCGGCCAGCACGCTTTCGTCCTGGAAAATGCCGTCGAGCGGGCCTTCGTCCGGGGATATGACCTCGTTGGGGTAAACTTCATCGAGCGCCCGCACAATAAGCACGGACATCTTGAGCCTGTAGAGGGAGTCCTCCTTAGCGCTCACGTTTGAATAGGTAGAATCAAAATGTTCGGTAACAAGGTTGCGCAACGACCTCTGGAGGTAGCGCCTCGCCAGGTTCCATTCCTGGTTATCCATTGCCTGCAACGCATATTGGTAGTTTTCCCATGACGGGCGCATGGAGAGCGAGTCAGAGACCTTGAAACGCAGTGACCACTCGGCAAAAGACAGCGTATCGCTCGCAGGCGGTTCAACCACCTGCACATCGGCGAGGCCGGACGCCGCCTGCTTCGAAGAGCAAGCCAGCAGCACGGAAGAAGCCAGAAGGGCAACAAAAATGCCCGCAAGCCTAGACCAGCGGATCACTGGTCGTAGTCCAGGTCTTCAGCGTAGTCCGACCAAATCTGGTCACGCTTAAAAGAAGGATGGTCGAAGTCCACTTCTTCGTCGACTTCTTCTTCTTCTTCGATTTCCTCCTCTTCCTCTTCGTTAGAAAAAGGCATCGGAGCATCAAAACCATCATTCTTGGGGCGGCGACCGCAATGATAGGCGAATTGTAACATAATACCTCTTAATTCATTGTAAAACCCGCGCCATCCCATACAGAATCACACCGCACATGACAAGGGCAGCGACCATCTGAAGAATGATTATCACGCGGTTTACGCGATAAGCTTTCTGCGCTTTCCGATGCCAAGAGGGTAAACCCTGATTTTGTTTCGACACGAGACTCACGGAGGCAAATATATACATAATCTTTAAAATGGAAATAGGTAAATCAAAAAAAAATTAAATTTTTAGGCGGATTATGAAGAAAATCCTCTCCACACTGCTTATTTTAGCCTCAATCCTCTATGCCCAGATAGGCATCGGCAGGAACATGGAAGGCGTGCGCGTTCCGACAGCGAACACGCTCGACCAGGGCTTCGTGCTAATTTCGGGCAGCTACGAGACGGTAAACGACGGCCACGCGCTCGCCATGGACGGCTACCACGAGGTCGATTCCGACGTCACTATCCCGCTCGACAAGAACACCCCCTCTTCGGGTGGAGCCATCTCGGTCGGAGTCGGAGTTACAGACAACTTTGAAGCCGGCGCAAGCCTCCCCCTCTTCTACGAAGGCGACATCGAAGGTACAAACCTGGACGGGTTCGGCATCGGCGACCTGCAGGCGTACCTCAAGTATTCCTACCCCATCCCGACCACCACGGTAAACGTCGGGTTCATGGTCGAGGCGACCGCCCCCACAGGCGCAAGGGGCATAGGATTTCGCCCCAGACACCAGTGGTACATCAACGAAGAAGAGGATTCCTACGCCTTCACGGCCGGCAAATGGGCGCTCCTCCTCGAAGGGTTAGTCTCCGTCAACTTTAGCAACATCCTCTACTGGAACTCGTACTTCGGCTACCTGCACGTGATGAACTCCGACAACCACTCCATGCTGTGGGGTTCCGGCCTGGAACTTTTCCCCGAAAAGACGGTCTCGGGAGTCCTCGAAGTTACTGCAGAAACAGGCCTTTTCCGCGACAAGATTGCACGTTCCATAAGGGATAACGTTTTCCGAGTGACGCCCGCGGTCAAGATCCACTTGCCCAACACCATCAACCTGGCACTCGGCATGGACATCGGTATCGACTTCGTGCGCGACATGACCATAGACAACAGCATCGAAGTCCACCGCCGTCACGAAGGCCGCAATCTTGAATACAATATCCGCGGCACGCCGGAATTCTCGATGGTCCTCGCCATCACGAAAACAATCGACTTCAGCCGCAAGGATAGCGACAACGACGGCGTAATTGACCGCGAAGACCTCTGCCCCAACACCGAACTCGGGGTCGCAGTCAACACCAGAGGTTGCCCTGTGGACCTCGACCTCGACGGCGTCATGAACTTCTTCGACGACTGCCCGGGGACCCCGCGCGGAGTCGGCGTAGACTTCCGCGGATGCCCCATCGATTCCGATAACGACAGCGTTCCCGACTACATAGACGTCTGCCCAGGCACTCCGGTCGGGACAGCCGTAGACAGCGTGGGTTGCATACGCGACAGCGACAACGACGGCGTAGACGACAATCGAGACAGGTGTCCCAATTCCCTTTCACGCGACAAAGTCGATGAATTCGGCTGCCCCCTCGACGACGACCATGACGGAGTCTTGAACGAACGCGACTCGTGCCCCGAGACCCCCCGCGGATACCCTGTAGACATACACGGCTGCCCTCTGGACTTTGACAAGGACGGCGTCCCCGATGAAATCGACAACTGTCCGAACAGCCACGAAGGCGAAATCGTAGACGAAGACGGCTGCCCTGCGGACAACGACCAGGACGGCGTTCCCGACAGCAAGGACAAGTGCTCCGAGACCCCGGCCGGCTTCCCTGTAGACCAGAACGGCTGCCCCGCAGACCACGACAACGACAGCGTCCCCGATGCGCTCGACAAATGCCCGAACACGCCCGCCAAGGCCGCAGTCGATTCAGTCGGCTGCCCCATCGACAGCGACGGCGACGGCATTTACGACTACCTCGACAAGTGCCCGAAGACATTCCAGAACGTCATTGTCGGCAACAACGGCTGCCCGCTGAAACCGAGGAACAACCTGAACAGCATCGCCGCGCACATCAAGTTCAAGAACAATTCCGAAATCCTGCTGAATTCGAGTTACACGGCGCTGAACGACGTCATCTACCTCATGCGCAAGAACGTGTTCATTCTCGAAATCCAGTGCAGCAGCCCGAAAGGCCAGGAAATGTCCGAAAAACAGGCACAGGCAATCGCGGACTACCTCATCGAGAAAGGCATCGACGAAGCGCGCATCAAGGCAGACGGTTACGGAACAAAGCTCCCGCAGGGCGAACAGTACAAGCACTGGAACACCAGCGGCGTGCGCCTGATTCCCTACATTGAAGAAACAGCCGAAGAACAAGAATGATAAACACGACCCTCTGTTACATTGAGCAAGACGGCAAGTACCTGCTGCTCCACCGCGTCAAGAAGAAAAACGACATCAACAAGGACAAGTGGATAGGCATCGGCGGCAAGTTCGAAGAAAAGGAATCGCCCGAAGATTGCATCCGCCGCGAAGTCATGGAAGAGACGGGCCTTACGCTTGTGCACCCGAAGTACCGCGGGATAGTCACCTTCATCAGCGACGGCATGCAAGAAACAGAATTCATGCACCTCTTTACTGCGACGGAATTTACCGGCGAAATCAAGGAGTGCGATGAAGGGACGCTGGAATGGGTCCCGAAAGAAGACGTCATCAAGCTCCCCCACTGGGACGGCGACCTGATATTCCTCGCCCTGCTGGAACGCGGAGAGCCGTTCTTCTCGCTGAAGCTTACGTACGTAGGGAGCACGCTCACCGAAGCGTTGCTGAACGAGACTCCCGTTTTCGTCAAGGATTTCGTGAAATAAAACTAAAGCCCGCAACAGGAATGTCGCGGGCCCGCAGGTTCAAAACTGCACTGATTCCGCCTAACGGTTACCACTTCGCAAGAGCATTTGCGATAATCAAGTCCTGCAGCTTTTCGATAGCACGAGCCTGTCCATGGCGGTCTTCAGCCTCGTTCTTCTGCACGTCGTAAACGCCATCGGCAGAAAGCGACTTGTTCTCGTAGATAATGCGTTCCTTTACGTTATCGTAGAACTTCACGCTCACGCGGATGGTCACGCGGTAAGTTTCCACATCGCTGTTGCTGTTGTAGTTTTCGGGTTTGTTCGTGTAACTCAAAAGCGTTATCTCGAAATCGGCATTCGCATCTTCGTTCACGAGGCGCACGCCACCCGCATTCTTTTTGAACATTTCGACAACGGCCGTATGGATGCTGTTTGCAAGCACCGCATCAAGCGTTTTGTCTTCGACTTCGTGAATCTGCACCGTCTTGATGTGGCTCGGGAGCGTACTCGCCGTAAAGCTGTAGCAACCCGAAAGCACGCCCGCAATAACGAGCATGGCACATGCCGCAAGGAACTTGGCCGGAGCAATATTGCGCAACAAACTGATCATGTCGTAAATGTAGTTTTATTTTTATATTGCAGGTAAAAGGACACTGCAAGAATGACCGCACGCTCGTATAAAGTCGCCGGGCACGTCTTTACGCTCGAAACAGACATCAATATCGACAAAGGGCTAGAGAACTACGCCCCGTTCGCCGTACCCGCAGGCGACACCACTCCGGCCGTCTTCACGCTCAAAATCGTGCAGGGCGCCCTCCCAGCGGAATACACCGAAGAGACTCGCCAAGACGAAGAAGGCCAGCAAATCATTTGCGGGCACACCTCAAGCAAGCAGAGCGTATTCGAATTCAGGCTTGCGCAGAAAACATCCGGCACACTTGTCTGCGAAGCGGGCTACAAGAACGCCACCGTATACATTACGGATTATGCGCCCCGGTTCTGCATCAACAACGCCATGATGGTGCTCTACGCCCTCGCGACCGCACCCCTCGGTACGGCCCTCTTTCATTCCGCGGTCGTATCGCACAACGGTTACGGCTACATGTTCCTCGGCAAGAGCGGTACAGGCAAGAGCACTCATGCTAGGCTCTGGCTTGCAAACATCGAGAACACAGCACTCCTGAACGACGACAACCCGGTGGTGCGCGTGCACCCCGACGGCATCAAGGTTTATGGCTCCCCCTGGAGCGGCAAGACCCCCTGCTACAAGAATGAATCGTGCCCGCTGGGCGGAATCGTGCTCCTGGAGCAGGCTCCGCACAACAAGATTCGGGCCCTGCGCGGGATAGAATCCTATGCGGCCATCCTCACGAGCATCTCTGGAAAACGCTGGGAACGCAACATCGCCGACGCCCTGCACGCAACCGAAAACGCCATTGCGATGGGCGCCCGCGTGTACCACCTGGAATGCCTCCCCGACAATGACGCCGCAAAACTCTGCCACGAAACCATAAAGGTACGCTAGGCATGGAAAACAGGGCTAACAACATCGTGGCAAACGACAATGAAATCCTTGCCGAAGCCATCCGCCTCGTTGGCGAGGGTATCGCGGTAACCTTCCCCGTGAACGGCAGGAGCATGCTCCCGTTTATCGTCGGCGGGCGTGAAAGCGTCATCCTCGAAAAGCCCCGCCCTGCACAAGTCGGCGACGTGGTCCTCGCCCACATCGACAACACGCGCTACGTAATCCACCGCGTATTGAAAATTGACGGCGAAAACGTGACCCTCATGGGCGACGGAAACCTCTACGGGGTCGAGCGCTGCCGCCTGCAAGATATCAAGGCAACCGCCACACACGTAGTTGGCAAAGGCGGAGAACGCCGTTCGCTCGATTCCAGACAATCAAGGCGCCGCGCCGCACTCTGGCTCAGGCTCAAGCCCGTGCGAAAATGGCTACTATTAGTGTATAGAATTAGAGAAAAGGTCAGAAGTTTATGAAACTTAAAGAAGGATTCGTGCTGCGCGAAGTGTGCGGCGAACAGGTAATAATGGGCGAAGGCATCGGTGCGCTCGATTTCGGGCGATTGCTTTGCCTCAACGAAACGGCGGCATTCCTCTGGCAAAAAGCCACCGAACAGGGCGATTTTTCCATTGAATCGCTGGCCGACAAACTCTGCGAAGAATACGACGTGACGCGCGAACAGGCAATAACCGACGTGAACGCCATCGTCGATGAATGGAAGAAGGTCGGCGTCGTAGAATGAAGTACGTAGCCTGGCTATGGCAAAATACGCAAGGGACGCGGCTGAACAGCTCCGTCCGTATCGTGCTCGGGGCAGCGCAGGTTGCACTCGGGCTCTTGATGGTTTGGCTCTCCAAGCGCTTTATCGACGAGACCATCCATACCGGCAGCCGCGAAGCCATCGTGCAGATGATAATCCTGCTTGCGCTTACGGTACTCGGCCGCATATTGCTCCGCCAGGTCTACTTTTACATGACGACGGTCGCCTCGACCCGCAAGGCAAATGAACTTCGGCTCAGCTTATTCGCAAAACTATTCTCCCGCAGGCTCTTCGACGAAAAAGAACTCCACTCCGGCGACGTGACTTCGCGCCTCTCGAAGGACATTGACTCCGTTTCGGGCGTAATCGCCGAAACAATCCCCCAGATGGTCGTGACCGGCCTTCAATTGCTGGGCGCATTTTTGCTCATGCGGTTCTTTGATGCATGGCTTGCGTGGGCGCTAGTCATCTTCACCCCGCTCGCCATTGTCCTCGGGAAGTTTGTCGCGCGCAAACTCAGGCGCATGACCCTCGACATCCGCGAAAAAGAAAGCCAAATCCAGATGCACGTGCAGGAAGGCGTCGAATACAACGCCGTATTGCGTTCCCTCGGGAGCGAGCAATGGATGGCAGACCGCCTCGATTCCATGCAGCAGGAACTCAAGGGTAACGTCCTGCGCCGCACAAAATTCTCCACCATCACGCGGTTCATGCTCGGTATCGCCTTCGGGTTCGGCTACCTTGCGGCATTTGTCTGGGGCGGGCTCGGGCTCTATCACGGCACCATCACCTTCGGCGTAATGACGTCCTTCTTGCAGCTGGTGGGGCAGATCCAGCAGCCCATACTTTCGCTCTTGAACATGACCCCGCAGGTCATACACTCCACCGCAAGTATTGACCGCCTGGAAGAATTACAGACAAATGAATTTGCGGAAGACGAGGCCAGCGACGCACTCCATACCAGCACAGCATTAAACAGCGAAGAGCCCGCATCAAGCAGCGCCGGCGCATTCCATACCAGCGAAGCTTTAAACGGAACAGCATCAAACGGCGCCGCAGGCGTGAAATTCGAAGACGTTTCGTTCCGCTATGCAAAAGGCGACAGCGAAATCATCACGCACTTTTCGCACGACTTTAAACCCGGCACGAAAACCGCCCTCGTCGGCGAAACCGGCGTCGGCAAAACGACCCTGTTCCGCCTTATGCTAGGGTTCATCACTCCCACAGGCGGCAACGTCGCGCTCTATTCGCGCACATCCAGTGACCTGCAAAAAACTTCCAGTAGCCCGGGAAAAACATTCTGCGACCCACAACAAACTTCTAGTGACCCGCAACAGGCTTCCAACGTCATGCAAACGGTCAGCAAGTCCACCCGCAAACACTTCGTATACGTCCCGCAGGGCAACACGCTCATGAGCGGTTCCATACGGTACAACCTCCTGCTCGCCAAACCCGGCGCAACAGAACAAGAACTGCAAAGTGTACTGCACACCGCCTGTGCAGACTTCGTAAGCGAACTCCCCGACGGGCTCGATTCCGAACTCGGGGAACGCGGCTGCGGGCTCAGCGAAGGCCAGGCCCAGCGTATCGCGATTGCCCGCGGGCTTTTGCGCGAAGGCTCCGTACTCCTGCTCGACGAAATCAGTGCATCGCTCGACGAAGAAACCGAACGCGAACTCTACAGGCGCCTTTTTGCCGCCTACCCCACAAAGACGATGATCTTCATTACCCACCGCAGCGCCATCTGCGAGCTCTGCGACGAAACATTGAAGGTCTAGCCCCCAAATAATCACATAGGAAAAGTCCACGGCACCGCCGTGGACTTAACCCAAATCACTCATTCCTGAGCTATTTCTCTATTCCTTCAGGCCCTAGAGCGAAGTCTTGAAAGACTTGTTGCCAATCTTCACGACGTACACGCCCTTGGCTCCGGTGTAGACCTTCTGGGCTCCAGCGATACCGCGGGTCGTGCTCACGATGCGGCCAAGGCTGTTGAACACCGTAATGGTCTTGCCCTGGGCATTGGCGACTACGATGAAGTTGTCAGAGGACTTGTAGACGGAAACTGCATGCAGGCTCGGGTCCACAGGCAGGGCCGTCGTAGAGGAAGAAAGTCCACTCCAGTGGTGATGGCTAGAAGAAGACCCGGCAACAACGCTGGAAGAACTTCTCGGGCCAGCGGCGCTGCTGGAAGACTTTGCCGCATCAGACGAAGAGGCGACGGCACTGGAAGAGGATTCCGGCTGGCTGGCACCAATAGGACCATCCAGGTCGTAACCCTTCACGAAATTCCAGATATCGGAAACGTCAGCCTTGGAGGGGCTATGCTGACGGCCTTCCAGCTTCAAGTGCTTCACATAGATACCGTTATCACAAGGGCCCCAAGTGTAGAGCGTAGCCTTGTTTTCGCTGTTCGGGTGGTTATTCTCGACTTGCGCCTGCGACGGGCACTTGAACTGGTTGCGGTAACTCTTCAGGTTGTTTTCAAGACCATCGTAGCCCACCACGTTGTCGCTTGTTCCGTGAGTATGGAAAATAGGCACCGGACGCTGAGCCGTGCCAGCACCCATCATCAGGTAGCCGGAGCAGGGGGCAAAAGCGGCAATCTTGTCGGCAATCTTACCCATGGCATGGTAGCTGAGCATGCCGCCCATGGAGAAGCCCGACATGTACACGCGCTTTTTGTTGATCTTGTAGTCGTTGGCCAACTGGTCGATAATCTGCGTGATCCATCTGGTATCCTGGTCACCGTTGATATCCCAGGTGCTGTAACCCGTTGCGCCCTTAGGATAGGCTACGACAAAGCCCGCCGTATCAGCAACCGCTTCCCAGTGGGTATTGGACTGCTGGTAATTGGGGTCCTGGTCCATGCCGTGGAAAGACATGAGCAACGGGCTATTGTCCGCAAGATTAGACGGGGCATAGACATAGACTTCTCTGCCCGAAACAGATATCTTTTTGTAGTCGTTGATGGATTTACCACCACCGCCGCCCCATTGCGCAAAAGAAAGCGTAGCCGCAGCTAGCAGAAGTATTGGAAACTTCATCTCTGTACTCCTCTGAATTTTCCCTTTGTTTACATTGTATTTACCTCCATAAACCTTACCCGTTTATAATGTATATCCATAATACCGAAGTGTGACTGCCACCACATAAATAGCGGTGTAAAGGCCTACAACAGATAGATATCCAAATATTTACAATCTCTTCTTTTTCAATCAGTTTTGGCACAAAAAAGCAAAAGCAAACTTTTTCGCGACACTCGCTGTAAGCAAAAATTTCTAAATTGCTGCTCGTAAAATTTCCTAACCGAGGCATAAAAATGCTTGACATCAAGAAAATCCGTGAAAATCCGGAATACTACATTGCAGAAACCGAAAAGAAATATACGACCGTCAGCCTGAAGGACGTTCTTGAAATCGACAACGAACGCCGCCCGCTCCTCACCGAGGTAGAACGCCTCAAGAGCGAACGCAACGCCGAATCCAAGAAGATTGGCGACCTCAAGAAGAAGGGCGAAAACGCCGACGAAGCCGTTGCCGCCATGCGCGCCCTCGGTGACAAGATCGACGAACTCGACAAGAAGCTCAAGGACCTCGACTACAAGCAGACCGAAATGCTCATGCACGTGCCGAACATCGCCCCGCGTTCCCCGGAAGGCAAGGACAGCTCGGACAACGTGGTCGAAAAAGACGGTCCGATTCCGTTTGACTACTACACCAAGAACGACGACTTCGCCCGCGTGGACCACAAGACCCTCGGCGAACGCCTCGGCATCTTTGACTTTGAACGTGGCGCCAAGATTTCCGGTTCCGGCTTCCCGGTCTACCGCGGCTGGGGTTCCCGCCTGGAACGCGCCCTCATCCAGTTCTTCCTGGACGAACACCAGAAGAACGGCTTCGAGGAATTCACTCCTCCGTACCTCGTTACCCGCAACACCATGCGCGGCACGGGTCAGCTCCCGAAGTTCGAAGAAGACATGTACCGCTGCGACAAGGACGACGACCTGTTCCTCATCCCGACTGCAGAAGTGCCCCTGACCAACCTTTACGCCGGCGAAGTGATTCCGGAATCCGAACTTCCGAAGCGCATCTGCGCCTACTCCGCCTGCTTCCGTCGCGAAGCCGGTTCCTACGGCAAGGACACCCGCGGCCTTCTCCGCCTGCACCAGTTCAACAAGGTGGAAATGGTCTACTTCGCCCACCCGGAACACAGCTACGAAGACCACGAAGAGCTCACCCGCTTCGGCGAAATGCTCCTCGAAAAGCTTGGCCTCCCCTACCACCGCCTGGCCCTCTGCAAGGGCGACCTCGGTTTCGGTGCCGCCAAGTGCTACGACCTCGAAGTCTACGCTCCGGTCGAAAAGAAGTGGCTCGAAGTCAGCTCCTGCTCCAACTTCGAACACTACCAGGCCCGCCGCGCCAACATCAAGACGAAGATTGGCGGCAAGAACACGTTCATCCACACGCTGAACGGTTCCGGCCTCGCCACCCCGCGCGTGATGGTCGGCATCTGCGACAACTACCAGCAGAAGGACGGCTCGCTCTTGATTCCTGAAGTGCTTCGCCCGTACATGGGTGGCATGGAACGCATCGAGCCGAAGAAGTAACCTTCGCGCCCATCACTCCATAAAAATTAAATCCCGCATTAAGCGGGATTTCTTTTTTGCATTGAGAGCATCGTCATGGCGAACTCAATTCGCCATCTCATTGGTATTTCTTGTTTCTAGTGTTTCTTGTTCTTCAGGCAGCGCACTGAATAGGCGTACTTTTTGTTCTTGCTGTAGTCGCCGAGGAACGAATCATTGTCATAATAGAGATTCCAGTACGGCGCATGCGACGGGTTTTTGTTTTCTTCGGCAACCCAGAAGTCTGCATCCTTGCCCATCTCCTTGAAATCGCCTTTCGCATTTCTGAATCCGCCCGCCATTGCGCCAAAGCCGAAGCGGTCCGTACCTTCGGGCCATTCTTCACTCTGCATCCAGGAGAACTTCATCTTGAGGAGCGTTCCAAGTTTTTCCTTTTCATGCTTGTTGTGCTTCTTTATGTAAGCGACAAGCGCCTTCATGTCGGCACTGGTCGGCATGTGGAACCCTTCCGGGCACACGCCCCTGTGTTCCTTGTGCAATTCCGCAGCAGCAGATTCGTTTGCATACCTGGTCGGCAAATCCATCGCCGATGTCCAGGAATAGAGGCTTCCGTAGACCTTGCAATTTTCGTTTTCGTTGTCGTAGCACCAGCTCCCTTCGGCATGGTAGTTCAGGTTCTGCGCCATCCACGTCTGGCCGCCAATGGCAACAAGCCTGTACATCTGGCCGTCGCGCTTGTCGCACAACATGCCTTCGGGGACATTTTCACAGTAAACGGGCGGCGGCGGTTCGGGTTCCGAAGAAGACGACACCACAATAACGGATGGTCTCGGCCTCGCCTTCGATGATGAGGAATAATTCTCGGCGACAGGTTCCTCGGCAACGAGCGTACCTGCGGGGGAAGCCTCGGCCGTATCAGCAGGGGGTTCGGCAACCGTATCGACAGGAGGCTTTTCAGACTCTTCTCGATACACCATAGGTGCTTCGGTCGGGACCGTGTCGACCGTCGTTTCGGGTTCGGCCGGTTCGGGCGGCTGAACCTGTTCGCGCGGTATTTCGCGGGCCTTTAGAGGCGCATGCCTTTCAAAAGGTTCTTCCTGGCTGCAAGCAAAAAACATCCCGGCAACAGCCAGGAGCAGTCCTTCATATAATCTTCTCTTAATAATATTCACGAAAAAAAATATATGCTTTTTTTCAGTAGAAAATCAGAAGAAAAAAGAAAAATGTTTGTAAAAGAGAAGCGTTTTTTAAGTTTATTTGGAATATTACACCCTTTTTAGGGGGTAATTTGAACAAAATCGTATTTCAATAAACCGGTAATTCGGCAATTTTTGAAAAACGTCGGGTCGCCGGGTCCAGTTTAAAATAAACGGTCGCATCCCCCAGCGCAAGCATCACGTACTTGGGCGTCAAGACCTTCAGGTAGCGGTTGAGCTGCACCTGGAGAGATTCCCACGTGTATTCGCCGGGAGCCTTGCATTCCACCAGCAGCCACGGTTTGTCGAGCGCGGCGCCCTCGCGGAAGTTGTTGACGATGATGTCGACTCGGTCATCCGTCGTAGGGTCAATCGCACACAGCCCGAACTCCACTGTAATCAAGTGGGCCGGCACCTTGACTACGTCCAGCAGGAACTGGATGGTCGCCTGGCGCACGTGTTCTTCGGGCGTGGCAGGGACATCCTTCTTGCGGATCGGGTCATACAAGGTTTCGTGAATCATGGCCTGAATATAGAAATCTAAACGAAGCAAATAACAACCTTGACAAAACACCCATACCCAAACTATATTTCTGCACATGAAGAAAATCTTTGGACAGACCTCCATCGCAGCAGCAGCGATCGCAGCAAGCCCGGCAGCAGCCCGAGCTATTATGGGGCTGTCCAGAGAAACCAAGGTCTGCAAGGCATAACGCCAAAATCCAGATAGCAAGTTTCAAGGGCAGCCCCGCAACAGGCTGCTTTTTTATTTACCCCCTTTTTAACCATCAACCATAAGGAACAACGGAAATTCTTAGATAGATATTATTCTATAATTACACTGCAAAAAAAGAATTTTCGATACCTATACAGGAGCATAAAATGCGCAGAAGACTATTGAGCGAAGGTGCCAAGGAACTCTCTTACGAAATCCGCGAGATCGTGAAGAAGGCAAACCAGCTCAAGGCACTCGGCCTCCCCATCCACTGGGAAAACATCGGCGACCCTATCGAAAAGAAGTGCCAGATTCCCGACTGGATCAAGGACATCGTGGTCGACCTCGCCAAGACGAACCGCAGCTACGGTTACTGCCCCTCCAAGGGCATGCTCGAAACCCGCGAATTTCTGGTGAAAGAGAACAACAAGCTCGGCGGCGCCCAGATCAACGTCGACGACATCCTGTTCTTCAACGGCCTCGGTGACGCCATCGCCACCATCTATGGTCTGCTCTCGATGAACACCCGTATCATCGGACCAGCCCCGGCCTACTCCACCCACAGTTCTGCCGAAGCGGCCCACGCTCACACGGCCCCCATCACCTACCGTCTGCAGCCGGAAAACCACTGGTACCCGGACCTCGAAGAACTCGAGAACAAGGTGAAGTACAACCCGAGCATCGCGGGCATCCTCATCTTGAACCCGGACAACCCGACCGGCATGGTCTACCCGCTCGAAATCCTCAAGAAAATCGTGGATATCGCGAAGCGCTACAACCTGTTCATCATCTGCGACGAGATCTACAACAAGATTACGTACAATGGCGCCCACGCCTACGCCCTCGCCGAATACATCGGTGACGTTCCGGGTATCGCACTCAAAGGCATTTCCAAGGAATACCCGTGGCCGGGCGCTCGTTGCGGCTGGGCCGAATACTACAACCGCGACAAGGACGAATAGTTCGACGCCTTCTGCCGCGCTATCGACAACGCGAAGATGGTGGAAGTCTGCTCCACCACGCTCCCCCAGATGACAATCCCCCGCGTTCTCGGCGATCCGCGCTTTATCGAGCACCGCACAGCACTTAACGAGAAGATTGGCCGCCGCAGCGCCATCATCAACGAAATACTTTCAGACATTCCGGAACTGTATTTCAACCCCACCTACGGCGCGTTCTACAACACCATCATCTTCCGCGAAGGCACGCTGAACAGCCACCAGACGCTGAAAATCGACAATCCGATTATCAAGAAGAAGGTGGAAGAATGGTGCAGCAAGACCACGAACCTGGACTACCGCTTCGTTTACTACCTGCTGGGCGCGAAGGGCATCTGCGTGGTGCCGAGTACAAGTTTCTGTACTGACCTGAAGGGCTTCCGCGTGACGCTTCTGGAAGAAGACGAAGAGGAACTGCGGGAAGTGTTCACCACCATCCACGACGCCATCGTGGAATACCTGCACTCGTAATTTTCGGAAAAGTGTTAAAAGAAAAGTCGCTCGAAAGGGCGACTTTTTCTATTGGACTTCCGCTTCTGCCGATGCCGGTTTTATGGGCAACGGTGCGAAGGGTGGTTCCAGTTCGATGCTGATGGGGCAATGGTCCGAACCCATGACCGTCGTGTGAATTTCGGAACGGACCACGTTGGGCATCAGGGCCCCGTCCACAAAAGCATAGTCCAGACGCCAACCCACGTTCCTGCCCCGGGCACCAAAACGATTGGACCACCAGGAGTAAACGTCCCGTGTGTCCGGATGCAGATTGCGGAAAGAATCCACAAAGCCGTGTTCCACGTACTTGTCCATCCAGGCGCGTTCCACGGGCAAGAAGCCGCTCACGTTCTCGTTTTCCTTGGGACGGGCAATGTCTATTTCCTTGTGGCAGGTGTTGTAGTCGCCCACCGTAAGCACGTGCTTGCCGTCGGCAATCCAGCGCTCCGAATTTTCCAAAAAGGCGTCGTAAAAGCGGAGCTTGTAATCCAGGCGATCATCGCCGGAGCCGCCGTTGGGGAAGTAGATGCTGTTGAGCACCCAGTCCGGGAACACCAGCTGCAGCACGCGGCCCTCCACGTCAAATTCTTCGATGTCAAAGCCGTAGTTCACCGCGTCGGGCTCGATCTTTGTAAGCACGCCTACCCCGCTGTAGCCCTTTTTGCGCTGGCAGGGGTTCCAGTAGGCAAAGTAGCCCTCAGGCTTGGCCATGGATTCCGGAATCTGGTCTGTCTCGGCGCGGACTTCCTGGAGGCACAGGATATCGGGATTGGTCTCGTGGAACCAGTTTTCCAGCCCCTTCTTGAGGGCTGAACGGATTCCGTTGACGTTCCAACTGTAAATGTTCATTACTTACCGTTCTTTATTTTACGGTATAAAGATATAAAAAAAGAAACCCGACGTTGAACGCCGGGCTCTTACACCCAAGTCCGATACCCTAGACTACCACTCAATGTCGAGGGTAAAAACAAACCTGTATTTTGAAAATACACTTCTTTTTGTGAAAAAGCAAGTTTCTATATTAAAAACATGACTAAAAATTATTCCAACTTGGACGAATATTCCGACCTTTTGGCGAAAAACGCCAAAAAGGCAAGCAAGAACCTGCGCACCCTCTCTGGCGAAAAGCGGAGTGCCGTGCTGAACCTGGTGGCAAAGTTGCTCCGGGAACACAAGCCGGAAATCCTGGCCGCGAACAAGCTTGACCTGGAAGCCGCCGCCGGAAAGCTGGACGACGCCAAGATGGACCGTTTGACATTGAACGACGCCCGCATCGAAGCGATGGCCAAGGGCGCCGAAGAAATTGCCGCCTTTACCGACCCGCTGAACCGGGTGCTGGAAAGCCGCGAACTGAAGAACGGAATCAAGATTAGCCGTGTGGCCGTTCCTATCGGATCTGTATTTTTCATTTTCGAAAGCCGCCCCAACGTGACCATCGACGGCGCCTGCCTCTGCTTCAAGGCGGGCAACGCAGTGATTTTGCGCGGTGGCAAGGAATCCCTGAATTCCGCCAAGTGCCTCGCCGGGATTTTCCACAAGGCCCTTGCGGAAAACGGAATCGACGAAGACGCCGTGCAGCTCGTGACCGAAACGAGCCACGACCTGGTGGGCATGCTGTTGCAGCGTAGCGACTGCATCGACCTGGTAATCCCCCGCGGTGGCGAACGCCTGATCCGCGCCGTGGTGGAACAAAGCAAGATTCCCGTCATCAAGCACTTCAACGGAATCTGCCATGTGTATGTGGACAAGTCCGCCGACATGGACAAGGCCGTAAACATCTTGATTAACGCGAAGACCCAGCGCACCGGCGTGTGCAACGCCATGGAATGCGTGATTATCGACCGCCATATCGATGACGCCAACGTGAAGAAACTCCTGGACTGCCTCGCCGACCGTGGCGTGGAACTCTTTGGCAATCACGACGCCCAGAGCCACGATAGCCGCATCAAGGACATCGGCGACGACAGCAACTACCACCACGAATACCTGGCCCTGAAGGCAAGCGTCAAGTTCGTGGACAACGTGGCCGAAGCATGTGACCACATCGAAGCGAACAGCAGCCGCCACACCGAAGCGGTCGTTGCCGAAGATGCAAGCGTGCAGGATTACTTTGTCGCGAACGTCGATAGCAGCAGCGTCATGGTAAACGCCAGCACCCGCTTTGCCGACGGCGGCGAATACGGCCTGGGCGCCGAAGTGGGTATTTCGACCGACAAGTTGCATGCTCGGGGCCCTATGGGCGTAGAAAGCCTCTGCACCTACAAGTGGGTGCTCCGCGGGAATGGGCAAGTGAGAGGATAATTCGGAATTCGGATTTCAGAGTTCGGATTTTGGGAATAAAATGTCATTCCCGCGAAGGCGGGAATCTCCTTTAATAAACAAGAACTGCTAACTAGTTATGAAATTTGAAGATTTAATCAAAGAAATTAAGTTTGAAGTGGTCGTGGACGGGGTTGCACTTGCGCCGGCAATTGTGCAGGACGCCGACAAGGGCGACGTACTGATGATGGCCTGGATGAACGAGGAAGCCCTCCG
>JBGUQN010000027.1:0-40950 GCA_045131085.1 Fibrobacter sp.
AACACCATGCCGCAGTGGGCTGGTTCCTGCTGGTATTACCTCCGCTACATCGACGCCTGCAACGGCGACGCGTTCCTCGCCAAGGAACTCGAAAAGTACTGGATGCCGGTGGACCTCTACGTGGGCGGTGCCGAACACGCCGTGCTCCACCTGCTCTACAGCCGCTTCTGGCACAAGGTCTTGTTCGACCTCGGCCTCGTCTCTACCGACGAACCGTTCCAGAAACTCTTTAACCAGGGCATGATCCTCGCCTTCGCTTACGAAGATGCCGCTGGCTCCAAGGTCCCCACCGACGAAGTCGAAGAAAAGAACGGAAAGTTCTTCAAGAAGGGAACCGACATCGAGCTCAAGCAGATTGTGGCCAAGATGAGTAAGTCCCTCAAGAACGTCGTGAACCCCGATGACGTGGTGCGCGACTACGGTGCCGACAGCCTTCGCTTGTACGAAATGTTCATGGGCCCGCTGGATGCAGTAAAGCCGTGGCAGACCAAGGGCATCGAAGGTATGAACCGCTTCCTCGGCCGCGCTTGGCGCTCCGTGGTGGGCGACGACGATGCCGCTCCGGTTTACGTTGACGAAACCGCTCCGGAAGCAATTGAAAAGGTCATGCACCAGACGGTTATCAAGGTCACGAACGACATTGAAAACATGAGCTTCAACACCGCCATCAGCCAGTTGATGATTTTCAACAACGAAATGATGAAGATGGACAAGCGCTACCGCGAACCGTGCGAAACCTTCGTGAAGTTGCTGCACCCGTTTGCCCCGCATATCGCCGAAGAAATGTGGAGCATCCTCGGTCACAACGAATCGCTCACGAACGTCGCCTGGCCGGAAGCCGACCACTCCAAGGCTGTGGAAAACACCGTGGAAGTCGTGTTCCAGGTGAACGGCAAGGTCCGCGCCAAGGCATCCGTCGCCAAGGACATGGACAAGGCCGCTCTCGAAAAGCTCGCTATGGACAACGACCGCATGAAGGAATTTATGGCAGGCAAGACCGTCGTGAAGTCCATCGTCGTTCCGGGCAAGCTCGTGAATATTGTGGTGAAGTAATAAAGGGGGAGGCGTCCCCCTCGCTTCAGCCCCGACCCCACCCTTAGTGTCATCCCCGACTTGGTCGGGGATCTTTTGTTATATCCCACCCCGGTCGGGTCTTCCGCTACCCCTTCTAACGGGCGCTCAGTCGCCGCGCCCGTAACGCCCGGGCTTGTTTTATCTTTTGATGGCTCAACTACTTGCGCTATAGCATTTGAATTAGGTATATTGGTGGTATGGCAAATGAATTAACCATACCTTACGGATCGTTTCTCAAAGTTCCGTGCAAGCACTACCTAGAGACGATGATTCGTTCCTATGATGTTCTTCGTAGCGAATTGCGCAAGCATTTGCCTTTCTTTATTTATTGGTCGGACTGCATCAAAACTAAACCATCTGCATCAAATGCAATGCGGTTTGCTTTCACTTATTTTAACAAAATAGACAACGACTCCATAGACGAAATTTCCGAAGAAAAAGCCGACGACTACCTTGAAGCGCTTATCAAATATTACAACATCGAATTTCCCGACAACGTATTCGGAAAGCACGTTGCTCAATTTATAAGAGGTTTTAAATCAAACACAGGAAGAACGGAAATCAAAACCGATGATTTTGAATGGTTTCCAAAAGACAAAAAAGGGAATCCATTACTTCCAACAGAGTTTGAACAAATTTCTAAGGAATTTGATTTTGCTTGGAAATGCGCTAGATTATGGCAGTTATTAGAAGAACGAAAGCAAGAACACTATATTCTAAATTTTTTCTGCATTAGAGAAATAGAATTTACAAAAACAAGCAACATACCTTCTGATACTTTAAGTAAACTCAATGAATCAGCCATTGAGGAACCTGAATATCTAAAAAAATTTGTTGACTTCTTTACTCCAGAGCAAATGACAAAGCACGATATGTGTCTTTTACTAAAAAAGGCCTGTCGCGCAAGTATCATGAAACAGTTAAACGACGGGATAAAAGAGATTGCCCCATCTAATGCAAGAATAAAGCCTCTGGATTCACTTTGGCTCTTAGCTAGATTTTATAGAATACACAATTATCGGCTTGACTTTATTGGTCAAAAAATGCCTCTCCGCGCAGTAAAGCAAATTGTTGGAATTGATGGACATTCTCCATTCCTTGACTGGACACCTGATAATCTTGACAAACAGGTAAAAAAAGGAAGTGTTAAAGTCGGAAAGAGAACATTTCCTCTTTCCGAAGGTCTCATGACTTTATGCAGCCATAAGAATTTACTTAGCTTTTTGGAATGCAAATCAAAAGAACTCATACCAGGAAAAGAAAGAAACCCATACAAGCCATTATACGATGTAATAAATGAACAAAATTCTGCAACATCTGCTATTTCATACCTCGATTTATCAAGTGAAAAATGGCGAAAATTTATAAAAGAACATTTAAACGTTTTTAATGCAATAATTTTTTTTGGTTCAATTTTTAATACCAAATACGAAATCCTGGTTGAAAGATACTGCAATTTCCTTGAAAACAATGCAACATTGGCGGATTTTTTTATCAGCGCGATGATTGCAGATGGACTTGAAAGCGCAAAGAATCTATCCATTATCACTGTGGATGATTTCGACACATGGGATATTTTTATAGCAATCCTATTTTGGATTTCAATGTATGCCAAGGCTGTAGATAAAGAGATAAAAAAACAGGAAGCCAAGCAAATCACAGCACCTTCCTAGAAGATTTTTAGCCTACTTTTCCCAAATCGAAATTTTTTAGTCCAATTTTTAAAGCTCGAAATTCTTATTTAAGAGATTTTTTCTTCAACCACCTAGTTGAAGGATTTTGAACCTATTTTTTGATCTACATCAAGGGCAATTCCGCCTAAGATAAAAAAAGGAATAGATATGCCTAATAATGAAAGTGATCAGAAAAACGGGAACTGGGGTACGTCTGGAACGAATAAAACCTGGGACAAGGTTCAAGGGAATCGTGGCAGGCAGATTCAAGAAGCAAGGGAGAGAAAAGGAGGTAAGTAGCCATGTGTTCATGCTGCGGTAAAGACGGTAAGAGAAAGAACCTTTATCTTACCGAATACGAAGCTGGCGTAGTCGCCAATGAGCGCAGGTTCGCAACGGGCATCACGATGCACGTTTACCGCTGCCCCGAAGGCGGTGGCTGGCATATCACGAGTAATCAGAGACAATGGTAAAACCAAGAAAAAGGAGGCCCAATATGGCACAACCACAAAACGACAAGAATGGCGCAGGATGGCCCACAGGACACGGCGGAGGCACTGGCCCTTCCGGTGGTGGACGCGGGAATAACAATCCTCGCAAATAAAAAAGTCCGCTTAACAGACTGGAATCGGCGAAAATTTCACATCTGGCTAAACGGACCCCGCAAAGATAACTTTTTAGGAGTCTTTTGCGAAAACTAGGCGTTGCCATCGGCAGCGCCTTCTTTCTATTTCTTGAACAAATCGCTGTGCGAACCTGTTCGCGTCAGCGTCAATATGAGCGCATCGCCCGAAATCTTGTAAATCAACAGCCAGTCCGGTTGAATATGGCATTCGCGGAACGTGACCCATTCGCCTACTAGGGCGTGGTCGTGGTGTCGTTCGTCTAGCTTTTTCCCCGTCGCCAAATCATCAACGACCTTTTGCAGGAGGGCCATGTTTAACCCTTTTTTTTTGGCCTGCTTAAGGTCTTTCCTGAATTTTGCAGTGGTCTTGATTTCCATCATTCGCCTAGAATGTCCTTGATCATTGCGTTTGCGTTCTTGTAGGATTTGGCCTTGCGTTTTCCTGACGCGATTTCGTTTGCTTCGGCTATGGCGGCGATAGTCTCGTCGTTGGGAGTGTCAAGGGCAATCTCGAAAGGGATCTTGCGGAGACGGACGACCTGCTTCAAGAAAACGGTAATTGCCGTGGACATGTTCATCCCGAGCTGGTCGAACAGGGTTTCGGCTTGCGTTTTGAGCTTTGAATCGATTCTTGCGCTGATTGTATTCATTGTGGTTCCCATAAAATGCTCCTTTTTACTAAAATTTATATAAAAGTTAGTAAAAGAGCAATACAATGTATTAAATTTTATCCATTTTACCCGCTACAGAACATTAAAGACGCAAAAATCCCCACGAAAATCAGGAACGGCAACACTTTCAACAGCAAGGTGATGGCGCAGGCGTCCCCTGCGTCGCCAGCCCCGAAAAGGGCCAATATGCCTAGCACGATAAGGAAAGTTACCAGCATAGATTCTCTCCCTTACAAATATACATACCGTAAATGTCAGATTATGACAATTTGAGGTTTCCCTTGAGAAAGGCGATTGGCTCCATAGAGAATCGGATCAATGTACAATCGTTCAGGTCTTTTTGTATATTTGGGCTCATGTTCCATCCGTCTGCCTTCGTAAGCCCGCAAGCCAAGGTCCATGAGTCCGCCGTTATTGGCCCGTGGTGCCTTGTCGATGCCGGCGCGGAGGTGGGCGAGGGCGTGGTCCTGGAATCGCGTGTACACGTTTACGGTAGCGTCTCCATCGGGGCGAACACGCATGTGTACGACGGCGCCATCCTCGGCGCTCCTCCGCAAGATCTCAAGTACGCGGGCGAACCGACCCGCCTTGCCATAGGCGAAAACTGCACCATCCGCGAGTACGTGACGCTCAACCGCGGCACGGTCCAGGGCGGCGGTTGTACCCGCATTGCAGACAAAGTATTGATAATGGCGTATTCGCATGTCGCACACGATTGCGACATCCGTGAGGGTGTTGTCATTGCCAACGGTTGCCAGCTGGGCGGCCACGTGCGTATCGGGGAGTACGCCACCATCGGGGGCGTTACGGGCATCCAGCAGCGTAACCAGGTGGGCGCCTATGCCTTTGTGGGCGGCACCCATAAGGTTGACCGCGACGTGCCCCCTTGCGTCAAGGCTTCGGGTAACCCGCTCCGTGTGGGGGCGCTGAACCTGCACGCGCTCCGCCTGCATCCCGAAGAATTCCCGGAAGAACGCATCCAGGCGCTCCAGCGCGCCTATCGCGAACTCTACCGCAGTGGCCGTACCATCGCCGACGTCGTCGAAGAATTGAAAAAAGGCCCGGAACCTCTGTTCCAAGCCTTTTTCGACGAGCGCTGGGGCGGCACCTTGGTCCGCCCGTAGCGAGCATTTAGCTTATTACTGCTTGAACGGCTTCGACAAGTAACTGTCGAACACCTTCTTCATTTCGGTGAACCATGCATCTGCACTCTGGTCGTAAGCCTGGAACCCGCTGGTCTTGCCGTAGGCCCAGTAGTGCCAGCTGATGCCGTAGGTTTCTGCCGCCTTGATTACATATTCTGTCCACTGTGCGCGCAGGGCTTCGCTCGGGGCTTCGCTTGCGCACTTCGATCCGGAACGCCCGATGGCGCCGAACTCGCCCATGTTCATGGGCACGCTGTGAACGCCGTCTGTGTCGGGGAAGTAGGCCTTGGCGGAATCCGCGTACTGCTTGAAGTCCTTGGCAATCTTGGACAGGTCGGCACTAGAAAGGCCTGCCCCGCAGGGGTACATGGTGGCGGTGCCCTGGTGGGTGAATTCGTACGGGTCGTAGTAGTGGCCGCTCACGATGATGTTGCCGTCCTGGGGCAGGTCGAGCTGCTTGATGGCGCCGAACTTAGAGTACCCATTCGCTTCGAACATAATAGTCTTGGTCAGGGTTACGGCGCGGATGGCGTTGTAGGCGGCAGTCATGATGGCGTTCACGGTAGAGGACTTCTTGATATCGTGCGGCTCGTTCATGATTTCGAATACGAGCATGCTGTCGGGGAAGTCGTTCAGGCCGGTGGCGATGTCGAGCCACATGACGGCGAATCTCTTCAGTTCATCGTCAAAGCTCTGCGGGTCTTTTTCGTAGTTCATCGCAGCCGCGTTCAGCCCGACATGGTGGTGGCAGTTGATAATGACAGGCATGCCGAGGCTTATGGCGAGGGCCACGTCTTCATGGACGCCGGCAAGGCGTTCTGCATCGATGTGCCCGTTGATGTCGGCGTCGTTTTCCCAGCGCACGGGGATACGTACGGAATTGAACCCAGCCTTCTTCACAATCTGGAGGTCTTCGTCGCGCAGGCAGTTGCCCCACCCGCAGTCGCCGTTGCCTCCGGTGCCCACGGATTCCCAGGAGTTACCCATGTTGATGCCGCGCCCGAGCCTCTGGTTCATGGCTCGGCCGAGTGAGTAGTCGACCTTCACGCGGTTGAGCCCATCCGGGTCTTTTTCGGTGGCCTTGTTCAAGCCGCCGTTGCCGGAATCGCAACTGATGAGGAGGAGGGCAGCAATGCCGATGATGAATTTTTTGAATAAATGCATGTGAAACCTGTCGTTATCGTGTTACATATAGAAATTTAGACATATTTGCCCTGATAGGCTCTGATTTCTAAAATAATTCGGTTACTATGGTAAACGAGTGAGATATCGCAAAATAGCGTTTTTTTTTGTTTTTTAGCACGTTTTTCTTTATGTTTTCACGCTTGTATACGCTTTTTCGAAAAAATCGGTCGTACAATGCCCGAAAAACAAGTTATATTGTAACTCACCGAATTTGGAGATTTTGTACCTTATGAAATCACATCTGCAGACCATCATCTGGAAGTGTGCCGTGGGCTCACTCCTTCTTGCGTCTTTCTCCTTTGCTAGTTTCAGCGATTATAGGGATAGGGACAATTCCCGCTTCGTCACGCGCGAAGCCAAGCCTTTCCGCCCGGATAAGGACGTGGTAAGCGTCGTTATGCGCGAAGCCATCCCCCGCGGTGGTGGATATACCTACCAGTACCCGCGCGAAAACCCCGAACCGATTCTCACGGATAAGTACGCCATGGAAGGCGCTCTTTCCATGGAAATCGAACTTATCGCTAGCGACTACTCTGGTGTGGCTATTTGTATTGCCGGTTCTGTCGACCTGACCCCCTATTTCGAGGAAGGTGTCCTCGAGTTCTGGATCAAGGGTGAAAAGGGCGGCGAAAACGCCCTGTTCGTGCTCGTTGACGATGGCGTGAAGAGCAACGGCGAATCCCTCCAGGTGAAGCTGCGCTCCAAGAGCCTTGGCGAAATTACCACCGAATGGAAGCATTTCAGCATTCCTCTCAAGCTTTTCGGCAAGACTGGCGTGTACTGGGATGCGAAGAACACCCGCGAAGTCATGCTCCCGTTTGCTTGGGAAAACTTCAAGGGTTTCCGTCTTGAAGTCCGTAAGGACGAAAACGAGTCCTTCAAGGTCTGGATTGACGATATTGTGATCAAGAAGCACGGCAAGCCTTACGAAGGGCCGGCCAACTACCCGTTCCGCAACGCGATTTAAGAGGTTCCCATGCGTAAATTACCGATACTCTTTACGACTTTGCTTTGCACTTCCCTGGCCTTTGCTCAGGAAGAAGAAGCCGCATTAGATGCCTCCGCACCTGAAACTGAAGCGGTGGAAGAAGCCGCTGCCGAACCGGCAGCCGAAGAACAGGCTGCTACCGAAGAATCCGCTCCTGCGGAGGAAGTCGCTTCCGAAGAGGCCGCTCCGGCCGAACCGGTAGCCGAGGAAAGCGCTCCTGTGGAAGAAGCTGCTGCCGAACCGGTGGCCGAAGAACCCGCTGAAGCTGCTGCCGAAGCCCCTGCTGAAGAAGCTGCCCCGAAGAAGGAATTCGCCTCTGCTGCTCCGGTCAATACACCGGCTCCGGTGGTCGATGCCCCTGCGACAATGTCTGCAGAAGAACAGCTGAGCACCGCCGATGGCAACATGGACAAGATTGCCGAGAACCTGGAATCTACCTTGATGGGCAAGGATGACGCGCCCCTCGCGGTGTCCGGCTTCATGGCCTTCCGCCTCAAGAACTTCCACTATTCCGACCCTTCGGAATACCTCGCCAGCGATAAGGCCCGTACCGCGGTCGACGCTATGTTCAAGGCGAACGTCGTCGCCATGCCGAACTCCTACATGACCCTCTGGACGAACCTCACGTTCCCGTTCGACCTCTCGGGCCTGTTCAGCAACCACCTCGGTTCTCAGCCGACGAACGTGCCCACCTCTAACGAACGCGTGCTGTTCGACCACTCCACCGACTACTACTCCTCCACTATCGACGAAGAAATGAACTTCGGTGTCGATATCCGCGCAGGCGTGTTCGGTGCCTACATCACAGCAGGCGGTGTCATTTGGGCAAACTCCTCTCCGCTCACTATGTGGGAACGCGAGACCATGCCCCGCTTTGGTTGGGTGTTCGAAACCTTCGAAGACGAAAAGACTGTAAGTACCTACTACAAGGAAAAGGTGTTCAAGCCCGTGAAGGAAGGCGGCCGCGCCTTCTGGACCAACCGCTCCTTCGGTGGTGTGTTCGTGAGTGCCTACCAGCTGCCCTTCGACATGACTGCCCAGGCGATGGTTTCGCAGCCGGCCGATATGGACGTCGGTACTCGTGACGGTCTCCGCATGTACGGTGGCCAGCCGGGCGAACTCGAAATGTCCGGTGACTACGACCTCCGCGGTGCCGTGTACCACGGCCGCCTCGCCAAGAACAAGATTGCCGACAACCTGAGCGTTGGCCTTAACTACATGGGTGTCGTGTTCGACGAAGCCCTCGTCTATGAATATGAATTCTATAGCCAGTACAACGACTTGAGCGTGGACCCGACCATCATGAATACGCATGTGGCATCTGTCGACTTCAGGGGTAACATTACTCCGAAGTTCTACTTGATGGCCGATGTCGCCTTGAGCATGACGGATTCCCTCAATTACTACAAGGCCGATGGCGCTGCACAAAAGCATGGCTACGAAAAGAGCTCTTATGAAAGCGAATGGAACACCCCGCAGGTCGGTGTGTACGTGAAGGCCCAGAGCAAGTACCTCGAAGGCTGGCCGATGACTCTCGAAGCCATCTTCCTCCAGAAGGACTTCTACTCTCCATTCTCCATGTCTAACCCCTCTCGCTTCCTTGCCTGGCGCAGGGATGAATTCGCCCTCAACTCCGGTTCTATGCGTTACACCCCGAACATGGCCGGTGTGAACCTGAAGATTGAACCGGAATTTAACCGCGGTCACCTCGACATTCAGTACGGCTTGCACAGCCAGGTCGAAGAAGGCGATGACGTTATCCTCTTCAATTACCGACTCAATGGCCGTAACCTCTGGGAATCTACGAACTCCTGGACTAAGCACAAGCCTATCTTCTGGGCTGACTCGGGTAACGCTCGTTCGAATGGCTACGTGGAACGTGCCGGTGTGCTCACTCCGGGTGTTGGCCTCAAGATGAACCGCCGTCAGGGCGGCCTCCGCGGTGGTACGTGGGAAATGTGGGAAACCTTCACTGCCTACGAAAACGCCCGGCAGATTCAGGATTCCGTGGTCCCGACTCACACCAAGTGGTCCAGCTACTTCTCCCTTGCGGGCGGTTACGATATCGGCCACTGGTTCGGCACCGACAGGAACATCGTGATGAGCGGTTACGCATCCATCTCGGGTGTTTCCAAGACGTTTGCCCCGATTGCCTACAGCGAATCCCAGAGCGACATGCTCCTGTGGAGCTTCTACGGTCAGTTTGAACCCGCTATCGCAATCACGCCGACCTTCCACCTCGTTGGTATCGCTGGTATCGAAACGTTCCGTTCGGAATATGGCTACGTCATTGACTTCGTAGATAACAACCTTGACAAGTCTAAGGAAGATGGCCACTACAGCGATGTGAATACGATGGTGTTCCGCAAGGCCCCCATCAACTTCTTGGAAACGGCTCTCGGTATTGGTTTCGACTGGAACTTTGCCGACCGTGCCGGTATCCACGTGCGTTACAAGTGGGCTACCCATTCCGACGAAACCGTGCCTGATAATGACTGGACCGGTCATTACATCTACGCCGAAACTAAAGTATGGTTCTAAGGGAGGCGCGAGAAGATTATGAATTTCAACAAAAGTGCTTCAAAAATGATGACTAGAACTTTGAGTATCCTTGCGCTTACCGCCGGTGTCGCCGCCGCTTCTGTGGCAAGCAACAAGGATGCCATCGAAAGCAAGGTGGATTCCGCCAACGCTCACCGCGGCCTTGAGGTCACGGGTGCTGTTCGCGGCGTCGCCCAGGCGTCTTATTTCGGTACCGACCAGGACCCTTATGGCGCCAACAAGATGCCCGATACCGAAAGGGACGAGTTTGTTAATGCCGACTTTAACTTCGGTTTCCGCCCCTGGGAAAGCGTGCGTGCGAACGCCATGCTCCGCCTCTATGCGGGTATGCAGGACTACTTCGCTTCTGCGGCAAAGATTATGGAAGTCCCTTGGCTCAATGTCGAAGGCCAGATTGGCAACAACTTCCACTGGGTCGTGGGTGATTTCCGCCAGCAGTATTCTCCGCTGACTTTGTTCGCCCCGGATGTTGACATCATGTACGAACCGCAGGTCTTTGCCCGCAAGCGCCACATGGCCGAAAAGCAGCAGCTCCTCGAGGGTAAC
Organism: Fibrobacter sp.; assembly: GCA_045131085.1. Lineage (GTDB taxonomy): Bacteria > Fibrobacterota > Fibrobacteria > Fibrobacterales > Fibrobacteraceae > Fibrobacter. The sequence continues at coordinate 10,470 of JBGUQN010000027.1, forward strand.
CAGAGGAACCTGCAGGGTGCAAACCTCCAGTTCCGTATGGATCTGAACGACATGTTTGGCGAGGTCCGTGCCGAAGGAATCTTTGCCCGCGTAAACCGCGCCCAGGCGATTGACCTTTCCGGTGCCGAAGGCAACATCCTCCCGAACGATTCTATCGCGGGTGTAACTCAGGCGTCCAACACCGACAAGTTCCTCTTGGCCGGTAACTTTGAACTCTTCCCGGTTAAGAAGAACGTCTACCTCGGTGCAACTGCGATGTACATCTTCGATAACGAAGATTCATACACCTACACTTACCGCCATTTCGCTGTGAGTCAGGAAGGTGTCGTCACGGGACTTTCTACCGACGTGAAGGATCCGTACCTGATGACCGATATCAACCCGTTTGAACTCGACCCCCAGAAGACCATGGTCTTCGCGGGCCGCCTGGGTGCCGATGTCGCGGGCATTGTGGGTAGCAACAACCTCGTCCTCGACCTTACGGCAGAAGTTGCCATGTCGATGGATGATGTCATTACTCGTGGCCTTGCTCCTACGACTGCCGATGACGCACAGGCAATCCCCTTCGATGCCGATATGGACGGTGTCCCGGAAAGCTTCTACAAGTCTGTGGAAACGACTGAAACTCAAAACGGCATGGCCGTCAACGCAACCCTCAATGCCGGTTACAAGACCGATTCTTGGGGCGTGCGCCTTGTGGGCGATGTCATTTTCAATGACAGCCTCTGGTTCAACAACTTGGCCCAGTCTCCGAAGTTCTTTGCCCAGCGCATTCAGAACTCTGACTACGATGGACAGACCGTCAAGTACAGTGTGAATTCCCCGCTTTACTCGACCTTCGACGCTCTCTATAACTTTGCTCCGAAGTTTGCGCCGGCCACCATCGATATGACGACGAACGACGATGGCTTCAAGAAGCAGTCCGATAGCTATAACATCGCTCCGTACAACAAGAATTCCTGGACGGGCAATGTTTACTCGAAGGCCCAGATTGCACTCCTGAATGCGATGGCTGACCCTGCAATCCAGATGATTCTCCCGAACGGCATGGCAACAGCCAACCGTAAAGGTGGCCGTGCAACGCTTATCGGTAATATGGAAGATTGGCTCGAGGCTCAGGGATTGTTCGGTATCTACTCGCAGTCCTCTCCGCTCTTTGGTTTCTCCAACGTCTCTTACATGGAATACGGCGCTGGCATCAAGGCCGATATCTTCAAGGCGATGGGCTTTACCAAGCCTCTCGAGATTTCCGGTTCTTTCAAGCATTCCGAACGTACCATGGAATACGACGCCGCAATCATGGGCACAGCTGACAAGGCCGAATTCAAGACGGACTTTGCCAATGCAGGCATCTATGTGCAGTACCTGCCGCGCCTCGGTGTAACCGCCGGGTTCCAGATTGTCAAGATGCAAATGAACGAAGTCCAGCAACAGCGCGCAATGGCGGAATACGCCGCTATCGCGGCAATCGCCCCGTTGGTCAAGGGTACTCAGATGCAGTGGATGGTCGGCCTCGACTACACGCTCGACAAGAACGCCTGGCTCTCCTTGAACTTGGGCATGGTGACGGTTGAAAATACCTACAACACCGGGCTCGGAACTGCTGATGCTGCTGTTAACTTGCCCCTCTATGCAGGGAACGTGAAGGTCGACGGCGCTTGGCCGGCGGAATACACGAGCAAGTTCTCACAAACTATTGTTGAAGCCTCCATTAACGTGGAATTTTAATGGGAGGGAATGAAAATGATGAATAACAAGAAGACCACGCTCATTTTTGCGACCGCTCTTATGTTCTCTGCAACTGCGGCCTTCGCTGAAGCCGATTCCTCGGTTGCCACGAAGCAGACCTCGTTCTTGCAGAAGCTTGATTCTTTGAACAAGTCCATCCTCGGGCTTCGTCTGGGCGGTACCGCCAAGGCCGGCGCCCTCACCTCCATGGTGAGTTCCGACCAGCTCCTTGACAATTCCGCAACTCAGGAAAACCAGGCCTATACCGACGTGAACCTCAAGTTCCTCGCCCAGCCTTCTTCCGAGACCCGCCTCGATGTGCAGGTCCGCCTCCACAAGGATTGGCAGAGCGCTATTGACGAGAACAACAACCCCGTTGTTGGCCACTGGTTCAGCTACGATGGCAAGATTCTGAATAACCATGTCGATTTCAACTTGGGCTACATGCGTATCGGTTACACTCCGCTTACCATCAACACCCCGCAGATTGAAATCCTCCAGGAACCGGAAATCTTCACGCGTAACCGTATGGAGGCTCTTTCTTACCGCAATCTCGACACGACGTCCCGTCGCCTGATGCAGGGCCTGAATGCCGAGTTCCATAGCGGTGAAGTGGGAGTTATCGACGACATCTACGCCCAGGCAACTGGCGCCCGTCAGCGCAACATCGGAAAGAAAAACGACCAGGTGTTCTTTGACTTCGACTGGTCTGACCGCTATGCCTACGGTCTCCGTGCCGGTGTGAGTACCTTCGGTTTCAACCTCGGTGCGAACTTTGTTGGCGCCTTTGACCGTCGCTTGAGCACGAGTGCCCACGACATGGGCTTGAAGGATACTGTTATCTATGATGACAACAGCGTCCTCTCCGTGCAGCTCGGATTCAACTCGCAGAAGCTCCTCCCGAGCCTGCCGGTTACTTTCGGCCTCGATGGTGAATATGCGATGTCTTGGTGGGCCATCGATGTGGAAACCGCGGCTAAGGAGACGTATTACCAAAGCCAGATTAAGGAAACTACCGTTCCGGATGGCAAGAACATGAAGGACGTCGTGTACGTGTCCACGATCATGAAGAGCCAAACCCAAAAAGTAATGGTGGAAGACTTCATGGATGAGCAGGGCAAGGCCATCAATGTCCGCCCCTACGTGGAAGGTTCTATAGCCGGTGTCAACTTCAAGGTGAACGGCATGTACCTCATGAACGATAAGGAATTCTGGTCCGACCTCGCTTCTTCGCCGAACTACACGAACAACGGCATTATCTTCAACGCAAATGCGCTTTATGGTGATGCCGACCAAGAAGTGGCGAAGAACTTTGCTTCGGGCAACCTTGAAAACCTCTACTTCATGGTGTACAACACCGATCTCCTCACGGCAGCAACACTCATGACTTCCGGTTCGGCGTCTCAAACGAACGGTACGGCACTTTCGGACAACTCTGAAGCGAAGAACATGTACTTCCGCCTGTACAACAACTACAAGCTGGCCCACTTCTACCGCAATGGTTATGACGCCGTCACGATGAAGAAGCTTGAAGCCGCCGAAGCGCTCCTCTTGATGGACCCGTCCGTGAACCTCGCGATGCCTTATGGCCTTGCAACGCCTGACCGCAAGGGCTTCGCCGCTTCTCTCGATGTAGACTGGAACGAAGCCATTTCGCTCAACGCACGCTTCTCCCAGTACACTGCTGAAGCTTCGGATAACAAGTTCACCACTATCGGTGCCGGCCTCGGCGTCGATGTCGGTCGCCTTATTCCGAGCATGGAACGCAAGATCAAGGTTTCGGGCTCCTTCGAAAAGGCTACTGAAAATAGCGCCTTGCAGCGTTCTTCCCAGCGCATTGTCGGTGGTTTCTCCGCCGATGTCTGGGGCCCGATTGCTTTGGAATTCGGTGCCCAGTTGCTTAACAAGAAGTTCGAAGGCAATGTGTACGGTGTTGCCGGCCTCCCCGTCGGGATGTCCTTCATCCAGAAGGTTGACGAAATGCTCATCCTTGTTGGTCCGCGCGTCCGCATCGCTCCTGAATCCTATATCACTGTCCGCTACGGCATGCTGAAGAACACCGTGGGCTACAAGACCCCGAACGCTGCCGCAGCCCTGGATGCTACCGCACCCCCGTACGTGGATAAAGAACTCTCTGTCGACAAGAACATTATCTCCGCCGATGTGACGGTTAATTTCTAGTGAGGTCGAAAATGAAGAATATTAAGATTTCTCTTCTTGCTGCCGGCGCGACGATTGCGCTTTTGGCCTGCTCTTCCTTGGAAGTCAGTAATCCGGAAGCCGAAAACTTTCCGGAAGGTTGGTCTACTGCTGAATATATCAGTGTGAACCCGGACCTCCGCGCCCTCCAGATTGCGGACCAGGTCGCCATCTTGAATTCGGCTTCTGGTGCAGCATCTGACGAAGCCGACTTCATGGCCGATACCGTGCTTATGACGAAGGTTGCTCTTGAATATGCGGGCTTTACCGAAGAGAGTTTTGACCTTAGCGACAGTGACAAAAAGAAGTTCCTCAAGCGCTTCAATATCAATGGCGTGAGCAACGAGCCGGCTGTGTTCGACACGCTCACCCTCGATTCGGCGGTGTTTGATAAGCAGTATGCTGTTTTCGGTGCTATCGAAGGTCGCCCGTACCGCAAGTGCAAGGATACCGAAACTGCACTCGTCAAGAAGGGTGAATGCCAGAAAGCGGATGCTTCTAATATCGGCTACAAGGCCCACCTCTACTGCTCCAATGCTGGCGTAACGTACTGCATCGATTGCGCTGCTACGGATGAATGCCCGGAAGTTATCGAAGAAGAGAGCTCCAGCTCCGAAGCTGCTCCTGAATCCAGCGCGGCTGTCGAAGGTGAATCCAGCTCGAGCGTAGTTGCGGGTGAGGGCGATTCCAGTTCCTCCGAGGGCGCTGGCGAACCGGAGTCCAGTTCCGCTACGGAACCCGCAGCCGAGAGCTCAAGCAGCGAAGCGGCTGGTGAAGAAAATTTAAGCTCTGTTACTGAATAAAAGGTGGGACTATTATGAAACTCAAACTTTTTGTAACGACGATTGCGGTTGCTTGCGTGGCGATGTCCCAGGCTGCAGCCGACAAGGTGATTGGCTATTTCCCTTACTGGAGCCAGTATTCCCAGTTCTACCCGAAGGATATCCGCTATAACACGGTTACCCATATTCACTATTCTTCGCTCATGCCGGCTGAAGATGGTTCGCTCGCTTTCCCCGATGAAAACGACGCTCCGAACTACGACTCGCTCGCAGCCATGTGCGCTGCCAACAACGTGCAGCTGGTGGTCTCTGTGGGCGGCATGGAAGCCGAAGGCAACCTGAAGGCTATCGCCGGTTCCGACGAAACGCTCTCCTCGTTCGTCTCTAACCTCAAGACTTGGGTTGGCGAGCACAATGCCAAGGGCATTGAACTCGACTGGCAGAACATGACGGCCGAAGATGCCGAAGGCTATGCCAAGATGGTGAACGCCCTCACGGAAGCCTTCTCCGGCTCCATTGTGGCTTCTACCATGTACCCCTTCGTCGCGATGGAACCGTACACCGCCGAAGTGATGAACAAGCTCTCTTACATCAACGTGTTTATCCCTGACCAGATGAACGAAGACAACTCTACGCTCGTCCCGAATCAGGGCGGCAAGATTATTGCCGAAACGCTCGATAAGGCTGCAGGCGCAGGCATCCAGAAGGATCTCTTGGTGCCGGTGGTCTACTTCTACGGCAAGTCCTTCCTCGGTGCGACAGGCTTCGGCTCTTCTCACCAGGGCGTGGGCAGCGGTAACGAAGGTTACCTCCCGTACAAGGAACTCATGAGCAAGTTCGATACTCCGGATTACAAGGTGACCTTTGATTCCGAATCGCAGTCCGAACTCGCTGTGAGCAAGGAAGAAGCGATTGTGTTCATGGGCATTCCTTCTGTGAAGGCTGTGGCCGAAAACGTGAAGAACAACGGCTTTGCCGGTGTGGCTGTCTACGACGTGTCGCAGGACCATCACGAACCCATCGTCTCCGTGCTCGTGACGATTGGCCTGGAGCTCCGCCCCGGTGTGAACTACAAGACCGCGAAGAAGTAATCTTTGCGTAGGTGAATTTAGGAAGGCGCCCAATGGGCGCCTTTTTTTGTTTGCGTCACACCGCCGCCTTTGCGCCTTACGTCATGGCGGTCCTGCCAATAACGTCATGGCGGGCTTGACCCGCCATCTCCTTGCGTTCCCATACTTAATATATTTGAATCTAGAATCATGAACAAAAGAATATTGTTTACTGCAGTCTCCCTTTTCGTCTTGATAGAGATGCTTGCTGCCGATTGCATCGCTTTCGGGTGGGGCGTATGTCTGTTCAAATTTTTGGGCATGACCTTTGTAACGGCCATCTGGATTGCCGTAAGCAAGGGCATCATAAACAAACTGAAGCAGCCGTTCTTTATGCCCGAACTGCAAAAGATATCTTGCAGGCCGGGGTTCTTTACGGAGTATGTGCTGTATTATGTGCTTATTATATATGCAGTCGCGCTTGTTCTCTACAGTGTCCTGTGTATTTTCCGGGACGGGGACTTGCTTAAGACTCTCGCGAACGTGACCATGGCGGCGGCCTGGATAGAAGGCCTTGTCGTGATAGCCTGCGTGAAGGCGATTAGGCGTTGGAAAAAGACTGGCGATAAGCGTGAACTCCTCTTCCCATGGCCTGTTAAGTAGTTTAAATTGTTTGCTACAGTAACGTCATGGCGGGCTTGACCCGCCATCTATAAAGAAGGAATCGGAAGGTTGCCTATGGGGTTGCCTTCCTCGAGTTTCTTGAACAAATCTTCCCTTTGGGGATTATATTTTTCAACAAGAGCGTCTTTCCATGCTCTTTTCCAATTCTTTAACTGGGTTTCACGGGATATTGCATCCCTTATGTCAGAATAGACTTCGTAATACACTAGCTTGTGTACGTTGTATTTGGCTGTAAATCCAGGTACTATTCCCGATATGTGCTCTTTTATTCTTTTGAACAAATCGGCGGTTACGCCAATGTACATTACTTTGCCGTTATTGTTTGTTAAGATGTATGTGTAGCTCTTGTTCTGCATAGAAGTTGTTCCTGCAGTAAATCTAACATAATGGTTTGTCATATTATGACATCAGGGAGATGGCGGCTCGTGGGCCGCCATGACGAACTTTCATATGGCGTCTTTCGCCATGATATGCTTCGCCCTTAACGTCATGGCGGGCTTGACCCGCCATCTCTTTGCAATCAAAAAAATTCCCGGACGTATGTCCGGGGATTTGAAGTTCTAACAGTTAGCCAGGATTACTTGACGTTGATGCTGATGCTCTGAACGTTGCTTCCCTGCTTCACGCGGACAATGTACTTGCCTGCGCTGAGTTCCGACATCGGAATCCAGTTGCTGCCTGCGCCGAGGTCCGACTGCATGCTCTTCTCAATCTGGCCGAGGGTTGTAATCACCTGGATAGAAGCCTTGCCGCTCTTGTTGGTGTTCAGGAGCAGGCCGCCGTTCGTGAACTTGGCGCTGAAGGCGGTGTAGGGCTTCTGGAGCATAATCGGGCTCTGTCCGCCGTTACCGATGGTGATAACGATTGTGGAGTCAATGGCGGCCCATTCGTCCGTTTCCTGGGTCGTAGCCCTGATTCTCACAGTGGCATCCACGTCACCGGCGCAGAGGAATCCGCTGAAGTTGATGGCGTACGGGGAGACGTCGGCTCCGTCAAAGGTGTAGGTAATCGGGGACTTTGCCATCGGAGTCTGATCGATGAACACGTTCTCGGTGTTGGAACCCTTCTCAACGGTCATCGACCTGAAGTTCTTGCCCAGTTCGTCCATCATCTTGCCGTATTCGACGATGATGGTGTCGTTCATGGCGATGTAGCCGGTGGTCGCCGGTGCGGTCGCTACGATTTTTGCAGCACCGATTGTGCCGGTGAACTGGTACATGTAAACGGTAGCACCGTCAGCCTTGCCGAAGCATGCCGCGGAGTTAGAGCACTTGGCCTTCTTGATCTTGACGATTTCGGGGTTGAGCGATGTGACCGTGATGGTCGAACCCTGGTCCGTCTGACCAGTTGCAGATACGATAACTTCGTCCTTGGTGCCGTCCTTGTCCAGGTCTCTCATGCTCTTGCTCTTGGTGCAGGAGCCGCCAATGAAGCACTTGAAGTCTTCGAAGTCGCTGATAGTCTGCTTGGGTTCTGCGGTCACAATGACAACGGACTGGGAACCGTCGTTGCCGGTCATGATGGCAAGCCCTGCACCGACAACAGCGCCAGCGCCGGTCACTGCAGATTCATTGCTGGAGGTGTAGGTGCAGCCCGATTTGAAGGAGCTAGCCACGCTGCCTGCGGTTTCCTTGACGGTGGTCGCCTTGAACGAGCAGTTCCCACTCTTTAGGGTCGAGGTGAACTGGCTTGTCCAGTCTGTGGCGTTCTTGGTGAGGTAGCTCTTTACAAAGTTGCCGGAGTTCGTGTAGCTTGCAGAGGCGAGGTCGGCCTGCTTGGTGAGCGCCTTGTCGCCGGCGAACATGGCGGAACCTTCATCGGAGGCGTTACCAATCTTGGTCACCTTCTGGCGGAGACTCCAGTTGCAGTTGCTAATCTTGTTGCTTTCCATGAAGCTTGTCCATTCGGACGAAGCGCTCGTGTTGGCATCGCTCTTACCGTCGGCGGTGGTGGTACCCCATTCGGTAATGAACACGGCGTTGCCGTTATTCTTACAAGAGGTAACTGCGCCGCCGTATTGGCCCACGGAGTGCGTACCTGCATAGAAATGGAACACGTAGCCTACGTTGCCCTTGTTTTCGGGGTTGACGCCGCCGCACTGGCCCATCTGGGACCAGTTAGGCGTACCCACGAGAGCGAGGTTGTTGTTATTCGCTTTACGGATACCGCCGATAACGTCGTTAGCGTAGTTCTTGATGGAGCCCCAGTCATTGAAACTGCCGGCAGGCTCGTTGAACACTTCCCAAATGATGTTCGGGACGTCCTTGTACTTTGCGGCCATTTCACTGAAGAAGGATTTTGCTTCGGACTTTTCACTGCTGTCGTATGCGCGGTGGCTGTGCCAGTCGATGATGATATAGATGTCGTTTTCGATGGCGGCTTCCACCATGATGTCGATCTTGCTCTTCTGCGTGTCAGGGTTTCCCTTATAGGAGTAGCCTGCATCGAGCTTGTTGCTTGTACCGCCATCGCTATCGTAGTAGTTAATGCCCATGGCGTAGCGGAACACGTCAATCTTCAGGTTGTCGACGGCCCACTTGATAACTTCCTTGTTGTAGTACTGAATACCGGTAGCATCGGACCAGAACATGCTCATGCCGCGGATCATTGCTTCCTTGCCGCTTTTCTGGCCAACAATCTTGCCGCCGTTAGTTCCTAGGGCGCCGTGGACCTGCACGGGCCCTATGCGGAGGGGTTTGGCCGTGGATGCAGCCGCATTGGCCTCCACCGCGCCCAACAGGAGCGCGCTTGCGGCCAGTGCCTTTATCGTATTGCTAATCCTAGTCATAAAAAGACTCCTTTATATGCCAAAAAAATAGATTATGTTCACCCATCCAGGCTGTAAAATATAGTTTCGTTGTTTACTCGCGTATCCGCGAAACTATTCCCGAATAAAAGATATTTATAGTTGCTCCTTTTTTCTTGTAAAGATGTTTTTACAGTGATGCAGGTCGCACGGAATGGAAACCGGCGGTGGTGGTTCGGGACAGAATGTCCCTATTTTTAGCTGGAGGGCTTTACCTATGAAAAAGTGTGACGAATCGAACTGTTTTTCGAAAAAAGTGTTTTTTTTGAATTTTGTGCTTGCTTATCGCAAAAAAAAAGATATATTTGCGTTAAACCATGTCCCCTTCATAGGGGGGCTTTCACAAATAAAAAAGAGAGAGATACTATGAACAAGAAAATTACACTCGCTGCTCTTGCCGGCGCTGCCATGGCTTTTGCTCAGGGTCCCGTTGATCCGGAGTTCATTTGGGATGGTTCTACCGACACCCAGGGCCAGGTGATTACCGGCTCTACCGAAACCAAGACTTCTGGTTACTGGTACGATTACAACGATAAGAACGACGGTGGTTCTTCTGCCTTTACGTTCCCGTCTGATATCGAAGCCAACACCTACGGTAACTTCTACGGCCCGCTCGTTGAAAAGTACTATGGTATCAAGGCTACCATCACGATGGGCGAAGGCTACGACTATCCGTATGCCGGTATCGGCTTCAACATTTGGAGCGAAGACCAGGAAGGTGTTGACATTTCCGCATGGAGCGGCATCTGCTTGGCTTACGAATCCACCATCGGTTTCGGCATCGAACTCGGTGTTGAAGACGAAAAGAACGTGACCGGTTACGATAACTACAAGGCTACCGTTGCCAAGTCTCCGAGCAAGACTTCTGCCAACTTCCCGTGGTCTAAGTTCAGCCAGGGTGGCTGGGGCACTGAAGTTCCTATCGATGACGTTCTCGCCAAGACTGCTGCCATCAAGCTGAAGTTCGAAGGCACCGCTGGTACTTCCGGTAACTTCCGCATCTGCCAGATCGGTTCTCTCAACAAGTGCACTGCTTGCGTTGATCCGGATCCGATCAAGGTTGTCGCCGCTGCCGGTTCTTCCGTCAAGGCTCAGCTCTCTGGCCGCGTCCTCTCCTTCCAGGGCATCTCTTCTGCTAAGGCCGAAGTGATCAACCTCCAGGGTCAGGTCGTGAAGTCTGCCACCATCAGCTCCACCATGGATCTCTCCAGCCTCGACGCTGGCATCTACATGGTCCGCGTTGCTGGCAAGAACGTGAACTTCGCTCAGAAGATTATCCTCAAGTAATCTACTGACTGTAGAAATTCGGCACCCTGACCTTCGGGTCGGGGTGTTTTTTTATGCGAAGGAACACGGGATTCTGTATAAGGTATTGCATTTGTAAAACGATGAGTTTATATTCACGTTGAGGTGGTCCACGATTTAGGGAGGAATTCGATCATGAAAAAATGGAATGTGTTTGCAGCTGTCGTTTTTACGGCCGTGAGCATCTTTGCTCAGGGTCCCGTTGATTCGAAATTCCTTTGGGATGGCGGTACTGACACCCAGGGCCAGGTGGTTACGGGCTCTACCGAAATCAAGTCATCTGGTTACTGGTACGATTACAATGATAAGAGCGACGGCGGTTCTTCTGCCTTCACGTTCCCGTCTGATGTCGAAGCCAACACCTATGGTAACTTCTACGGTCCGCTCGTTGAAGCCTACTACGGTATCAAGGGTACCGTTACTATGGGCGAAGGTAACCAGTATCCGTATGCCGGTATCGGCTTCAACATCTGGAGCGAAGACCAGGAAGGTGTTGACATTTCCGAGTGGGGTGGCATCTGCTTGGCTTACGAATCCACCATCAGCTTCGGCATCGAACTCGCTGTTGAAAACGAAAAGACCGTGACTGGCTACGATAACTACAAGGCTACCGTTGCCAAGTCCCCGAGTAGCGTTACTATCAACTACCCATGGTCTAAGTTCAGCCAGGGTGGCTGGGGTACTGAAGTTCCTATCGATGACGTTCTTGCCAAGACTTATGCCATCAAGCTGAAGTTCGAAGGCACCGCCGGTACTTCTGGTAATTTCCTCATTTGCCAGATTGGTTCTCTTAACCAGTGTACTAGGTGTACGCGAATATGTTGCCTTCCTCCTGATACTTCGATTAGCGTTCCGGTCCGGGCGGCCAGTTCCGTCAAGATGTCGCTTGTTGGCCGCATGCTCTCTTTTGAAGGGATTGCTCTTGCGAAGGCCGAAGTGGTTGACCTGCAGGGCCGCGTCGTAAAGTCCGCTACAATCAGCACTACCATGGATCTTGCTGGCCTCGATGCGGGAATTTACATATTGCGTGTTTCAAGTCACGGGATTTCGCATACAAAGAAAATTGTTCTCAAGTAATCTGTTGGTAGCAAATTTTTAATACCCTGATGTATGAATCAGGGTGTTTTTTTTGTATGTAAAATAAAATTTCTTTTAAGAATAAACGAATATATATTCTCGTTAGGGTTAAACTTTTTTTAAAGGGGAGGTTCATTATGAACAAAAGAAATGCCCTCGGCATATTAGCCTGTGCAGCGTCCGCTGCAATTGCCGCAGGAAATGTATCCAATGGGCTCTATTGGAATGGTGCAAACGATACCGACGCTCGTGTTTATACGGGCTCAGATGATTTGACATCTGGTTATTGGTATACCTACAGCGATGACGTTGATGGTGGGTCATCTAGATTTATATTCCCGGCAGACGTCGAGTCGAATACCTATGGCAACTTCTTTGGGCCGCTTGTCGAAGCTTATGGCGGTATCAAGGCTCGTGTGTCGCTCGGTGACGGCTACGATTATCCGTACGCTGGTCTCGGCTTTAACATCTGGAGCGAAAACCAGGAAGGCGTAGATATCTCTTCTTGGGGTGGCATCGTAATCGGGTACGAATCTAGCCTTGGTTTTAACACCATAATCAGTGTTGAAGACGAAAAGAGCGTGACTGGCTACGATAATTACAGGGCGCGAGTACCCAAGGCTCCGAACGGTAATCTAGTGGAAATTCCGTGGTCGAAATTCAAGCAGCAAGGCTGGGGTACTTCGGCTGACCTGAATTATGTCCTTACTCGTGCTAACGCTATTAGACTGCAGTTCGAAGGCGTTGCGGGTACGAGCGGTGATTTCCGCATCACCAGTATCAGGTCTATCGAGGGTTCTCCCGACACAACGGTCGTTCCTCCGGTCATTCCGCCTGTCATTCCGCCGGTTATTCCGCCTGTATCGCAGTTTACTTCCGATACGCTCTTCTGGGATGGTGCGAGCGATGATATCGGCAGGGTCAGCACGGGTTCGGATGACTTGACTTCCGGTTACTGGTTTGACTTTACCGATGCAAATGATGCCGGTACGTCCACTATTACATACCCGTCGGATGTCCAAGAAAATACCTACGGTAATTTCTTTGGCCCGCTGGTTGAGGCCTATGGTGGCGTCAAGGCTCATGTTTCGCTCGGTGATGGTTTCGACTATCCGTATGCCGGTGTCGGATTCAACATCTGGAGCGAAAACCAGGAAGGCGTGAACGTCGCTTCTTGGGGCGGCATCGTGCTGGAATATGAGGCTACGCACGGCTTTGCTGTTGAACTTGTGACCGACAACGAGAAGGATCTGGCGTACGATAATTTCCTGGCGTCTGTTCCCAGGTCTCTGACCGTTCGCGAAATTGTTCTCCCGTGGTCGAAGTTCAAGCAGGGTAACTGGGGCACGGAGTATGTTAGGGATTCCGCCCTTGCCCGTGTTGCCGCTATCCGCATCAGGTTTGAAGGCACCGCCGGTACGGTCAATGACTTCCGCATAACCAAGATCAGGTCTATCGGCGGTTCTTATGTCGATACCACGATTGTGCCGCCCGATACTACGGTTGTTCCGCCGCCTGATACAGTGGTTGTTCCGCCGATCATTCCGCCGGTTATTCCGCCTGTCATCCCGCCTGCAAGTAACCTTGTTTCTTCTGAACTCCGTTGGGATGGTTCTACTGATACAGAAGGCCAGGTCTTTACGGGCTCGGATGAATGGACTGCCGGTTACTGGTACGAATACAACGATGAAAACGATGGTGGTACATCTAAGCTGATATACCCGTCGGATGTCGAAGAAAATGTGTGGGGTAACTTCTTTGGCCCGCTCGTCGAAGCTTACGGTGGCGTCAAGGCTCATGTATCGCTCGGTGATGGTTACGACTATCCGTACGTCGGTATTGGCTTCAACATTTGGAGCGAAGACCAGGAAGGCGTAGATGTCACCTCTTGGGGCGGCATTGTGCTGGAATACGAATCTACTGGCCCCTTTACGGTGCAAATCGTAACCGACTTCGAAAAGGCAATGGGATACGACAATTACAAGGCGTATGTTCCCAAGTCTCCTGCCGTTCGTCAAATTGAACTCCCCTGGTCGGCGTTCAAGCAGGGCGGTTGGGGTGAAACGTTCGATAAGGATGCTGTCCTCAAACGTATTGCAGCTATCCGCATTCAGTTTGAAGGCACTGCCGGTACAGAGGCTGATTTCCGTATAACCAAGATTAGGTCGATTACGAGCGGCTCTGGCACGGTTGTCCCGCCCACTCCAGTTGTAACGGAATTTGTTTCCAAATCGCTCTTCTGGGATGGTGCAAACGATGATATTGGCAGGGTCAGCACGGGTTCGGATACCAAGACTTACGGTTACTGGTACGAAGAAACCGACGCAGATGAACATGGTCGTTCCAAGTTTGTATGGCCGTCCAACGTCCACGAAGACGTGTGGGGTAACTTCTTCGGCCCGCTCGTCCAGGCTTATAAAGGTGTCAAGGGCCGCGTGATGCTGAAACATGGCGCACGTCATCCGTATGCAAGTGTTGGCTTCAACATCTGGAGCGAAGATCAGGAAGGCACGGATGTCTCTGCCTGGGGTGGCCTCGTCATTGAATACGAATCCACTATCGACTTCTCTGTAGAACTCGTCACCGACGGCAACAAGAAGGCTCCTTACTACGGTACTTACGTGGCGTCTGCACCCAAGTCCCGCCACCATGTCCGTCAGCTGGTGATTCCTTGGTCCAAGTTCAAGCGTTCTACGGGTTGGGGCTTAGCGGTTAACAAGACTTCTGCCCTTAAGCACATTGCGGCAATCAAGTTCAAGTTTGAAGGCCGTGCAGGCACTGTCGGTGACTTCCGCATAACCAAGATCAGGTCGATCAACAGCGGCTATGCAGTTACCATCAACAAGCCTGAAGTGTTCCAGGTCGCTGCTGTGGAATCGGTAAGCCGCCCGGCAACAGATGCGAAGGTGATTCTCTCTGGCCGTACGCTTTCGTTTGATGGTGTCACTGCCGGCAAGGCCCAGGTGGTTAACCTCCGCGGTCAGGTCGTGAAATCCTTCGATATCGGCGCTTCTGCAGACCTCTCGAATCTCGATGCCGGTGCCTACATGGTCCGTATCGCAGGTCACGGGGTTTCGCTGACAAAGAAGATTGTACTGAAATAATCGGGTGATTTTGTTCACATAGAGGGTCCGGAGCCTACGCTCCGGGCTTTTTTTTTGTTTATTTCGTAGATAAATGCCGAATAGAAAGGTATATTATGGGAAAAATGTTGAGGATTTTTCAAATGAAGAAATATTCGCTTTTCCCGGTGCTCGCCATGGGTGCCGCGATGATGCTTTCGGCCTGCAGTGACGACCCTTCTTCGCCGACTCCTCCGCCGACTCCTCCTGTGAGTAGCGCGGTGGTAATCCCGACTTCGTCATCGACGATAGGCGGTGGTACGCAGCAGACCCCCTACGGTTTTTTGCCCACGACGGCAGACGCGAATGTCGCCATGAACTGGTATGGTGCATGGAGAGGTACTTACTACAAGACCTACCAGGAAGAGGCTGCTCTTTACCCTCAGTTGGCTCAGGATTGGACGGTCATATTCGGCAACTATGTCGCAAATGGCTTGTACCCGGCCCGTATCATTTGGGATACGCAGTCGGACTCCTACTGCGTTATCGATGAAAGCACCAACGGCTATAAGCGCCGCGGCTGCACCGTATCCGAAGGTATCGGTTATGGCATGTTGATTACGTTCTTTATGAAGGATATGCCGGCGTTCAATTCCCTTTGGTACTATAACAAGGGTTACCGCGAATACCAGACCTTTAACTTGATGCCTTGGAAGGTGGGTACGTTCTCGTACGAGTCCCTCGTTATGCCGGCCAACGCATCGTCGGCCACGGACGCCGACCTGGATATTGCGACATCGCTTGTTTTGGCCTACTATGAAACCGGGGACGTTACGTACCTGAACGACGCCCTCCTGATTATCACTGCCATCTGGGACAACGAAATCAGCCCGACAGGCCTGATCTATTCGGGCAACATGGCCATGTGGAAGAAGGAAACGAGTGCGTACAACCCGAGTTATTTCTCACCGGTGGCCTTGAAACTGTTCGCCCTTGTTGACCCGAACCATAACTGGACGAACGTGCTGAATACGATGTACGATTACATGCTTGCCGTGCAGGCGAAGGGCCCGGGACTCCTTCCGGACTGGAGCGATGCAAATGGCGTGGCAGTGGACCCGAAGAATGGCAGCGCAACCAATACGTACTACAGGTTCTTCCACGAAGCCGTGCGTGTGCCGTGGCGCATTGCATGGGACTTCTTCTGGACCCAGGATCCGCGTGCACAGCAGCTGCTTACCAACATGAACTTGTTCATATCGGGCAAGACGAATGGTGACCCGAACAAGTTGCCGTCGACTGCTGGTGCGACCATCTACTCGGCGGTAGCGGGCATGGCCGACAGTACGCTCAAGCAAGAAAACCTCCAGCCGCACTTCCATGGCGCATGGTGCCTTACGGGCATGGCCGGGAACCAGGCTTGGCTTGATGGCTGCACGGCGAACTTTAACCAGAGGGCTATTAACGGGTTCAGCTACTTCCCGCATATCCTCATGACGTTGTACGGTGAACTGCTGAACGGCTTCTTCATTAAGCCCGCCCTGCTCCCGCTGTAACGCCTGACGTTGCCCCCGCAAGGCGAGGGCTTTCAAAGGGTTTTTAACGCTCCGCAACTTCGCGGGGCGTTTTTTTGTAGATTTGCAGGTATGGAAAATGATTCTTTGAATACGGAAGCCGTTTTGAACGATTCTGCAAACGTTGTGCAGGATGGCGTTGCTGATGCACAGGATTCTGCTGCAAGTGCTATGCCGGACACTGTTCCGGCGGCAAGCATGCCCACTCCCGAACAGCTGGGCATTTCGATTACGGCCGGGCCCGAAGGCGGTATGCCCGCGGTTACGGTGGGCGATACGTTTGATTTCCCGGTTACGGTGAGCTGGAGCGTGCAGGGGAGTGCCCTGCTGGTCGTGCCTGCGGGCTCCGCGAACGCGAAGGGCCTTACACAGGTGGGCGTGTCGCAGGAATCGGCGCGGTCCGTGAAGGACGGCGCGGAGGTGGCCTCGATTACCTTTACGTACAAGATTTTGGCGGCGGATACGGGTAACCTGCATATTCCTGCCATGCGGTTTGAGATTCCGACGCAAATGGGGCAGCCGCTCGATTTGCGGAGCGAGAGCGTAGATATTCGCGTGAATGAACCGTTTAACCCGCTCCCGCTTGTAGTGGGCCTGATTGTGGCCATTTGCGTGCTCTGTGCTGGCCTGTGGCGCGTGCGCCGCCGTGCGGCGGCACAGAAGGCTTTGGCCACGAAGAACGCCGCCGCAAACGCCCTGCGCGACCGCATGCTGCTCTTAAAGCAGCGCGTGAATACGGCGGATAGCCGCGAGTGGCTGCTGGAACTGGAAGGTGTCTGCAAGGACTTTGTCGCGCAGCGTCTCGGGCTTGCGCAAGGTGGCGCCGATGGAACTGATTCCGCCGCCTCCGCGGTCAATCTCGACAACTTGGTGAAGGACGGCAAGCTCGAAGGCTGGGAAAGCCTTGTGGAGGAATTTGCGCACGCCCGCTACGGCGGTGGCAAGCGCGACGGCTTCGAAAACAAGGAAACCTGGAAGGGCGCCATGAAACTCATGGGGATCTCGGAAGAAGATTAGTTTTTTTTATCTTTTCAAACAAATGAAAAAGATAATTTTAACCATCCTCTTTGCTGTAGCCTTTGCCTGCGCTAGCGACAAAGACTACAAAATGCTCGAAACCCATGCAGAAGAATGCCTAGATTACCTGTTCTCGTTCTTTTCAGAAGACTACAACCCCCAGAAGATAATCCGCTCCAAGTATAACGGCTCCGGTGTTGAGTTGTATTTTGATGAGGAGGCTGTTGCCGCGACGGACGAAATGGGCAAGAAATGGGTGGCCGACTGTGGCGACCTATTCGACGAGAAACGTTATGCGCCGGGATTCCTCCGCAGTTCACCGTTGCAGAAGGTCGTAGAAGCCAGAATCAAGAGGGGTCTTGAGGCCAGGCAAGCCCAGCAGGGTTCCTCGTCGGGCTCAGCAAGTTCCGGCGAACAGGGAGAGTCACACTTCATTAGGGTGAGTTTCCAGAACGGGGTCCTGCAGAGCATCGACGTCACTCCACCCCACTACAAGCGATTCCAGTACTTCTATAAGGGCAAAGTCCTTACATGGGATTTTTTCAAGAATGGGGTTCCCCTTCTCCCTTGGTCAGATGACTCGTTCAGTTTCACGTTCGAGAAAGACTACAATGGTAACCTGAGGTATTTCTCGCCGTTCTATGTCTATAGCGATTACTCGTACACTCCTTCGCCGAGGATATGGAAGATAGACAACGTCGGCAAGGAAGTGGCGAACGGAAACTTCATGTTCACGCAAGAAGGCTTCAACGGCATCGCAAGGGGCCATAACGGCAAGTCATGGTCTCTACTGGCGTCCATTTCGGCGGGCCTCGGTTTTTACTTTGCCTACACGGACGAAATGTACGAGGACAACGGCTGGAACAAGGATTCGGCTGCCGAAAAATCAGCTAACGGCCTTAGCCTCATGATTGATTTGGCCATCGGAACCGTCCACTGTATGTCGTCTGGTCGTTGCTTCGGGTTTGGAACCGGGTATGCCAAGAACTACTTTGTCGGCTACAAGAATGACGATGAAGAATACTATGCTCCTTCTGTCAGTGAAGAGGTTATTTCTACAGACAACATAAAGGTGTACGGCGAATTCTACTTCAAGACGAAAATGGCGATTAGCCTCCGCGAGGCAATCGACATCCCGCTGAACGCCGACATGAAGTACATGACATCCAAGACCAGCTTTGTGTTTGGCAGTTTCCACCGTTTTGAAATCGGCATGGAACTCTCGCCAATCCAGTGCATTCCTGGCATCTACATTGAATACGGGTACAGGTTCAATACTCCCGCCCTATGGTAAAGTATAAAGCACTGCTCGTCGCGCTACCGTTGATTCTGCAGGGGTGTTCCATGCAGGGGGCGAGTGCGCTTGCTTTCTTTTCTAACCTCGACAAGACAGGCCGCTGGAAGGTCCACCCGAAAACCGACTTTGAACAGCGTATGTTGAACGGTGACGTGGAATGTATTTCGGGTGAACTCTTTGTCGCCGACACGAACTCGGGCTCGATGGCACTTTACAGGACGATGGAGAAATGCTGGGACAAGGGCGGTGTCGAGATCCGGAACGAGATGAGGGATTCTTCGGGCAAGGTACTCTTTTCACGGATCAGCCGCGTAGAAGATGGCTACCTTGTCGAGAGGAATGTCGAGTACGGGAAAAAGGCATACAAGCTCCAGATGGAAAAGAAGGATGACGATGGCTCGCTTGTCCGCGAATACCGGCTGGTAAACAAGGAAGGCAGTCTTGTTTTGGAAGACTACCGCGTAAATTTCCATTTGGGTGTGAAGGGCCACATGGACCGCGGGGGCATTTTCTTCCCCTTCAAGCAGGAGATGGCCTTTACCTACGACCAAAACGATTCCCTGACCTTGATTGCACTGCAGGCGAGTCCTAGGGCCTATCACGTCGAGTTCACTTACGACCCTGTTGTACACAAGCCGATGGAAACGTCGGTGACTTTTGATGGCAAACTCTATAGCTACAAGCTCGAAAAGTACAATTCGGCAGGGAAGGTCGTGGAACTGTATTACTCCGACGATATCACGATGGACAACGAGCACGTGAAATACACCTACAACGAAAAAGGCAACACGCTGACTGTAGAATCCAGCGGAATCAAGCGCCAGGAGTTGTATGCCGATGGCTTGCTGCAACGCGAGGAGTATTACGACTACGGCGGAAAAATCCGCCTGGTGGCCCGCATAGAGCTTGACGCCGCCGGAAATGTCGTCCAGAGCACGTACGAACTGCCGGACCCGAAGAAAAACAAAGGCATGCCCCTCAAGATTTACAAGTATTCCCTAAAATACAACTGACCTGGAATCCAGTAAATTTCATATCTTTCAGATATGGCCTCTTCAAAATCCCTCTTAGCGTTTTTTTGCCCTGCTTTTGACGCTATCTTCTTTTGCGTTTGCGGGGAACCTGGTCGCTCGCCCTTCGACGAGCGGCAATAGGATCGCGGTGAAGTAAACCTATTTTCCGTAGTTTTTGCAGGCGTCAACCACCTTGGTGGCGAACTTGCGCCAGCTGGGGTCCGTGAAGATGTAAAGCGGGGTGTCGCCTTTTTCAAAATCTTCTTTGTTGTCCGGTGCAACTTCTATCTTGCAGGTAATCGTGTTGTCTTCCACGTCCGAAAGTTTGCCCTCGATTCCTTCACAATCGTTTTTGAAATCTATCAGGGCTTCGGCGAGTTCGCTTTCCGACATCCTGCTGAAATTGTCATTGCGCCAAGTTCTTGTGGCGATATTGCTGTCGAGAAAAACCGAGTAGGAACGGATTTTTGGGAGCTCGCCTAAGGAATCGCTTACAAGGCCTTGGCAACGGATGGATTCAGAAATGTTGATGAGGGAATAGTAAAGAATGCCGTTATTCAGGTGTATATCGGAATTTCCGCATTCAAGTGACAACCCCTTATCGGCGCACCAGAAATCGACCATGAACCACTTAGAAAGCGTGTTGCCTTGTAGGTAGGTTTCAATGAGGGCGTCTTCTTTAGATATGGGTTCCGGGTTGCTATCGGGAGGGTTGAAATCAAGGGAATCAACTGGCAAGGGTTCTCCGCAGATATCTACAATCTGTTTCGCATATTTTTTCCAGTTAATATCAAAGTATTGCATTTTCCCCGGAGCGATTTCTGCATCCATTGGCGAAGGTAATGTACAGGTGAATCGGAGCTGTTCATAGAGCGGTTCTTCTTCTACCAACGTGCCTCCGTCGAGAGCGCAGTCATTCTTGAATGCTTCCGGCGATACGGAATCGGGAATGCTGAAGTTCTTTGTCACGGCGGTGTCAGCAACATTTACAGAATACACAAACCATGTATTTTTCGTTTGGCAGTAAATGGATTCAAAGTTCGTGTGGTTGACACGTACCAGTTCTCCAAATTCAGTTTTGATTCCGGCAGTAAGGTCTTCGTGGCCGATGAAATACGAGCTGGAACTATCAGAGACCAATGGACTCGCTGTTAGCGTGTCGGTTTCCAGCCATTCGGCGATGATTTTTGCGGTAAGAGAATTCGCTTGTTCATCGGTGCCGCTAATCTTGGAATCTCCGCAGGCAGCAAAGAATGAGGCGGCCAAAATAGGTGCGGCGATAGCGAGTGTGGTTTTTGTGGGTTTCATGGTCTCCTCCTATACTTTGTCTGTCAACGGGAAAAGTTGCAGATTAAGTCGATAAACTTGGTTGATCTTTTTGCAGCCGTTTGCAAGGGCAATGACGCGCTTGCGGCAGTTGTCGACCTCTTCGGAAATGCGCGTAAGTGTCGGTGCGTCTACGCCCAAGGTAACGCCCGAGATGTTCCTCTCGTTTACATCGATGGTGTCGATGGCTTCCTTGGCAAGGTCTGTCATTTCGCGGTTCATGGAACGCAGCGCGAGCGGTATGGCCTCGGTGGAACCGGTAATGGCCTTATCGGTCTGGTGGTATATGTTTTCGTCGCTCTCTTCCAGGAATTTCGCCTTGGTGAGTAGCGCAAGCGAATCGCGGACTTGTTGCGCCGTGAATAGGTGCTTGATCCTCTTGGCGATTTCGTTCGGGAGTGCTCCCGGCATCAGGGGCGCAAGTTCACGGACAATGGAATTCAATGCGGAATCGTAATACGCGAACATGTCGGCGTCTATGACGCGGGCCTTCTGCTCTTTCGCTATGCGGGTGAGTTCTGCGAAGGCGGCCTTTTTCTTGTCGTCGTTTGTCGCGTTCCCGAATTCCACCATCTTCTCGAAGAATACGATTTCGTAGCCCGAAAGGTTCATGGCATGTGCGACGCGCGGGACCCCGACGCGGCTCAGCGAGCTTTTCCCCTCGCAAACGAGTTTCAAGTAAGAAGGCGAGGCAAATCCCGCTTCCTTCGAAAATTCGCGCCAGGTAAAGCCGGACTTTTTGCGATCTTCGTAGAAGTCCAGCATGTACTGGCGGTAATCTTGATAATCGGTTATGGGTTTCATATCTTGTTTCCTCTCGACTTCAATATAAACCAAAAAAATGCAAAAGTCAATAGGGAATGATACAAAAACTTTGAAATTTATGCGAAAATGCTAAAAAATGTGATTGCATAAAAATTATTTCTCATGAATGAAACAAAAAGGCGCATATATGATACAGCCGCCGGACATCATAAAAGTCTGGCGGCCATAGGGGGAGTGTGAATGCTTTTTAGTAGAACACTTTTACGAGTATTGTCCCGACGATGGTCGAGACGATGACGCTTGTAAGGCCCGGCCGCATGAAGCTGTGGTTCAGCAGGTACTTGCCGATGACGGTAGTGCCCGAACGGTCGAAGTTTACGGTCGCGATGTCAGAGGGGTAATTCGGGATGAAGAAGTACCCGTACACGCTCGGGAGCACGCCCAAAAGCACGGGGCCTTCGATGCCGAGGCTGTAGGCGAGCGGGAGCATGGCGGCCACTACGGCACCCTGCGAATTGATAAGCACGCTCACGGCGAAGAAGGCGAGCGCGATGGCCCACGGGTAGTGCTGCACGATGTCTTTGAGGCCGCCCTGCATCACGTCCATGTAGTTTGCAAAATAGGTGTCGGCAAGCCATGCGATGCCGTAGATGGCGACAACAGCGACCATGCCGCTTTGCCACACGGCGCCAGCCACCGCCTTCTTGGGGCTCGCCTTGCAGAAGATGATCATGAACGCTGCCGCCGAAATCATCACAATCTGGATAATGATATTCATGGCGAGCGGCTTTACCTGCGCTACCCCGTCGATAATCTTTCCTGTGGGGAACTTGGGACGGATGTCGTGGCCCGCAATCTGGAAAATAGAGAAGAGCACGATGACGGCCAGGGCGCCGAGGAAGATGAACACGGCGCGCTTCGCTTCCTTGGAAACTTCCTTGTCGAGCACGGAGGCGGTGTTTCCGTACATGTATTCCTTCATTTGCGGGTCCTTGAGACGCGCCTGGAAAGCGGGGTCTTTGTCGAGGTCAAGCCCGCGCTTGTACGAGACGACGGCTGCGGCCATGAGCCCGCAGAGGCAAGCGGGAATCGTAATGGCGATGACCTGCAGGTTGTTCACGTTGAATCCGTTTGAGTTCGAGATGACGACGAACGAGGCGACAGCTGCCGCAATCGGTGAGCAGGTGATGCCTACCTGCGATGCGACGGAAGCGACGCCGCAGGGGCGTTCTGGGCGGATTCCCTGCTTGAGCGAGATGTCGCAAATGATGGGCATGAGGGTGTAGACCACGTGACCCGTACCTACCAGCACGGTGAGGAAGAACGTGCAAAGCGGAGCGAGGAACGTGATGTGGCTCGGGTGTTTGCGCAGTAGCCGTTCCGCAATTTGGATAAGCCAATCCATGCCGCCCGAGGCCTGCATTATGCCCGCACATGTGACTGCCGCTATAATGATGTAGATGACGTCAGTGGGCGGGTTTCCTGGCTTGAGTCCGAATCCGAGCACCAGGAGGGCAAGGCCGATGCCCGAAATGGCGCCTAGTGCGAGACTTCCGTACCGCGAGCCCACGTAAAGGGCGAGGAGTACGATCAAAAGCTGGATAATCATGAGTGTCATGGAGGCCTCCCTTTATGCTCGTTTTTATAAAGATAAACAAAAAAAATGTAAATTGTGCAGACGATGCAGATTATCCGGGTCACAAAAGAATGCGAACGTGCGGGTGCGTATTACGTGCGCATCCAGGCGATGATGCGCAAGCACCAGATTCCGCTTGAAGCCGAAATCGATGCGAAGGATGGCGAAAAATGCAATTACATCCTGGCGCTAGACGGCATTTACCCGGTGGCCACATGCCGCTGGTTCGGCATTGACGGCGAATCTGCCGAAATCGGGCGAGTGGTCGTGCTTCCGGAATACCGCGGGCAGCATTTAGGCCGCTCTGTTGTGGCCGAAGCCGAAAAATGGATGCGCGAACAGGGCTTTAAGAAGGCCGTAATCTCTAGCCGCGTGGGCCTTGAAGTTTTTTACGAAAAAATGGGCTACCGCTTTAACGAAAACGGCAAACCGCACCACGACACGTTCCAGTGTGTTTATATGGAAAAGTTTATATAAAATTTAGAAAAAACATACAAACTTGTGTGTTTTTGCCTTTGTTTTGCAAAAAATTTTTTTAACTTTGTCGCAAATCTTAAAAACTCTCAAAAACAAGGGGATTTGTATGAAAAAATTTCTATTAGTGTTGGCTGCGTCGTTGCTCGCGACGTATGCGATGGCGTCTGACTGGGTTCCGGGAGTGGAGGTTCTGACCGGTCATGAACAATACGAGAATAGAATCTTTGCCGATGCGCGCATGGGGGACGATATTGAACCGATTGTCGTGCGTTACACCAATGTTAGGCATCATGAGGAATATGGCTTTGAAGATATTGGCTTGACTGTGCAATGGAATAGGGATACTTGCACGATTTTCGGAAAGCTTAAAAAAAATTTGGATAATCGTAGAAAAGAAGCCGTCATTTTGTTACAGGGACCTAGTGTGACGGATACGGTCGCAAGTATCATTACACTATTCTTGGAGCCGGCAGGAGAACCGTACGCTAGGCTAGTTTCTGACAATATGGACCAGAGAATGGTCGTCGGTCGAGAAATCGAACCGATATATATTGAATATGGCAACGTCGCGCAGGTTATGCATCACACGGTCCCGTACGGACTCAATGTGGACGACAATCGGGATAAAGGATTAATCACAATCTCTGGAACCCTCCATGCATCGAATTGGCCTCACACGAGGAATTATGGGATTCGCATGCTCACGTGGGAATACGATACGCTTGATATTTCGGGTAGAGCCTTTATATTTGCGAATAACGATTCCACTGACCTGAGAATTGCAAAAAATGATTCGCAACATGTGGTTGTGGGTGACACCCTGGATATGGTCGAGTTCTTCTTCAACAATATGGTGGGAGAACCTGAAATCCTCTCTCCCATAATTGAACGTTATTATTTGCACGTCGATCGCGAACGTGGGAGCATGTCTCTTCTCGTACTAACCAAGCCCGATCTGGATTATGGGGCCTATGAGGTTAAGGTCATTGCCAGGGGTGAAAACAATAACGACACGGCGAGGGTGACAGTTTTCATGAGAGGTCCGCTGGTGCCTACTGAGATTTCCATGACTTCTGATAATGGCGATCAGCATCTAACTGCCGGTGAATCTATCAAGACGATGTATTTCAATACCAAGAACGCAGAAAGGGTGATTGTGGATGGTTTCCCGGGAACGGCCAATGTGAAAATTCAGGACGGCGTGGTGACTTTCAATGGAGCCGTTGACCGCTCCGCCAATGGAAGGTACACTGTCAGGGTCATCGCTGACGGCCCGGATATTGACGATACCGTCACGGTGTTTGTCACTGCAGATCCGTTGCCCATGATATTTGAACATGTCAGCGGTCCGGAAAGGCAGATGGTTATGCCCGGCGGTACTGTTGAACCTCTTGTGTTCCGCTATGACAACATTGCCTGGAACATTATTGAGAGTGATGGCCTCGGACTTGACGTTTCGATCGATACGGTGAATAATCTTCTCACGCTTTACGGCAATGCGAGCCTCGATATTCCGTACGGGGAATACACCTATACCATCAACGTCGCAGGGTATGATTCCACCAGGGCGAGTTTCGTCGCAAAATACGATCTTGTAGAATCCCTGCCGTCCAGCTCTAGCGTGGAGTCCTCGTCCAGTGCAGAAGAGTCTAGCTCCAGCGTTGCTTCTTCGTCCAGCGTTGAAGAATCTAGTTCCAGCACCGTTTCTTCGTCTAGTTCAAGCGCTGCGCCGCAGTCGAGCTCTAGCGAGAAGTCTTCCTCCAGTTCCGCAAAGTCCAGCAGCTCTGCGAAATCTAGCAGCAGCGCGAAGTCTTCTTCTAGCTCTGCCAAGTCTAGCAGCTCCTCTGCAAAGTCCTCTTCTAGCAAGGCCAAGTCCAGTTCTAGCGAAAAGGGCGATGCAATTGTCGCTGCCGCTCTCCCGAACTTTGGGCTCGGCTACGTGAACAACGAACTGACGGTGACGTTGCCGAAGGCTTCGATGGTGCGCGTGCAGGTGTTCGACCTGATGGGCCACCGTGTAGAATCGTTCTCCGAAGCGGTGAGCGCATCCAGGAGCTTTAACCTTGCGCACCTTGACAAGGGTAGCTACGTGGTACGTGTCGAAAGCGACCACATGGCACGCTCTGCAAAAATTATGGTGAAGTAATCCGCTACCTTAGTGGATGTCCATCTTTGAAAAAAGATTTAGGACAGCGACACCAGAAACAATCAAAATGAGCCCTACGATGGCTCCGAGATCCGGCATCTGCTTGAAAAAGTAGATGCCGCTTATCGTTATGAGGGCAATGCCGAGTGCCGACCAGGTGGCGTATGCAATGCCGATGGGGATGGTGCGCAGGCAAAGGCTCAGCAGGTACAGCGACGCCACATAGCAGACGAGCGAGGCGATGGAGGGAACGAGTTTCGTGAACTGCTCCGACATCTTGAGCAGTGTGGTACCGGCCGCTTCCGCGACAATGGCGAGAATGAGGAATACGTAGTTGAGCATAGGGAGAATATACAAATTAATTTTTTATATTACAATATAAAATACGTCAAGGGGTATAAATGCCGAGTTCTGAAAAGTTCCGTGACCACGTTCTGCAGCAGTTCAAGGGTGAACTGCGCGTGACGACCCGCAAGATGATGGGCGAATACATCCTGTATGCCGACGGGAAAATCTTCGGCGGGATTTATGACGACCGCCTGCTGGTAAAGCCCGTGGCCGCGGCATTGAAAATGCTCCCAGGTGCGAAAAAGCAGCTGCCCTATGAGGGCGCGAAGCCCATGCTCCGCATTACCGCCGAGCAGATCGAAGACAGCGCTTTTCTCATGCAACTCCTGGACGCCATGCTTCCGGAAGTCCCCGCCCCGAAAAAGAAATAATCTTTTTGTCACCCCGAACCTATTTCGCAATTGTCACCCCGGCCTCTGTGCCGGGGTCGCCGTTTTAAATCCCGACAAACGCACAGAATCAGCAGATATCCGGCGTTCTAGTTTGGGTAAAATAATCTATCTTCATAAGTAAGGAGGAGATTGCCTGGGGCAATATTTAGGGGGCTGGTTATGTTTTCGCCGAAACTGACATTGAGGGTTGTTCTGGTATGCGTGGGCATGCTGGTTTTCCCGGTGTGGGCGGGTTCTTCGAAAGCATCTAGCGAAGATGAAGCGCCTACCATGTTGGAGGTGGTTTTTGGCCTTGTTGATTGGGCAATCTCTTGCGACAAGGACGATACGCAATGCCAGCAGAGGAAGGCGGCCGACGAAAAACGGGCTGGCGAGGCGAGGGAGCGCGAACTCAAGGAGAACAAGAAAAAGTGGAACGAGAAAAACCGGAGCTACAAGGACTATTATTTGGGATTGTCCTTGACGGCGCCGTTCTTTGCCGAGCAGAAAGACGTAATTGGCGGTGCGGAATTTGTCTGGGGTTTTGTTTCCCGTTTTGGGGAAATCTTCATGTCGCTTGGCGGTGGCACTAATTTTTCGGTCGCATCTGTCGATGCGAATGTTTTTTACAGACCTCCGATAGACATGAACGGCATCTGGAAAATTGCGCCCGAAATCGGCATGGGCGTGACATCGTATGATCCGCTCGATAGCGACGAGCATGTGGAACCCTTGTACCATTATTCAGTGGGTGTGCGCTACGAGCATACGTTGCAGAGCAGGAAAAACATTATCGAAGACGAGGACGTGCTGATTAACGGCGTGAGCGTTGGCTGTGCCGTGTGGATGAACTATATTGATTTTGCGGGCGTCAAGTGCGATGTCCGATTTGGATTGTATTTGTAAAATTTTGTTGAACTACTTGTCTGCGTTCTAAGTTTTTGATACATTAAATGCCTGAACGCATCTCGCTATGGAAAGGCGAGGTGCGTTCTTGTTTTAATCGGGTTTCGGTTTTACAAGGACGTCTCTAAACATTAACCGGTCGCAGAATGCGACCAAAAGGAGACGACAATGAAGTCCGAAGAAATCAAGACCCTGTTCGAAAAGTTCGAGGCGCTTGCTTGCGAATACCAGGGGGTGGAGTGCTGGAGTGCGCGCGACCTGAGTACGCTACTTGGTTATACCAAGTGGGAGCGTTTTCAGAATGCTATTGATAAGGCGATGGAGGCTTGCAAGAATGCGGGAGAAATCGTTGAGAACCATTTTCCCGGCGCCGGGAAAATGGTCTCCCTTGGTAGTGGTTCTGTTCGAGAAGTGTCTGACTATATGCTCACGCGTTACGCCTGCTACTTGATTGCGCAGAACGGAGATTCGCGCAAGCCGGAAATCTCTTTTGCACAGAATTACTTTGCTGTGCAGACTCGTGTAGCGGAAATTGTTGAAGGTCGCATTCGCGAACTGGAACGTGTGCAGGCGAGGGAAAAACTTGCTCATACCGAAAAGGTGCTTTCTGGAGTATTGTTTGAACGTGGAGTGGATAGCAAGGGCTTTGCTGTCATCCGCTCCAAGGGCGACCAAGCGCTGTTCAACATTGATACGAATCTCTTGAAGCGAAAGTATAACGTACCTGCAAGCCGTCCGCTGGCAGACTTCTTGCCTACGGTAAGCATCAAGGCGAAGGACCTTGCCTCCGAGATGACTTCGGTCAAGACGCAGGCCAAGAATCTTTTCGGACAAAAGAGAATCGAGGGGGAACATGTGGATAACAATCGCGCCGTCCGCAAGATGCTCCTTGATCGTGGCATCGTTCCCGAAAAGTTGCCTGCAAGCGAGGATGTCAAGAAGGTGGCTCGCCGTTTGAAAAGGGCGGATGCATCGCTTTTGAAACCCCAAAAGAAGAAAAAGTAATATCATTTTCCCGGCGCCGGGAAAATGATAGCGTAGACCATATTCCCCGCGTGGGGAATATGGTTTGTTTTATATGATGAAGCTTGCAAATTGTTGGATGGAATGAATTCGGTTTTTGCCTAGATATTCTATTTTGTAGATAATGGCTCGCGGAATTTTATGGATTGTGTTGATGGTGTGCGCCCTGCTGCTTGCGGGGTGCTCAAGTCATCCGCCTTCTGCAGCGCAGTTTATGAATGTGAAAGAAGACGGATCTGCTATTGTTATCGGAGGGACTGCTAAAGTCGGTGACCTCCATCGAGGTGAGAATCGTTTGCGAAGTGATTATACTGATGGGGAGCTTTTTGGTGATTTAGATTTGGCTCTTTTATTTAGGTACAATCATTTGGTTATGGGCTTTTATTCAGAAAACCTTTTCTCGGCAAGTGGCCTTGCTGGTCTTCGATGGGAATATGTAGGAATTCAAGGCTGGTCGGGAATGACGATAGGGATTGAAAATCAGGTTCCTATTTATGGCGGACTGATGTTGATTGAAGAAAAACCTTTAAGTTGGAATGTTAGAGTGGGACTTTGCGAATATTTTTCGCGGAATGCGTACTTTGTAGATGAAAATGGCGCAGGTTTAGGTTCGCCATCCACGGGCTTTTATAATGAATTTGGAGCCGGAATTTATTTGGCGTATAAGGCTTTCTCGGTAGAGTTGCGATATGGACGGGAAATTGATGAACCGAGAAATCGCTTTTATTTTATGATAAATTATGGCTTTGATTCTGATGATTAGGGCCCCAAAAAGGTAAGATTGTGCAATTCTGCCTACTTTCTACAGTCTATTTTTCGCAGATTTGCTTTTTTTGAGGCAAATTTTGTATTTTAATGTCCGTAAAAAATTTTAGAGGTACTCACATGGATATTCAAGAACTTTCGGAAAAGGTGCGCCAGCAGAGCGCATTCTGCATGAACTTGCTGCGTGAAGTGGAAGGAACAGTTATTGGCCAGAAGGCTCTGGTCGAAAGCATTCTGACGGGTATTCTGGCGGATGGCCACGTGCTGCTGGAAGGCCTGCCGGGTCTTGCCAAGACGACTGCGGTGAAGGCTTTTGCCGATGCGGTGTCGCTCGACTTCAAGCGCATCCAGTTTACGCCCGACTTGCTCCCGGCCGACTTGCTGGGTACCACGATTTACAACTCGAAGGAATCCAAGTTCGAGACCCGCAAGGGCCCGCTCTTCACGAATCTCGTGCTTGCCGATGAAATTAACCGTGCTCCGTCGAAGGTGCAGAGCGCCCTCCTCGAAGCCATGCAGGAACGCCACATCACCATCGGTGACGAAACGTTCAAGCTCGACGAACCGTTCCTGGTGCTCGCTACGCAGAACCCCATCGAGCAGGAAGGTACGTATCCGCTGCCTGAAGCCCAGGTGGACCGTTTCCTCTTGAAGGTGAAGGTCAGCTACCCGAACAAGGCCGACGAAATGAAGATTCTCGATGCCGTTGCCGGTGCGGGCCTCCGTCAGCCGCAGGCCGTCGCTACGAAGGAAGACATTTTGGCCGCTCGCCAGCTGGTGAAGCAGGTGTACGTGGACGAACGCGTTCGCGAATACATCGTGAACCTGGTGCTTGCGACCCGCGATCCGGGCAGCATCAAGCGCAGCGACCTGGTGGGCTTTGTGGAAGTGGGCGCCTCTCCGCGTGCCTCCATCGGCCTTGCCCAGGCTGCTAAGGCCCATGCGTTTATTCAGGGCCGCGCCTACGTGACGCCCGAAGACGTGAAGGCCGTCGCCATGGAAGTGCTCCGCCACCGCATTATCCTCAGCTACGAGGCCGAAGCGGAAGAAGTTTCTGCCGAAACCGTCGTGCAGAAGATTTTGGATTCTGTAGAGGTGCCTTAGTGAGCTGAAACGACTCGTATT